>NZ_CP018171.1:2816500-3438500 GCF_001889605.1 Aquibium oceanicum | reverse complement strand
CGACCAGCGCCTCGACCCCCGGCGCCGCCATCTGGATCAGGCACAGTTCCGGCCAGAACGTCGTCTCCCGGATGAATTCGGTATCGACAGTGACGAAGTGGGATCTGGAGAGTTCGGCGATGACGGCGGCAAGCTCGTCGGGGGACGTGATCAGGTGCATGCGTGGTTTTTAGGATATCGAAAGCGAAGAGTCTTCATCTTGTGGCGGGAATTTGACGGGGGGCGGGGAGGGAGACGGAAAGGGGGCGGGAAAGGGGTATGGCGGTTTTCGGGTGGCCCCATCGACGAAGCCGACCTGCACCGAGTGACGGAACCTCGTCGGCAACGCGCCCGCGTTCCGGCCGTTCGGCTCAGATCCCTGTGTTCCCGAAAGCGGACTTGCCCATTGAGATTGACGGCCAAGTTGGTGGCCAACGGTCCACCAACGACACCATTCCGCCCTGTTTGATCAGGAACAAATTATATCGTTCGAAGAAATTATTCCGACGCGAGATCGAGAGCCGAAACTCCCTCTCCGTCGAAATGAACGTTGTAGCCGCCTCGTATCGCCTGGTCACCGATGTGCTTGTTGAGGATCACCACCGGTACTTCGCACGTAGGGTAAATCAAGAGCACCGTCTCGCGAATGTGGTTCACGGAAATGGCGCGGGTGTGAGGCTGGTAGGCCAGCAGCGCCGCGGAGATCGATTGCTCAAGAACAGGGTCGATGGCAGTAAGGGGCACCAAGTTGAAATAGTCCATCGGAGTCTCCGTTGCTGTACAACGAAGACCAGCATACAGAGTAACGAACGATGCCATTGCAACATGGATCAAGGTCAGTCGTTTTCTGCCTGTCCACCCCGCCTAAGGGCGCAGTAAGTCAATCTCACGGGAGGTCCTGGCTCAGGCTGTGCGAAATCTTCCGGAGAAGCGTGAGGGAGTGCCTAAGCCGGTCCGGGGAATCGCCCAGAGATTCAGCAACTTCCGCCTTCACCTCGGCAGCGGTCTCGACGACCTCGATTGCCTCTTCGACGCTGATCACCGTGCGCGCGACAAGCATATGGATCAAGCTCTCGACGAGGAGCAATGCAGCCTGCCCATGCGCGTCGGGACCGTCCGATGCGGCGTGAGTCGTCGCCTGATGGTTGTTGACGATATTTGTTGCCATGCCCTTCGCTCGCATTGGCGAGAGCACTTCATCTCCCAGGCGCCGGGGCCATGAATCCAGTCCGGCGATCGGCGGACTGTAGGAGGCCGAGAGCTCGATTGCCATCATCTAAATCAACTTTCGACATTAACTTTGAACAATATCAAACCTTATCGCGACGTGGGACGATGCGATATGGGCAATCGGTTCGTCGAAAAGTTGCAGGGGTACGATAATCTCGGTGATGATGAGATTGCCGCCCTGGTGGCGGCGACTGAGGGAGCGCGCAACGTCGATGCCCGCAAGGATCTGATCCGGGAGGGTGACCGCCCCGGTCCGGTTTTCGTCATCCTCGCCGGCTGGGCCTGCCGATACAAGATCCTTCCGAACGGGACCCGGCAAATCCTGGCTTATCTCATGCCGGGGGATTGCTGCGACCTGCATATCGGCCTTCTTGGAGAAATGGACCACAGCATCCAGACGATCACCGCGGCAGTCGTCGCGACGATCGACCGTCGCGAGATGGACGCGATGATGGATCGGCATCCGAGGATCGCCAAGGCGATGTACATCGCGCAACTGGTCGATGAGGGCACGATGCGAGCCTGGATCACCAGCATGGGCCGTCGCTGCAGCATCGAGCGGGTCGCTCACCTGATGTGCGAACTCTATCTGCGGGCCCGCAACATCGGAATCACCGCGAACGCCCATCTGGAGCTTCCCTTGTCGCAGCTCCTGTTGGCGGATTCACTGGGGATGACTCCGGTGCATCTCAACCGCGTCTTGAAGGAACTCCGCAAGACGGGCGCCATGACCTTGCAACGCGGCAGCCTGACCATCATCGATCCGATTGCGCTCGTCCAGATCGCAGGGTTCGATGAGAACTACCTTCATCGACGCCTCAGGCCAGCCGCCTGACGTCGCCGCAACCGCGAAGCCCGAAGCTTGTCGCGTGCTCCCGAGCGCCGATCCAATAGGCGATCATGCCGGAATGACCGATCCACGTTCGCATTCTGCCGGCCGAACGTCCGCATTTCAAACTTCATTTCCAGATGCGGGCGGTGGGCAATCGAGCCGCGTTAGAACCGAAATCCGAACGCTGTTCTAACGGCGGGGTTCGGGCTGCTGGCAAACCATACTCTTCGTGAGTAACGAGGTCGCTTCTCGTCGGCCCGGCCAGATAGCGCCGCACCACCACACCTAGCCCCCATCCCCCCGCAAATCCCCCGTGCTCTTCGCCCCACCCCGCCGCGCCAGCCTCGAAAACACCGTCGAGGTCCGCAGCAGCGCGGTAAACCTTCCGCGCCGTGCCGCCGGCACGCCGCCGCGCGCGCCCATGCGGTAGAGGATGAAGCCGATGAAGACGACGTAGACGGCGGCCGAGAAGACGAAGAGATAGCGCGGTCCCAGCGCCTGCATGGCGGCCGAGGCGGCGATGGGGCCGCCGATCGCGCCGAAGGAATAAAAGAGCATCAGCGCGGCGTTGACGAGCACGAACTCGCCCTTTCCGGCGCGGTCGTTGGCGTGCGCGGCCGACAGCGAGAACAGCGGCATGGCGAAGGAGCCGAAGACGAACACCAGCGAAAAGTTCATGAGCCGGTCGGTCCCGGCGACCGTCGCGATGGCGAGCGCGGCGCCCAGCGAGGCGGCGGTGGTCAGGAGCAACACCTTGCGCCGGTCCCAGCGGTCGGAGAGGTATCCGAGCGGATACTGGATGATGGCGCCGCCGATGATGCCGGCGCTGACGAAGATGACGATGTCGGCGACCGACATGCCGATCGCCTCGGCATAGACGGGCGACAGCGTGCGGAACGCGCTGTTGGTCACGCCGACCGCAATGCAGCCGATGCAGCCGAGCGGCGAGATCCGCCAGACGCGCCCGAGGTCGAGCCTGACGTCCTCCGGCGGCGTCGGGTTCGAGCGGTCGCCGAGCGAGACCGGCACCAGCGACAGCGTGATCATGATCGACATCACGGCGAAAATGGCGAAGCCGTCGGCGCCGATGGCCGGAATGAGGAACTGCGCGCCCGTCACCGAGCCGATGTCGATGATGCGGTAGAGCGCCAGCACGCGCGCCCGGCTCTCGTTGGAGACGCCGGAATTCAGCCAGCTCTCCATGATCGTGAAGAGGCCGGCGAAGCAGAAGCCGCTGGCAAAACGGATCGCGGACCACACGAGCGGATCGATCAAAAGCACCAGGAGCAGCGTGCCGACCGAGGCGATGGCGGCGAGCGCCGCGAAGGCCCGCACATGCCCGACGGCCTTCAGGATGCGGGTGACGGCCAGGCAGCCAAGCAGAAAGCCGCCGAAATAGGACGTCCCCATCAGCCCGATCGTCGATGGCTCAAACCCCTCCTGCGCGCCCCGCAGCGCGATCAGGGTGCCTTGCAGGCCGTTGCCGCCAAGCAGGATGCCGGCGGCTATGAGGAGCGGGATCAGCGGCCGGATGGCGGACATCGGAACTTTGCATGCTGAAGCGAACGGGGCGCGATGATGAACCGCGCCACCACTGGCTTATTGTACCACGCGGCCCTATTCGGTTGAGAATGCGGCAGGGTTTCGGCCTTCGGGTCGCATCCTTGACAAAAGCCGGCCTGCATGCGCTTTTCCGCGCGAATTTGAGGGGCCGGGCGCGTCGCGCCGACGGCCCCGTGACCGTTCCTCGAGAAGACCGGAATTCCGATGCATCGCTACCGCAGCCATACCTGCGCTCAACTCCGAAAGTCCGACGAAGGGTCGACCGTGCGCCTGTCCGGCTGGGTCCACCGCGTGCGCGACCATGGCGGGCTCCTCTTCATCGACCTGCGCGACCATTACGGCCTGACGCAGATCGTCGCCGACCCCGATTCGCCCGCCTTCAAGACCGCCGAGAAGGTGCGCGGCGAGTGGGTCATCCGCGTCGACGGCAAGGTAAAGGCCCGCTCGCCCGAGACCGTGAACAAGAACCTGCCGACCGGCGAAATCGAGATCTTCGCGCAGGAGATCGAGGTGCTGTCCTCCGCGAAGGAACTGCCGCTGCCGGTCTTCGGCGAGCCTGACTATCCCGAGGAAATCCGGCTGAAGTACCGCTTCCTCGACCTTCGCCGCGAGACGCTTCACCGCAACATCGTGCAGCGCACGAAGATCATCGCCGAGATGCGCAAGCGCATGGGCGAGGCGGGCTTCACCGAATACTCGACGCCGATCCTGACCGCGTCCTCGCCCGAGGGCGCGCGCGACTTCCTGGTGCCTTCGCGCATCCATCCCGGCACCTTCTACGCGCTGCCGCAGGCGCCGCAGCAATACAAGCAGCTCATCATGATGTCGGGCTTCGACCGCTATTTCCAGATCGCGCCCTGCTTCCGCGACGAGGACCCGCGCGCCGACCGTCTGCCGGGCGAGTTCTACCAGCTCGACCTCGAGATGAGCTTCGTGGAACAGGACGACGTTCTGGGCACCATGGAGCCCGTGCTGCGCGGCGTCTTCGAGGCCTTCGCCAACGGCAAGCCCGTCACGCAGGAGTTTCCGCGTATTGCCTATGACGAGGCGATCGCGAAATACGGCTCCGACAAGCCGGATCTGCGCAACCCGATCGAGATGCAGGACGTCTCGGAGCACTTTCGCGGTTCCGGCTTCAAGGTGTTCGCCAACATCCTCGCCAACGATCCGGCAGCGGCCGTGTGGGCCATTCCCGCGCCGACCGGCGGCAGCCGGGCCTTCTGCGACCGCATGAACTCGTGGGCGCAAGGGGAGGGGCAGCCGGGCCTGGGATACATCTTCTGGCGCGAGGAGAACGGCAAGGTCGAAGGCGCCGGCCCGATCGCCAAGAACATCGGCGAGGAACGCACGGAAGCCGTGCGCGTGCAACTCGGCCTCAAGCCGGGCGACGCCTGCTTCTTCGCCGCCGGCGACCCGAAGAAATTTTATCCCTTCGCAGGTGCTGCCCGCACGCGGGCGGGCGAGGAACTGAACCTCGTCGACCGCGACCGCTTCGCGCTCGCCTGGATCGTCGACTTCCCCTTCTTCGAATGGGACGAGGAGGAAAAGCGCATCGACTTCGGCCACAACCCCTTCACCATGCCGCGCGGCGGGCTGGGGGCGCTGGAAACCGAGGAGCCGCTGTCGATCAAGGCCTACCAGTACGACCTCGTATGCAACGGCTTCGAGATCGCGTCGGGCGGCATCCGCAACCATCTGCCTGAGGTGATGGTCAAGGCCTTCGGCATCGTCGGGCTCGACCATACCGTGGTGGAGGAGCGTTTCGGCGGCCTCTACCGCGCCTTCCAGTACGGCGCCCCGCCGCATGGCGGCATGGCGGCCGGCATCGACCGCATCGTGATGCTTCTTGTCGGCGCCAAGAACCTGCGCGAGATCACCATGTTCCCGATGAACCAGCAGGCGCAGGACCTTCTGATGGGCGCGCCCTCGGAAGCCTCGGCGACGCAGCTGCGCGAACTCTCGCTGCGCGTCAATCCGGTCAAGAAGGAAAGCTAGGCCATGGCTGCCGGCCCGCGCGTCCTCGTCACCGGCTTCGAGCCCTTCCCGGGCGCGCCGGTGAACCCGACCGAGTGGCTGGTGAAGAGCCTGACGGAGGAGCCGCCGGTCGACCATCTGGAGCATGTCGAGGCGTTCCGCGCCGCGGTCCTTCCGGTCGACTACGCCGTCGTCGGGCCGCGCCTGTCCGAACTCGGACGCGACTTCGCACCCGACGTCGCGATCCATTTCGGCCTCGCAGACGAGGCGTCCGGCTTCCGCCTGGAACGGCTTGCCCGCAACCGCTTCGCTGCCGACCGCCCAGACAATTCCGGCGCCCTGCGCGACGCCGGACAGGTTTGCGCCGGCCCCGACACGCTGGACTCCGGCCTGCCGCTGCAAGCGATCCATGACCGGCTCGCGGAGATGAACCTGCCGGTCGAATGGTCGGACGACGCCGGCGGCTATCTCTGCAACACGGTCTTCATGCTGTCGCGCGCCAAGGCCTGCGAGAGCTTCGCCCCCGCCATCAGCGGCTTCGTCCACGTCCCGCTCACCGGCGACAAGCCGGCCCACACGCTGACCCCGGACGACCTGCGCGCCGGCGCCCTCGCCATCCTCGACCTCACCTGCCGCGAATGGCGCAGGCTGCACAGCATCTGAGAACGGGGGAGGCCGCCGGGTACGATTGAACCCGGCGTTCGATTGCGCCTTTTTCGCCGCTACTCGTTCGCGGACACCCCCACGCCGAGCTGCTGTGGCAGTGACGTCGGTGCGGTCATGGCGCTGGCGGCGATCATGGCGAACGGGAGGGGGTTCTCCGGCTCGACGCGGATTTCCAGGCTCTCGGGATTGTCGAGGAACGCGTTCACCGCCGCGCTCACCTGGGCCGTCAGTTCCGGGTTTCCGACCTGCATCATCGCAAAGGGCAGCACGGCCTTCGCCTGGTTGGCGATGTCGGCGGGCTTGGCGCCCTGCTGGTTGGCGAAGTACTGGAGCACCTTCTGGGTCAGCGTGTCGTCGTCGAAGCGCAGCGTGGCGCCGTGCAGGTTGAGCTGCTGCATCAGGCCCAGCATCGCCATGCCCTGCGCCGAGTTGTCCTGGCCTTCAGTCTCGGCCATCTTCGTCTGCATCTCGCGCAATGCGGCGATGAACTGCGGCGTGTAGCCGGTGATCTCGAAGGTGAAGCCGAGCGTGCCGGCATCGTCGACCGCGATGTCGTACTGGTCGAGCGAAAGCCTGCCGCTCTGGGGATCCCAGCTTCCCGCCATCTCGAAGGTGCCTGCGAGCGTCTCGTAACCTGCGCTCGCGAGCGCAGCCTTCGCCTTGGCATCCTCGATCGACGACAGGTCGGCGCTGAAGCGTTCCGCGGCGCCGCTGAACGCATAGGGCGCGCCGTCTCCGCCCGTCATCTCGGTATGAAGCTGTTGCAGCGAGAAGACGTCCTTGCCGGCGTAGGAGACGTTCAGGGACCCGATATCGGCGCTATCGTAGACCGCGATGTCATTCATCGTGTCGGTCGTGTCCTGCGGCGGCAGCTGCAGCTCCGAGATGGACATGTCGCTCATGTCGACCTCCACTCCTTCCCCGGAGAAGGAATAGGTGGGCAGCGTCAGCGTCCCGACGATGATCGTCTCGCCATCCTGGCGAACGTCCTCGAGGTCGAGGTCGCCGATGGCAATCTTTTCCTGTTCGCCCGGGGCGCTCATCGTCACGCCCTGCAGCATGACGGAGGAACCCGAACCGCTCACATCGTCCCAGGAAGCCTGGACACCCTGCTTCTCGAACATGGCCTTCAGGCGGGCGGCGACCTCGTCGGCGCTCTGGGCGAAGGCGGGCAGCGGCGCGAGAGCGGCGAGCAGGCCGCTGATGGCGAGGGTTCTGAGCCTGGATTTGTGAAGCGTCATGATGTGTTCCCTGAGGTTTCCGTGCGTTTCTTTTCTCATCAATCGAAGAAAAAGCGACCGTATGATGTCCTTGCCCGCGCAAGCCGCCGCCGTCTGTAAACTATGCCACTCCCGTGTTTGATCCACCACGGCGCCCGCGTCGGCGTTCCGGGGACCTTTCGGATCGCATCGCAACGTTGCCGTTTCGTGGCGGTGGAGCCCGCATGGCGTTTCCCCGCATATCCGCTGGGGACGGCAATCCGTTCCCGCTTGCCGCGGCGGGCCGGCTCCGCTAACCCCCGGACATGGGAAAAAGCCTGATTCCGCCCGGGTCCGGCGATGGCGATGGCGACGGTATCGAGCCCGTCGATCTGAAGAAGGCGCTCGAGGAGCGCTACCTCGCCTATGCGCTGTCGACGATCATGCACCGGGCGCTGCCCGACGTGCGCGACGGCATGAAGCCCGTGCATCGCCGCATCGTGCACGCCATGCGCCTGTTGCGCCTCAATCCCGACCAGCGCTTCGCCAAATGCGCCTCCATCGTCGGCGAGGTCATGGGCAAGTTCCATCCGCATGGCGACCAGTCGATCTACGACGCGCTGGTGCGTCTCGCGCAGCCGTTCTCCGTGCGCTACCCGCTGGTCGACGGGCAGGGGAACTTCGGCAACATCGACGGCGATAACGCCGCCGCCATGCGCTACACCGAGGCGCGCATGACGGAGGCGGCGACCGAGCTTCTGTCCGGCATCACCGAGGATGCGATCGATTTCCGCCCCACCTACAACGAGGAGAACGAGGAGCCTACGGTTCTTCCGGGCGCCTTCCCGAATTTGCTCGCCAACGGGTCGACAGGCATCGCCGTCGGCATGGCGACCTCCATTCCGCCGCACAACGTCGCGGAGCTCTGCAAGGCCTCGCTCCACCTGATCGACCATCCCGATGCGACGGTCGAGGACCTGCTCACCCAGACGCCGCACCCGGAGGACGACGACGAGAACATGGTGCGCGGCCCCGATTTTCCCACCGGTGGCGTCATCGTCGACCGCTGGGAGACGATCGTGGAGGCCTACAAGACCGGCCGCGGCTCGTTCCGGGTGAGGGCACTCTGGTCCGTCGAGGACCAGGGGCGCGGCACCTGGCAGATCGTCGTCACGGAAATCCCCTACGGCGTGCAGAAAGCCAAGTTGATCGAAAAGATCGCCGAGCTCCTGATGGCGCGCAAGCTGCCGCTGCTGGAGGACATCCGCGACGAGAGCGCGGAGGACATCCGCGTCGTTCTGGTGCCCAAGAGCCGCAGTGTCGATCCGGCCATCCTGATGGAATCGCTGTTCAAGCTGTCGGAGCTCGAAAACCGCTTCAGCCTCAACATGAACGTGCTGTCGCGCGGCCGCGTGCCCAACATCGTCTCGCTGAAGGAGGCGCTGCAGCAGTGGCTCGACCACCGCAAGGAGGTCCTCGTCCGGCGCTCCCGGCACCGGCTGGCCGAGATTGAGCGGCGCCTGGAGATCCTGGGCGGCTACCTGATCGCCTATCTCAACATCGACGAGGTCATCCGTATCATCCGCGAGGAGGACGAGCCCAAGCAGGTCATGATGGCCCGCTGGGACCTGACGGATACCCAGGCCGAAGCCATCCTCAACCTTCGCCTGCGCGCCCTGCGCAAGCTTGAGGAGTTCGAGATCCGCAAGGAATTCGACAACCTCACCGCCGAGAAGTCGCAGATCGAGGCGCTGCTCGCCTCCGACGCAAAGCAGTGGAAGACGATCCGCTGGGAGGTCGAGAAGCTGCGCGACCGCTTCGGCTCGCGCACCGAACTCGGCCGCCGCCGCACCCGCTTCGCCGACGCGCCCGAACACGACGTCACCCACATCCAGCACGCCATGATCGAGAAGGAGCCGATCACCGTCGTCGTCTCCGAAAAGGGCTGGCTGCGCGCCATGAAGGGGCACCTGGCGGAATTCGACAGCCTCGCCTTCAAGGAGGGCGACAAGCTCAAGCTCGCTTTCCACGCTCAGACCACCGACAAGATCCTCGTCTTCACCACCGGCGGCAAGTTCTACACCATTGGCGCCGACCGGCTGCCCGGCGGACGCGGCCACGGCGAGCCGATCCGCATCATCGTCGACATGGAGAACGATCAGGCCATCGTCACCGCCTTCGTCCACGATCCGAAGCGAAAGCTCCTGCTCGTCTCGCACATGGGCTATGGCTTCGTCGTGCCGGAAGAGGAGGTGGCGGCCAACACCCGCAAGGGCAAGCAGGTCATGAACGTCAAGGCGCCCGACGAGGCGGCGCGCTGCATCCCGGTCGACGGCGACCACGTCGCGGTCGTCGGCGAGAACCGCAAGATGCTCGCCTTCCCTCTGGCCCAGATCCCCGAAATGGGCCGCGGCAAGGGCGTGCGCCTGCAACGCTACAAGGACGGCGGCGTCTCCGACATCAAGACCTTCACCCTCGAAGCCGGCCTGACCTGGACCGATTCCGCCGGCCGCGCCTTCGTGAAGTCGAAGGAAGAACTCGCCGAATGGACCGGCGACCGCGCCGCCGCCGGACGGATGGTGCCGAAGGGGTTTCCGCGGACGGGGAAGTTCGGGTAGGGAGTAGCTTCGACTATTCGCCTTTAGAGTACTTGCGATAGACGCCCGAGAGGGATGGTTGCGGCGCGGGCTGCAACTCTCTCTCGGCTGAACTGCTGACCGATGGATGATGTGTTGCCAGCAGGCCGAAATCCAGGTTTCCCTTGATCGCGATGGCCATGCCTCCACTTTGCACGCTGGATGCCTGCCGCAGGACCGCTGTCGCGAATGCATAAAGGAAATTGTTAACCATGTGTGTCATGGTCTAGTAAAAACTTACGTGAGGGATTCGCAGGTAAATGAAACATAAGACTCTGTACACGGTCGGTTATGAAGGAAGTTCTATCGGCGATTTTCTCGCGACGCTGAAAGCTTTCGGGATCGACCTCTTGATCGATGTGCGTGATGTTCCGATCTCCAGAAAGCCGGGATTCTCAAAAAATGCGCTTTCGCGCTCGTTGGAGACCTGCGATATCGAATACCTGCATCTGAAGGGTCTTGGAGATCCCAAGCCTGGTCGGATCGCTGCGCGCGAAGGGCGCTTCGATGATTTCCGTCAGATTTTTGGAGCGCACCTGAAGTCGTCAGCCGCGCAGACCGACATGCGTCGCGGATTGGATGCTGCCTCGCAGAAGATGGCATGTCTCCTTTGTTTTGAGCGCGATCATACACATTGTCATCGTTGCATCGTCGCCAATCAAATGGCTCAATATGGCGGGTTTCGACTTGTTCACCTCGGAGTTCAAAGCGGCTTGAAGACCAAGATCGGTAGGGGGTTTGAACACACGCATGACGGAGCACTTGCCATCTTCGGGTAACACCGAAGCGGTCGTTATCATCAAAGCAGCACCCCAAGTCGGTCAGCGACACGGGGAAACAGTTTGCTGCGCCGGTCTCGATCTATATGGCCAGTGGCTCCGTCTGTATCCGGTTTCTTTTCGACTGCTTGATGCCAACAAGAAATTCGGACGGTGGGACCGCATAAAATTCAAGTGGCGGCGGCCGAATGATGATCCTCGTCCCGAAAGCAGGCGCGTCGATCAGGACTCGATTGAAATTTCTGGTGAATTGAAGCGAGGGGAACGCGAGCGGTTCCTGACGAAATCGATCATCACCAGCCTTCAACGAGAACGGAACGCCGGCCGATCGCTTGCGCTACTGAAACCAGACATAATCGAGTTTGTCGCCGAGAAGAAATCATCTTCCGATATCGACGAAGAAGCTAAGCGATTCGATGCACTTCGAGCGCAGGGCGATCTCTTCTCAAAACAAGCGACGCCATATCGACCGTGCCCCTTTCGGTTTAAATATCGATATCGCACCGAGGACGGTGAACGTTTCGGCACCTGTCAGGATTGGGAGATTGAAGCGACATATTTCAATTGGTCGAACAATTATGGAGAAACCAAAGCGCTCGATCAGTTGCAGCGAGTTTTCGGCGAGGAGTACCCGAAAAAGGGGATGCTTCTCGCAATGGGTACCCACTCGCTTTATCCCGATACGTGGCTGATCAATGGTGTGATACGCCTCGACGATGTCAGACAATCGTCTCTCTTCTAACTTATTTAGGAGATTTTTGCTCAGTCGCGCGTCATATTGCTGGCAGATACCCTCACCGATGTCGCGATAAGCTACGTGCTTACCGTCATCACGCAGATGCTTGTCTTCGCTTCGTTTGGGCTGCACACGACACTTGCCGAGGATGACAATTGGATCAATCTTCACCGTGGTGTCGATCGCCATTTAGGAGCGTGATCTCGCACGTCTGAAGACCCGGGCGGTTGAAGAGGGGCGCGAGAACTGAGCCCTCTCACCCCCGCGCCACCGCCACCGCCCTGATCTCCATCAATCCCCCCGGCACGATCAGCTCGCTCACCCCGATCGCCGTCCACGCCGGCCATGGCTCCTTGAGATACCGGTCCTTCACCCGCATGAAGGTCTCCATGTGGCGGGCGATGTCCACGTGGTAGGTCGTGATCTCGACGATGTCGGATAGCTCCGCGCCACACTCGGCCAGAATGGCCTTCAGCGCCTCGAAGGCGGTGGCGAACTGGGCTTCCGGGTCCTTCACTGCCGCCAGCGCAGCCAGCGGCGCATCGGGGTCGGCGAGCGTCGCCTCGGCGCCCTTCAGCCCGTCGGCGCCCGGCGTCTCGCCGCCGGGGCTGGTGCCGATGATGCCCGAGCAGTAGATCATGCCATTGGCGATCACCGCCGGCGCAAAATGCCAGTTGTCGTAGACGCCCTTCAGGGCCGCCGGTACCACCGTCCTGCGCATCTTCGTCCTTTCTCGCTGTCGCGGGCGATCTTGCCCCGTTTCGCCGCCGCTTCAAAGTCGAGGCTCGACGGATTTCGGCTCGGGCCTATTTCTTCCGGCGATGATCCGTACCCTGCGTTTTCTCCTCGGCGACCAGCTTTCCCGCTCGATGTCCAGCATGGACGGGCTCGATCCCGGCCGCGACGTCGTGGTGATGGCCGAGGTCGGCGCGGAAGCCACCTATGTCCGCCACCACAAGAAGAAGATCGCCTTCCTCTTCTCGGCCATGCGCCACTTCGCCGAAGAGTTGCGCGCCGAAGGAGTTACGGTGGATTACGTCCGTTTCGGGGAGGCGAGGGGGCCGCGGACGCTGGGCGAGGCGCTGCAGCGCGCCGTGGAACGGCATCGCCCCGACCGGGTGGTGGTGACCGAAGCCGGCGAATGGCGGTTGTTGCAGGCCATGCGCGACTGGGCCGAGACCTTGCCCTGTCCGGTGGAGATCCGGGAGGATACGCGGTTCCATTGTTCCACCGGCGACTTCGCCGAGTGGGCGGAGACACGGAAGGGCGAACTGCGCATGGAGTTCTTCTACCGCGAGATGCGCCGCCGAACAGGCTATCTGATGCGCGGCGACCGGCCGGAGGGCGGCGCCTGGAACCTCGATCGCGAGAACCGCCGGCCGCTGCCCGCCGACATCGACGTGCCGCGACGGCCGCGGTTCGAGCCCGACGCGACGACGCGGACGGTGATCGACCTGGTCGCGGCGAACTTTCCCCAGCACTTCGGCGACCTGGAGCCGTTCGACCATCCCGTCACGCGATCGGATGCGCTCACCCTGCTCGACTGGTTCGTCGAGCATGCCCTGCCGCTGTTCGGCGACTATCAGGATGCGATGCGCACGGGAGAGCCGCTGCTCTTCCATTCGCATCTTTCGGCGCTTATCAATTGCGGCCTGCTGCTCCCCGCCGAGTGCTGCCGGCGTGCCGAAGATGCCTATCATTCTGGCCACGCGCCGCTCAACGCGGTGGAAGGCTTCATCCGCCAGATCGTCGGCTGGCGGGAATACGTGCGCGGCATCTACTGGTGGAAGATGCCCGCCTACGCCACCGCAAACGCGCTCGGCGCCGACCGGCCGCTGCCCTGGTTTTTCTGGTCGGGCGAGACCGACATGAACTGCCTTGCCCAGGCGATCGGCGAGACCAAAGCCAACGCCTATGCGCACCACATCCAGAGGCTCATGGTCATCGGCAATTTCTGTCTCCTCGCGGGACTCGATCCGCGCGAGGTGCAGGAGTGGTATCTCGTCGTCTACCACGACGCCTACGAGTGGGTGGAGATGCCGAACGTGGTCGGAATGATCCTCTTCGCCGACGGCGGCCTGATGGCGTCCAAGCCCTATGCCGCCTCCGGCTCCTACATCGACCGCATGTCGGACTATTGCGGCGCCTGCCGTTTCGACGTGAAGAAGCGGCACGGCCCGGATGCCTGCCCCTTCAACTATCTCTACTGGGATTTCCTGGCGCGTCACCGCGAACGCCTCGGCGGCAACCGGCGCATGCGGATGATGTACGCGACGCTCGATCGCATGAAGGACGACGACCTTGCCGACATGCGCCGTTCCGCCGCGGCCTTCCTGTCCGATCCGCGCTGACTGCGCCTTCGTATACCTCCCGGAACATTAAGCCTGTTTCGATCGGCGGCCTTCCGCTCTCATCATTGTGCAGTGCGGTATCTTGACTGCGAACGAACATTCGCTTAAATTGAGAACGATCATTCGCATTCAGGTAAATTAGCATGCCCTACACGCAGCCACTCGTGGTCGAGCCGGAAGGCGAGGCCGTCGAGGCGCCCATGACGCGCGCGGAACGCCGCGACCAGCAGGTGATGCGCATTCTCGATGCCGCCAAGTCCTGCTTCGTGCGCTCCGGCTTCCAGGGTGCCTCGATGCATCAGATCTGCGCCGAGCTCGGCATGAGCCCCGGCGCGCTCTACCGGTACTTCCCGTCCAAGGAAGCAATCATCGAGGCGATCACGGAAGCCGACCGCAGCCACGAGGCCGAGATGTTCGCCGCCATGGGCGAGAACCCGAACGTGATTGACGGCTTCGTCAACGCCGCGATGGGGCACCTCCGCTACATCCACGAAAGCGGCAATGCGCCGTTGTTTACCGAGATCCGCGCCGAATCCATGCGCAACGAGGCGATCCAGTTCACCTGCCACCAGTCGATGGGCGAGGTGCAGTCCAGCTTCCGCGACTACTTCGAAGCCGCGATAAGTCGCGGCGAGATCGATCCCTGTGTCGAACTCGAGACGATCCTCCCGGTCCTCATGGCGATCGGCGAAGGGCTGGCGATCAACGACCTTCCTTCGAAAGGAGTGTCGCTCGACCGCGTCGAGGCGCTGATGCGCGTGACGATGGAAGCGATCTTTCGACCGAAACGCAAGCTTCACGAAACGGCCTGACGAGCGGCAACGACCTGAAACGGCCGGCCGATACTGAATCCGCCATCACACGAGGCGAACCATGAAGACCAGACGGGTCCTTTTTTCCGCCGCGGCGGTGCTCCTAGCCGGAGCCGCGGCACTCGGCATCTCCCAGGATGCCTTCACCGCGCCGGAGGCCGAGACGTCGGCCGTCGCGGTCGAGGGCGCGCGTCCCCCCGCGATCCGCGTCGTGCCGGCGCAGCGCCGCGAACTGGTGGAGACACTTGAGGTGACCGGCAGCGTTGTGCCGCGCGAGGAAGCCGCGGTCGGCATCGACCTTTCCGGCATGATCGTGCTGGAACTCCATGCCGACCAGGGCGACATGGTGAAGAAGGGCGACCTTCTCGCCGTGCTCGACAAGGCCATGCTGGAAACGCAGCGCGCCCAGGTCGTGGCCAACCGCGCCCAGGCGGAAGCGAGCATCGCGCAGGTCCGTGCCCAGATCACCGATGCCGAGATCGGCGTGCGCCAGGCCGACGAAGGGCTGGAACGCGCCCGCCGCTTGCAGGAAAAAGGCATCGCGGCGCAGTCGCAACTCGACAATGCCGTCAATGCCTATGACAGCGCGCAGGCCAAGCTCGTCTCGGCGCAGAAGGCGCTTGCCGCGTCCGAGGCCCAGCTCGGCGTCATCGATGCGCAGATGCGCAACATCGATCTCCAGATCGAGAAGACCGAGGTCAAGGCGCCGGCGGACGGGCTCATCCTGGCCCGAAACGCCACGCTCGGCGGCATCGTCGGGGCGAGCGTCGGGCCGCTGTTCCGCATCGCCATCGACGGCCAGCTCGAGCTCGCGGCCGACGTGCCCGAAACCGTCCTGCCGCGCCTTTCGGCCGGGCTCAAGGCGAACGTGCGCCTGCCCGGCATGGACGAAGCGATCCCCGCCGAGATCCGCATGATCGAGCCCGAAGTCGACCAGAAACTGCGCATGGGCACGATCCGCATCGCGCTCTCCGCCGAGGAGAACGTGCGGGCCGGCAATTTCGCCCGCGGCAGCATCGAGCTGTTGCGGCGCGAGGGCGTCGCGGTGCCGTCCACCGCGCTTGTCTACCGCGGCAGCGATGGCTTCCTGCAGCGCCTGGATGGCGACGACAAGGTATCGACCGTCCCCGTGGTGCTCGGCGCCCGGGCCGACGGCTACGTCGAGATCCTGGAAGGGCTCGCCGAAGGCGACGAAGTCGTCTCCCGTGCCGGCACCTTCGTGGCCGACGGCGACGCGATCACGCCCGTGCGGGGCGACCGGACGGGAGCCGTCTCACAATGAACTGGAACTTCTCCGCCTGGTCGATCCGCAATCCGGTTCCCTCCATCCTCCTCTTCATCGTCTTGACGGCGCTGGGACTGATCAGCTTCGCCAACCTGCCGATCACGCGCTTTCCCAACATCGACATCCCGCTCGTCTCGGTGGTCGTGAAGGACCCCGGCGTGGCCCCGAGCGAACTCGAGACGCAGGTCACCAAGCGCGTCGAGGATGCCGTCGCCAACATCTCGGGCGTCAAGAACGTCATCTCGACGATCACCGAGGGCAATTCGCAGACGATGGTCGAATTCCGCCTCGAGGTGGACACCCAGACCGCCGTCAACGACGTCAAGGATGCCGTCGAGCGCATCCGCTCCGCGCTGCCGGCAACCTCCGACGAGCCGCTCGTCAACCGCATCGACGTCGAAGGCCAGGCGATCCTGACCTACGCGGTACGCGCTCCCGCCATGACCATCGAGGAACTCTCCTGGTTCGTGGACGACGTCGTGATCCGCGATCTCCAGGGGCTGAAGGGCGTGGCCCGCGTCGATCGCTACGGCGGCGTGACGCGCGAGATCAAGGTCGAGATCGATCCGGACCGCCTGACGGCGCTCGGTGCGACGGCCGGCGACGTCAACCGGGCGCTGCGGGCCGCCAACGTCGACCTGACGGGCGGCAACGGCGAGTTCGGCGGCCGCGACCAGACGATTCGCACGCTCGGCGGCGCCAATTCGATCGAAGGCCTGCGCTCGCTGGAAATCCCGCTCGCGGGGGGCCGGCGCGTCACCCTGTCGGACATCGCGACCGTCACCGATTCCTGGGCGAAACCGAAGTCGTTCGCGCGGGTCAACAACCAGACCGTCGTCTCCTTCGGCATCTTCCGCGGCAAGGGCGAGAGCGACGTGGAGGTGAACGAGCGGGCGACGGAGGCGATCGCCGAACTCCAGGCGGAATATCCGGACGTCTCGATCGCCAAGGTCGACGATTCCGTCTCCTACACGGAAGGCAACTACGATTCGGCCATGGAGACGCTCGTCGAGGGCGCGGTGCTTGCCGTGCTCGTCGTCTTCCTGTTCCTGCGCGATTTCCGCGCCACGCTGGTCGCCGCCTCAGCCCTTCCGCTGTCGGCCATCCCGACCTTCTGGGCGCTCGACCTGATGGGCTTCTCGCTCAATCTCGTCAGCCTTCTCGGCATCACGCTGGTGGTCGGCATCCTCGTCGACGACGCCATCGTCGAGATCGAGAACATCGTGCGCCACATCAAGCTCGGCAAGTCGCCATATCGCGCCGCACTCGAGGCGGCCGACGAGATCGGGCTCGCCGTCATTGCGATCTCGGCCACCATCATGGCCGTCTTCGCGCCGGTCTCCTTCATGGGCGGCGTCGCGGGCCAGTACTTCAAGCAGTTCGGCCTCACGGTCGCCGTGGCGGTGTTCTTCTCGCTGCTCGTCGCCCGGCTGATCACGCCCATGCTCGCGGCCTACTTCCTGCGCGCCCACGGCCACGAGGAGCCGAATCCCGGCTTCATCATGCGCGGCTACATGGGTTTCCTGCGCACGTCGCTGCGGTTCCGCTGGCTGACGCTTCTCGCCGGCATCGGCTTCTTCGGGGCGTCGATGTACGCGATCGGCTTCCTGCCGTCGGGCTTCATCCCCAAGGAGGATGCCAGCCGCATCGTCTTCTCGCTCGAACTGCCGCCGGGCACCCTGCTGGAGGACACCCGCGAGACCACCGACCGGGTGACCGAGATCATGCGGGAGATGCCCGAGGTCGAGAATGTCTACGTCATCGGCGGCTCCAGCCCGACCGGTTCGCTCGAGCCGCGCCGCGCCACCGTGGTCGCCGACCTCGTCCACAAGTCGGAGCGCGAGGTGAAGCAGGCCGAGATCGAGGAGACGCTGCTGACCAAGCTCGCCGTCGTGCCGGACCTGCGCGTCTACTTCGTCAACGACCGCGGACAGCGTTCGCTGGAGTTCGGCGTGATGGGCACCGACGGCGATCTGCTGGACACCACGGCGCGCGAGATCCAGAGCGCCATGACCCAGACGGGGAAATTCCGCGCGATCTCGTCCAACGCCGCGCTCGACCGGCCGGAGATCATCGTGGAACCCGATCTCGATCGCCTGGCCCAGCTCGGCATCTCGACCGCGACCCTGTCGGAGACGCTGCGCATCGCCACCATCGGCGACATCGACGCCAATCTTGCCAAGTACACGGTCGGCGACCGCCAGATCCCGATCCGCGTGCAGCTGAACGAGGCGGCGCGCGACGATCTCTCGATCGTCAGTTCGCTGCCGGTGCAGACGGCCACCGGCGCCACCGTGCCGCTCTCTTCGGTCGCGAGCATCAGCTACGGCCAGGGGCCGTCGTCGATCCAGCGCTTCAACCGCCAGCGCCGTGTCGTCATCGGCGCCGACATGGCCCCCGGCTACGAGATCGGCGAGGGCCTCGCGCTGGTCAACGCCCTGCCGCGCGTGCAGAACCTTCCCGAAGGCGTTCGCGTGCAGGAGACGGGCGACGCCGAGGTCATGGGCGAGGTCTTCGCGGGCTTCGCCATGGCAATGGTCACCGGCTTGATGCTGGTTCTGGTCGTGCTGATCCTGCTCTTCGGCTCGGTGTTCCACTCGATCACGATCCTGGGCTCGCTGCCCTTGTCGATCGGCGGCGTGGTGACGGCCCTGTGGCTGACGAACTCGGCGGTCTCGATGCCCGTCGTGATCGGCATCCTCATGCTGATGGGCATCGTCACCAAGAACGCCATCATGCTGGTCGATTTCGCCATCGAGGAGGTGAAGCACGGCGTGCCGCGCGCCGAAGCCATTCTGGACGCCTGCCGCAAGCGCGCGCGCCCGATCATCATGACGACCATCGCCATGTCGGCGGGCATGATCCCGGCTTCGATGGCGTTCGGCGACGGCGGCGAGTTCCGTGCGCCGATGGCGATCGCCGTGATCGGCGGCCTCCTGGTCTCGACGGTCCTGTCGCTGGTCTTCATCCCGTCCATGTACACGATCATGGACGACGCGGCGCTCGGCGTGTCACGGCTCTTCCGCTGGGCCGTGCGGCCCAACGAGAAGGACGAGCCCGGCGAGGATGGCGCGCACGCCGGCAACGTCCACGCCCTGGAACGCACCGCCGGCCACGATCTCCCGATCGCGGCGGAGTAACGCTCAGCCCCTGGACCTCTCTGATTGCCGCCCGCGACGCGCCGGGCGGCGATCTTGCGACCTTCGGCGCAAAGCCACCGCCGAACCGGCCGCCGCCAGTCAATCCTCCAGATACGCGAACGCGCTCGTCGCCGTCACCGCGATCTTCTCCTCGCCCTTCGCCCGCATCTCTACCTTCGTGTAGGCCATGCGCCTGCCGTTGGAGAGCACGTCGACCCGGATCTCGACTTCTCCCGGCTTCAGCGGCCGGATGAAGTGGGTGGTGAGGTCGACCGTAGTGCAGATGCGGAAGCGCCCGTTCAGCGCCGAGAGCGCTACGACCGAACAGGTGTCGGCCGCCGCCGCGGTCGCCTGGCCGCAGATGACGCCGCCGACATGGACCAGCGCACGGTTCTCCGGCAGGACGAAGCTGCCGCCCCTCGCGTCGAAGCCGACCGGCTTCAGGCCCATCTCGACGATCCAGGGCGCGAACACCCGCGCCAGCGTCTCTTCCGCTTCCTTCACCCCGAATGCCGTCACCGCGCTTCCCCGCATTTCATGTTACGAAAACTTGCAATCGCGACCATTTTTCGTTACATATTCCCAAGCGGCCGGATGTGCTATCATCCGACCATGGAGGAGATGCGATGTACAGCCAGGGACTGATCGGCGCCAAGACCGAAACCACCGAGGACGAAGCCTTCCTCGCGGCCTTCCAGGCGCGTATCGACGCCGAGGAGAAGATCGAGCCCAACGATCCGATGCCGGAAGGCTATCGCCGCACGCTGGTGCGCCAGATCGGCCAGCACGCGCATTCCGAGATCGTCGGCATGCTGCCGGAAGGCAACTGGATCACCCGCGCGCCCTCGCTGCGCCGCAAGGCGGCGCTTCTCGCCAAGGTGCAGGACGAGGGCGGCCACGGCCTCTACCTCTATTCCGCCGCCGAGACGCTGGGCGTCTCGCGCGAGCAGATGACCGAGGAGCTTCTGGCCGGCAAGGCCAAGTACTCCTCCATCTTCAACTATCCGACGCTCACCTGGGCCGACATCGGCGCCATAGGCTGGCTGGTCGACGGCGCGGCGATCATGAACCAGATCCCGCTCTGCCGCTGCTCCTACGGCCCTTATGCACGCGCCATGATCCGCGTCTGCAAGGAAGAGAGTTTTCACCAGCGCCAGGGCTACGAGATCATGATGACGTTGGCGAAGGGCACGCCCGAGCAGAAGGAGATGGCGCAGGACGCGCTGAACCGCTGGTGGTGGCCGTCGCTGATGATGTTCGGCCCGCACGACACCGAGAGCCAGCACGGCGACCAGTCGATGAAGTGGAAGATCAAGCGCTTCACCAACGACGAACTGCGCCAGAAATTCGTCGACGCGACTGTGCCGCAGGGCGAATATCTCGGCCTGACCTTCCCCGATCCGGAGCTGAAGTGGAACGAGGAGCGCGGCTCCTACGATTTCGGCGCCATCGACTGGGACGAGTTCTGGCGCGTGGTCAAGGGCGGCGGCCCGATGAACCGCGAACGGCTCGAAGCACGCCGCAAGGCTTGGGACGACGGCGCTTGGGTGCGCGAGGCAGCCCTGGCGCACGCCGAAAAGCGCAGGGCACGCAAGCAGGCGACGCGGCTCGCGGCTGAGTGAGCGGCGGTGCCGCGAAAGCTGAGAATGCTGTTTCGCGATCTCGAGCGTGCCGGCTTTCGTCAGGTCGGAGGCAAGGGAAGCCACCGCAACTTCGTCCATCCTAAGTTTGCGGGTAGATTGACCCTTTCCGGGGCCCCGGGTGACGATGCGGATCGTTACAAGGAAAAGCTGGTTCGTCAGGCCATTGAGGAGACGAAGCGATGAGCCGTTCCAGGGATTACATGAAGATCGTGAAGTGGTCGTACGAAGACAACTGCTACGTCGGCATTGCGCCGTCGCTCTTCACGGGCGGATGTGACGGTCCCAACGAAGAGGAGGTCTTCGCGGAACTCTGCGTCATCGTCGACGAGTGGGTCGAGTTCATCGAGAAGGAAGGCAGCCCGTTCCCGCCGGCCGACCCGCCGCACATCGTAGACGTGATCGATCTGATCAAGGGCAGGCACGCCGATGTACGTCAACGCAACCTCGCAGATGCCGCGGAATAAGGCCATGCATCTCGCCCAGGTCAACGTCGCACACCCGCGCTTCCCCCTCGACGATCCGCGCATGGGGGATTTCGTGGACAATCTCGACCGCGTCAACGCGGTCGCCGAGCGTAGCGCCGGCTTCGTCTGGCGGCTGGTCGGCGAGGGCGACGACGCGACCGACCTGCGCTTCGACGACGATCCCGACGCGGTGATCAACATGTCGGTCTGGGAGAGCGCCGAGCATCTGGAGCACTTCGTCTGGAACACGGTCCACAAGCGGATCTACCACCGCAAGGCCGAATGGTTCAGGACCACCGGCAAGCCGTATTTCGTCATGTGGCCGGTTCCTGTCGGCCATCGACCGGATCTCGCGGAGGCGCGGGGCAGGCTGGACCACTTCGAAAAGCACGGCAGCAGCGACCAAGCCTTCGGCTGGGAAGGTCTGCCGCATCTGAAGCGCTGGATGGAAGAGCGCTGCGCGTAAGGAAAAGAACCATGGCAAAGAACGAAATTCCCCTCTGGGAAGTCTTCATCCGGCCGCGCAACGGCCTGTCGCACAAGCATTGCGGCTCCGTGCACGCCGCCGACGAGGTGATGGCGCTGCAGGCCGCGCGCGACGTCTATACGCGCCGGGGCGAGGGCGTCTCGATCTGGGTCGTGCCGTCCGCGGCGATCGTGGCCTCCGATCCGGCGCAGAAGGACGAGAACTTCGAGCCGACCGCCTCCAAGATCTATCGCCATCCGACCTTCTACGAGATCCCCGACGAAGTGGGGCACATGTGATGTCTTCCACCACGCTCGACCGCGAGATGCTGGTCACGTTCGTGCTCAGGCTCGCCGACGACCATCTGGTGCTCGGCCACCGCCTGTCGGAATGGTGCGGCCATGCGCCCATGCTGGAGGAAGACCTCGCCATGCCCAACATGGCACTCGACCTGATCGGCCAGGCGCGGGCGCTCTACGCCTATGCCGCCGAGATCGAGGGCAGGGGCCGCACGGAGGACGATTTCGCCTATCTCAGGCGCGAGCGCGAATACCTGAACTGCCTGATGGTGGAGCGGCCGAATGGCGACTTCGCCCACACCATGCTGCGCCAGCTCTATTTCGCCGCCTTCATGGAGCCCTTCTGGAAGGCCGCCGCGACATCGAGCGACGAAACGCTCGCCGGCATCGCCGCCAAGGCGGTCAAGGAGGTCGCCTATCACATCCGCCACGCAGGCGAATGGGTGGTGCGGCTCGGCGACGGAACAGAAGAGAGCCGGCGGCGCATGGAGGCCGCGATCGAATCCCTCGCGCCCTTCGTGGACGAGATGTTCGACGACGACACCGTCACGGTCTTAGCCGCCGAAGCCGGCATCACCCCGCAGCCATCGTCGCTCCGCCCCGCCTTCGACCGCATTATCGGCCCGATCTTCGCCGAAGCGGGGCTGAGTTTTATCACGCCGCCCTACGCGCAGCGCGGCGGCCGCAAGGGAATGCACGGCGAGGCGATGGGCTTCCTGCTCGCCGACCTGCAATACATGCAGCGCACCTTCCCGGGCGCGACATGGTGAAGGAAGCCGCGATCGACCCCTTCTCCCCGTTCATCCCCGCGAGCGGGGAGAACGAGGAACTCCAGCACCGCGCCTGGCTCGCCGCCGCTTCCGTGCCGGACCCCGAAGTCCCCTGCGTCACCGTCGCCGACCTCGGCATCCTGCGCTCGGTAGAAATCGTCGACGGCATCGCGATCGCCAAGGTGACGCCCACCTATTCCGGCTGCCCCGCCGTGCTCGCCATCGAACTCGCCGTCGAGGCCGCGCTTCGCGACGCCGGCTTCGAGGCGCGCGTCGAGCGTGTCGTCTCGCCCGCTTGGACAACCGACTGGATCACGCCGGAAGGCCGCGAGAAGCTGCGCGACTACGGTATCGCGCCGCCCCAAAAGACTTCCACCTCCATCCGCTCGCTGTTCGGCGAGGTCGAGGTCGCCTGTCCCCGCTGCGGTTCGGCCGACACCGAAAAGCTTTCCGAATTCGGCTCCACCGCTTGCAAGGCGCACTACCGCTGCCTCGCCTGCCGCGAACCCTTCGACTACTTCAAGTGCATCTGAGGCACCGCCAATGGCCCCGCGCTTCCACGATCTCACTGTCACCGGCATCGAACGCCAGACCACCGACGCGGTGGCGATCGCCTTCGCCGTCCCCGACGACCTGCGCGACGCCTTCCGCTTCCGGCCGGGCCAGTATCTGACGCTCGCCGCGAAGGTCGACGGCGAAGACGTCCGCCGCTCCTATTCCATCTGCTCCGCACCCGGCGACTCGCATCTGCGGGTGGGGGTCAAGAAGGTGGCCGACGGCCGCTTCTCGCGCTTCGTCAACGAGGTGCTGTCGGTCGGCGACACGATCCGCGTCATGCCGCCGGAAGGCCGCTTCACCTCGCTCGCCGGCGAACGGCACGACTATCTCCTCATCGCCTCGGGCTCCGGCATCACGCCGATGCTGTCGATTGCCCGGACCGTGCTCGGCCACGAGCCGGAAAGCACGGTGACGCTGGTCTACGGCAATCGCTCTACCGATACGATCATGTTCCGCGAGGAGTTGCAGGACCTGAAGGATCGCCACATGCGGCGCTTCTCGCTGGTCAACATGCTGTCGCGCGAGAAGCAGGATTTCGACCTGCTCAACGGCCGCATCGACGGGAAGAAGATCGCGCACATGGCCGATCTCGGCCTGATCGATCCGCTCGGCAGCGACGGTGTGTTCCTGTGCGGACCCGGTGAGATGATCGACGACGTCTCGGAGACGCTGAAGGCCTACGGCGTCAACCCCGACCGCATCCGCTACGAACGTTTCACCCCCTCGGGCGAGGCGCCCCGGCCGCGCGCGCCCTCGGATGCGGCGCAGAAGGCGGTCGCCGGCGGCGTCGCCATCGAGGTCGTACTGGACGGCGTGCGCCGGGAATTTCCGATGGGCGAGGGCGCCGAGACGGTGCTCGACGCCGCCCATAACGCCGGGCTCGAACTGCCCTATTCCTGCGCCGGCGGCATGTGCTGCACCTGCCGCTGCCGCGTCGTGGAAGGCCAGTCGGAAATGGCCGTCAACTTCTCGCTGGAGCCCTGGGAAATCGAAGCCGGCTTCACGCTCGCCTGCCAGACCCGGCCGCTGTCGGACAGGCTGGTGCTGGATTTCGACGCGGTGTGAGGTAAGCTCAACCCTCGTCGAACTCCGCCTCCCAGTCCCGCCCGGCGCGGAAGACGCGCAGGATGTCGACACGATCCTCGTGAACGGCAAAGGCGATGGTCAGGCGGCGTTCGAAGCCGATGATGCGCAGTCTCCTCCTGATATCGTCCCGGCGATGTCCACGCTCGGAGGCTGTCTGAAGTCCGCCTAGGAATGCAAATATCCGGCCCAAGAACGCGTTCGTGGTTCGGGACGAGGCTACGCGCAGAAGCTGCTCCTCGATTTCGACCAGGTCGGCTTCCGCCTCTGGGGCGATGACGAGGCGTCGCCGTCGCACCTCTCAACCCTGTCGCTTGCTCGCCCGCTTCTCAAACCGCGCTATGACATCCTCGAGAGGTATGCCGCGCGAGGGATCGGCCTGCATGCGGTCAAACGTGTCCGCTACCTCCGTCCGCAGCCAGTGCTCGATCTCGCGGTCGTGCAACTGCAGCGCCTCGATCCCCGCCTTTATCACCTCGCTGGCGGAATCAAATTCGCCCGACTCGACCAGTCGTTCGATAAACGCCGTCTGCTCCGCCGGCAGGTCGATGGTGACGCGGTCGATCTTGTTCATCGCGCTATCCTCTGGATGGACGCCGCAATTCTACCACGCCGCCCACGCCCCGCCAAACGCCCTATGTGCGCTGCCCGATCCGCGACAGGTTTCGCGCCGATGCCGACCGCTGCCTTGCGCCGGTGGCATGTGCTGCCCTGCCGATGCGGAATAGTCGCGCGCCTGTCGGAGATCGCCGTCAGCGTCTCGCTTCAACCCTGGGAGCTCGAAGCCGGTTTCACGCTCGCCTGCCATACACGGCGACTTTCGGAGAAGCTGATGCTCGATTTCGACCCGGCCTGGAGAAGTACCTTCCTGTGTCGATTCGGAGTTTCTGACATAGGGTGGGGAGGAGACTGGCGGGTTTTGGCGAGTGATGGGGCCGAAGCGGTGGTTGCCTGTCCACTGCTCCAATCGACTTCATTCTGTCCCAATGCCATCCTCGAGGACTACCCCTGACGACCTTGTCGCTACGGCACGGGCGAACCGCGTCACGGGTCTTGCCCCCCGAGGCCGGACAAAGGTGTCCTTGCCTAATTCGGCAGCGCCGACCAGAAGTTCGTTAGCGCCTCAGCAACCGGAGCGGGCGTCTCCTCCGGCCACCAGTGTCCCACACCCGCCAGATGCGCCATTTCTGCACCCGATTGCTGCGCTGCCCACTCATGCTGCTCCACCGTCCCACTGGCTCGCCCGAAATCATCGAGGGCGATGAGAGCGAGGCCAGGGCGTCGCGAAGCGCTTTGCAGGAGCTGTCCCGCTTCGGCCATCGTCGGCTGTCGCGCCGACCGCAACAGGTTGAGGACGGCGCGGCCCATTTCAGGATCCATGCCTGCCGCGACCCGCTCCGCCATCCGGTCCGTCATGCCGAGGGCCGACGTCACCGCGTGTCGCTGCGTCAGGTCGCCGCCCCATATTTCCTGCACCGAGGCTTCACCTTCGCCCTCCTGCTGCCACTTCTGTGCCCGCGCATGCCAGACGTAATCTGGCGCGAACACGCCGAGCGCGTCGGAGGCCCAGCTGCGGATCAGTTCCGGACGGCTCATGGCCAGCGCCGCGACGTGGATTCCGCCCCAGTCGTGTCCCACCAGATCGACCGGATCGCGGAACAACTCCAATTGGGACGCCAACCAGTCTCGATAGGCTGTCGTCGAACAATCGAATCCAGAGGGCGCCGGGACGCCGAATCCGGGCGGGGACAGGGCGATGGCGTCGGCCCGTTTGAGCTCTCCGATGAGCGGCCCCCAGATGATGGCCGACTCCGGATTGCCATGGACGAGGACAAGTGGGGTGCGGGACATTCGGCTCTCATTAAACTTGTTGATTAACACACAAGTATCACATGTCGGCCCACTTGCAAGTACCGACGCCTATCATCCAGCCTGATCGGCTTGCGCGCGCTCAGTTGCGCATGCTAACGGCGCGACGAGTGCGTACACCGGCGGGCTTCCTGCTCCGTCGGCCTGATGACCGGACAGTCCTGATGCCCGATCAGCTTCCCGCTCGCCGCACGCAGCAAGAGCGTCGCGAGCAGACCGAACGCAAGGTGATTGCTGCCGCGACGGCGCTGATCGCCGAGCGCGGGTCGCGCGCGCTGACCCTGGCGCAGGTCGGCGCGGCCGCCGGCTATAGCCGGGGGATCGTTTCCCATCACTTCGGGAGCCGCGAGAATCTGCTCCGCGCGGTGATGCGCGATGCTCAGGCCTTTGATCTCCCGGATCCTGGCGAAAGCGCTGGTGTCTGGCTGTCGGATACGGTTCGCGCCTATCTGAAGAACGTCAGCAACAAACGTCCTGCTGCCCGGGCGTTCCTGCAGATGTGGGGCGAGGCGATTGCCAGCGATCCTGTCTTGATGCCGCTATACGCGGAACAAGACGCCCGCTTCCGGGGACTGCTGGCCGACACGGTCCGCGAAGGGATCAGCGACGGCTCGGTGCGAGCAGACGCCGACCCCGAGGCGATGGCTGTTTACCTCCTTGGCCTCCTGCGCGGGATCGCCCTGCAGCTGATCTCGACTTCACCTCCTGCCGATGTCGAAGCGATCATCGACGAAGCCGGGCGAGCCACCCAGCGCGCGCTGAAACCATGATCGGGGAACTCTCGGTGGGTCCGCTGCGGGGAACTTGCAAGTCCGCACCCAACCCCGGCTCTACCGTTTAGCAAGTTCTGGACGAACGGCTGGTTTTGGGGGGGGACCGAAGGTACTCTGAATCGCGACGATGCGGTCGCTAGCCCTCTCCGCACCCGAATTCGCAACCCGCCCCGGTTCCCTGTTCATTTCTCCGCTACTGCGCCTACCTCCCAGACCGGATTTCGCTCAGCGACTTCGTCGGCGTGATCGCCTCCGGGTCGAGCTTCACGTGGACGATTGTCGGCATGCCGCTCGCGCGGGCGCGCTCGAAGGCGGGGGCGAATTCATCGGTCGTGGCAACCGTCTCGCCATGGCCGCCGAAGGCGCGGGCGTAAGCCGCGAAGTCGGGATTCTGGAGGCTCGTTCCCGAGACGCGGCCGGGGTATTCCCGCTCCTGGTGCATGCGGATCGTGCCGTATATGCCGTTGTCGAGGATGACGACGACGATCGGCGCGCCATGCTGGACGGCGGTGGCGAACTCCTGGCCGTGCATCAGGAAATCGCCGTCGCCGGCCCACACGACCACCTCGCGGTCCGGGAACATCGTCTTGGCCGCGACGCCGGCCGGCAGGCCGTAGCCCATCGAGCCCGAGGTCGGCGCGGCCTGGGTGTTGAAGCGGCGGAAGCGGTGGAAGCGGTGCACCCAGGTGGCGAAGTTGCCGGCGCCGTTGCAGATGATCACATCCTCCGGCAGCTCGGTTTCCAGCCAGGCCATGACCTTGCCCATGTGCACGTCGCCCACGCCCTTCTCCGGCGGTGCCGACCATTCGAGGTAGCTCTGGTGCAGTTCCTCGGTCCGGTTCGCCCAGACCGGCGTCGTCGAAGGCGCGGTTTCGGCAAAGGCATGCGCGAAGGCGGCCGGCGTGGCGTTGACAGCGACGGTGGGCCTGTAGACGCGGCCGAGTTCTTCCGGGTCGGGGAAGACGTGCACCAGCTTCTGGTCGGGGTAGGGGCTTTTCAGGAGCGTGTAGTCCGACGACGGCATCTCGCCGAAGCGGCAGCCGACGAGCAGCACCAGGTCCGCCTCCTTGATGTAGCGGCCGAGCTTCGGATTGACCCCGATGCCCACGTCTCCCGCGTATGAGGAATGAAGCTGGTCGCACAGCGCCTGGCGGCGGAAGGAGCAGCCGACCGGCAGCGCCCAGCGTTCCAGTGCGCCGCACATGGCCTTGACGGCGCTCTCGGTCCAGCGCGTGCCGCCGAGGATGACGAAAGGCCGCTTCGCCTCGCCGAGCAGCCGCTCCACCTCGGCCATCTCGGCCGGACCCGGCCAGGTTTCCACCGGCGTGAAGGGCAGGGCGGCCGGCGCCTCGACCGTGTCTCGCAGCATGTCCTCAGGCAGGGCGACCACCACCGGGCCGGGGCGGCCGGAGGTCGCGGTCGCGAAGGCGCGCGTGACCAGTTCGGGAATGCGCGCCGCGTCGTCGATCTCGACCACCCATTTGGCGGTCGAGCCGTAGAAGGCCCTGTAGTCGACTTCCTGGAACGCCTCGCGTTCCTGATTGCCGCGCGCCACCTGGCCGACGAAGAGGATCATCGGGTTGGAATCCTGCCGCGCGATGTGCACCCCGGCAGAAGCGTTGGTGGCGCCGGGCCCGCGCGTGACGAAGCAGATGCCGGGGCGGCCGGTCAGCCGGCCCTCGCAGTCGGCCATCATGGCCGCGCCGCCTTCCTGCCGGCAGACGATGTTGCGGATCTTCGAATCGTGCAGCGCGTCGAGAACGGCGAGGTAACTTTCGCCCGGCACCGAGTAGATGCGCTCGACGCCGTTCGCCTCGAGCGCCTCGACGATCAACTGTCCGCCGGTCTTCATGGGTTCTTCTTCTCCAGTTCGGCGAGTATCTCGCTCGTGTGCTCGCCGAGGCGGGGCGAGGGGCGGTCGTAGGCGAGCGGGGTGGCCGACATCAACATGGGCGCGCGCACCGAGGGCAGACTGTTGCCGTGGTCGTCGTCGAGGTCCATGCGCATGCCGCGCGCGATGGTCTGCGGATCGGAAAACATCTGCGCGATGGTGTTGATCGGGCTCGCCGGCACGCTCGCCGCCTCGAGCCTCGCTAGCAGCGGCTCCCGTTCCCACTCTGCAAGGATCGCCTCCAAGTGCTGTCGCAGGCGCGCGCGGTTGGCGACCCTCGCCGGGTTCGTCGCGAAGTCGGGATCAGCGGAGAGGTCCTCGCGGCCGACCACCTTGCAGAATCGCTGGAACTGCCCGTCGTTTCCAGCGGCCAGGATGATGTGCCCGTCCTTCACCGGCAGCACCTCGTAGGGCGCGATGTTCATGTGGGCGTTGCCCATCTGAACCGGCGCGACGCCCGAGACGAGATAGTTGAGGTTCTGGTTGCCGAGCACCGAAATCTGCGTGTCGAACAGCGCCATGTCGATGAACTGGCCCTCTCCGGTCCTCTCCGCATGGCGCAACGCCGCCTGGATGGCGATCACCGAATAGAGGCCGGTGAAGATGTCGGAGATGGCAACCCCCGCCTTCTGCGGCTCGCCGCCCGCCGCGCCGGTGATCGACATCATGCCGGACATGCCCTGGATGATGAAATCGTATCCGGCGCGCGGCGCGTAGGGGCCCGTCTGGCCGAAGCCGGTAATGGAGCAGTAGACCAGCCGCGGGTTGATCGCCTTCAGGCTGTCGTAGTCGAGGCCGTATTTCCTGAGGCCGCCCAGCTTGAAATTCTCGATCAGCACGTCGGCCGTCGCGATCAGCTTCTTCAGCGTCTCGGCGCCTTCCGGCTTGGAAAAATCGAGCCCGATCGAGCGCTTGCCGCGGTTCGTCGAGTGGTAGTAGGCGGCGGAAAGGTTCTCACCGTCATGGCCCGTGACGAAGGGCGGGCCCCATCTGCGCGTGTCGTCCCCGCCGTCGGGGTTTTCCACCTTGATCACGTCGGCGCCGAGATCGGCCAGCAGCTGCCCGGCCCACGGCCCCGCGAGGATGCGGGCAAGCTCGATGACGCGGATGCCGGAAAGCGGTGGCGCGGACATGGGTAGAAAAAGCTCCAGGCGAACGATGCCGCGTGCCTAGCAGACGCGGCGGGCGACTGTCACGCAGCTATCGCCGTGCGCTCTTTGGCGGTCGGCCACCCTTGGCCCGATTCGCGCGCGCGGCCGCCGCCTTCGCGGCCGACGTCGCCTTGCCCGCCCTCCGGGCCATCCATGATGCGGTTCCAAACACGCCGGAAATCAGACCTTGTACGGTGAAGTCGACGTCGAGCCTTTCCCAGTGGAGGCCATAACCCGCTCCCAGGACCTCGATCTCGGCGAGTTCCGCATCCGTTGCGCTTTCCAACCCCTGAGCGAGCGAAGGCGGGAAAGCGAAAGTGCAGCCGTTGGTGAGCTCTACGACGATCCGTTTGCTCTTTGAATCATACCGCGCCGACGACGCACGCAGCTCACCCGCATTCGAAGAACCTTCCGAAACGAAGGCGTCGAGTTCGGCGTCGGTTATGTCAGCCATGGATTCCTTCCTGCGCTAGGTCACCCATCACGATAGGTTTTGCAACGACAGCGCACCCTCCACCCACGCCACGAAATCCCCCATCACCTCCTCGCGATTCACCTCGTTCAGGCTCTCGTGCCGCGTCCCCGCGTAAACCGTTGAAGTCAGATTCGAAAAACCCATCGCCTCCATCCGCCTGGCGAGGTCCTTCGTTGCCTTGCCGCCGTCGGTCGCCGGGTCCTTCTCGCCACCCACGATCATCACCGGCAGGTCGCGGCGGATGCCGGAAAACCCGGCGTCGTCTGCACCCGCGAAGATGAGATCGAAGACGTCGCGCCACATCGTAACCGAAGCGTCCCAGCCGCAGAGCGGGTCGGCGATGTACTTGTCGACCTCTGCCGGATCGCGCGACAGCCAGTCGAATTCGGTCCGCCGGTCGGGAATTCCTTTCGCCCAGGCCTGGAAGGTCAGCTTCGGCAGGATGCGGGAGGGGACGTCGGACCCGAGCCGGAACTTTTCCCAGGCGAGGACGGCCTGCGCGGCCCGGCCGGCGAGACCTGCGGAAAAATTCGCGTTCCAGATCGCGGCCGCGGCAACGCGGTCCGAATGCTGCAGCAGGAAGTTCAGCGCGATCAGCCCGCCCATCGAGTGCCCGAACACGATCACCGGCACCCCCGGCATCTCGCCGGCGATGTGGTCGTGCACCGCCAGAACGTCGGAGATCACCTTCTTCGCGCCGTTTCCCTCGCGCGAAAACATGCCGGGCGGCGCGTCGGGCGTGCGCGTCGCGCCGTGTCCTCGATGGTCGTGCGCGAAGGTCGCGATGCCGTGGTCCGCCAGATGGTCGGCGAAGCGCCCGTAGCGGGCGGCGTGTTCGGCGAGCCCGTGGTTGACCTGCACGACGGCGCGGACGGCACCCGGCGGGCGCTTCCCGTAGAGGTTCAGCTGCGCGCCCGACGGTGCGGAAATTTCGGCTTTTTGATCGAAAGGCATGGGGTCCTCCTGCCTGGGACAATTCGGCAGGAGCGCCGCCGCGTCAACTGGATCGCCGCGTGTGCTTAGCGGCAGAACCGGCAATCGTCGCGGTCATATCGCGCAAAGGCGTCATGAGCCTCGCTTTCGCCATCCCGATGGTCTATGAGCGGCCATGCAAAAAAATCATTTCGAAGTACCGGTGACCGTCAAGACGGGCAACGAGGGCGACAGCAAGGTTCTCTCCTCACCGCGCGAGGCGTCCGACTATCTCCTCAACGGCTGGCAGGGAAAGAGAAGCGCGAAGCACCGCGCCGCTCTCCAGGCCTGCCACGATGCCGTCTCCAGCGGCAAGCCGGCCATGACGGCCCGGCGCGCTTTCGTCGCGGCCGCGCGCGAGGCGGATCTCCTGGTGAGCGACAAGGTCCCGGGCTGACGGACCCCGGCCGGCCGTCTGGCCGGCTGGTCTTTCCAACGTCCTGCTACTTGTCTTCGGTCGAGGTGGATTCGGTTTCCGCCTCGGCTTTTTCGCGTTCCTTGGCGGCAGCTTTCGCGGCCAGCTTCTCGGCCTTCTTCGCCGCCTTCTGGCGCTCGCGTTCCTTCCGCTCGAAGTCGTAGTTTGGTGTTCGCGCCATATCGTGTCCTTTCGTGAATCCCCCTTGCGTACGGATTTGCGGAGGTGATTACAACCGTCTGCCGCCGGTGGCGCCCTCCGCCGGGACGACAATGCGACACCAGCCTTCCTCCAGTCTTGTGGGGCGGCGGAATGCCCAGCGATTGTTCAGGCGTAGGGCGTGCCAAAACCTTGGGCACATCGCTCTTGCCAAGTCGGTTCTGCGATGTTTCATTGCCACCGAAGTCAATCCCTTCGGAGTGTGCCTATGTTCCTCACCAGACGCCTTTTCTCGCTTGCCACGGCGACCATCCTGTCTGCCGCCGCGCTCAGCGCCGCCGGCATGCACGCCGCCCAGGCGCAGACCGACGTCAAGTTCACGCTGGACTGGAAGTTCGAAGGTCCGGCGGCGGGGTTCCTGCTCGCGATCGACAAGGGCTATTTCGAGGCTGAAGGCCTGAACGTCACGATCGACACCGGCGCGGGTTCGCGCGAATCCATCCCGCGGGTCGCGACCGGCGCCTACGACATGGGCTTCGGCGACATCAACGCGCTGATCAAGTTCCTGGACGAGGATCCCTCGCAGAAGGTCGAGGCCGTGATGATGGTCTACGACAAGCCGCCCTTCGCCGTCATCGGGCGCAAGGCGCAGGGCATCACCGAGGATCCGAAGTCTCTGGAAGGCAAGAAGCTCGGCGCGCCGCCGCCGGACGCGGCCTTCGGCCAATGGCCGGTCTTCGTCGAGGTCGCCGACATCGATACCTCGAACATCACGATCGAGAACGTCGGCTTCCCGGTCCGCGAGCCCATGCTGGCGCAGGGCGCGGTGGATGCGATCTTCGGCTTCGCCTTCTCGAGCGTGCTCAACCTCAAGGCGCAGGGCATCCCCGAAGACGACATCGTCACCATTCTGATGGCCGACCACGGGCTCGACCTCTACGGCAACGCGGTCATGGTCAACGAGGACTTCGCCGCGGCCAATCCCGATGCGGTCAAGGGCTTCCTGAAGGCGCTCGCGAAGGGCTTTGCCGATGCCGTCTCCGACCCGGAAGCCGGCGTCGACGCGGTCATGTCGCGCAACGAGATCCTCACCAAGGAGATCGAGGTCGAGCGGCTGGAGATGGCGAATTCGATGAACATCAATACGCCGTGGGTCCAGGAAAACGGGTTCGGCGGCATCGACGAGGAGAAGCTGACGAAGTCGATCGACCTCCTGAAGCTCTCGATGGGGCTGCAGGGCAAGGTGACGGCGGAAGAGGTGTTCAATTCCAGCTACCTTCCTCCCAAGGAGGAGCGGATGCTCCCCTGATCCGGGGAAGGGGGCTCGGGGATGCAGCCGCTCGTCGCGATCGAGCATGTCGACATGCGCTATGGCGGCCCGGAAGGGCTGCTCGCCGTCCAGGACCTGACGCTGTCGGTCGCCAAGGGTGAATTCGCCGCGGTGGTCGGTCCGTCCGGCTGCGGCAAGTCCACTTTGATGAAGCTCGTGACCGGCCTCTACATTCCGCAAGGGGGCTCCGTCGTGGTGGCCGGCGAGCGGGTCACCAAGCCGGTCTCCATCGTCGGCATGGCGTTCCAGAACCCGACCATGCTGCCGTGGCGAACGACGCTGGACAACATCCTTTTGCCGCTGGAGGTGGTGCAGCGCCATCGCGGCAGGCTGCGCGCCCACAAGGCGGAGTATGTCGCGAAGGCGGAGGCGCTGCTCGAAACGGTCGGCCTCAAGGGGTTCGGGCAGAAGTTCCCCTGGCAGCTCTCCGGCGGCATGCAGCAGCGGGCGAACCTCTGCCGCGCGCTGATCCACGAACCCGACCTCCTGATGCTCGACGAACCGTTCGGGGCGCTGGATTCCTTCACACGCGAGGAGTTGTGGTGCGTCATCCGCGATCTGCATGCCGCGCAAGGCGTCACGATCGTGCTGGTCACGCACGATCTGCGCGAGGCGGTCTTCCTCGCCGACCGCATCTTCGTCATGAGCTCGCGGCCCGGCCGGGTGATCGAGGAACGCAAGGTGCCGTTCGCGCGGCCACGCGACCTCGAACTCATGTATGAAAAGGAGTTCAACGACGTGGTGCACGAACTGCGCGGCTCGATCGCAGACGCGAGGAAGGCCGCATGAGCGCGCCCCGTGCAGGCATCGACTGGGTGAAGGCCGCGCCGTGGCTCTATACGGCGGCGCTCTTCGTGGTCTGGGAGGCGGCGGTGCGGGTCTTCGCCATTCCGCAATACATCCTGCCGGCGCCGACGGTGATCGCCGGCGCCATCGTGCAGTACTGGTCGGCGATCTGGAAGAACTCGCTCCAGACGCTCTACACGACCGTGGCCGGCTTCGTGCTCGCCGTCGTGGGCGGGCTGGCGCTCGGCATCCTCGTCGGCTGGTCGCGCTTCATCTATGCGGGGCTCTATCCGCTGATGGTCGGCTTCAACGCCATCCCCAAGGTCGCGCTGGTGCCGGTGCTGGTCATCTGGTTCGGCATCGGCACGATTCCCGCCGTGCTGACGGCCTTCCTCATCGCCTTCTTCCCGATCGTGGTGAACGTCGCCACCGGCCTCGCCACCATCGAGCCGGAGATGGAGGACGTGCTGAGGGCGCTGGGCGCGAAGAAGATGGACATCATGCTCAAGGTCGGCATCCCGCGCTCGATGCCGTATTTCTTCGGCTCGCTGAAGATCGCCATCACGCTCGCCTTCGTCGGCTCGGTCATCTCCGAAACGGTGGCTGCCAATTCCGGGCTCGGCCACATGATGCTGGGCGCGCAGTCGCAGTTCAACGTGCCGCTGGTCTTTGCCGGCCTCGTCATGCTGGCGATCGAGGGCATCGTCATGTACGCCCTCATGGCGTGGATCGAGATGCGCATGACCGGCTGGGCGCACCGCAGCCAGACCATGGGGGCTTGAGCACGGGCACTTCTGGTCGCTGACGTCCTGGCTGGGATCGTGCCCCGCGTCACACTTCGCGCATGGTTTCCGGTCTAGGATGAAGCAACTCGAAGCAATCCGGGGGAGACTGCCATGCGCGCGTTCGGGCTTCAGGCCCTGGCCGCCCTGATCGTTCTTCTTGCGTCATCCGCAAATGCCGAGGTGCGTCTCGACGGCCTGTTCATCGCCGGAAGGGAATGCGCCGCCACGCAATCGATCCGCAACGGCGCCAATCCGGGCGGTGTGACCACGAAAGCTGGACAGGCCTACGAGATGCTGGCCGGCAACAGGCAGCCGCCGAGCCACTACCTGATCCGCGTCCCCGATGCCGAGCCCGATCGCCGCTGGGTAGCCGTGAGCTGCGGCGTGCATGCCGACAAATCTCCCGCGTCAGCTCCGCCGTCTCCGGAAGAACACGCAAGGCAGCCGCGGCGCGTCGAGTTCCTGCTGGCTGCGAGCTGGCAGCCGGGTTTCTGCGAGACTAGGCCAGACACTAGGGAATGCCGGACACAGACGCCGGATCGTTTCGATGCCAGCCATTTCGCCCTTCACGGCCTCTGGCCGCAGCCCTTTTCCAACATCTACTGCGGCGTGGCGGCAAATGCAGAGCAGGACGACCGCGCCGGCCGCTGGGGCGACCTGCCGGAGGTGACCCTGGAGGCCGCGACGCGTGCGGAACTGGCGAAGGTCATGCCCGGGACGGCCTCGCTGCTCGAACGCCACGAATGGACCAAGCACGGCACCTGCCACGGCGGGACGATGGAGGAATACTACGCCGATTCGTTGGCGCTGATGCGCTCCCTCAACGCCTCGGCCGTGCGCGACCTCTTCGCTGGCAAGATCGGTGCCTCGCTGACCTCGACACAGATCCGCGCCGCCTTCGACACCGCTTTCGGGCCGGGAGCCGGATCGCGCGTGCGGGTCTCCTGCGTGACCGATCCGTCGAACGGGCGCCGACTGATCGGCGAGATCACCATCGGCCTCTCCGGCGAGATCGACGACGAGACAAACCTCTCCGACCTCATCTCCACCGCCGCCCCGACCGCCGACCCCGGCTGCTCCGGTGGCATCGTCGACGCCGCCGGCCTGCAATAGGGCAGGGCGGTCAGAACGTCTCCACCCAAGGCCGCACCTCAACCTCCCACGACCACGCACTGCGGTCCTGGTCGATCAGCTGCATGTAGGTCTCGGCGATCGCATCCGGATCCAGCATGGAATGGGGCTTGTCGGCCGGCTCGGTGCGGCCGGGATTCCGGATCGCCCCGTCGATGACGACGTGGCCGACATGGATGCCCTTCGGATGCAGTTCGCGTGCCATCGACTGGGCCAGCCCGCGCAGCGCGAACTTGCCCATCGCGAAGGATGCCGACTGCGGATAGCCCTTCACACCGGCCGATGCACCGGTGAACAGGATCGTCCCCTTGCCGCGCGGCAGCATGCGCCTTGCTCCCTGCTGGGCCACGAGAAACGCGCCGAAGGCGGTCACCTGCAGCGCCTTCTGGACCTCGCCCGGATCGACGTCGACGAACGGACCGCGCACCCGGGACGAGGGATTGTAGATCACCACCTCCAGGTCGCCTCCCATCTCGTCCGTCCGCCCGAACAGTGCCTCGACGTCCTCGCCGTTTGCCGCGTCGCAGGAAACCGTCACGCCGTTGGTCTCGGCTGCCAGCGCTTCGAGCTTGTCCACCTTGCGGGCGGCCAGCACCAGCTTCATGCCCCGCGCGGCGAGTTTTCGGGCGAGCGAGGCCGACAGGCCGTCACCCACGCCGACGATCAGTGCGGTCGACATTGCGCTTTTCCTCCTGTTGCGGGACCGGGCATTCGGGACCATTCCCGGCCGCAGGGCAAGTGCCGAGCCTAAATTCCCGGCTGCTGTACGCTTGGCGACCGATCGGGGAGGCCTGACGCGAGGGCTTGCGGTGATCAGTCTCCGGAATGCCGCCGCTTCGGCTTCCTCCCTCCGCCCCACGTTTTCGGGTGGAGGATGGGCGCTGCGGCGGGTGACGTCTTATCCTCCACCCCACGCAGTGGGGAGGTGGCGTCGCGCAGCGGCGACGGAGGGGGGCCGCCGGCTCCTCAGCCGTCGGTCTTCTGGCGCTTCGCCCTCTTCTCGGCCTTGCGCGCGAAATCGGGCTTGCCCTTGTCCTTGAACGCCTTCTTCTTCGGCTTCTTGCGCAACGGCGTCCCCTCGTCGGCGCGCGCCGGCGGCGCGTCCTCGCGGTTCGCCGGAGCCGCGGGCCGGTCGGTTCGATCCGTGCGGGCAGGGCGCTCCTTCTGCTTCTTCCAGTCGGGTCGCGGGGCCGCCTCGTCGCGTGCGCCCGTTCTCGCCGGCCGGTCGTCGCGTGCCGGCCTCTCCTTCCAGTCGCCGCGCTCGCGGCGCGGGCGATCGTCGCTCCTCGGCGGCCGGTCCTGCCGGTCGCCCTTGCCCCACGCCTTGCGCGGCGACAGGTCCGGCATGCCGTCGAGCCGGGTCAGGCTTATGTCGTTCTGCAGCATGCCTTTCGGTCCCGCCGCCTGCATCAGCGCGTCGGCGTGGCTCGCGGCGATCTCGACGAAGGTCTCTTCCGGCTGCATGCGGATCGCGCCGATCTCGGCCTTGGTGATCGCGCCGGTGCGGCACATCAGCGGGATCAGCCAGCGCGGCTCGGCGTTGCGGCGGCGTCCGACCGACAGCGAGAACCACACCGTCGGCCCGATGTCGCGGTCGCGCGGACGCGGCGCTTCGCCGAAGGACGGTTCGTCGCGATCGCGCCGCACGCGCGCCTTCGGGTCGACCGGAACCTCGCTCAGGTCCTCGGGCGCCGAGCGCCCGGCGCGCCACAGCCGCAGGAAGGCGGTGGCGACCTGGCCGGCCGAATGCTGCGCGAGCAGTTTTTCCACCGCCTGTGCCTCGTCCTCGTTCGTCGGTTCGACCAGCGCCGAGTCGGCCAGAAGCCGTTCCTCGTCGCGCGCGGCGACGTCGTCGGCGTTGGGCGCCGCGACCCAGACGGGTGTGATATTGGCCGACATCAGCGTGCGCTCGATGCGCCGGCGCGCCGGCAGGGGCACGATCAGCGCCGAGACGCCCTTGCGCCCGGCCCGTCCGGTGCGCCCCGAACGATGCAGCAGCGTGTCGGGGTTCGTCGGCAGGTCGGCATGCACGACCAGGTCCAGATGCGGCAGGTCGATGCCGCGCGCGGCGACGTCGGTGGCGATGCAGACCTTGGCGCGCCCGTCGCGCATGGCCTGCAGCGCGTGGGTGCGCTCGCTCTGGCTCAGTTCCCCCGACAGCGCCACCACCGGGAAGCCGCGGTTGTTGAGCCGCGCCGTGAGATGGTTCACCGCCGCGCGGGTGTTGCAGAACACCAGCGCGTTGCGTGCCTCGTGGAAGCGCAGCACGTTGACGATGGCATTGTCGCGGTCGTGCGTCGCCACGGGATGCACCCGGTACTCGATGTCGGCATGCTGCTCGCGCGCACCCTCGGTGGCGATGCGGATCGCGTTCCGCTGGTAGTTCTCCGCCAGCGTGGCGATCGGCTTCGAGACGGTCGCCGAGAACATCAGAGTGCGCCGCTCCTCGGGTGCGGCCTGCAAGATGAATTCGAGGTCCTCGCGGAAGCCGAGGTCGAGCATCTCGTCGGCCTCGTCCAGCACCGCCGCGCGCAGTTCGGAAAGGTCCAGCGCGTGGCGCGTGATGTGGTCGCGCAGGCGGCCCGGCGTGCCCACCACGATGTGGGCGCCGCGTTCCAGCGTGCGGCGCTCCGAGCGCATGTCCATGCCGCCGACGCAGGACGCGATCTGCGCGCCCGCCCCGGCATAGAGCCATTCGAGCTCGCGCTTGACCTGCATGGCGAGTTCGCGCGTCGGCGCGATCACCAGGCCGAGCGGCGCGCCGGGGTTGCCGAAGGCAGCCTCCTCGCCCAGCAGCGTCGGCGCCAGCGCCAGCCCGAAGGCGACGGTCTTGCCGGAGCCCGTGCGGGCCGATACCAGCGCGTCGGCGTCCTTCAGGTCGGGCGAAAGCATGGCTTCCTGCACCGGGGTGAGCGTTGTGTAGCCGCGTTCCTGCAACGCGGCGGCGAGCGTCGGGAGGACGCCTTCGAAATCGGACATGATCTACTTTCGGGGTATGGGGCCCATGAAGCGGCGCCCGAACCACGGGTCCCGCCTGCGCGCGGCGAAATCCGTCGCGGACAATCTTGCGCGCCTGATAGTCCTTGTGCGCGCCGATGTCGAGTGCATGGCGCGCATGGCTGTCCGGCGGCATTGCCCCGGCCGGCGCTTTCGCCTACATAGCGCGCACAATTTCAGCTTTTCCTCGAATCCGACGGAGTGCGACGCGCCCCATGGCACGCCAGTTCATCTATCACATGTCAGGCCTCTCCAAGGCCTACGGCGCCAAGAAGGTGCTGGAAAACATCCACCTGTCCTTCTATCCCGAAGCCAAGATCGGCATCCTGGGCCCCAACGGCTCGGGCAAGTCGACCATCCTGCGCATCATGGCGGGCGTCGACAAGGAGTGGCAGGGCGAGGCCTGGCTCGCCGATGGCGCCACCGTCGGCTACCTGCCGCAGGAGCCCGACCTCGATCCGGCGCTCGACGTGTTCGGCAACGTCATGGAAGGCGTGAAGGCCAAGACGGCCATCATCGAGCGCTACAACGAGCTCATGATGAACTATTCCGACGAGACGGCCGACGAGGCGGCAAAGCTCCAGGACGAGATGGACCGGCTCAACCTGTGGGACATCGAGCAGCAGGTCGAGATGGCCATGGAAGCGCTCGGCTGCCCGCCCAAGGAGGCCGACGTCACCAAGCTGTCGGGCGGCGAGCGCCGCCGCGTGGCGCTCTGCCAGCTTCTGCTGCGCCAGCCCGACCTGCTCCTCCTCGACGAGCCGACCAACCATCTTGACGCCGAGACCACGGCGTGGCTGGAAAAGCACCTGCGCGCCTATCCCGGCGCCGTGATGATCATCACCCACGACCGCTACTTCCTCGACAACGTCACCGGCTGGATCCTCGAGCTCGACCGCGGCCGCGGCATCCCCTACGAGGGCAACTACACCGCCTATCTCGAAGCCAAGGCCAAGCGCCTGAAGCAGGAGGGCCGCGAGGACGACGCCCGCCAGCGGGCGATCGCCCGCGAGCGCGAATGGATCGGCTCCAGCCCCAAGGCGCGCCAGGCCAAGTCCAAGGCGCGTATCGCCGCCTTCGAGCAGCTGCTCGAATCGGCCGACAGCCGCCGCCCGTCGGACACCCAGATCGTCATCCCGCACGGCGAGCGGCTGGGCAACGTCGTCATCGAGGTCGAGGGCCTTTCGAAGGGCTACGGCGACCGCCTGCTCATCGACGACCTCTCCTTCAAGCTTCCGCCCGGCGGCATCGTCGGCGTGATCGGCCCCAACGGCGCCGGCAAGACGACGCTGTTCCGCATGTTCACCGGCCAGGAAAAGCCGGACAACGGCTCCGTGCGCATCGGCGAGACCGTCAAGCTCGGCTATGTCGACCAGAGCCGCGACACGCTCGACCCCAACAAGACCGTCTGGGAGGAAATCTCCGGCGGCGCCGAAGTGGTCAAGCTCGGCAAGCACGACGCCAATACGCGCGCCTACTGCTCCTCGTTCAACTTCCGCGGCCAGGACCAGCAGCAGAAGGTCGGCAATCTCTCCGGCGGCCAGCGCAACCGCGTGCACCTCGCCAAGATGCTGAAGACCGGCGGTAACGTTCTGCTCCTCGACGAACCGACCAACGACCTCGACACAGAGACGCTGGCGGCGCTGGAAGACGCGCTGGAGAACTTCGCCGGCTGCGCCGTCATCATCAGCCACGACCGCATGTTCCTCGACCGCATGGCCACCCACATGCTCTCCTTCGAGGGCGACAGCCACGTCGAATGGTTCGAGGGTAACTTCGAGGACTACGAAAAGGACAAGATCCGTCGCATGGGCCCGGAGGCGGTCAACCCGCACCGCATGACGTACAAGCGGCTGACGAGGTAGGGCCATTCCCTTGCCGAACCGAGCCTGCTGCTATACATGTATAGCAGCAGGAGACCAGCCATGCTCGCACTGAGATTACCGCCTGAAGTCGAGAAACGTCTGGACGATCTGGCCCGCAAGACTGGCCGGACCAAGAGCTTTTACGCGCGCGAGGCGATACTCGAACATCTGGCTGATCTCGAAGACGCCTATCTCGCCGAACAGCGCATGCGCGACAATCCGCAATTCGTGGAGTTCGAGGACGTCCTGCGCGAACTGGATATTGATCTCGACCGGCCGGCCCAAAAGGTCTGACCAGTGCCTTGGCGGGTCCGTTTCGAAGAGCGCGCCAAGAAGGATATGAAGCGGATCGGATCAGTTGACCGCGAAAGGATCGCCCGCTTCATCCGCGACCGTATCGTCAACCGGTCCGACCCACGCGAGATCGGCGAAGCGCTTGCCGGCCCATTCTCCGGCTACTGGAAATATCGCATCGGCGACTACCGCATAATCGCCGCGATCGAGGACGAGGTCGTCACAGTCGTCGTCGTGCGGATTGGCAATCGGCGGGAAGTGTATCGGTAAACCTGCCGCGCAGGCTGATACCAGCGGTCCTTTCAAACATCCGCGCCGCCCCTCATCCGCCCCTTCTGGGCACCTTCTCCCCGTGAACGGGGAGAAGGGGACGACGCGATTTCGGCGCCCGCCCTGCGATTTCCGCGATTGGCGAGGCCTCGATGAAGCCGCCCCTTCTCCCCGTTCACGGGGAGAAGGTGGCCGAGCGATGCTCGGCCGGATGAGGGGCGGCGCGATGTCGAAGGTGAACCACGCTATCGCCCGCAAAAAATCCGAAAAATTCTGTCCACACCCCCGCCACCTCGCCCACAATCCCCGCCGGGTGACGGAAAGGCCGCAAGATGGGCGTGTATGGATCGGGCGGGGGAGACAGTATGATGCGGCGCATCGTTGCGCTGCTCGTCTCGTTTGCCGCCCTCGCCGAGCGCGCTGCCGGGCGGTCGTTTCCTGTGCGCTTCCTCGTCCTGTGCTTCCTGCGCCGCGCCGAAATCGTCGCGACGGGGTATGTGCTGGACGCGCACGGCGTGCCGCCCTCGGCCGTCGTGGAAAACGCGGCGGTCGGGAACGATGCGGCGGATGCGCTGCTGCTCGCCGCGCGCTTCCGGGCGCTGGCCGCCGCGCTCGTCTTCCTGCTGCCGGACGCAAGCCCGCTCGACCGCCGGCCGACACGCCCCCGTTCGTTCGGCGATGAGGTCCTGTCCAGCTTCGGCTTGGCCCTGAAATGGGCGCCGAACGACACGTCCTAGGCTGCCATCTGCGCGGCCGGCGGGCGAACCCTGCCAAACAATCCGATCGAGACATCGTGCCGGCTCGCGTCGGCGCGCCCCTGTTGCTATGGATCGAACGGGCGTAAAGGCTACCCGGAAGAGGCGTCGCCCAAGGGCGAATGGCGTCACCGTCGCCCTCCATGGAAGCCACGTCTCCCACGCCGCGAGGTCCATCGATGAGTTCTTCTCCCTCCCGTCCCGACTGGTCCGCCGCGCAGTACCTCAAGTTCGAGGACGAGCGGACGCGGCCGGCGCGCGATCTCCTGGCGCAGGTGCCGGTTGCCGCGCCCCGTCAGGTGGTCGACATCGGCTGCGGGCCGGGCAACTCGACCGAACTACTGGTCGAGCGCTGGCCGGACGCCACGGTCACCGGCTTCGACACCTCGCCGGACATGATCGAGAAGGCCAAGAAGCGCCTGCCGCAGGTGGGCTTCATGTTGGCCGATGCCGCTGCCTGGGAGCCGGCCGAACCGGTCGACGTCATCTTCGCCAACGCGGTCTTCCAGTGGCTGCCGGAGCATCCCGCGCTGCTCGCCCGCCTCATGGACTTCCTCGCGCCGGGCGGGGCGCTGGCGGTGCAGATGCCGGACAATCTGACCGAACCGAGCCACGTGCTGATGCGCGAGGCGGCCCGCGCCATGCCGTTCGCGGCAAAGATGGAGGGCGCGGCGCGCGATCCGCTGCCGCCCGTGCGCCACTACTACGACGTGCTCAAGCCGCTCGCCGCGCGGCTCGACGCGTGGCACACAGTCTACAACCATCCGCTCGACGGGGCCGGCGCGATCGTGGAGTGGCTGAAGTCGACGGGCCTCAAACGCTACCTCGATCCGCTCTCACTGGGCGAGCGCGGCGAGTTTCTGGCGGCCTACGAAGCGCGAATCGCCGAGGCTTATCCCGAGACCTTTGATGGCAAGGTGCTGCTGCGCTTTCCGCGGCTCTTCCTCGTGGCGACGAAGGCTTGAGGCCGCGGTCGGTGCGCGTCGCTTCGCCGGCCTTGCCTCTGGCTCGGGGAAGGCGCATTGCGTCGGGAACGTCGGCGCCCGGCGGTGCCTTCGTCCATCCCGGCGCGATCGCGCATTGTGTCTCGTCATCGAATTGGCATAAACCGCGCGGACGCAGAGACAACCCAATGCGGTCTTGCGGGTTCGCGGCCCGCGTTGCGGACAGGACATGAGTGGCATGAAGCGCGTCATCGTCAGCGGGATCGGCGTCACGATCCCGGAAGCCTCCATCACCAACGAGCAACTCGTCGCGAGTTTCAACGCGTGGGTCGACGAGGAAAACGGCCGGCGAGCCGCCGCCGGGCTCGATCCGCTGCAGAAGTCGAGCGCTGAGTTCATCTACCACGCCTCGGGCATCAAGGCGCGCCACGCGCATACGCCCGACGGCATCCTCGATACGGACCGCATGGCGCCGCGCTTCGCCGCGCGCGAGGACGACGATCTCTCCGTGCTGGCCGAGTTCGGGGCGAGTGCCGCCCGTCGGGCGCTGGAGGACGCGAAGGTCGACGCGGCGGAAGTCGACCTTGTCGTTTGCGCATCCTCGCATCTTCAGCGCATGTATCCTTCCATCGGCATCGAGATCCAGAAGGAGATCGGTGCCAACGGCGCGGCCTTCGATCTCTCGCTCGGCTGCTCGTCGGCTGCGGCGGGCCTGCACGTCGCGTTCAATCTGGTGCGGGCAGGGGCGCACCGCCGCGCGCTGGTGGTGACGCCCGAACTGATCACCGCAAACCTCAACTTCCGCGACCGCCAGACCCACTTCATCTTCGGCGACGCCGCCGCCGCCATGCTGCTCGAAGCCGTCGAGGACGGCGAGGAGCGACCGGGCCGGTTCGAGGTTATGGACACGCGCAACTGGACGCAGTTCTCCAACAACATCCGCTCCAACTACGGCTATCTCAACCGCGTCGAGGAGGACGACCCCAGCCGAGTGCCGACCGAGGGCAAACTCATCAAGCAGCAGGGCAACAAGGTCTTCAAGGACGTCACCGTCGCCAGCCACCGCTTCATCGTCGATTTCCTGAAAGAGCACGGGCACACGCCCGACACCATCCGCCGCTTCTGGCTGCACCAGGCGAACGCGCGCATGAACGCGATGATCCTGAAGCTCGCCTTCGGCCAGGAAGTCGGCCACGACCGCGCGCCGATGGTGCTCGACCGGCTCGGCAACACGGCCGCCGCCGGCGCCGTGCTGGCGCTCGAGGAAAACCACCGCGACATGAAGCCCGGCGAGTTCGGGCTCCTGTGCACCTACGGCGCCGGCTATTCGATCGGCGGCGCGTTGCTCAGGATGATGTGAGGGCCGATTTCGAGATGCAACTCCCGCTGATGCGCTTCGACGACGAGGTCGAGATCGTTCCCGGCCGGAAGCTTCTCGCAAAAGTGTCCGCGACACTTATCGCCCCCTCCGATCATTTTGTGACGCGTCCTGTCGAGGCTCTCGAACTCGATTTCGAAGGTGTGGCGGGCGATCTCCACGCTGGCGCCACGCGCCGCTCGGGCGGCCGCGAGCCCTGGTATCCGCGCGGCACGGAAATGCGCAACGAGCGCCAGGTCTCCATCGTCGCGTCCGACGAACTGGCGACGATCGCCGCGGGCATGGACCTGCGGGAAATCCGCCCGGAATGGATCGGCGCCAATCTGGTGCTGGAGGGCGTCCCGCGGCTGTCGATGCTTCCCGCCGGCACGCTGCTGTTCTTCAAGGGCGGCGTGACGCTGAAGATCGATGGCCAGAACGCGCCGTGCCGCCTGGCCGGCCGCTCCGTCGCCGACCATGCGAGGATGCCCGACCGGGAAGCCGGCGCGCTGCTCTTCCCCAAGGTCGCCAAGCGCCTGCGCGGGCTCGTCGCGTGGGTGGAGAAGCCCGGCCGCATCGTGGCGGACGAGGAGGTGTCGGTGCGCATTCCCGAGCAGTGGATCTATCGGCCTTAGCTTCACCCCGACAGAAGCTCGATGAACCTTTCCGCCACCGCGCGCATGGGCGAGTCGGTGTCGAGTTCGAGGAACTTCCGGTAGGCCGCGACCGCCTCCTGCTTGCGACCCGTATCGCGCAGGCTGTCGCCCATCGACAGGTAGACCTCCGCGTTCGCCGGGTCGAGCGCCTGCGCGTCGCCGAGCACCGCCAGCGCCTCCTCCTGCCGTTCCAGCATCTGCAGGCAGCGCGCCTTCTGCAGCCGCGGATCGACGCTCGCAGCATCCAGCGCGATCGCCCGGTCGAACCGGACGAGGGCCTCCTCGCAGCGCTTCAGGATCGTCAGGATGCGCCCGTGCGCGATCTGTGCCCCGGCGTCCTGCGGCGCATAGTCGGCCGCGTCGCGATAGGTCTTTTCGGCTGCAACATAGTCTTCGCGGACCAACTGCCCCGCCGCCAGGAAGGCGAAGGCTGGCAGGTAGCCGGGATCGATCTCCAGCGCCCGCGCGAGCATCACCTCGGCCGCGGCGCCGCGGCCGGCATCCATCAGGACTTGCCCGGCGCGGGCGAAGTAGCGCGGGTTCAGCGGGTCCTGCGCGGCGGCCTCGCTGAAGTATCTGACCGCGCCGTCCACGTCGCCCGCGCCGACGGCCAGTTCGGCGTAGCCTTCCACCGCGCGCACGTCTGTCGGGTCGATCCGCGCCGCCTCGTCGAAGGCCCCCCGCGCGCCGACCGCATCGCCGTTTTCTCGCAGTGCGTTGCCGAGATTCGTCCGGGCGATGACGAAGGCCGGGTCGAGGTCGAGTGCGGCCCGATACTCGGCGATCGCGGCGGGAACGTCACCCTGCGCCATCCTGATGTTTCCGATCAGGTTGTGCGCCCACTTGGCGTCCTTGTGGTGGGACCGGATCAGCTTGCGGGCAAGGATCGTCGCGCGCAGCGGCTCCTTCTCGGAGTTCGCCGCGATGGCGACGAAGGGGTCGAGCACCGCCATCACGCCGGCGGCGGCCTCGCGAAAGTAGCCCCGTTCGATCTGCTCGCCCACCGGCGGCAGGTCGACGATCTCGACGTCGCCGCGCACGATGCGCAGCCGCAGCTGCATGCCGTCGCGGTTGCAGTCGGGCGTCGCGCAGACGAACTCGCCCGCGATCCGCGTCTCGTAGGCGTTGAACAGCCTCCGCAGATGATAGATCAGCGATTCGAAGGAAAAGCCGGAATCGGGGAAGGAGAACTCGACGCGCCGCGAATCGGGCAGGGCGGTGATGCTCTCCTTGGCCGTGCGGGCCTCGACCACGACGTCGTGCAAGCCGTCCCAGAGCCGGCTCGCGGCCACCTCTGCGGTAAGCCCCTGCGCAGCCATCGCATCCGGAACGGCGATCGGCTCGATGATCACCTGCTCGCGCCTGAACTGGCTGACGAGCACGGGAAGCAGGATCACCAGAATCAACAGGAAGAGGCCGTTGAGGAAGACGGTCCGCAGGCTGGTCGACCGGGTCTCGAGATTGGGAAGCGAGAGGTAGTCGCGTATACGCGCCAGCACGCCCGGCCTCGCGGGTTCATCCCCGGTCTGCGTCCTACGCCTCTGGCGCGCCATGCCGTCCTGTCTCCGCCCGCGTTCCACGTCCTGCTGATGGAGACAGTTACGACATTTTTACGGCCGCTCAAGCGGCATGTCACTCGTCGTCGGCATCCGGCTCGAGCAGGCGCGTCGCTCGCCAGTGGGTCAGCACCGCGTTGGTTTCGTCCACCACGAAGAACCGCGCCGCGTCGCGGTCGTAGCCGTCCGCCAGAAGCTCGTCGTAGCTCGTGTGCTCGTGGCGGACATGGGCGACGGCAGCGAGCCAGACCGCCGTCGAGGCGGGCAGCGCCTTCAGGTGTGGGGCCAGCGCGTCGGCGCGGATCTTTTCGATGTCGGAATAGGGAGCGGCGGGCAAGAGCAGGGTCAGAGCCTTCGCGACGGCGCGCCGCCGGCCTGTGCGGGCAATCACGGCCTGCCTCGGTCAGCGGGACGACTCGCGTCGGGAAAGGCGTCTATGGAGGCGAAGTAGGGCTTCAGGTCGACGACGGGTGTGCCGTCGAGCACGTCGATCGCGTCGATCTCCACCACGCCCGCGGCCTCGTCGATGCTGATGATCCCTGCGACATGCATGCCGATCGGGTTTGGGCGGGCAGGGGAGCGCAAGGCGAACGTGCCGCGCGGTTCCTGGGCATGACGGGGCTTCTGGATAATAAGATTGCGCTGCGAGCGGTCGAGCCATGTCAGGATGACGACGTGGCTGTAGCCGTCGAGTCCCATCAGGCCGCGCCGATAGGTCTCGTCCAGTTCGACGCGTGCCGGCTTTCCGGCCTCGCGCGCGGCCGCCATGTTTTTCGGGCACTCAAAACGGTCCGTCCACGGCGAGAGAATCCGCCCGATGAAGACGACGCCCGCATCCGTCGCGTCCTCCGCGGGATTCCGGGCCAGCTCCACTTCGCCTTCGCGTTTCATTGACCATTGCCTCCCAGGGGACGTGACCGGATCGATGGGAGAGGTTGCGCTTCGTCCCAGATTGATATAAACATATCTTTATATCGTTTGGAGAACTGGATGCTCACACGTCCGCTTACCGATCTCGAGACTTTCGTTGATAGCTTGAAGGCCGTCGCGGAATCCAGCCGCATGCGGATACTCTTCCTGCTGTCGCGCGGCGACCTGACCGTCTCGGATCTGACCGAAATCCTCAACCAGTCGCAGCCGCGCGTCTCGCGCCACCTGAAGCTGCTTCTCGACGAGAGCCTGATCGGCCGCTACCAGGAAGGCTCCTGGGCCTATTTCCATCTCTCCGACCAGACCTTCGAGCGCGAACTCGTCTCGGGGCTGATCGCGCGGATCGACACGTCGCAGTCGCCGGTCGACCGGGATCTCGAACGGCTCGAAGCGGTCAAGCGGCGCCGTCAGGAGCGGGCTGCCTCCTATTTCGAATCGAATGCCGCCAGCTGGGACCGCATCCGCTCCCTGCATGTGCCCGAGGAAGCCGTCGAGCGTTCCATCGTCGGGCTGGTCGGCGAAAAACCTTTCCGCAGCATGCTCGACCTCGGCACCGGCACCGGCCGCATGCTGGAAATTCTCTCGCCCTTCTACCAGCACGGCATCGGCGTCGACATGTCGCGCGAGATGCTGGCCATCGCCCGCGCCAAGCTCGACGACGCGGGCATCACCAACGCGCAGGTCAGGCAGGGCGACATCTACGCGCCGCCCGCCGAGCGCGACCAGTTCGACCTCGTCACCATCCACCAGGTGCTGCACTATCTCGATCAACCCGGCCGCGCCATCGCGGAGGCCGGGCGCGTGCTGCGCCCGTCCGGGCGGCTCCTGATCGTCGATTTCGCGCCGCACGAGATGGAGTTCCTGCGCGACGAGCACGCGCATGTTCGCCTCGGCTTCACCGAACGCCAGATCGCCGACTGGCTGGAGGAGGCCTCCCTCGATCTCGAAACGACGCTCGAATTCGAACCGCAGGGCATCGCCGGCGAGAACCTCACGGTGAAGCTCTGGCTCGCCCGCGACCGCCGGCTGCTCATCGCCGATTCCATTGAAAGCCGCCATCAAGATACGGAGTTATCCGCTTGAACCAGTACCGTTTCTCCCGCCGGCCGGACATCGGTGACAAGATCGCCGTATCCTTCGAGTTCTTCCCGCCCAAGACCGACGCCATGGAGGCGAAGCTCTGGGAGACCACGATGCGGCTCCAGCCGCTCGCTCCGTCCTTCGTCTCCGTGACCTACGGCGCGGGCGGATCGACGCGCGAGCGCACCGCCCGCACCGTCGGTCGCATGGTGCGCGATACGCGGCTTCGTCCGGCCGCGCACCTGACCTGCGTGGACGCGACGCGGGACGAGGTGGACGAGGTGATCCGCGAGTTCCTCGGGATGGGCGTCACCCGCTTCGTGGCGCTTCGCGGCGATCCCGCCGAAGGCGTGGGCGCGCGGTACCGTCCGCATCCGGGCGGTTATGCCAACGCCGCCGAACTCGTCGCGGCGCTGCGGGAAAAGGGCGCGTCCGACATCTCCGTGTCCGCCTATCCGGAAAAGCACCCCGAAAGCCCGGATTTCGCCACCGACATCGACATGCTGAAGCGCAAGGTCGACAGTGGCGCGACGCGGGCGATCACCCAGTTCTTCTTCGACAACGACAGCTACGAGCGCTACGTCGAACGCGTTCGGCGCGCCGGCATCTACGTGCCGATCGTGCCCGGCATCTTGCCGGTCCACAATTTCACGCAGGTCGCCAATTTCTCGGCGCGCTGCGGCGCGCACGTTCCGGCCTGGCTCGCCGAGCGCTTCGACGGGCTGCACGACGACCCACAGACGCACGCGCTCGTTGCCGCGGCGGTTGCCGCGGAACAGGTGCTCGACCTCGTGGAGCGCGGCATCACCGATTTCCATTTCTACACGATGAACCGCGCAGACCTCGTTTTCGCCATCTGCCACATGATCGGCATCCGGTCGGCAGAGCCGCTGCACGAGGTCAAGCCGGCCGCTGCCTGAGGTCGGCGGCGGCACAAAAGGAAATGGCCGGGCTCCAGGGCCCGGCCATCCTCGTCCATGCTACTCATCGTGCCGGGGCGCTCCGGCTTAAAGGCTCAGTGGATCACTCCCACTATCATGGCGCCGATGAAACCAAACGCAAAACAGATCATCAATGCGTTGATAGGCTTTGTCAGTCCCATGTCATAGCCTCCTGCGTAGACTATGCCAGAAGTGTAGGCGAGTTTGGGCCACTCGCAAGCGAAAACTATGCTGCGATGCGGCATCGGTGTGGAAGGGCGTTGCGCGGCTACCCTGTTAGCCGTTGATTTGCTTCCGGTATCGGCCGCTTCGTTTCATGTGGATTTTTTCGTCGGCTCAGGGGGTATTCCCGCATCGGAGAGTCCCGGCCTTCGGCGCCGCAGCGTGGAAACGACCCGGCCGTCGATGACCACCAGGCCGCATCCGATGAGCGCGATTCCGGCCGCTTCGAAAGCCTCAAGCCGCTCGCCGAGGAAGACGACGCCGAGGATGAGCGCGCTTACCGGCACGATCAGCGTGACCAGCGAGGCATTGGTGGCGCCAGCGGACGCCAGGATGCGGAAGTAGAGGATGTAGGCGAAAGCGGTGGACAGCAGCGCCAGCCCCAGCACCGCGGCCCATGTCCGCCCGCTGGCCGCGAACATCTCCGTCGTTCCGTGGACCGTTGCCACGATCGGGACCATGATCACGCTCGATGCGGTCAGCTGCCCGGCGGCGATCACCGTCGGCGACAGCCCTCCGATACGCTTCGCCACCACGAAGGCGAAGGCATAGGAAAGCGCGGTGCCGATCAGGGCCAACTTCGCCCATACCGGCCCGCCCAGACCGGCGAGCAGGCCGGGACCGATCATGACCGCCGTGCCGGCGATGCCGAGCGCGATGCCGGCCAGCTTGCCGGCGGTGACCTTCTCGTCGGCGACGAGGAGGCTTCCGACCAGTATGGTCCAGAACGGCGTCGTCGCGTTGAGAACCGAAGCGAGCCCGGCGCCGAGTTCGGTCTGGCCGAGGAACATCAGGCTGAACGGGATCACGTTGTTGACCGCTCCGAGCAGGAGCAGCCCACGCCACACCCGCAACGCCGGGGCCAGCGATATGCCACGCGCCGCCAGGTAGCCGTGCAGCGCGGCCGCCGCTATCGCCACGCGCAGGAGCACGAGCGTGAACGGCGGTATCTCCTGTACCGCAATGCGGGCGAAGAAGAACGAGCCGCCCCAGATCGCGCCGAGCAGCAGGAGCTGCGCCCAGACTGCCGCCGACATCGGCCGCGCGGCCGCGGATTTCCCGTTCATCGAGTGCCGATCCTCCTGGTTCGATGCACCGGCTGATAGGTCTCGGGGCGAAAAACCGCCACCCGATTCCCGATCTTGCGCCGTGCCGTCACACCGGAGTTTTCCATACGGGCTCCGTTGCCCTAGATTCGAGCCAACACGGGGACAGCTCATGCAACGATTCGACACCGCCCGCGATGCGGCCCTTTCGCTCCGGCCGGACGTCCCGGTCTACTGTTTCCGGCCCGAGGTCCTGAAGGCGGACGCCAAGCGCTTCATGGAGATGTTTCCGGGCAAGACGGCCTACGCGGTCAAGACCAACGGCGAGACGATCGTCCTGAAGACGCTGGCCGAGGCCGGCGTGACCGCCTTCGACGTGGCCTCTCCGGCCGAGTTCGAGGCGGTCCGGTCCGTCGCGCCCCAGGCCGAGATGCTCTACATGCATCCGGTCAAGGCACAGTCCGACATCCGCCTGGCCTTGGAAACCTATGGCATCCGCGTCATCGCCATCGACCACGAGGACGAGGTGACGAAGCTTGCCCGCGTGGTGCAGGCGCTCGACATCGATCCGGGCACCATGACGGTCTTCGTGCGCATCCAGACCAAGGGGAGTGCGGCCTACGAACTGTCGAAGAAATTCGGCGCGGGGCCGGCGCACGCAGTGGAACTCCTGCGGCGGCTCGACCGAAACGGCTACAAGGTCGGCATCTGCTTCCACGTCGGCAGCCAGATTTCCGACCCCGACACCTACGAGCGGGCGCTGCGCACCGCCGACTGGGTGCGGAACCGGGCCGCCGTGCCGCTGGCCGGGCTCGACGTCGGTGGCGGGTTTCCGGCCGAATACGGCCACGATCCGAACCGCAAGGCGCCCGAAATGCCGTCGCTGGGGCAGCTGATGTCGCGCCTGCGGGGCGACATCACGGAGTGGGGTTTCGGCGACATGCCGCTGGTGGCCGAGCCCGGCCGCGTGATCTGCGCGCACGCCTTCTCGCTGATCGTGCGGGTTCTGCTGCGCAAGGGACGACGCATCTACATCAACGACGGCATCTGGTCGTCGCTGTCGGATTCCTGGACCGGCAAGATCACGCTGCCTGCGCGCTTCATTCCCGATCCCGCCATTCGCAGCCGCAACGGCGACCGCGAGAAGATCGTCCCCTTCAAGGTCTGCGGCGCCACCTGCGATTCGGTCGACATCCTGTCGCGGCCTTTCTGGCTGCCCGAGACGGTCGACACCGGCGACTGGATCGAGATCGGACACATCGGCGCCTATTCGCTGGCGCTGAGGTCGCGCTTCAACGGCTTCTACCCGGACACGTTCGTGGAAGTGTCGCGTCCATTTGACGAGGGGACGCAGCCCGAAAGCTTTGCTAGCCTGGAGACGATGGCCTGAGCCGGGAATGGCCCGGAAGAGGGTATGGCCCGATGCCCAAGCTGATACGCTTCGTGATCGTCAATTCCCTGACGGGAATACTGATCGGCTGGCTCGTCGCCGCGGGGCTGATCTGGTTCAACGTCCGCGGGTTCGGAGAGCTCGTCATGCACTCGGACCAGCGGGCCGCGGCGCTTGCCATCCTGGCCATGTCCTTCGGCGTCACCTTCGGTTTCGCCTTCCTCGCCACCGCGCTCATCCTGCTCCCGCGCGACAAGGACGGCTTCGATAGGCTCTGAACGCAGGTATGGCGCCGCCGGACGTCAGCTCGCGTTGGCCTTCAGCCACTTGCGCCAGGAAGCGGCGCTGCCGTTGAAGACGTTGATGTCGGCGTCGCCGCGGATGCCGGGAACGATGCCGGTGCCTGTGTACTGCCAGAACAGGAAGGACTGCTTCCCGTACTTCGTGTCCGGATGCCCGGCGACCGAGCGCAGCCACCAGGGATAGCCCTTGAATTCCCAGAGCCGGTTGTCCTCCCAGAAATCGATCGAGGTGTAGATGATCGGCTTCTTGCCGTAGTGCTTCTCGACTGCGTCGAGGAACACCTTCATCTCGGCCTGCACGGTCGCGGCCGGCGGCCGCAACTTGCAGCTCGGCGACAGGTGGTTCCATTCCATGTCGAGCACGGGAGGAAGTGCGGTCTTGTCGCGCGGCACGTGCTGGATGAACCATCGCGCCTGCTCGATCGCCGGGCGGCAGAAGTAATAGAAGTGGTAGGCGCCGCGGGCGACGCCGGCGACCTTTGCGGCATTCCAGTTGCGGTGGAAGTAGTCGTCGACGCGGTCGCCGCCTTCGGTCGCCTTGATGAACGCGAAGGAGATGCCACTGGCTCTGGCCTGCGCCCAGTCGACTTCCGTCTGGTACTTGGCGACGTCGGTGCCGTGCACCGGATAGCTCGTCGGCGTCCGAGCGCCCCAGTCATGCGGATCGCGGTCGCCGTATCGCGGGTTGAGTACGATGTCGCCAGGAGCGGACGTCGGGGCGATCTCGGCGAGATCGAGCCCCGTCGAGGTGCACCCCGCAACCACCAGGGCAAGTGCCACTGCCGCCCATCGGCGCATTCTTCTGCCTCCGCCTCGTTGCCCCGAATCGCCTTCGACCCGAGGGAGAGCATGGAAAACGAACGGTTAACAGCCGGTCACCGCGAGTGACACATCGGCATACGGTCGTCCGCGCTTGGCGGTTGCATTTCCCCGGCTTCCGCCCGAAAGTCCGCCACACCGAAAATGGGCGATGGCGGCGATTTGAAGACCGCAGGGTAACAATAGGGCAGGGGCGGCCAGGTTCAAATGCGTATCGTCATCGGCATCCTGAAGTGGCTGGTCATCCTCGTGGTGCTCGCGGTGGTGGCGGCTGCCGGCTGGCTCTATTTCGCCCCGCCGGACCTGATCCGCGTCGGCACCGGCTACACGGCCAAGATCGTGTGTTCGAACGTCTTCATCGCCGGGCGCGATCCGGAGCAGGTCCTCGCCGTCGACGTGCAGGCGCCGGGACACTGGTTGCTCGGATATATCGACGTCGACGTCGACGTGTCCGAAGGCTCGGTCTCGGCCGCGCTGCTCGGCATCTTCGGCGAGAGCAGGGCGATCGATCGCGCGGGGCTGGGCTGCGCCAGCGTTCCGGCCGGTTCGGTTATCGAAGACATCTCCGCCACGCCCGGCTCGTTGACGGCGCGGCAGTCGCCCTGGCCTCAGGGCGACCTGGTGGAACCCTCCACCGATACCAAGATCGCCGCCATCCTCGACGATGCCGAACTCACCGGAGCCGGCATGCGAGCGGTCGTCGTCGTGCATGACGGGCGCATCGTGGGCGAGCGCTACGGCGAGGGCTTCTCGGCCGCCACGCCGCTTCTCGGCTGGTCGATGACCAAGACGGTGAACGCGGCGATCGTCGGCACGCTGGTGCAGGAAGGGCTGCTCGCGACCGACCAGCAGGAACTCTTCGAGCGCTGGGACGACGAGCGCGCCGCGATCAGCCTCGCCGACATGCTCGGCATGGCGAGCGGGCTGGAGTTCAACGAGGACTACGGCGACGTCACCGACGTGACGCGCATGCTCTATCTCGAACCCGACATGGCGGCCTTCGCCGCGTCGAAGCCACTGACGGCTGAGCCGGGAGCGGCGTTCAACTATTCCAGCGGCACGGCAGTGATGATCTCGCGCATCTGGCAGGACGCGATCGGCGAGCCGCAAAATGCGCTGGACTATCCGCGCGAGGCGCTCTTCGATCCGCTCGGCATGGAAAGCGCGGTGCTCGAGGCGGACGCGTCGGGCACATTCGTCGGCTCGTCCTATCTCTACGCCAGCGCCCGCGACTGGGCGCGGTTCGGCCAGTTCCTGCTGGGGGACGGGGAGTGGGACGGCCGCCAGATCCTGCCCGGCGGCTTCGTCGGCTGGATGCGCCAGCCCGTCGCGGCCTCCGACGGCGAATACGGGCAGGGGCAGCTCTGGCTGCACGGTCCGCGCGGCGGGACGCCTGAGGGCGAGGAATCTGACGCCGGCTTCACGCTGCCGGACGACTCCTTCTGGGCGATTGGCCACGATGGACAGACCATCACCATGATCCCGTCGCAGAACTTGGTCGTGGTGCGGCTGGGGCTGACGCCCTCGAAGCTGGGCTACAAGCCGCAGGCTCTGGTGCAGGCGCTCGTAAAAGCGGTGGAATAGCGATCAGCGCCGCATCACCGCGTGGACGGCATAGCCTCGGAAAAGCGATTCGAAATCGAGGCTTGCGCCGGTCCTTTGCGCTTCCGATTCAAGCAGCTCGCGCAATTCGTCACGCGGGGCGACGTGGAATTTGGTGAGCCACGCGCGCAGGCCGCTGCGGAACCAGCCGGGAAGGCGGTCCTGGCCTCCGAAGTCGACGACGTGGAGCGAGCCGCCGGATGCCAACGCTTCCAGGCCGAGGGCGATCGTCTTCTCCCAGCCGGGGATCATCGACAGCGCGTAGGAGACGAAGATCCGGTCGAAGGAGGCTCTCCCGAAAAGAGCCTGCGCGTCAAAACCGGTCGCGTCGCCGCGCTCCAGCATGACCTTTGCCGACATCCCCTCGCGCTCGACGGCCTTGCGGGCCGAGGTCAGCATCTCGGCCGAGATGTCGAGGCCGAAATAGCGCGCCTGCGGGTATTTTCGCGCGGCGAGCACGATGTTGCGGCCGGTGCCGCAGCCGAGTTCGAGAACCGTGCCGCTCGGCGGTACGTCGAGCCCGGCGATCATCCGGTCGCGGCCGAGCAGGTAGTATTTGCGTGTCGCGTCGTAGAAATGGCGCTGGACCCGGTAGACGCCGTCCATGAGTTCGGCATGGCCGGAGTCGGGGCTCTCGAGGCGTTTCGAGGCGGAGCCGTTCACCGCGCTAGTCCCGTTTCACGTAGAGATGGAAGCCGCCGTAGATCGCCGAGCGGTCGCGTGCCGAAAACTCCGCCGAGGCTTCGGCCTCGTAGCGCCACTGCGACAGGATCGCCTCGGAGACCCGGCCGGGCAGCAAGGTCGGCGCGGCGGCGGTGCGGAAGATGACGCGGGCGCCGGGGGCGGCGGTGCGGGTGATCTCGCTCCACAGGGCCTCCAGCTGCGCGTCCGTCATCCAGTCCTGCGCGTCGAGGAGCACGTAGCGGTCGACCGACGCCTCGGGCTTGCGTGCCAAGAGTTCGACGAAATTGACGTGGTGGACGTTCACGCGCCCCGCATTGCCGCGGATCGTGCCGAAGTTCGCAGCGTCCAGGTAGGGCGGGAGTGTTGCCTCGCCCGGCTTCGGGTAGCGCCGTGCGAAAGCCTGCCAGGCGAAGTAGTTGGAATTCAGCGGGAAATCGCAGGCGAGCTTGCGCACCCGTTCGCGCAGCACGTCCGCCATTGGCTTGTCCCCGGCCAGCGCGTCATATTGCGCCGGCGGAATGCCGAGGCCGAACAGCGACGCCTTCTTCGAGGTCGCCCAGCGGACGAACCGGCTCTCGAACAGCGGTCCGAGCTGCTCGGCGAAGAAAATGCGCTGTGCGCGCAGATCCTTCGCCTCCAGGATCGTAGCCGGATTGACGCCGTGCATCCGGGCGGCGAGATGTCCTGCGCCGATGCACCAGCCGAGCAGACCGGTGCGGTAGAAATCCCGCCCGAAGACCGAGATGCGCCTGCGCCCGCGGATATCGCGCATTTCCCAGTAGCGGCGGGCGGACGCGTCGAGATGCGGCGCGAGGAAGAGGTCGTAGGCCTTAACGTTGTGGACGTTGCCGGCGGCGCCGAAGAAGCGGAAGAAGTCGCCCTGCGAGGGAAGGTGCGTCAGCGCCGCGAGCTTGAGGCGGTTCAAGGCCACGTGCGCGGTGTTCAGATCGACCGCGTCGATGCGGGCCGGCGAGCGCGTGAGGTAGGAAAGCACGTTGCAGCCGCCCGAAGCGATCGTGACCATCCGGTGACCCTCGCCGAGTTGCATGGCCTCCATGTCGACTTCGGGGTCCTCCCATATCTGCGGGTAGACGAGACCGGTGAAGAGGAGGGCGAAGAGCCGCTCCAGGAGACCTTCCCTGGTAAGGGCCTTGTTCTGGTAGACGGCCCGTCCGATGCGCCTGCGCCCGGAAAGGCCGATATCTGCGGAAAGGTCTGTCATGGTCGCGAATCCCGCTGGTGGAGGCTTTCGTCAGCGGGTAGTCGATCGCGATGACAGCGCGGTGACACTTTGCCGGCGCAGCCGATGACGCCGCCAACCTTGCATGTTGCACTGCAATAGGCTGAAATCGGCGGATGGCCGGTTCCGCTTCACGCCCGCTCCCGTCGCGCCCGCTGCTCCAGCGCAAGCTCGAGGCGCATCTGCGCTTCATCTATCCCGAGCGGGACCCGGAAGAACTCACCGCTCAGGTGATCGAGGCGTTTTGGCCCGCCGGAAGCGGCGCCCGGATGCGGCCGACCGCCCGGCGCGCGAGCGCTCCTCCCTGGAGCGAGCGCGACGCGGTGCTCATCACCTACGGCAATTCGCTGATCGACGGCGAGCACCCGCCGCTGACGCTGCTGCACGATTTCCTGAAGGTGCATCTGCGCGGCGCCATCAGCTCCGTGCACGTGCTGCCCTTCTTCCCGTGGACCTCGGACGACGGGTTCTCGGTGGTCGATTACACCAAGGTCAATTCCGACCTCGGATCGTGGGACCATCTGGCGCGGCTCGGCGCCGATTACCGGCTGATGGCCGACCTCGTGCTCAACCACGTCTCCAGCTCCAGCGCCTGGTTCACCCAGTTCCTGCAGGACCAGGAGCCGGGGAGCGGCTATTTCATCGACGTCGACCCGGCGACCGATCTTTCCGCCGTCGTGCGCCCGCGTCCGCATCCGCTGCTTCGGGCGGTCGAGACGCCGTCGGGCGAAAAGCACGTCTGGTGCACCTTCAGCCACGACCAGGTGGATGTAAACTTCGCCAATCCGGACCTGCTGCTCGAGTTCATCCGGATCATGCGCTTCCACATCGACAACGGCGTGCGCACGATCCGCCTCGATGCCGTCGCCTTTGTCTGGAAGGAACTCGGCACCTCGTGCATCCATCATCCGAGGACGCACGAGATCGTGCGCCTGATGCGCACGCTCGCCGACTACGCGCACGAGGCGCTGGTGCTGATCACCGAGACCAACGTCCCCAATTTCGAGAACCTCTCCTACTTCGGCAACCGCAACGAGGCGCACGCGGTCTACAACTTCTCCTTTCCGCCGCTGATGGTGCATGCGCTTCTGACCGGCGATTCGACCTTGCTGAACCGCTGGCAGATGCGCATGCCGCCGGCGCCGATGGGCTGCTTCTTCTTCAACTTCCTCGCCTCGCACGACGGTATCGGGCTGAGGCCGGCGGAGGGCTATCTCGACGACGAGGCGATCGCCTCGATGATCGAGACGATCCGAGGCTTCGGCGGGCTGGTCTCGATGCGCGGGATGGCCGACGGGTCGCAGCGGCCCTACGAGATCAACGTGTCGCTGTTCGATGCTTTGAAGGGAACGGCCGCGGCCGGCGAGGACGGCCTTCAGTTCGAGCGCTTCGTGTGCTCGCAGACGGTGATGATGGCGCTCGAAGGCATACCCGCCTTCTATATCCACAGCCTGCTGGCGACGCCCAATGACCACGACCGGGTCGCCAGGATGGGCCACAACCGCTCGATCAACCGCCACCAGTGGAACTATCCGGAGCTGGAGGAGCGGCTCGCCGACGCGTCCACGGACCAGGCGAAGGTGCTGAAGGAGGTGCTGCGCCGCATCCGCATCCGGGCCGGGCAGCCGGCGTTCCATCCCAACGCCACGCAGTACACCTTGCAGCTCGGCCCGGCGTTGTTCGGCCTGTGGCGCCAGAGCCTCGACCGGGAGCAGTCGATCTTCGCGATCGCCAACGTGACGGCCGAGCCGCAGCCGCTGTCGCTCGTCAGCCTCAATCTCATCGCCGGCGAGGACTGGACCGACCTCGTCTCCGGCCGCCATATCGATGCGCAGGAACTGACTCTTGAACCTTACCAATGCGTCTGGCTGACCAACCGCCCGAAGCGCGCCATGCGGGCGCGATAAGCTCAGTCCTCGCCGCGCGCATCCTTTTCCACCGCCGCCGCGAGGTCGGACAGGATGCCGGGGAAGGCGGCGTTGACGCGTCGCCAGTTGGGGATGAACGGCGTCTCGCTCGGGTTCTCCAGAAAGATCTCGCCGGCCGCGGTGATGTTCCTGGCGAAGAGTTCCACGGGGATGTCCCGGTCGATGTTGAACTTCTGAAGGGTCGGCGTTGCCCGCCTTGAGCCGATAGGCTCGGGGTGTCGAATCCACTTTGGAGAGCAACGCCATGAAGAAAGATATCACATCGATGACGGGTCCCGTCGGCGGGGCTGTAGAGGAAGCGTTCGCGGACGTTCAGCAGAGCTTCGAGCGGCTGTGTCTTGCGGCCGGTATGGAAGCGCTGGGGGCGATGATGGAGGCCGACGTCGAAGCCGCCTGCGGCCCGCGCCATGGTCGAGACGAGAACCGCCATGCCCATCGGTGGGGCAGGACGCGCGGGCGGATTGGTTTCCACGGCGGCAAGGTGGAGGTCGAACGCCCCCGCATTCGAGGCGTCGGTGGCCGGGAGGTGCCCGTCCCGAGCTGGGACCGGGCGACAGCGGAGGACTGGCTCGGCCGCTGGGCGATGAATCTGATGCTGATCAACGTCTCCACCCGACGGTTTGGGCGGGCGGTGCGGCTGCCGGAGGGCGACGTGCCGGCGGGCCCTGGCAGCGGCGTATCGAAATCGGCGGCGTCTCGCCGGTTCGTGGCGCTGTCGGCCGAGAAGTTGAACGCCTTCATGAGCGCCGACCTGTCGAAGCTCGACCTGCTCGTCGTCCAGATCGACGGGCTTCATGTCGACGAGGATCTGGTGCTCGTCGCCGCGATCGGCGTCGATGGCGACGGTCACAAGCATCCGCTGGCGGTGGTCGAGGGCGCCACCGAGAATTCCGCGACTGTCCAGGCGCTGCTGGACAATCTAATCGAGCGAGGGATCGACCCAGCGGTGCCGCGGCTGTTCATAGTGGATGGCGCGAAAGCGCTGTCCAAGGCGATCCGGGCCACCTTCGGCAGGACCGTCGCGATCCAGCGGTGCCAGATCCACAAGGCCCGCAACATCATGGACCGCCTGCCGAAAGAGCTTCACGCCTCGACACGCCGGGTGCTTCGCCAGGCCTGGGAACTTGATGACGCGCAGAAGGCTGAGAAGCTTATCCGCAATCTGGCGCGCCGGCTCGAGCAGGACCGGCCGGGCGTAGCGGCGAGCATTCTGGAGGGGCTCGACGAAATCCTCACCGTCGTCCGGTTGAAGCTGCCCACGGAGCTTCGTCGCTCGCTGGCCTGCACCAACATCGCCGAGAACATGATGGGGACGATCCGACGCGTCACGCGCAACGTGAAGCGGTGGCGAAACGGCAAGATGGCTCTGCGCTGGGTCGCCGCCGGCATGATCGAGGCGGCCAAGGGCTTTCGCAGGCTCAAGGCTCACAAGCAATTGCCGATCCTCAGGGCCGCCCTTCTTGCCCATCAGCGGCGGCTCGCCGAAAAGCCCGTTGCCCCCGTTTCCAGGGCCGCGTAACCTTCATCCTCGGCAATGCCGCTCGCCGAAGTTCAACAAACTTCGGGACATCCCCAGTTCCACCGCCTGCTCCTCCTTGTGCCGGTCGAGCGACAGGCCGTTCATCACCGCGTCGGCGTGATAGCTCTCGATCAGGTCCAGCGCGATGCGGAAATAGGTGGCCTTCACGCTGCGCAAGGTGCCGGCGGAGAAGATGACGCCCTCGGTGGCGAGTTTGCGGAAGACGGCCTTGGTGATGTCTGTCGCCATCCGCGACAGACCCTTCTGCGGGTCGTCCTGCGACAGGTCCTGGTGCTTGTGGTCGTAGGCGTCGGCGATGTCGACCTGGCAGATGGCGCGGGTGGAGGCGTTGCGGCGCAGTTCCGAGAGCACCCCGATCTCCAGTCCCCAGTCGGTCGGGATGCGGATGTCGGGTACGACGCCGATGCGCATGGCGAACTCGCCCGACAGCGGATAGCGGAAGGCCGACAGGTAGTCGATGTAGCTGTGCGGGCCGACCGTCATGTTCAGGGCCTGGAGGAGCGGCGTGACCAGCAATCGGCTGACGCGGCCGTTGATGGTGCCGCCGGCGATGCGCGAATAGTAGCCTTTGGAGAAGACGTAGCGGAACGCCGGGTTGGCCACCGGATAGACCAGCCGGGCGAGCAGGTCGCGCGAATAGGTGGTGATGTCGCAGTCGTGGATGGCGACCACGTCCGCCTGCTGGGCGGCGAGTGCGTATCCCATGCAGTACCAGACGTTGCGCCCCTTGCCGGGCTCGCTCGGAGCGAGACCCGCCTCGGCGAGGCGATCGTCCACGGCGCGCAGGCGCGGACCGTCGTTCCACAGGATGCGGTGGTTCTGCGGCAGGACGGAAAAGAACTCGCGCGCGTGCTCGAACTGCAGCCGGTCCGCGCGGTCGAGGCCGATGATGATCTGCGTCAGGTAGGGAACGCAGGCGAGTTCCTTCAGGATTTCCGGCAGCGCGTCGCCTTCCAGTTCGGAAAACAGCGACGGCAGGATGAGGGTGATCGGGCGATTGCGCGAAAAGGCGAGGAGGTCGCCCTCGAGTTCCTCTATCGGCCGCCGGGTCAGGTTGTGCAGCGTCGTCACCGCGCTGGTCTGGTGGAAATCGCTCATCCTGAAATGCCTCCATGCGCCTGCGGCGCGTATTCCGCGAGGATGCCGAGCATCGCTTCGTTCCATCCCGCCGGACCGGGCAGGGTGGTGCGGCGGATACGGCCCTCGGCCTCGCCGGCGAGCACGGACAGGGGGGCGTGCGCGGGATTGGCGACGACGATGCCGATTTCGGCGGCCTCAAGCATGTCGCGGTCGTTCTCCGCGTCGCCCAGCGCCACGAGGGGGCCGAGGGAGCGGCCGAGCCGGCGTTCCAGTTCGTCGCGGACTTCATGCATTCGCTGCGCCTTCGACGTGTCGCGACCGACGGTGAGGAAGCGACCGCCCTGCACGGCCTTCAGTCCGTGCTTTTGGAGGCAGGCGAGGAATTCTTCGCGCTCGGTGGGCGTGCCGGAAAATATGCCGGGCTCCGAGTGGCGGCGCTGGCGGGCGCGGCCGGCTTGTTCTTTCGTCAGGCCGGTCAAAGAGGCGATCCTGTCTGCGTCCATGTCGCCAAATCCCCGGAACATCTCGCGAAGGCGCGGCGGCATCGCGTCGAGCGCCGTGCGGATGTCGGAATAGTCGTCTCCGGAAGCGGACGTTGCGTCGTCCGCCCAGTCGATGCCCCCGCCGTTTTCCACGATCGCTGGAACGGCGCGGCCGAGCGCCTGCCGGATCGGACCGATTTCGGCCGCCGTCTTGCTCGTCGCCAGCACGAGCGGAACCCCGCGCGCGGAAAGCGCTTCGAGAGCGGGCAGCGCGGCGTCGAAACGATAGGTCTCGTGGTCGAGCAGCGTGCCGTCGAGATCGGTGAAGACGATCATGGATCCGGTCTAGCCGCAGACATGTTGCAGTGCAACAAGAGAAGCCGCGGGTTGCGCGTCAGCCGTCGCGCAGCGCCTTCAGCAGCGGGCCGGCTCCGCCCCACACCGGATCGCTTTCGGGGACGGCCACACTTGCGATCTGACGCAGCATGGCGTCGTCGTAGCCCTCGTCCGCGCGTATGACCGAATAGTCCTCCTGCCTAGGCGGATAGGCGCCGCAGATGGCGAAATCGTCGCTCGCGGAAAGCTGGCGGTGTCCGAAGCCCGGCGGCAGGATGGCGACGTCGCCAGCCTTCACCTCGACTTCCTCACCTTGCGGCCCACCCAGTATCAGCCGCGCCGATCCGCGCGCCACCGCCAGCGCCTCGAAGCAGTCGGGATGGAAGTGATGGAAGTCGAATACCCGCCACGTCCACGTGCCGCCCCAGCCGTTCCCCTCCATCAGTCGGCGCACTGCCGCATCATCCCGCGCGTCGCCGAGCGCGTTCCTGGCGAGAACGGCTGGGAAGCGGTCGTTGTTGGGGACGCTGTCACCGCGCGAAACGGAGAGACGGCGGACGGAGACGGTTTCGGAGGAGGCGGGGGTGAGTTTGTCCGGCACGTATCATCTCCAGCATTCGCGATCCTTGCGCACCAAAGATCGCAGGGGCCGAGACGTTCCAGATGCCGCGGGCTGACTTTCAACCGCGCCCGAATCCCCCCGCAGTCGGCGTCGTGACGATCACCGCCTCCCCGGCCTCGATCACGGTCTGGTCGCAGGCCTTCAGCGTCTCCACCGTGCCGTCCCCGCGCCGGACCTCGGTCTTGCCGACCTGCCCGTCGCCGCCGCCGTCGAGGCCGCGCGGCGGGTGGCCGCGGTGGGAGGAGAGGATGGCGCATTCCATGGTTTCGAGGAAGCGGATGGTGCGGCGGGTGCCGTCGCCCGCATTCCACCTACCCTTGCCGCCGGAGCCCTCGCGGATGTGGAAGTCTTCGAGCAGCACCGGAAAGCGCAGTTCTAGGATTTCCGGGTCGGTCAGGCGCGAATTCGTCATGTGGACGTGGACGCCCGAGGTGCCGGGAAAACCGCGCCCGTCGTTCATGCGTCCGGCCGGGGAGCCCGAGCAGATCGTCTCGTAGTACTGGTAGGTCTCGTTGCCGAAGGTCAGGTTGTTCATCGTGCCCTGGCTGTTGGCGAGCGCCCCCAGTGCTGCGAACAGCGCGTTGGTGACGTGCTGCGATGTCTCGACATTGCCCGCCACGACCGCGGCCGGGTAGGCGGGTCGCAGCATGCAGCCGTCCGGGATGACGATCTCGATCGGCCTCAGGCAGCCGGCGTTCATCGGGATCTGGCCCTCGACCATGACGCGGAACGCGTAGAGCACGGCGGCGCGGGCGACCGGCTCGGGGGCGTTGAAGTTGTTCTTCGTCACGGGCGAGGTGCCGGTGAAATCCACTTTCGCGGAACGCTTTTCGCGGTCGACCGTGATCCGGACCTTGATCACCTGGCCGGTGTCGGTCGGGTATTCGTACTCGGACGCGTCGGGAAGGCGTTCGAGCACCCGGCGCACGCTCTCGGCGGCGTTGTCCTGCACGTGGCCCATATAGGCCTCCACCACGTCGAGCCCGAAATGGGAGACCATCTTGCGCAGTTCGGCCACGCCCTTCTCGTTGGCGGCGATCTGCGCCTTCAGGTCGGCGATGTTCTGGTGCGGGTTGCGCGCAGGGTAGGGGTGATCGGTCAGAAGGTTATGCAGTTCCGCCTCGCGGAAGTGGCCGCGTTCGACGAGACGGAAATTGTCGAACAGCACGCCTTCCTCGTCCACCGTGGTGGCCAGCGGCGTCATGGAGCCGGGCGCGGTGCCGCCGACGTCGGCATGGTGGCCGCGCGAGGCCGCCCAGAAAAGGATCGTTCTGCCTTCGTCGTCGAACACCGGCGTCACCACCGTGATGTCCGGCAGATGCGTTCCGCCATTGTAGGGCGCGTTGAGGGCGAAGACGTCGCCGGGGTGCACGTCGCCGGCATTGAGGCGGATGATGGTCTCCACCGAGCGGTCCATGGAGCCCAGATGCACCGGCATGTGCGGAGCGTTGGCGACCAGCGCGCCGTCGCGGTCGAAGACGGCGCAGGAGAAATCGAGCCGCTCCTTGATGTTGACCGAGTAGGCGGTGTTCTGGAGCGTCACGCCCATCTGCTCGGCGATCGACATGAAGAGGTTGTTGAAGACCTCGAGCATCACCGGATCGGCCTCGGTGCCGACGGCGGCTGTGCGGGCCTTTCGCTCGACACGGCGTAGGAGCACGTGGTCGCGGGCGGTAATTTCCGCCTGCCAGCCAGGTTCGACCACGACGGTCTGGTGGCTCTCGATGACGAGGGCGGGTCCGGAAATGCGCGCGCCGGGGGTCAGGTCCTCGCGGCGGAAGACCCCGGCAGTGCGCCATTCGCCTTCGCAGAAGATGTCGCGGGTTTCACTCGTGTCGGCCGCTCGGTCCTCCACCGGCTGCTCGATCTCGTCGCGGCCGGACTCGCGCATGTCGATGCCCTCGACACTGATCGCCTCGACGATCATCGTCTTGTTCTCGTAGACGAAACCGAACTGCGCCTTGTGCGCGGCCTCGAAGGCCTTCTTGGCATCGGGCACGGAGAAGGCGTCGAAATCGACCGGCAGGGCGGTGTCGGTGCCGTCGTAGCGGACCTGCAGCACGGGTCGCCAGGAAATCTCCTCGTCGGCGATGCCCTGGCGGTGCAGTTCCTCGAAGACCGCCTTGCGCAGGCTTTCGGTGAGGAGCCGGATTTCGTCCAGCGTCGCGTCGGCCAGAGGCTTCAGCAGCGCCTGTTGACGCGAGGCGTAGATGGCGGCGAGCCCGATGCCGTAGGCCGACAGAAGGCCGGAAAAGGGGTGAACGAGCACGGCTTCCATGCCGAGCGCGTCGGCCACCAGGCAGGCGTGCTGGCCGCCGGCGCCGCCGAAGCAGTTCAGGAGATACTCCGTCACGTCGTAGCCGCGCTGGACGGAGATCTTCTTGATGGCGTTGGCCATGTTCTCCACCGCGATGGTGATGAAGCCCTCGGCGACCGCTTCCGGCGAGCGGCCGTCGCCGATCGCTTGCGCCATCTCCTCGAACTTCTTGCGCACCACCTCGCGGTCGAGCGGCTGGTCCTGGTCGGGACCGAAGATCGCCGGGAAGAACTCCGGCTGCAGCTTGCCCAGCATCACGTTGGCGTCGGTGACGGCAAGAGGTCCGCCGCGGCGGTAGCAGGCGGGTCCGGGGTTGGCGCCCGCCGAGTCGGGGCCGGCCTGGAAGCGTCCATCCTCGTAATGCAGCACCGATCCGCCGCCGGCCGCCACCGTGTGGATGCGCATCATCGGGGCGCGGACGCGCACACCGGCTACTTCCGTGTCGAAGGCGCGCTCGTACTCGCCGTCGTAGTGGGCGACGTCGGTCGAAGTGCCGCCCATGTCGAAGCCGATCACCTGCTCGAACCCGGCAAGCCGCGCCGTCTCGACCATGCCGACGACGCCGCCCGCCGGGCCTGACAGCAGCGCATCCTTGCCCTGGAACAGGTCGGCGGCGGTAAGGCCGCCCGACGACATCATGAACATGAGATTTGGCGAGCCGCCTCCCTCTCCTTCAGTGGCGGAGGAAGGCGCCGGCTCCGCTCCCAGTTCAGCCGCCACGCGCTCGACGTAGCGCGACAGGATCGGCGAGAGGTAGGCGTCGACTACGGTGGTATCGCCGCGCCCGACCAGCTTGATCAGCGGCGAGATCTGGTGGCTGACGGAAATCTGGCTGAAGCCGGCGTGATGGCACAGGCTCGCCGCCATCAGTTCGTGATCGGGATAGTTCCAGGAATGCATGAAGACGACGGCCACCGCCTCGATGCCGTCGGCGCGGGCCTGTTCGATCAGCGGCTTCACCTCGTCGAGCTTCGGCATGGTCTCCACCGAGCCGTCGGCGCGCACGCGCTCCTCAACCTCGATGACCCGCTCGTAGAGCTGCTCGGGCAGGATGATCTCCTTGGCGAAGATGTCCGGGCGCGCCTGGTAGGCGATCTTCAGCGCATCGCGGAACCCCTTGGTGATGAGCAGGAGCACCCGGTCGCCCTTGCGCTCCAGCAGGGCGTTGGTCGCCACCGTGGTGCCCATCTTGACGTCGCCGATGCGATGCGAAGGCACCGGTTCGCCGGCCGGCACGCCCAAGAGGTCGCGAATTCCTTGAACGGCGGCATCGCGGTAGGCCTCCGGGTTTTCCGACAGGAGCTTGCGCGGGTGGAGATTGCCTTCCGGGTCGCGGCCGATGATGTCGGTGAAGGTGCCGCCACGGTCCACCCAGAAATCCCATTTCCCGTCCATCGGCCGTTCCCCTGCGATCATGGTTGGAGATTTCCCGTGTCCGGGCTATATGTCAATCAGGTGTAAAACGTCAACATTTTGTCGACGTTTTATCGATGATGGAGGACATAATGGCGAGCGGGAAGAACCCTTTTGGGCCGGTGGTTTCGTCGGCGCACCTGGCCGATGGCGCCATGCCGTCGCTGTCGGAGATGGAGTTCGCCATGACCATTCTCAACAACGCCTTCCAGCGCTGGATGGTACGCTGCATGGGGGCGGCGGGCATTTCCGGTCTCGGGCCGCTCGACGTCCAGATCCTGCACTCCAGCAATCATCGCGGCCGGGAGAAGACGCTTTCGGACCTGTGCATGATGCTGAACATAGAGGATACGCATGTGGTCTCTTATGCCCTCAAGAAGCTGGAAGGCGCGGGACTGATCGAGACCGGCCGGCGGGGCAAGGAAAAGACGGTCAGGGTCACCAAGGCGGGAGCGGAGGCGTGCGCGCAATATCGAGAGGTCCGCGAGGCGCTGCTTGCCGGCAGCGTCAAGGGCCTCCGGTTCGACGACGAGGAGATCAGCCGTATCGCCGCGCTGATGCGCGCGCTGTCGGGCCAGTACGACCAGGCGTCGCGTAGTGCGGCCAGCCTTTGATGCCGTGGACATCTCGACGAGGAAACTGACGCATTGTTACGCAGAGTAAGAGGTATTTGAGGAAACCGGTTCGGCTACAACGCATTCCTTCTCCGACGGCGCGCTCTGAGGTGCGTCACCAAAAGGAGAGAACCGACATGAAAAAGATCATCCTCGCTTCCGTTTCGTCCATCGCCCTCTTGGGCCTCGCCGCCTGCAGCGACACGGACACCACGACCACCGAAAGCATCCAGACCGAGACCGTGGCCCCGGAGGCCGCAAACCCCGACGTGACTGTGGTTCCCGAGAGCGACGCGACGTCGACCGACGACACCACCACGCAGAGCATCGAAGGTGAAGGTGACGCAGACGTGATCATCGTTCCCGACGACGATGCCGCGGCTACGCAGGCCCCGACGGACGACACCACGACGCAGAGCATCCAGTCTGGCGAGGAGACCGACACCACGGTCGATCCGGCCGACGAAACCAAGGTCATGCCCGACGCCGATCAGGTCGAGCCCGCCGACGAGGTGCCGGCGGTTCAGTAAGCCCCAAACGTTCCGCACATGATGGAAAAAGCCGGTTTCGACCGGCTTTTTTCACGTCCGCCTCTACTCGTCGCCAAGTGCGACCGATCGCATCCCGACGCGATCCGGGTCTCGCAATCTTGCGCGAACCGCACTAGACAGAAATCATGTCTATCTGGGCTCGCATCGGCGAACTGGCGTCGCGCATCTCCGCAGGGGCTGCCTCGGGGATAGCCGAGATCCTCGAATCCGTGCGTACGACGTTTGCCGGCGATCCCGAGCTTCGTCGAAAGGTCGCCTTCTCCATCGCGATGATCGCGCTCTCCGCCAAGATGGCGAAGGCCGACGGCATCGTGACGCAGGACGAGGTTCGCGCCTTCCAGGAAATCTTTTCCATGCCGCCCGAACAGGAGCGCAACGTGTCGCGCCTGTACCGGCTCGCCATGAGCGACACGGCTGGATACGAAGCCTATGCCGAGCGGCTCGCCGGCCTGTGCGGATCGGGCCAGCGCGACTGCCAGATGCTGGAGGACATCCTCGACGGCCTCTTCCACATCGCCAAGGCTGACGGCCTCATCCACGAAAAGGAGGTCGATTTCCTGCGTCGCATCGCCGAGATCTTCAACATCAGCGACAGCCATTTCCGCGCGATCCTGGCGCGGCATGCGGTGTTGCAGGAAGGCAGCGATCCCTACGCGATCCTCGGGATCGAACGGGGCACCAGCTTCGAGGCGGTCAAGCGGCGCTATCGCGAACTGGTTACCGAGCATCATCCCGACAAGCTCGTCGCGCGTGGCGTTCCCGAAGAATTCGTCGCCATCGCCAACGACCGCGTCGCAGCCATCAACGCCGCCTACGAGACGATCGAACGGGGTCGCGTGCCGGCATGAGCGGGTTCGCCGCCGATCATCCCGGCGCGGACATTCGGGTCTCTCCCAATTTCGGCCCGCGGGCGGGCAGCATGGGTCCGGACATGATCGTCCTGCACTATACCGGCATGGAAAGCGGGCCGGGCGCGGAAGCCTGGCTGTGCAATCCCGAGAGCGAGGTGTCCTCGCACTATCTCGTCCACGAGGACGGCCGAATCGTCCAGATGGTGCGCGAGAGCGACCGCGCCTGGCATGCTGGCAAGAGTTCCTGGAAGGGAGAGACGGACGTCAACTCGCACTCGGTCGGCATCGAGATCGTCAATTCGGGGCACTTCCTCGGCTATCCCGATTTTCCCGAGGCTCAGATCGCGGCCGTAATCGCGCTTTGCCGCGGCATCTGCGAACGCCACGCCATCGTGCCCGAGCGGGTGCTCGCCCATTCCGACGTGGCGCCCGGCCGGAAGATCGATCCCGGTGAGAAGTTTCCATGGACACGGCTGGCCGAGGCCGGACTGGGCGTGCGTCCGCCGGAGCCGCCGCCGGTATCCGGCCCGTACCTCGCATCGGGTGCGACCGGCGATGCGGTCGAAAGACTTCAGTCGATGCTCGGTCTCTATGGCTACGGCATCGAGATCACCGGCACCTTCGACCGGACGACGCATGTCGCGGTCGACGCTTTCCAGCGCCATTTCCGGCCGGCTCGGGTGGACGGAATCGCCGATGGCGCGACCTTTGCCGTGCTCCACGAACTCGTGCGCGCCAGCTCGCTTGACGTTGCGGAAACCCGCGTCGTTTCAAAGGCTTGATGTAACGAGCGTTCACGAAAGTTGAGCGCTGCGGTCATTCTTGCCGCTCATTTGCCTTTCATCTGCCCGTCCGTTCGCAACCGGACGCGCCTCGGCGTCGTCCGGCCCAGTCGGAAAACCACGCCCGGTCCAGCCGGGCGAAAGCAGAGAAAAGGCCCGAATGAACAGAAATCTGGTACTCGCCGCGGCGTTCGTGTGCGGCGTGACGAACTCCGCCGCCATCGCGCAGGAAGCCCCTTCGCAGCTCAGCCGCAGCGAACTGGCGGAGGCTTTCGCGTCGATCAAGGGCGACGCCAAGGACAGCGCCCGCAACAGCGGCGCGGAAGCAGAAACGGCGGCTCCGGCGGTCGACAACATGACGACCGCGTCCATCGATCCGCGCGGCCGGCCGGCGCTGATGGCGGTGGCGCGGGAAGCCGCGGCGGTCGAGCCGTCGAAGCCGGAAGCGAAGGCGGAGGTGAAGGTGACGGTGGTCAAGAACCGCTATTCCTCGATCATCTCCAGCTACGCGTCGGCTTACGGCGTGCCGGTGGCGCTCGCGACCGCGGTTGTCGGCGTGGAGAGCAATTTCCGGCCGGACGTGCGCGGCAGTGCCGGCGAGATCGGCCTGATGCAGATCAAGCCGACCACGGCGCGCATGATGGGCTACACCGGTTCGGCGAAGGGCCTCTACGATCCCGACACCAACATCCGCTACGGCATGAAGTATCTCGCCAAGGCACACCAGCTCGGCGGCGGCGACACCTGCGGAACGATCCTGCGCTACAATGCCGGGCACGGCGCCAAGCGCATGAACAGCATTTCCGCGGCCTATTGCGCTAAGGTGAAGCGCCAGATCGGCGGCTGACGGGCAGGGCGGCGGTCGACGGCCGTCGCCGCACCGACGCTCGCCCGCATCGGGCTTGCGTTTTTGCTCCCGAACGACTTTATGCACTCTGCCAGCTGGCCGGGCGGCCGCACGCGCAATTGCCGAAAGGCCGCGCGTGAGGAAAGTCCGGGCTCCATGGAAACACGGTGCCGGTTAATGGCCGGCGGGGGAAACCCCAGGGAAAGCGCCACAGAAAGCAGACCGCCCCGCCTGCAGGCCGGCCTTTCGCAGCGGCATAACCGCTGCGCGGACCGGCTTGCTGGCGGGGCAAGGGTGAAAGGGTGGGGTAAGAGCCCACCGCGCGCCTGGCAACAGGGGCGGCACGGCAAGCCCCACCGGGAGCAAGACCGAATAGGGACGGCGAGGGAGTTCGCTCCCGGGCAGTTTCCGGCCCAGTCGTCCGGGTAGGTTGCATGAGGCGGGCAGCGATGTCCGTCCAAGATGAATGGCCGCCACGTTCCGGCGCAGCGATGCGGCGGGGCCATACAGAACCCGGCTTACAGGCCGGCTGGCACCTCTTTTTGAGCCCGAGGAACCGCGCGCATCCGTGCGCGGTCCTTGCCGGTTGCGGGAAGCGGCCGTATCTTGAGCATCGACGCCGATACGGAGCGCGGTCATGGGCCCGGCACAGCAACGCAGCATCACGATATCGTCCGAACTCGCCGACGAAGTGGACGAGGCGGTCGCATCGGGGGAATATCCCTCCGCCAGCGAGGTGGTCGTCGACGCGCTGCGGCAGTGGAAGGAGCGCCGCGACAATTTCGGGTACTCGCTGGAGGAGTTGAAGCGGCTGGTCCAGGAGGGGATCGACAGCGGGCCGGCCGAAGAGGGTGCGCCATTCATGGAACGCCTTCGTCGCAAGTACGCGGCAATGGAGAAGTAGCGGGTCGTGGGCTACCGGCTGTCACCGCGCGCCCAACGCGACATCGAAGACATTGCTGACCACATAGCGGAAGAAAATCCCGCCGCCGCCAAGCGGTTGATCGAACGCATGCGGCGGCAATGGGAGCTCCTGGCCACACAGCCTCGATCGGGTTCTCTTCGCGAAGACATCGGCAACAAGATCAGACGCATCGTCGTCGGCCAGTATCTCTGCTTCTACATAATCGTCGAAGAGAACGTCGAAATCCTGCGCGTCCTGCACGGACGTCGCGATATCACGTCCGAAAACATTGGGGGTGGCGAGAGCGAAGGCTGATCAGGCGATCGCGTCCAGCGACGCCTCCAGTGCCTTCCAGAGGACCTCCCTCGGCTCGCAGCCCACCGACAGCCGCACGAAGCCGGGATCCACCGCGTCGCCCCAGCGGGCGCGGCGTTCGGCCGAGGTGTGAACGCCGCCGAAGGAGGTGGCGGGCTGGATCAGCGGACAGGCGTCGATGAAGGCTTCGGCCCTGGCCTCGTCCGCCAGCGTCAGCCCGATCAGGAAGCCGAAGCGGTCCATCTGTGTGCTTGCCAGGTTGTGCGCGGGGTCGCCCGCGAGCCCCGGGAAGCGGACGGAGCGCACGGCGGGATGATCCCGCAGCCGCGGGGCGATCGTGTCGGCCGATCCGCACATCCGGTCGAAGCGCACCTCCAGCGTCTCCAGTCCGCGATGCACCAGCCAGGCCTCGAACGGACCGGGAATGCCGCCGGCGAGCTTGCGCCAGTCCCGCGCCGCAGCGATCAGCTCGGCGTCGCGGCTCGCGACATGCCCGAACAAAGCGTCGGAATGGCCGTTGGGCGCCTTGGTGTCGGCCGCGACCACGATGTCGGCGCCAAGGTCGAGCGGCCGCTGGCCGAACGGCGTCATGGTCGTGTTGTCGGCCATGACGATCGCGCCCGCGCGGTGCGCCGCCTCAGCTACTGCCTTGATGTCGCAGATATCCAGCCCCGGATTGGACGGCGTCTCGACGAAGACCAGCCTGTAGCCGTCGAACCCGCCTTGCCCGAACGTCGCTGTCGGCCGCAGGTCGGCCGCCACGCCGAGAGGCTTGAGGAACCGCTCGGCCAGGACGCGGGTGGTGTAGTAGCCGTCGGACGGCAGCAGGATGCGGTCGCCCGACCGAACGACGCTGAATAGCACCGCCGAAATCGCGGCCATGCCCGAGGGAAACGCCAGCGCCTCGGCATCCTCCAGCAGCCCCAGCGCCTCCTCCACCGCTTCCCAGGTCGGATTGTGGAACCGGCCATACTGGTCGAAGCCGGCGGGGTCGCCCGGCAGGTGGAACATCGAGGTCATCGTCAGCGGCAAAGCGACCGGATCCCCCTTTTCCGCGCGCGATTGCCGAAGATGGGGAAGGCGGGCGGCGCGCGTTTCGTCGGAGTGGGTCATGTGTCTCTGCCTATTCGGGATCGTGCCATGCGATCCGCCCCATAGCTTGTTTGACCGTGTAACGCATCGGCCTCGTCGACGGTCGGCAATAACTCTTCGTTAGGCCTAATGGAGCATAAACAGGATTCGCCGTTCGTGCGGCGGCATTCCGCAATCCTGCGGCTTGGTGGAGCTTCATCCCGTTGACGCCCAAATTTGCCCATGGTATCCCTTAAGCACCATCCAGTCTTCGTTCCAGTGACGAGTGAAGCGTCCCACAAACCGGCGGTCCAGGCGGCCGCGGGAAGAGGTCGCGTCATGCCTGATTTTCAGAACGGCGGGGGATTTGCGGGAACGTGCGGCGGCACGGATTGTACGATGAACGGAAGCGCGGCGGCGCAGGCGGCTGGCACGAGGAATGGACCGTTTTCTTTCCAATGCGGTGAACCGGATCGACGCCAAGGGACGCGTCTCGGTGCCTGCGCATTTCCGGGCCGTGCTGGCCAAACGCGGCTATTCCGAGCTCTATGCGCTGCGTGCGCTCGACATGCCGGCGCTGGACGTGGGCGGGCTCGACCTGCTCGACCGATACGAGGAGCGGATCGCCAACGAGGATCCCTTCCTGCAGGCGGCGGACGACATGTCGTTCTTCTGCCATGGGGACGGGGCCTTCCTGAAGCTGGACGGGGACGGGCGGATCACCGTGACGGATTTCTTGCGCGAGCATACGGGTATCGAGACGGACGTGGCTTTCGTGGGGCGGGGGCAGTTCTTCCAGATGTGGGAGCCGAAGCGCTTCCAGGACTACAGGACCGAGGCGCGTGCGCGGCTGTCGCGTTTGCGGCAGGAGGGAACGACCGCGCGCATGACCGGAGAGACGGAATGATGGCGGGCCCCGGCGGCCTCGACGACGCCGGTGGCGGACCGGCCCGCCACATTCCGGTTCTTCTCGACGAGGTGCTTGCGGCGCTCGAACCGTCGGACGGAAAAATCCTCGTCGACGGGACGTTCGGAGCGGGCGGCTACACGCGAGCGCTGCTTTCGGCCGGCGCGCGCGTGATCGCGATCGACCGCGATCCCGACGCGATCCGCGACGGCAAGGAGATGGAGGCTGCATCCGGCGGACGGCTGCGGCTGGTGCCGGGCGCGTTCTCTCGGCTCGACGAGCATGCCGGCGAAACCGTCGATGGGGTGGTGCTGGACATCGGCGTATCGTCCATGCAACTCGACCAGGCGGAGCGCGGCTTCTCCTTCCGGCACGACGGGCCGCTCGACATGCGCATGGCGCAGGCGGGTCCGCGCGCCGCGGATGTCGTGAATGCCTTCAAGGCGGGCGACCTGACGCGCATCTTCGGGCTGCTCGGGGAAGAGCGGCATGCCGGCCGCATCGCGCGCATGATCGAGAAGCGCCGCGCGGCGCGGCCGTTCGCCACCACGCGCGACCTCGCCGAGGCGATCGAGGCGCTGGTCGGCCGTCATCCGAAGGACAAGATCCATCCCGCCACGCGCGTCTTCCAGGCGTTGCGCATCTTCGTCAACGACGAACTGGGGGAACTGGCGCGGGCGCTCTTTGCCGCCGAGCGGGCGCTGAAGCCCGGCGGCCGGCTCGCGGTCGTCACCTTCCATTCGCTAGAGGACCGGATCGTCAAGCGCTTCATGGGCGAGCGCGCGGGCGGCAGCGGCGGCTCGCGCCACCTGCCCGAAGTGCAGGCAGTGCCGCCGACCTTCGACAAGCCCGCGAAGGTGATCGCCGCATCAGAAGCCGAGGCGGAACGCAATCCGCGCGCCCGCTCGGCCAAGCTGCGCGTCGCGGTCCGCACGGAAAACCCGGCCCGGCCGGAAGACCATTCGATCTTCGGGCTTCCGAAGCTTCCCGAAATCCAAGCCATCCATGGATAGAAGATGAGCCTGTTTCGAGCCACGGACATCCTCCTCATCGCCGTCATGGTGTCGGCCGCGGCCTTCACCTACAAGACGAAGAGCGCGGCGGAGGACCAGCTTGCGGAAGTGCGCCAGCTCGAGCGGCAGATCAGGCTGGAGGACGAGACGATCGACCTCCTGAAGGCCGACTGGAGCCTGCTGACCCAGCCGGTGCGGCTCCAGCAACTGGTCGAGGTCTACCAGGCCGAACTGAACCTCCAGCCGGTCGAGGCGGAGCAGATCGTCGATCCCGACGACATCCCGATGAAGCCGCTGGACGAGGACGAATCCACATCTCCGGATGACGCAACCCTGACCGGGAGCACCACGCGATGAAGGGTCTGTTGAGGAAAGCCGCCGGGATCGTACGCCGGAAACCCGCGCGCGCCAGTGGCGACCAGGCGGCCATCGTCGTCGAAGGGGCGCGGAAATCGACCGGCGGGCGTGCGAAATCCCGGGTCCTCATGACGATGACGGTGTTCTTCGCGATCTATTCGGTCATCGCCGGCCGGCTCGTCTTTCTCGGTCTCCAGGACGGGGAGGAGACCAGCATCTTCGGCGGCGCGCGGATGGCGGCCTCCCGTCCCGACATCGTCGACCGCAACGGACAGGTGCTCGCCACGGACATCAAGTCGGCCTCGCTTTTTGCCGAGCCAAGGCGCATCGTCGATGCCGACGAGGCGGTGGAACTGCTGACCTCCGTGCTTCCGTCGCTCGACTACGAGCAGACCTACAAGAAGCTCAAGAGCGGTTCGGGCTTCGCCTGGCTGAAGCGCGAGATCACGCCGCGGCAGCAGAACGAGATCCTGCAGCTCGGCCTGCCGGGCATCGGCTTCCGGTCGGAAAAGCGGCGCTTCTATCCCGGCGGCCCCACCGCCTCGCACATCCTGGGTCTCGTCAACGTCGACAATCAGGGCATTGCCGGCATGGAGAAGTACATCGACGGGCAGGGGCTCGCCGATCTTCGCGCCACGGGCATGGTCGCCTCCTCGGAACTCGAGCCGGTGCGGCTTTCGATCGACCTCAGGGTCCAGCACATCGTCCGCGACGAGATCGCCGCGGCGATGGAGCGCTATCACGCCATCGCGGCGGGCGCCGTGGTGCTCAACGCCAAGACCGGCGAGATCTTCGCCATGGCGTCGGTTCCCGATTTCGACCCGAACAACCCCTTCAACGCCAACGACAAGGACAGGCTCAACCGCATGTCGGCCGGCGTCTACGAGATGGGCTCGACCTTCAAGAGCTTTACCACCGCCATGGTACTCGACGCCGACAAGGCAACGCTGAACAGCCGCTACGACGCCTCGCGGCCGATCAGCTTCGGGCGCTTCACGATCCGCGACTTCCACGGCAAGGGACGCGTGCTGACCGTGCCGGAGGTCTTCATCTACTCATCCAACATCGCGTCGGCAAAGATGGCCGAGAGCGTCGGCGTCGAGGGGCACCGCGAGTTCATCAAGCGCCTGGGGCTGCTCGACCGGCTGGTGACGGAACTGCCGGAAGTCGCGAGCCCCACCGAGCCCAAGGAGTGGAAGCAGCTCAATTCCATCACCATCGCCTTCGGCCACGGCATGGCGACCACGCCGTTGCAGACGGCCGTCGCGGCGGCGGCGCTCATGAACGGGGGCACCCTCATTCCGCCGACGTTCCTGCCGCGCAGCGAAGAGGAAGCGCAGCAGATCGGCCACCGGGTGGTCCAGCCGCATACGGTCGACGACATGCGCTATCTCTACCGGCTGAATTCCGAGAAGGGTTCCGGCCGCCGGGCCGAGGTGCCGGGCTACCGCGTCGGCGGCAAGACCGGTACGGCCGAGAAGGTGGTCAACGGCCGCTATGCGAGCGACAAGCGGTTCAACGCCTTCCTCGCCGCCTTCCCGATCGACGATCCGCAGTACATCGTCCTGTCGGTGATCGACGAGCCGAAGCCGGAAAAGCCCGGGATGGGGGCGACCGCCGGTTCCAATGCCGCACCCATCGTCGCCAACATCATCCGCAGGGCCGCGCCGCTGCTTGGCGTGAAGCCAGTTTTCGGCCATGAAAACCAGGCACTGCTGGTATCGAACTGATGATTCCCTATCGGCGCGCCGCAGGGACGGCGTCTCGCGTCTCGAAGAAATTGAATGAAGCTCAGTGATCTCGCCGAAATACTCCCTGTGGAATCCGCTGCCTCCGGCGAGCGGATCGTCGAGGGGATTACCTCGGATTCACGCGCCGTGTGTCCCGGCTTCGTGTTCGCCGCGCTCAGGGGCGGCAAGTCGGACGGCATGGCCTTCGCGCCCGACGCCGCGGCCAGGGGCGCGATCGCTGTTATCGCCGCGCTCGACGCCGATGCGCCGGGGCTCGGCATTCCCGTCCTGAAGTCGGCCGATCCGCGCCGCGCGCTGGCGCTGGCCGCCGCCCGTTTTCACGGCCGCCAGCCGGAGACCATGGTCGCCGTCACCGGCACGAGCGGCAAGACCTCGGTCGCAGTCTTCGTGCGCCAGATCTGGGCGCGCGCCGGCATGCAGGCGGCAAGCGTCGGTACTACGGGCGTGGTGGCGCCGGGGCGGACGGAATACGGCTCGCTGACCACGCCCGACCCGGTCGCGCTGCATGCGCTGCTTGCCGAACTCGCCGATGCCGGCGTGACGCATTGCTCCATGGAGGCGTCGAGCCACGGGCTCGACCAGCGCCGGCTGGACGGGGTGAGGCTCGCGGCCGGCGCCTTCACCAATCTCGGCCGCGACCACATGGACTATCACCCCACCATCGAGGACTACCACCGCGCCAAGATGCGCCTGTTCGAGGACCTTCTGCCGAAAGGAGCGCCTGCCGTCATCTTCGCCGACGACGCCTGGTCGCAGCCGACGATCGATGCCGCCGCGAAAGCCGGGCTGGACGTGCGGACCGTCGGCAGGAAGGGAACCTTCCTGACGCTGAAGCGGGTGGAGCACGAGCGCAGGCGCCAGCGCGCCGAGATCGAGGCCGAGGGGACCATCCACGAAATCCTGCTGCCGCTCGCCGGCGACTTCCAGATCTCCAACGCGCTGGTCGCGGCCGGGCTGGCGATCTCGACGGGTGTCCCGGCCGGCGATGCGCTGCGCGCGCTCGAGCATCTCGAAGGCGCGCCCGGGCGGCTCGATCTCGTCGGTTCGACGGGCGCGGGGGCGCCGGTCTATGTCGACTACGCGCACAAGCCGGAGGCGCTGGAGAACGTGCTGTCCTCCGTGCGGCCCTTCACCACCGGCCGCGTCGTCGTGGTGTTCGGATGCGGCGGCGACCGCGATCGGGGCAAACGGCCGATCATGGGCGAGATCGCGACGCGGCTCGCCGACGTGGTCATCGTCACCGACGACAATCCGCGCAGCGAGGTGCCGGCCGAGATCCGCGCCGAGATCCTGACGGCCGCGCCCGGCGCCATCGAAATCGGCGACCGCCGCGAGGCGATCCGGAAGGGCGTCGGCATGCTGGCCGGAGGCGACACGCTGATCGTGGCCGGCAAGGGCCACGAGGAAGGCCAGACGGTCGGCACGGTCACCCACCATTTCTCCGACCACGAAGAGGTCCGCAACGCCTTGGCGGAGCTCGCCCGATGAGCGCGCTTTGGACCAGCGAGGCGATGGTTGCCGCCATGGGCGGGCGTCCGCTCGGCAATTTGCCGCGGGAAATCACCGGCATTTCCATCGACACGCGCACGCTTGCGCAGGGCGAGGCCTTCTTCGCCATCAAGGGAGAGAATTTCGACGGTCATGACTTCGCGACCGCCGCGATGGCCGCCGGCGCCGGCCTCATGGTCGTGGCCGAAGACAGGCTGGCCTCTCTCGGCCGGCTCACCATGCCGATGATCGTGGTGGAGGATGTTCTGCACGCGCTGGAACTGCTTGGCGCCGCGGCGCGGGCGCGGTCGAACGCGAAGGTCATCGCCGTCACCGGCTCGGCCGGAAAGACCAGCACCAAGGAAGCGCTGCGGCTGGCGCTCTCGCCGTCGGGCAAGGTGCACGCGGCCGAACGATCGTTCAACAACCACTGGGGCGTGCCGCTGACGCTGGCGCGCATGCCGCAGGACACCGACTACGCGGTCTACGAGATCGGCATGAACCATCCGGGCGAAATCCGGCCGCTGGTCAAGCTGGTGCAGCCGCACGTCGCCATCGTGACGATGATCGCCGCCGCGCATCTGGGCTTCTTCCATTCGCTCGACGACATCGCCCGGGCCAAGGGTGAGATCTTCGAGGGCGTGACACCCGGCGGCCACGCGCTCGTCAATCGCGACGACCACCGCTGGCGGATCCTGGAGAAGCTCGCGAAGGAAGCGGGCGTAAAGCATGTGCACGGCTTCGGCGAGCATTCGCGCGCGAACTACAAGCTGCTTCAGTGCGACCTGCACGCGGATTACTCCATGGTCACCATCCGGGTCGGCGGCGACGAGGTCTCGGTGCGCATCGGCGCGCCCGGACGCCACGTCGTCCAGAACGTGCTGGCGGTCTTCGGCGCGGTGCATCTGGCGGGCGCCGACGTCGCGGCGGCCGCCGCGGCGATGGCCAACCTCAAGGCGGAGCGGGGCAGGGGCGCGCGCACGACGCTCCGGCACCCGGACGGGCCGTTCCTGGTGATCGACGAGAGCTATAACGCCAACCCGGCCTCGATGAAGGCTGCGATCGATCTCCTGAGCAATTCGGAAGCGCCCGGCGGACGGCGCATCGCGGTCCTCGGCGACATGCTGGAACTCGGCTCCCATTCAGAACGCCTGCATTCTGCGCTTGCCGAGGTCATCCGGGCCTCGCGGATCGAGCGGCTGTACCTCGCCGGCACCGAGATGGCCGCGCTGCGCGACAAGCTGGGCTCCGATTTCCCGGTGGAATACCGCGAGAAGGGCGAAGAACTTCTGCCGCTTGTCGTCTCCGGCGTGGGGGCCGGAGATGCGATCATGATAAAGTCGTCGAACGGAATCGGCTTTTCCAGGATTGTCGACGCACTTGCTGCCAGGTTTCCCGGCAGCGGTGCCGGCCCCGGTGGAGACTGACGGATGAACCGGGGGATTTACTTCGTATGTTGAGCTTTCTCGTGAGCGCGTCGGACCAGGTCTCGGTCTTCAACGTGTTCCGCTACATCACCTTCAGGACGGGCGGGGCGCTGATCACGTCGGCGCTGATCGTCTTCATGTTCGGGCCGACGATCATCAATTCGCTGCGGCTGCGGCAGGGCAAGGGCCAGCCGATCCGCGCGGACGGACCGCAGACCCACTTCAAGAAGGCCGGCACCCCGACCATGGGCGGGCTGATGATCATGACCGGCATCGTCGGCTCGTCGCTGCTGTGGGCGAACCTGTCGAGCGTCTATGTCTGGGTCGTGCTCATCGTGACGCTCGGCTTCGGCGCCATCGGTTTCTACGACGACTATATGAAGGTGACGAAGCAGAGCCACCTCGGCATTTCGGGCAAGGTCAGGCTCGCGCTCGAATTCATCATCGCCGGTCTCGCCGCGTGGACCATCATGCAGAACGGACAGGCGCCGTTCTCCTCGTCGCTCACCTTTCCCTTCGTCAAGGACTTCATCCTCAACCTCTCGATCTTCTTCGTGCCTTTCGCGGCCTTCGTGATCGTGGGGGCCGGCAACGCGGTGAACCTCACCGACGGGCTGGACGGGCTGGCGATCGTCCCGGTGATGATCGCGGCGTCCTCCTTCGGCGTCATCGCCTATCTCGCCGGCAACGCGGTGTTCGCGGACTATCTGCAGATCCACTTCACGCCGGGAACGGGCGAACTCGCCGTGGTGCTGGGCGCCGTCATCGGCGCCGGCCTCGGCTTCCTCTGGTTCAACGCGCCGCCCGCCGCGATCTTCATGGGCGACACCGGGTCGCTCGCGCTCGGCGGCCTGATCGGCACCATCGCGGTCGCCACCAAGCACGAGATCGTGCTTGCCATCATCGGCGGTCTGTTCGTCATGGAGGCGCTCTCGGTCATCATCCAGGTGGCCGTGTTCAAGGCAACGGGCAAGCGCGTCTTCCTGATGGCGCCGATCCACCATCACTTCGAGAAGATGGGCTGGACCGAAAGCCAGATCGTGATCCGCTTCTGGATCATCGCCGTCATCCTGGCCCTCATCGGCCTCTCGACGTTGAAGCTGAGATAAAGATGATACCGGCCCGTTCCTTCGAGGGAAAAAAGGTCGCGCTGTTCGGGCTTGGCGGCTCGGGCATCGCCACCGCGCGGGCCCTCATGGAGGGCGGCGCCTCCGTCGTCGCGTGGGACGACAATCCCGACAGCGTCGGCCGGGCGGGGAGCCAAGGCGTTCCCACCGCCGATCTGCGCGGGCAGGACTGGTCGGACATCGCGTCCTTCGTCCTTTCGCCAGGCGTGCCGCTCACGCATCCGAAGCCGCACTGGACCGTCGAACTGGCGCGGGCCGCGGGTGTCGAGATCATCGGCGACATCGAGCTCTTCGTGCGCGAGCGCCGGTGGAATGGCTCCGATGCGCCCTTCATCGCCATCACCGGTACGAACGGGAAGTCCACGACGACCGCGCTGACCGCCCACATCCTCGCCTCCGCCGGACGCGACGCGCAGATGGGTGGCAACATCGGCCGGGCGGTGATGACGCTCGACCCGCCGGGCGAAGGACGCGTCTACGTCGTCGAGTGTTCGTCCTACCAGATCGATCTCGCGCCCTCCATCGACCCGACCGCCGGCATCCTGCTCAACCTCACGCCCGACCACATCGACCGGCACGGGACGATGCAGCACTACGCCGGGATCAAGGAGAGGCTGGTCGCCGGCAGCGAGACGGCCATCGTCGGGGTCGACGACAGCTGGGGCGTGCAGATCGCGGAGCGGCTCGAGCGCGCGGGGCGTAAGGTGATCCGCATTTCGAAGCGCCTGCCGCTCGCCGACGGCATGTTCGCCGACGGCCAGGACCTGATGCAGGCCCGGGATGGCAAGGTGAGCCGCCTGGCCTCGCTGGAGGGGATCGGATCGCTGCGGGGGCAGCACAACGCCCAGAACGCGCTCGCCGCGGTCGCCGCGTGCCTGAGCGTCGGGCTCGACATCGAGGAGATACAGGCCGGCCTTCGGAGCTTTCCGGGCCTCGCCCACCGCATGGAGCAGGCGGGGCGGGCTGGAAAAGTCCTCTTCGTCAACGATTCCAAGGCAACCAACGCCGATGCCGCAGCGCCGGCGCTGTCGAGCTTCCCGCGCATCTACTGGATCGCCGGCGGCTTGCCCAAGGAGGGCGGCATCGAGCCGCTGCGCGGTTTCTTCCCGCGCATCGCCAAGGCCTACCTGATCGGCGAGGCTGCACCCGCCTTTTCCGCCACGCTGGGCGAGGCCGTACCCTACGAGATTTCCGGCACGCTGGAGGCGGCTGTGCGCCACGCCGCGGCCGACGCAGCGGCCGACGAGCATGCCGAGCCGGTGGTTCTGCTTTCCCCGGCTTGCGCAAGCTTCGACCAGTACAAGAATTTCGAGGTTCGCGGGGACGCCTTCAAGGCCGCCGTCGCCGCGATCGAAGGCATCCGACCGATCGGAGGGACACGCTGATGGTAAGCCGCGTCGACAGGGGACTGACCGCAAGCTGGTGGTGGACGGTGGACCGCTGGTTCCTCGCCTCCTTTCTCTCGCTGATGGTCCTTGGCATCGTCTTGTCCTTCGCGGCGAGCCCGGCGGTTGCCGAGAGAATCGGCCTGGACAGCTATCATTTCGTGGAGCGCCAGATCCTGTTCATGGTGCCGGCCATGATCGCCATGATCGGCGTGTCCTTCCTCTCGACGCGCAACATCCGTCGGCTGGCGCTCGTGATGCTGATAGGCTCGCTCCTTCTCATGATCGCGGCCCTTTTCATCGGCGTGGAGGTGAAGGGCGCGCGGCGCTGGGTCTCGCTCGCCGGCATCTCCGTGCAGCCGTCCGAGTTCATGAAGCCGGCCTTCGTCGTCATCTGCGCATGGCTTTTCGCCGAGCACCAGCGGCAACCGGAGATACCGGGAAACCTGTTCGCCATGATCCTGCTCGGCCTCGTGCTGGCGCTGCTCGTCGCGCAGCCCGATCTTGGCCAGACGATGCTCGTGCTCGGTACCTGGGGCGCCATGTTCTTCATGGCCGGCATGCCCTGGCTGTGGATCCTCGTGCTCGGGGCGATCGGGGCCGCGGGCGCGTTCACGGCCTATACGGTCTTCCCCCACGTGGCCGGCCGCATCGACCGGTTCCTCACCGGCGAGGGCGATACCTTCCAGGTGGATACCGGCCGAGAGGCGATCATTCGCGGCGGCTGGTGGGGCCAGGGCCCGGGCGAGGGCGCGGTCAAGCGGATCCTGCCCGACAGCCACACCGACTTCATCTTCTCGGTGGCGGCCGAGGAGTTCGGTATCGTGCTGTGCTTCATCATCGTGGCGCTGTTCGCCTTCATCGTCCTGAAGGGCTTGCGCATCGCCTACAAGGAGGAGGACAACTTCACCCGCTACGCCATCTCGGGGCTGGTGATCGTGATGGGCTTCCAGTCGATCATCAACATGGGCGTGAACCTGCAGCTGATGCCGGCAAAGGGCATGACGCTCCCCTTCATCTCCTATGGCGGTTCCTCGCTCGTCGCCATGGCGATCTCCATGGGCATGGTGCTGGCGCTCACCCGTCGCAGGCCCGAGCGCCGCAAGACCTCCGTCTTCCCCTACGCACCGCGCGTGCTGGCAGCCGAGTGACATGGACAAGGGCACGATCCTGCTTGCCGCCGGCGGTACCGGCGGCCACGTCTTTCCGGCCGAGGCGCTCGCGCACGAGCTGAAGGGCAGGGGCTGGTCCGTGCACCTGGTGACGGACGGTCGCGCCGAGCGCTTCGCCGGCAGCTTTCCGGCCGACGGCATCCACACCGTCCCGTCTTCCACCATCGGCTCCCGCAACCCGATCGCACTCATCCGCGCCGGGTTGACGATCTGGTCGGGCGTCAAGGCATCGACAAAGCTCATCAACCGGTTAAAGCCGAAAGCGGTCGTCGGCTTCGGAGGTTATCCGACGCTGCCGCCGCTATTTGCCGCCACGCGGCGCGGCCTGCCGACGCTGATCCACGAACAGAACGCGGTGATGGGACGCGCCAACAAGGCGCTGGCCGGGCGCGTGACGGCGATAGCCGGCGGGTTCCTGAAGACGAACGACGGCCCGCATGCGGACAAGATCGTCCTGACCGGCAATCCGGTGCGCCCGGCGGTGATCGAAGCGTCGGTAAGACCTTACGAAGCACCCACGCTGGATAGCCCGTTCAATCTGCTGGTCTTCGGCGGAAGCCAGGGCGCGCAATTCTTCTCTCAGGCCATCCCTCCGGCGATCGCAAATCTGCCGGAAGAGGATCGCCAACGGCTTCGGATGACGCAGCAGGCGCGGAAAGAGGACGAGGCAAGCGTGCGCGATGACTACGCGGCGGCGGGCGTGTCGGCCGAAGTCGCGCCGTTTTTCACGGACATGGCGAACCGTATCGCTAACGCGCATCTCGTCATCTCGCGCGCCGGCGCGTCGACGGTCTCGGAGATCGGCGTGATCGGCCGTCCGGCCCTGCTGGTTCCCTATCCGCACGCACTCGACCACGACCAGGCAGCCAACGCCGCAGCCCTCGCGGCCGCCGCTGGGGCTGAGGTGCACCCCCAGGCCTCGCTCTCGACCGAGACGATCGCGGAACTCGTCGGCCGTTTCATGCGCGAACCCGATCGGCTCGCCAGCATGGCCGCGGCGGCCCGGTCCACGGGCAAGCCTGACGCCACGCGGTTGCTCGCCGACCTCGCGGAGGCTATTGCCTCCGGCCGAACGGCGAAGGAATTCAAGGAAGGAGCCCGGCCATGAAGATGCCGGAGACCATCGGGCTGGTCCATTTCATCGGGATCGGCGGCATCGGCATGAGCGGCATCGCCGAGGTGCTGCACAATCTCGGCTACGAGGTGCAGGGATCGGACCAGTCCGAGAGCGCCAACGTGCAGCGCCTGCGCGACAAGGGCATCCGGGTGTTCGTGGGCCACGCTGCGGAAAACCTCGGCGCGGCGGAAGTGGTCGTGGTCTCCACCGCGATCCGCAAGACGAACCCGGAACTCATGGCGGCGCGTGAAAAGCTGCTGCCGATCGTGCGGCGGGCCGAGATGCTGGCCGAACTCATGCGCTTCCGCCAGGCGGTGGCGATCGGCGGCACCCATGGCAAGACGACGACGACCTCCATGGTCGCGACGCTGCTCGACGCGGGCGGGCTCGACCCGACGGTCATCAACGGCGGCATCATCAACGCGTACGGTACCAATGCGAGGATGGGCGCGGGCGAATGGATGGTGGTGGAAGCCGACGAGAGCGACGGCACGTTTCTGAAGCTGCCGGCCGAGATCGCGGTCGTGACCAACATCGATCCCGAGCATCTCGACCACTACGGCAGCTTCGACAAGGTGCGCGACGCCTTTCGCCAGTTCGTCGAGAACGTGCCGTTCTACGGCTTCGGCGTCATGTGCATCGACCATCCGGAAGTGCAGTCGCTGGTCAGCCGCATCGAGGACCGCCGCATCGTCACCTATGGCGGCAATCCGCAGGCAGGCGTGCGTTTCGAGAACCTTGCGACCGACGGCGCGGCGTCGACCTTCGACGTGGTGGTGCGCAACCGCAAATCGGGTGAAATCACCGAAATCCGCGGGCTGCGCCTGCCGATGCCGGGCCGGCACAACGTCTCCAACGCGACGGCGGCGATCGCGGTGGCGCACGAACTCGGCATTTCGGCCGACGACATCCGCAAGGGCCTCCTTTCCTTCGGCGGCGTCAAGCGGCGCTTCACGCCGACCGGCGAATGGAACGGGGTGCGGATCTTCGACGACTACGGGCATCATCCCGTCGAGATAAAGGCCGTGCTGCGGGCCGCGCGCGAGGCCGCGAAGGGCCGCGTCGTCGCCATCGCGCAGCCGCACCGCTTCACCCGTCTGCGCGACCTGTTCGACGATTTCTCGTCCTGCTTCAACGAGGCGGACACGGTCATGATCGCCCCGGTCTATCCGGCCGGCGAAGACCCGATCGAGGGCATCTCCTCAGAAGCGCTGGTGGCGCGCATCCGCGCCGGCGGACATCGCGACGCGCGCTTCCTGGAAGGTCCGGACGCGATCGCGCCGTCGATCCGCCAGGTCGCCAGGGACGGGGACTTCGTCATCTTCCTCGGCGCCGGCAACATCACGCAATGGGCCTACCAGCTGCCGAAGGATCTCGGCGGGATGCCTGCATGACTCTCGGCAGCGATCTACTTGCGAGGCTGGGCGACAGGCTTTCGGGCCTGCGTGGCCGTCTTACGCCCGACGCCGCCATGGACAAGATCACATGGTTCCGCGCCGGAGGTCCGGCCGACGTGCTGTTCCAGCCGGCCGACGAGGAGGATCTCGCCGCTTTCCTCAAGGCGGTGCCGGCGGAAATCCCGCTGACGGTGGTGGGGATCGGCTCGAACCTCCTGGTGCGCGAGGGCGGCATACGGGGCTTCGTGGTGCGCCTGTCGGCCAAGGGGTTCGGCGAAGCGGAAGCGACCGGCGACCTGCGTATCCGCGCCGGGGCGGCCACGCCCGACAAGCGCGTGGCGGCGGCGGCCCTGGAGGCCGGCATCGGCGGCTTCCATTTCTATCACGGCATTCCGGGCGGCATCGGCGGCGCGCTGCGCATGAACGCCGGCGCTAACGGCGTGGAGACGCGCGAGCGCGTGGTCGAGGTGCGCGCGCTCGACCGGCAGGGCAACCTCCACGTGCTCGACAATGCCGCGATGGGCTACGCCTACCGCCACTCCTCCGCGCCGAAGGACCTGATCTTCACCTCCGCCGTGCTGGAGGGCTTCCCTGCGAGCCGCGAGGAAATCCGCGAGGCGATGGACGAGGTGCAGCACCACCGCGAAACCGTGCAGCCCATCCGCGAGAAGACCGGCGGCTCGACCTTCAAGAACCCGCCCGGCACCTCGGCCTGGAAGGAGATCGACAAGGCCGGATGCCGCGGGCTGATGATCGGCGGCGCCCAGATATCGCCCATGCACTGCAACTTCATGATCAACACCGGCACGGCGACCGGCTACGACCTCGAACATCTCGGCGAGACCGTGCGCGCACGCGTACTCGAGCATTCCGGCCTCCGGCTGGAGTGGGAGATCAAGCGCCTCGGCGACTTCCGCCGCGGCCACGAGGTGCAGGAGTTTCTGGGGCAGATGCTCTAGGCTGCCGGCTCGGTGAAGAGGCAGCGGGGCCTGAGCGGCGGCGACATTGCGCGAGGCTGGATTCCCCGTCGCGTTGGAGGCCAAAATGCGGCCTTTTGCCGAACGAAGACTTGCCACGGAATCCACTCTCTGATTCCCTGTCTTCAAGCGTTTCCTGATTGAGTCGGCGGCGTACCTGGCCGGGGGGATTCCCCTGGAGGTTCGGATTCGACCCGGAAACGACGGAGTTTCGGCCGGAGAGGGGATTGCCGGTAGATGTCGAAGAAACACGTTGCCGTGTTGATGGGAGGCTTTTCGTCCGAACGGCCCGTTTCCCTTGCATCCGGCAAGCCGTGCGCCGACGCCCTGGAAGCCGAAGGCTACGAAGTGACGCGCATCGACGTCGAGCGTGACGTCGGCAAGGTGCTGGCGGAACTGAAGCCCGACGTCGTCTTCAATGCGCTGCATGGTCCGTTCGGTGAGGACGGGACGATCCAGGGCGTGCTCGAATATCTTGAGATTCCCTACACGCATTCCGGCGTCCTCGCCTCCGCGCTCGCCATGGACAAGGACAAGGCGAAGAAGATCGCAAAGGCGGCCGGCATTCCCGTTGCGGAATCACGCATCATGAACCGCTTCGAGATCGGTTCGTCCCATCCCATGAAGCCGCCCTATGTCGTGAAGCCGGTGAATGAAGGCTCCAGCTTCGGCGTGGTGATCGTCAAGGAGGATCAGTCGCATCCGCCGCAGGTCATCGGGTCCTCGGAGTGGCGGTATGGGGACACCGTGATGGTGGAGCGATTCGTGCATGGTCGCGAACTGACCTGCGCGATTATGGGCGATGTGGCGCTGGCCGTGACCGAGATCGTGCCGGTCGGGCATTCCTTCTACGACTACGACTCGAAATACGTGCCCGGCGGATCAAAACACGAATGCCCGGCAAAAATTTCACCAATTATTTACCAAAAAATACAGACACTGTCCCTCAAGGCGCATCAAGCCATCGGCTGTCGGGGAGTTTCCCGGTCCGACTTCCGCTACGACGACCGCTTTTCCGAGAATGGCGAGCTCATCTGGCTGGAAATCAACACGCAGCCAGGCATGACGCCGACATCGCTGGTTCCAGAAATCGCCGCGCAAGCGGGGCATAGTTTTGGTGAGCTCTTGAGTTGGATGGTGGAGGACGCGTCGTGTTTGCGGTGAGGTCAACCGATCTCCGTGCTCCGGTCGCCCGGTCCGGCGCAAGGGCCGGTCTGTTCTCCGGCGTCCTGCCGCGCGTGTTGCGGCGGCCGTTCCGCGTGCTTTTGCGCACGGGCGTCTCCGACATGCACGTGCCCGGATACGCCGCGCCGCTGATGACGGGCGCGCTGCTTCTCGCGACCTGCCTCTACGGGATGAGCGTCGGCGGTCACTGGCCGCAATTCCTCCAGACCATGACCGCCTACAGCGGCTTCGCCGTCACCGACGTGCGCATATCGGGCAATGGCGAAACCTCCGACATCGACGTGCTGGAAAGGCTTGATCTCAACGGCTGGACCTCGCTCGTCGGGCTCGACGTGGATGCGGCGCGCGACCAGGTCGCCTCGCTCCCCTGGGTCCAGTCCGCGACCGTTCGCAAGGTCTATCCGGATGCCATCGAGATTTCGGTCGTCGAGAAGACGCCGTTCGCCATCTGGCAGTACGGCAAGGATCTGATGCTCGTGGAAGCCGATGGCAAGCTCATCACGCCGTTCCGATCGGGCCGCCACGCCGATCTGCCCCTGGTGGTCGGAGAGGGTGCCTCCGGGAAGGCGCAGGCCATCGTGGCGCGCGTCGCCGAGCATCCGGAAATCGCCTCGCGGGTCGAAAGCTACGTCAGGGTCGGGAACCGTCGCTGGGACCTGCGTCTCGACAATGGCGTGACCCTGAAGCTTCCCGAAGAGGGGGTGGATACGGCGCTCTCCTACCTCGCCGATACCGACCGGGCCAGCGGCCTCCTTTCGCGGGACATCCTCGCCGTCGACATGCGGCTGGAGGACAGGCTGGTCGTCCAGCTGACGTCCGAAGGGCTGAAGCAGCGGACGGCCGCGGTGAAGGAAATGATGAAGCAGCTCAAGGCTGGCGGGCGGCGCACATGAACTGGCTTTCGGGCAGTCACTCAGCGGCTACGCGCCGGTCCGGCATCGTCACCGTCCTCGACATCGGATCGAGCAAGATCTGCTGCATCATCGGCAAACTGAAGCCGGGCGAGGGCAGCGAACTCATCCGCGGGCGCACGCACCAGGTGCGCGTCATCGGCATCGGTCACCAGAAATCCCAGGGCGTGAAGTCGGGCGTCATCGTCGATCTCGACCGGGCGGAGCAGGCGATCCGCCTCGCGGTCGATTCCGCCGAGCGCATGGCCGGGCTGACGGTGGATTCTCTGATCGTCAATCTCTCGGCGGGCCGGCTGAGCAGTGACATCTCGACGGCGACGATCAATCTCGGCGGCCACGAGGCCGATACCTCCGATATCCGCAAGGTGCTCGCGGCCGGCGCGAAGAAGGCGTTGCAGGCCGAGCGCGAACTCGTCCACTCGCTGGCGGTCGGCTTCTCGCTCGACGGCGAGAAGGGCATCCGCGATCCGCGCGGCATGCTGGGCGAGACGCTGGGCGTGGACATGCATGTCCTGACCGCCGACGCCGCGCCGATGCGCAACATCGAGCTTTGCATCAACCGCTCGCATCTCTCCGTCGACCGGATGGTCGCCACGCCCTACGCCAGCGGGCTCGCCGCGCTGGTTGACGACGAGGCGGAGCTCGGCGCGGCCTGCATCGACATGGGCGGCGGCACGACCACGATATCCGTCTTCGCAGAGGGCAAGTTCGTGCATGCGAGCTCGCTTCCCATCGGCGGCATCCACGTGACGCTCGACATGGCCCGCGGCCTGTCGACCGGCGTCGAAGTGGCCGAGCGTTTCAAGGTCATGCACGGCTCGGCGCTGCCGACCGGCGCCGACGACCGCGACGTCGTCAACGTGCCGCCGGTGGGCGGCGACGAATCCGACGTCCCGCTGCAGGTGCCGCGCTCGGTTATGACGCGCATCATCCGCGCCCGCATCGAGGAGACGCTCGAACTGGTGCGCGAGCGCCTGCATCGTTCCGGCTACGGCGCGACGGTCGGCAAGCGCGTCGTCCTGACCGGCGGCGCCAGCCAGTTGACGGGCCTGCCCGAGGCAGCCCGGCGCATCCTCGGCCGCAATGTCCGGGTCGGGCGTCCGCTCGGCGTCGCCGGGCTTCCCGAGGCGGCCAAGGGGCCGGCATTTTCTTCGGCCGTGGGGCTGATGATCTACCCGCAGGTGGCTTCGTTCGAGAGCAGCCGCGTGTCGGGTTTCCTGCGTATGCGCGCAACCGGTACGGGTGGACGCCTGGGGCGCGTGGGTCAGTGGTTCAAAGAGAGTTTTTAGTTTCGAGGGGCTAGCCCCAGGCGGCCGCGCGGCGATGCGGCGAGAAAGGCGAAAAGGACGAGGACATGACGATCAATCTTCAAAAGCCGGACATCACCGAGCTCAAGCCCCGCATCACCGTCTTCGGCGTTGGCGGCGGCGGCGGCAACGCGGTCAACAACATGATCACCGCGGGGCTGCGCGGCGTCGAGTTCGTGGTGGCGAACACGGACGCGCAGGCGCTCACCATGTCGAAGGCCGAAAGGCTGATCCAGCTCGGCGCGCATGTGACCGAGGGCCTGGGCGCCGGTTCGCAGCCTGAGGTCGGCCGCGCCGCTGCCGAGGAATGCATCGACGAGATCGTCGATCACCTGGCCAGCACGCACATGTGCTTCGTCACCGCCGGCATGGGCGGCGGAACCGGCACGGGTGCCGCGCCGGTCGTGGCCCGTGCCGCCCGCGAAAAGGGCATCCTAACCGTCGGCGTCGTCACCAAGCCTTTCCACTTCGAAGGCCAGCGCCGCATGAAGACGGCCGACATCGGCATCGAGGAGCTGCAGAAGAACGTCGACACGCTGATCGTCATCCCCAACCAGAACCTGTTCCGCATCGCCAACGACAAGACGACCTTCGCGGACGCCTTCTCCATGGCCGACCAGGTGCTGTATTCGGGCGTCGCCTGCATCACCGACCTGATGGTGAAGGAAGGTCTCATCAACCTCGACTTCGCCGACGTCCGCTCTGTCATGCGCGAAATGGGCAAGGCGATGATGGGCACGGGCGAGGCGTCCGGCGAGGGCCGCGCCATGGCCGCCGCGGAAGCCGCGATCGCCAACCCGCTGCTCGACGAATCCTCGATGAAGGGCGCCAGGGGCCTGCTGATCTCGATCACCGGCGGGCGCGACCTGACCCTGTTCGAGGTCGACGAGGCTGCGACCCGCATCCGCGAGGAAGTGGACCAGGACGCCAACATCATCCTCGGCGCCACCTTCGACGAGGAACTGGAGGGCGTCATCCGCGTGTCGGTCGTCGCCACCGGCATCGACAAGAAGGCGCACGAGATCGCCGCGCATCCGATCGAGATCCGCCAGCAGCCGAAGCCGCAGCCGCGCCCGGTCCAGGCCGAAGCGCGCCAGGCCCCGGTCCAGCCGGCGCCGCAGCCGGCTCCCGAGCCCGCGGTTTCGCATCAGGCGGCGGCCGACCTCGACCCGGTCGCGGAGGCCATCCGCGAGGCCGAACGCGCTCCGGCGCGTGCGCCCGCCGCGCCCGCCGAGGAGTTCCAGCCCCAGAGCCGGCTCTTCAAGGCCGCCGCTCCCGAGGCGCATCTGCGTCCGGCGCCTCAGCCCGCGCCGACGATGCAGAACATGGAAACCGCACCCGCGCCGGCGCAGCCGCGCATGCCCCGCGTGGAGGATTTCCCGCCGCTGGTGCAGGCCGAACTCCAGGCTCAGGCCGTCAGGCCGGATGCCGCCGACGATCGCGGTCCGATGGGGCTGCTCAAGCGGCTGACCAACGGTCTCGGATCGCGCAGGGAAGAGGAGCCGGCACGGCTGAAGGCCGCAGCGCCGCGCGAGCCGCAGCTCGTGCAGCCGGCCGCGGAGCCCCGTCGCGCAGCATCTTCCGACGCGCAGCTCTACGCGCCGCGCCGCGGCCAGCTCGACGATCACGGGCGGCTCGTGCCGGCCTCGAGGGCGAACCAGGAAGAGGATCAGCTGGAGATTCCGGCCTTCCTCCGCAGGCAGGCGAACTGAGTTCCGGACAAGGAAAGACGAGACTGTAACAAACGGAGCAGACTGACCGATGAGCCGGTCAGTCTGCAAATGCAATCGATGAGCAATTTCAATCCCTTGGTGAGATATGCTCATGCGGCTTGCTCGTTACATGGGGTAAGAAACCGTGATTTGGCGACTCTCTACCCGCCCTATATCTTCCGCTTCGAACATTCTGCGGTGCACAGGGCAATTCGGGGATAGGGCGTCCTGGGCATGTACGAGAACAAGAAGCCGCGGCTTTCCGGCCTTAAAAGCGGTCCTGAATTGGGCGGGGTCATGGGAATAGATTTGCACGAGTATCAGACGACCATCAACTCGCGTGTGTCGCTCTCGGGTACGGGCGTTCATGGCGGCAGGGCCGTCACGATCCACCTCAATCCGGCCGATGTCGATACCGGCGTCGTCTTCAACTGTCTTTCCGACGGTGAGACGGTCCGCGAGATCCGCGCGCTGGTGTCGGAGATCGGCGGGACCGACCTCTGCACGGTTCTGGGCGATCCTTCCGGCATGCATGTCGCCACCGTCGAGCACCTGATGGCCGCGCTCTTCGCGCTCGGCATCGACAACGTCTCGATCGACATCGACGGCAACGAGGTTCCGATCCTCGACGGCAGCTCCCACGATTTCGTCGAAGCCATCGAGCAGGCGGGCATCCGCACCCTGACCGGCAAGCGCCGGTTCATCCGCATCCTCAAGCCCATTCGCATCGAGAAGGGCGGATCGTGGGCGGAGTTCCTTCCCTATGACGGTACGCGTTTCGAGATCGAGATCGATTTCGAGAGCAAGTCGATCGGACAGCAGCTCTATGCCGGCGACATCGAACCCGAGACCTTCAAGCGCGAAATCGCGCGCGCCCGCACCTTCGGCTTCATGAAGGACGTGGAGCGCCTGTGGGCGGCCGGGTATGCACTCGGCTCGTCGCTGGAGAACTCCGTCGTCATCGGCGATGACGACCAGGTCATCAACATGGAAGGCCTGCGCTTCAAGGACGAGTTCGTGCGCCACAAGGCGCTGGACGCGATGGGCGACCTCGCGCTCGCCGGCGCGCGCTTCATCGGCTGCTTCCGCTCCTATCGCGGCGGGCACAAGCTCAACGCCGCGGCGTTGCGCCGCCTGCTGTCGGATCGCGGTGCGTTCGAGATCGTCGAGACCACCCGTCGCAGCCGTGGCCGCAAGGCGGAGATGATCGCGGTCAGCGCTCCGGTGTTCGCTCCCTGGACCCTGTGAGGGCTTCCGGGCCAAGGTCGATACGTGCCGATGTTGCGTACCGGGTCATTGGCCCGAAGTTGATTGGCAATTCAGCTGCCGCGCATTCCCGCCACAAAATAGCGCGAATGCGCGGCGATAGCGTTGTCGGCGGGGCGCGGCTGTGATCTATGACGGTCGCCCGCTGCCAACCGGGGGACCAGAGGATTCGAGCGACGAATGAACGCGACACGAAGTGCCGTTAGAGGCGGGTGGATGAGACGAGCGACATTTGCGGCGCCGTTCGCGGCATTGTCGCTGGCGCTCGGTGGATGTGCCAGCGAAAAGGACATCGACCTGTCGAGCTACGTGCAGGACATCGAGCCGGCCGACACGCTCTACAACCAGGGCCTCGCCAATCTCGAAGCGGGGCGCATCAAGGAAGCCATCGCCAAGTTCGAGGCGGTGGATCGCCAGCATCCCTATTCCGAGTATGCCCGCAAATCCATGGTGATGAGCGCCTTCGCCAACTACCGGCGGGGGAACTACGTGGACTCGATCAATTCCGCCAAACGCTACGTCGCGCTCTACCCGTCGAGCGAGGACGCGGCCTATGCGCAGTACATCGTCGGGCTGAGCTACTTCCGCCAGATCCGCGACGTGACGCAGGACCAGAAGGAAGCCCGCCAGACGCTCGAAGCGATGGACGAGGTGATCACGCGCTGGCCCGAGTCGCAGTATGTCGAGGACGCGAAGGCCAAGAAGCGTTTCGCGCGCGACCAGCTCGCCGGCAAGGAGATGCAGATCGGCCGCTACTATCTGGAGCGGCGCGAATACGTCGCAGCGGCCAAGCGGTTCCGCAACGTGGTCGAGGTCTATTCCGACACCCGCCACGTCGAGGAGGCTCTGGCACGCCTGACGGAGACCTATTACGCGATGGGGCTCGCCTCGGAGGCGCAGACGGCCGCCGCGGTGCTTGGCCACAACTATCCCGACAGCCAGTGGTACCGCGATTCCTACAAGCTCCTGCAGACGGGCGGCCTGGAGCCGCGCGAGAACAAGGGCTCGTGGATCTCCAAGGCCGGAGCCGTCCTGCTCGGCACCTGATGGCGGCAGGCTAGCGATGCTGGTCCAACTGTCGATCCGCGACATCGTGCTGATCGAGCGGCTCGACATCGACTTCGCGCCGGGCTTGTCCGTGCTGACCGGCGAGACGGGTGCGGGAAAATCCATCCTTCTCGACGCACTCTCGCTGGCGCTCGGCGGGCGCGGCGACGCCTCGCTCGTCCGCCACGGCGCGGCCCAGGGGCAGGTGACGGCCGCCTTCGACGTGCCGCTCGACCATCCCGCCCGTAAGCTGATCGCGGAGAACGCGATCGACGACGAGGGCGACATCCTGCTCAGGCGCGTCCAGAACGCGGACGGCCGGTCGCGCGTCTTCGTCAACGACCGCCCGGCGAGCGTCGCCCTGATGCGCGACATCGGGCGGGCGCTGGTCGAGATCCACGGCCAGCATGACGAGCGCGCCCTGGTCGATCCCGGCGCCCATCGCGATATTCTCGACCTGTTCGGGCGGCACGACACCGAAGTCTCGGAGACGCGGCGCAGCTGGAACCTGTGGCGGCAGGCCGAAGCCGACCTCGCCCGTCACCGGGCGCGCGTCGAAGCGGCGGCGCGCGAGGCGGACTATCTGCGCGCATCCGTCGATGAACTCGACAAGCTCGACCCGATGGATGGCGAGGAGACCGAGCTCGCCGGCCTGCGCTCCTCCATGATGAAGGCGGAGAAGATCGCGTCGGAGATCGGCGAGGCGCAGGAGCTTTTCGCCGGCAACGCCTCGCCCGTGCCGCTGCTGGCAAGCCTCGTGCGCCGGCTGGAGCGCAAGTCCGCCGAGGCGCCCGGGCTCCTTGAAGAGGTCGTAAAATCGCTGGACGAAGCGCTGATCGCGCTCGACGCGGCGCAGACCGGCATCGACGCCGCGATGCGGGCCACCGAGTTCGATCCGAAGCGCCTGGAGCAGGCCGAGGAGCGGCTGTTCGCGCTGCGCGCCGCGGCACGCAAGCACAACGTCACCGTCGACGCGCTGCCAGACCTCCGCGCCCGCATGGTCGCCGATCTCGCCGAGCTCGATGCGGGGGAGGAGAGGCTCGCGCTGCTCGAGACCGCGGCTGCGGACGCACGGACGCGCTACGACGCGATCGCCGCGTCGCTGTCGGCCCTGCGGCGGGATACGGCCGCATCGCTCGCCGACGCCGTGATGGCCGAACTGCCGGCGCTTAAGCTCGAACGGGCCGAGTTCATCGTCGAGATATCCACCGAAGCGGAAGACCGCCGCGAGGAGGGCATCGACCAGGTCGAGTTCTGGGTCCGCACCAATCCCGGCTCGCGGCCGGGGCCGATGGCAAAAATTGCGTCCGGCGGCGAGCTGTCGAGGTTCCTGCTGGCGCTGAAGGTGGCGCTGGCTGATCGCGGCTCGGCCCCAACGCTGGTCTTCGACGAGATTGACACCGGCGTCGGCGGCGCCGTGGCGGACGCCATCGGCGCCCGGCTGGCGCGGCTGGCGCAGCGCGTCCAGGTTCTGTCCGTCACCCACGCGCCGCAGGTGGCCGCGCGCGCCGCGACGCATTTCCTCATCTCCAAATCCGGCGGCGCGGACCATGTCGCCACGGGGGTGGCGCAGCTTCCCCGCGCGGCGCGGCAGGAAGAGATCGCCCGCATGCTCGCCGGGGCGACCATCACGGAAGAGGCGAGGGCCGCGGCGGGGCGGCTGCTTCAGGAGACGGGGTAGCGGCCGGTCCGCTTCCGGCGGACGGTTGCCTGGCGCACGTGGATCGGATTTCGACGGTCCGCTGGCCTGGCCGGAAAAAACCCATGGATGTCATCCACTTGCCGTGCCCGGTACGTCCAGCCGAACGGAAGTTTATCCACGGGACCAGCGGGGCTCGTATCCTTGTGGACGCAGCTTGCCGGCGGGAACGGGACGTACGACCGGACGGCCCAGGCAAGTGTGGCGCCGGACGGGACCCGCGAACGGTGGCGGGGACTTTCCGGCCTCGGTTCGGACTGTGCGCCGTCTTCCGAAGGGGAGTCGGCCGGAAAGGATCGAGGGAAAACGCCGGCGGCGCATGGCAGCGCGTCGAGTATTTTTCAACAGAGGACGCAACGCCATGCGCCGTTTCCCTCGGGCACCCCGGCCGGCCACGGCGCGGGAACGCGAAAGCATGTCCGGATGGCAGGATGGCTGTCGTCGCCACTTGAACCGCCGCCACGTGGCTGGGCATAGTCCAGCGCCAATTTGCAGATCCGGAACCCTCGCATGACCACGCCCGCCAAGCCGATCGACACCCTGACGCAGGAGGAAGCAGCGGCCGAACTGGAGCGCCTGGCCGGCGAGATCGCCCGGCACGACCGGCTCTACCACCAGAAGGACGCGCCGGAGATTTCCGACGCCGACTACGACGCGCTGCGCCAGCGCAACGCCGAGATCGAGGCGCTTTTTCCCGAACTGATGCGCGAGGATTCGCCTTCGAAGGCGGTGGGTGCCGCTCCGTCGACAACTTTTGCGCCGGTTCGGCACGAAAAGCCGATGCTGTCGCTCGACAACGTGTTCTCCGACGAGGACGTGGTCGATTTCGTCGCTTCGGTGCGGCGCTTCCTCGCGCTTTCAGAAGGCGAGCTGGTCTTCACCGCCGAGCCCAAGATCGACGGCCTGTCGATGTCGCTGCGCTACGAGAAGGGCAGGCTGGTGACGGCCGCGACTCGCGGCGACGGTACGACGGGCGAGAACGTCACCGCAAACATTCGCACCATCGACGAGATCCCGAACGATCTCCCGTCTGATGCGCCGGACCTGATCGAGGTACGCGGCGAGGTTTACATGCGCCGCGACGACTTCTTCGCGCTCAACCAGCGCATGGCCGAAACCGGCCAGGTCTTTGCCAATCCGCGCAATTCGGCCGCCGGCAGTCTCAGGCAGAAGAACCCGGAGGTGACGAAGTCGCGGCCGCTGAAGTTCTTCGCCTATGCCTGGGGCGAAACCTCCGCACCACTGGCCAAGACCCAGTACGATGCCGTGCAGCGCCTCTCGGACTGGGGCTTCGTGGTCAACGACCTGATGCTGCGGTGCGCTTCGCTGGAGGAGATGCTGGCTCAGTATCGCAGGATCGAGGCGATGCGCGCGACGCTGCCCTACGACATCGACGGCGTCGTCTACAAGGTCGACCGCCTCGACCTCCAGGAACGCCTCGGCTTCCGCTCGCGCTCGCCGCGCTGGGCGACCGCGCACAAATTCCCGGCCGAGAAGGCGACGACGGTGCTGGAAAAGATCGACATCCAGGTCGGCCGTACCGGGGCAATGACGCCGGTGGCGCGGCTGAAGCCGGTGACGGTCGGCGGCGTGGTGGTGACCAACGCCACGCTGCACAACGAGGACTACATCCGCGGCGTCGGCAATGACGGCCAGCCGATCCGCGAGGGCAGGGACATCCGCGAGGGCGACACGGTCATCGTGCAGCGCGCGGGCGACGTCATCCCGCAGATCCTCGATATCGTTCCGGAGATGCGCCCGGCTGACGCGAAGCCCTATTCGTTTCCGCACAAGTGCCCGGTCTGCGGCAGCCATGCCGTGCGCGAGGAGGGCGAGGCGGCGTGGCGCTGCACCGGCGGGCTGATCTGCGCCGCGCAGGCGATGGAGCGCATCCGCCATTTCGTCTCGCGCAATGCCATGGACATCGAGGGCCTGGGCGAAAAGCAGATCGAGTTCTTCTTCAATCATCCCGACGAATCGCTGCGCATCCGCGAGCCGGCCGACATCTTTTCGCTGAAGGACCGGCAGGGGCGGTCGCTGACGAAACTCGAGAACATCGAGGGCTTCGGCGAGGTCTCCGTGCGAAAGCTCTTCGCGGCAATCGACGAGCGCCGCCGGGTGCAGCTGTCGCGCTTCCTCTTCGCGCTCGGCATAAGGCACATCGGCGAGACAAACGCCAAGCGCCTGGCGCGGCACTTCCTATCCTTCGAAAAGCTGCGCGAGGCGGCCGAGACCGCCAAGATGCCGGAAGGCAAGGGCGACCCCGGCAACGAGGAATGGCGCGAGATCGTCGGCGTCAACGGCATCGGCTCGGTGGTGGCCGAGGCGCTGGTGGATTTCTTCGCCGAAGGACACAACCGCGACGCCGTCGACGCCCTGCTCGAGGCGGATGTGACGCCGGAGGACGAGGAGCCCGTCGGCGAAATCTCCTCGCCCGTCGCCGGCAAGACCATCGTCTTCACCGGATCGCTGGAGCGCATGTCGCGCGACGAGGCCAAGGCCATGGCCGAGCGCCTCGGCGCTAAGGTCGCTGGCTCGGTATCGAAGAAAACCGACCTCGTCGTCGCCGGCCCCGGCGCCGGCTCGAAGCTGAAGCAGGCGACGGACCTCGGCATCGAGGTGATCGACGAGGACGCCTGGTTCGAGCGGGTGGGGGCAGGGTGAGGGTTGACGGCCGGAACCGGACGAGAAAAGGGGCGTTGCTTTCGTGTGCGAACGAGAGGAGCAATCCTGTGAGAACGAGAACCTTCATGGCTGGCGTCGTCGGGCTGATGGTCAATGCCGTGCTCTTCGGAACCGGCGCCGTCATCGTGCTTTCCGTGCCCGAACTGCGCGAACACGCCGCCTACCTCATCGCGGCCGTCGTCCTGGCGAGCCTTGTGGCGACTCCCCTGATCGCCTGGAAGATCGCCCCGCGAATGCGACTACGATACTGGCGAGAGCGCGAAAACGCGGCCTGATCCGCGACAGGTCAATCCAGCGCATCAAACTGCGGCCGGGTAGACGTTCAGAGCGGTCGCGCGGTCGCTTCCAGCCAGGTGCGGTCTTCCTCATCGAGCATCGGGCCGATCTCCGCCAGAACACGGGCATGGTAGGCGTCCAGCCACTCGTGCTCCTCCGCCGTGAGCAGGTCGCGCACGATCAGTCGGCGGTCGAAGGGCGCGAGCGTCAAGGTCTCGAAGGAATGCATCGGCTTGTCGCCGCCCGGCACGGGCTCGGCGTCGCCGACCACGATCAGGTTCTCGAGCCGGATACCGTAGTGGCCGGCCTTGTAGTAGCCGGGTTCGTTGGAAATGATCATGCCGGGAAGGAGCTTTTCGGTGCCCGTCTTGGCGATCCGCTGCGGACCCTCGTGCACCGAGAGATAGGCCCCGACGCCATGTCCGGTTCCGTGACCGTAATCTAGGCCGGATTTCCAAAGGGAAAGGCGTGCAACGACGTCGATGTCGGCGCCTCGCGTCCCGGCGGGAAATTTCAGAAGCGAAATGCCGATCATGCCCTTCAGCACCAGCGTGTAACGCTCGCGCATCTCCTCGCTCGGCTGTCCGATCGGGACTGTGCGCGTGATGTCGGTCGTGCCGTCCTGGTACTGCGCGCCCGAATCCACCAGGAACAGTTCGCCTTCGCCGAGCGTGCGGTTGGTCGCCTCCGTGACGCGGTAGTGGATGATCGCGCCGTTCGGTCCCGCTCCGGAAATCGTGTCGAAGGAGATGTCGCGCAGCGGCATCTGGGCTTCCTCGCCCGCGCGACGGCGCGCGGCCTCCAGTTCGGCGACGGCGCGGATTTCGTCGACTGTGCCCGGTTGCTGACGGTCGAGCCATGCGAGATAGCGCGTGACGGCTGCGCCGTCGCGGCGATGGGCGGCGCGGCTGCCGGCGAGTTCGGCGGCGTTCTTGGTGGCACGGGGTAGCCTGGCCGGATCCGTCATCCTCAGAACCTTGCCGCCGTTTTCCTCGACCAGCATCCGCAGCTTTTCAGCGGCAAGCCCGTGGTCGAGCCCGATGGCTCCGCCCGACGCGGCGAGCCGCGCGATCTCGTCGTCGAGCGCGGAGGGTTCCTTCAGGTCGGCGAGCTGGGTGAGGTAGGCCTTCACCTTCATCGACAGCTTGCGCGCGTCCATGAACAGCATCGGCCGGCCTTCGGCGGACAGCACCGCGAATCCGAGCGCCAGCGGCGTGTGCGGCACGTCGCGACCCCTGATGTTGAAGGCCCAGCACAGCGACGAGGGGTCCGTCAGCACGCAGTGGTCCGCGCCCTCCTTCACCACGATGCCCGCGAGATCGGCGAGCTTGTCCACCGCGAGGCGGCCGGCGAAACGTTCCGGGTGGATCTCGACCTGTTCCAGCGGCGGGCCGGGCTGGTCGTCCCATACGGCGTCGATCGCGTTGCGCTCCACCGGAACGAGCGTGCCATTTCGCTTGCCCATCGCCTTGCGCAGCGCCGCGGCGTCTCCGATCGTGTGCAGCCACGGGTCGAAGCCGAGCCTCAGGCCTTCGGGCGCGTTCTCGCCGGTCCAGGCGGGCGGAGGGGTTTCGATGAGGCTCTCGACCGCGAAGAGGGACGAGTCCACCTGCGCGGCTGCCTGCAGCGTGTAGCGCCCGTCGACGAAGAGATGGGCGCTGTCGGCGAGGATCAGCGCAACGCCGGCCGAGCCGGTGAAGCCCGTGATCCAGCATAGCCGTTCGGCGCGCGCCGGAACGTATTCGCCCTGATGCTCGTCGGCGCGCGGCACGAGGAACCCGTCGAGGCCTTTGCTGCCGAGCCATTCGCGCAACCGTGCCACGCGCGGTGCGGCCAGGGAGGGATCCGAGACGGTTTCGAAGCTTTGGAACATGGGAGGCTGGGACTATCCGGTTTGACGCGGCGCGACCCTAGTCGCGCGGGAGCCGCGCCGCAACGCATCGGGCGGAGAATCAAAGGTTGAACGAAGTCTTACCGCGATGCACAAATTTCTCTCGCACATGCGAAGAACGCATGGGTGGCATGCATGATCGGTGCTGGTAAAATGGGTCAGTGATCCTTACCTTCCAAAACGTGGAGGACAGAAACTTCCAACACGAAGGATTTTCGAGATGGCACAACGGACCGGATTTTTCCGCAACGCGGTTGGCGCACTCGTCGAGGCGCGCCAGCGTCAGGTGAACCGCTACGTCAACGGCGCGCTTCTCATGCTCGATGACGAGACGCTGAAGACGCATGGCTATGACCGCAACGAGCTGAAGAAGCAGGGCGGCGCCTACTACATGTTCTAGAGTTTCTCGCGCGGACTCGGGGCGGGCCCGCTGCCGACGAGAAGGCGGCTTCCTGCGGGGAGCCGCCTTTTTCGTTCGGGCACTCAGCCCCGCTTCAGGTGAATCGTCACCCATTCCCCCTTCACCAGCGTGTGCACGTGGCGGAATTGCTGTCCGGCATAGGCGGCGATCACCGCGCGACGCTGGCGCGTGAGGATGCCCGACAGAATCAGCGAGCCGCCGGGCGCGAGATGTCTCGCCATGTCCGGCGCGAGGTTCATCAGCGGGCGCGCGAGAATGTTGGCGACGATCAGGTCGTAGGGCGCACGCGCGGCGATCGCGCGGTGGGAAAAGCCCGTCGCCGTGACCGCATCGACCAAGGACGCGACGCCGTTGGCGCGGATGTTTTCGCGCGCGACCTCGACCGCGACGGCATCGATGTCGGTGGCGAGCACCGGGATACGGGCGAGCTTGGCGAGTCCGATCGCCAGCACCGCGCTTCCCGCACCGAGGTCCAGCGCGTTGCGCGGATGCTCCTGCCGCGTGACGCGCTCGATCGTCTCAAGGCACCCCGCCGTGGTTCCATGGTGGCCCGTGCCGAAGGCGAGCCCGGCCTCGATCTCGATCGCGAGGTCGTTGGCCCTGATCCTGTTGCGGTCGTGGCTCCCGTGCACCAGGAAGCGGCCCGCGCGGACCGGCTTCAGCCCCTCGAGCGATTTGGTGACCCAGTCGATCTCCGGCAGGATTTCGGCCTCGACCGATCCATCGATGCCACTTGCGGCCAGCACCTGGTCGGCACGCCGCTTTTCCTCCGCACCGTCCCCCTCGACGTAGAGTTCCACGAGTTCGATGCCGCGCGCTTCATCGATTTCGGTGATCCCGACGGGATAGCCGTCGTCCTCGAACTCGACTTCGAAGAGGGCATAGATTCGCCGAGCATCCGCGCGCGGCGCGGTGATCGAAAGCTTGGCTTGCGGCAAGGACGAGGTCTCCGGATCAGGCAGGAAGCCAGGGTGGGGCGGGCGTGTCGAGCCCGAGCACGCCGTTCAGGCCTTCCTGCCTCACGCGCGGGATGGCGGCAAGCAGCGGCACGGCTAAATTCCTCAGCGCGCAGAGGATGGGGTTCCGCATCAGAATGAGCCGGGTCATGCGGCGCGTGTCGGCCAAGACGGTTTCGACCGCCGTCAAGCGAAGGCGCGTGTATTCGCCGGTGCGCCCCTCGTCGATCAGCCAGGCCAGCCAGCAGGCGTCTTCGATGCCGAGGTTCATGCCGCGCCCGCCGACGGGGGAGTGGATGTGCGCGGCGTCTCCGGCGAGGAAGATGTTGCCCTTCGCCATCTGCGCGGTGTGGCGGAAGGAAACGTGGAAATCGGATTCCCACAGCACGGCATCCACGGGCGCGGGATGCTCGATGCGCTCGCGGAAATCGGGCAGGGTCGAGACGTAGCGCAGGATGCTGGGGCTGACGGGCAGGCGCGCGATGACGCCCGGATCGAAGAACCGCGCCTCGGCGTAGCTGGTGTCGACCGGGGCGGCGTACCGATAGTCGGCGAGGTAGAAGGTTTCCGACAGCGCGCTGCCGGGAAAGTCGAAGCCGGCCGACTTGCGCATCGTCGAGTGCGCCCCGTCCGCGCCGATGACGATGTCGAACGGCTCGTCCTTGCGGCTGCCGTCCGGGAGGGCTAGCGTCGCCACGGGTATTTCCGGATCGGAGACCGCCACGCATTCCGTGCGCCACTCGACCGCGATGCCGTACGCTGCGAGCGCCTCGGCCAGGATACGCTCGGTGCGTCCCTGCGGCAGCGCATGCATGCCGCGATGGCGGCTGTCGGTCGCAAGGAGGTCGATGGTCATCAGCCGCCGGACGCCCGCGCCGATTCGCATCTCGCAAATCTGCTGCGCCTCGGCGAGGAGCTTTTCGGTGACGCCGGAGGGTTCGAGCAGGAAGAGCGTGCGGGCGTTGACGGCGAGCGCCCGGCTCTGCACTGCCGGCGCGAGATCGTCGCCCTCGTCGACGATCCGGGGCCGATAGCCGCGGCGGGCGAGTTCGAGCGCCGCGGTAAGCCCTACCGGACCCGCGCCGGCGATCAGGATGCGGAGGTTTCGCTTCGCCGGCATGGATCCTCTCCGAAGGCTGGGGCTCAGCCTTCCTTTTCGAGCCGCTTGAGCTTGGCGATCGCCGTGTCGGCGTTCTCGCCATAGGCGATGGTGCCGAAGAAGTCGCCATCGCGGCCGAGCAGCAGGATGGAGGCGGTGTGGTCCATGGTGTAGTCGCCGCCGTCGAGCGGCACTTTTCTGGAATAGATGCCGAACGACTTCGTCATTGCCGCGATCTTGTCCGGGTCGCCGGTGATGCCGGTGATGCGGTCGGACACGTTGGAGACGTAGGAATCCATGATGTCGGGCGTGTCGCGTTCGGGATCGACGGAAACGAAATAGGCGCGGATGTCCTCGCCTTCCGGTCCGAGCTGCTTCAGCCAGCCGTCCATCTCGTAGAGCGTGGTCGGGCAGACTTCGGGGCAATGTGTGAAGCCGAAGAACACGGCGGTCGGATTGCCGCGGAAGGCTGCTTCCGTGATCGGCTCGCCCTTCTGGTCGACCAGTGCGAACGGCTCGCCGAACGGTTCGCCGCCGAAGGTGGTGCGGTACCAGTCGAAGGTGAGCCAGCCGACCGCGGCGGCGACGAGGACGACGATACCGACGATTATTCCACGCATCATGACTGGTCAGGCTTTCGTTCTTGGCGGGCCGGCGCTCAGAAGCACCAGGACAGGCCGCTCTCGGCGAGCGTGAGCAGCATCCGCGGCCCGCTCTCCACCCACATCGCGAACGCCGCGCCCGTCGCCGCCGCGAGGGCGAAGAGCGCAAGGCCGGTCCGGACTGCAAGGCGGGTGGACATTCTTCTTTCGGGTCCGCTTCTGGCGACTATCGTTTCTGCCGTTGAACATAATGCCTGGCGGCGCCGAGCGCAAAGGTGGCCGAGTGTCGCTGCGCCGGCCGCCTTGCATGGCCCGCGCCGCCGCCCCATTTGCGATCCTGAAGAATCCTCGGGAGAATATTGATGGTCAGAACTTTCATCGCCGCCGCCACCGGTCTCGCCGCGCTCGGCCTGGCGGCGTCCGCGACGGCGCAGGAGGTCGGCGAGATCGGCGTCGACTGGCTGGGCAACGACATTATCATTGAGGCGATCCACGATCCCAAGGTCGAGGGTGTCACCTGCCACGTCTCCTATTTCGAGCGCGGCATGATCGACCGGCTGCAGAAGGGCAACTGGTTCGAGGACCCCTCCAACACCTCGATCGCCTGCCGCCAGACCGGGCCGATCCGGATCGGCGACATCGACCTCGGCAAGGACGGCGAGGAGGTCTTCAAGCAGGGCATCAGCCTGATCTGGAAGAAGCAGGTGGTGAACCGCATCTACGACCGGCAGAACGAGACGCTGATCTACCTCTCGCACTCGCGCCAGGTGCAGGACGGCTCGGCCAAGATGGCAATCTCGACAGTGCCGCTCTATGGCCAGCAGGTCGAGTGGACCGAAGGCAAGCCTTAGGAACACCACCCTGGCGGCTGCTAGTGGTGATTCTCCGGCATCCCACGCGACCGCTTGCCGCCATCCCCGGCGCCCGCTAGTGCTCGGCCATGGCCGAGGATCTCCGCTTCACCGACCCCGAACCGCGAATCCACCCTACCGCCGAGTTGAAGGGCTGCCGTCTGGGGCGCTACGTGGTGGTGGCCGAGCGGGTTATCCTGCGCGAGGTGACGGTCGGCGACTTTTCCTATTTCGAGCGGCACGGCGAGGCGATCTACACGAGGATCGGAAAGTTCTGCTCGATCGCGGCGAACACGCGCATCAATGCGCTGGAGCACCCGCTGGAACGCGCGACCACGCATAAGATCAGCTACCGGCCGAACGAGTATTTTCGCTATCTCGGGGTCGACCAGGCGTTTCGCGAGCGGCGCAGGGAAAAGAGCGTGACGATCGGCAACGACGTTTGGATCGGCCACGGCGCGGTGATCCTGCCCGGCGTGACGGTCGGCGACGGCGCAGTGGTCGGAGCGAACGCCGTGGTGACGAAGGACGTCTCCCCCTACGCGATCGTGGGCGGAGCGCCTGCTCGGACGATCCGCATGCGATTTGCCGACGCGGTGGTCGAGCGGGTGTCGCGGCTAGCGTGGTGGGACTGGCCTCTCGAGCGGCTGTTCGAAGCCGTGCCGGATATGCAGGCGCTGGAAATCGGGGCATTTCTCGACAAATGGGAGGCGATCGCGGGCGACTGAATGCCCGACGGATGCGCCGAAACACACGAGAAGATTGACAAGCCGGCCGCTCCCGGCCCGAATACGCAACCGGCCGGTCGGGCCGGAGCGTGGTGGAGGAGCCGGACGGCATGGCGTGGGATGCTGGGCGTATTGCGATGGAACTGCTGCTCGGGGTCGGATTTGTCGGCGCCACCATCGCCGTGACGCTCGGCTTCTACTTCGCGATGCGGTGGGTGACCGGCGGAGACCCGGACGCGCGTAGCCGTGATCTCGCGGGTTCGGTGATCTTCCGCATCTCCGCTCTGCACGGGCTGATCCTGGCGCTGGTGTTCGCGCAGGAGATGGTCGAGTACCAGCAGCTCAAATACGAGGCCGCGATCGAGGCGAACGCCATCGCCGACGTCTATTTCGATGCGGGACGGTACGGAGGCGAAGGCCGCGAACCGATCCAGGGCGCGATGAAAGACTATGTCGCGCTGATCGTGGACGAGGAGTGGGCGCTGCTCGCCGATACCGGGCGTCTGGCTCCCGCCGCATGGGGCCATTGGGACGTGGCCTACAACGGCGTCCTCGATCTGTCCCCGGCCACCGACCGGCAGAGGAGCCTGCGCGACCATATGCTCTCACAGCTCCACGCAATCGCCGAGACGCGCGTCAAGCGCGAGAACCACGGCTCCGGCTCGATCAGCGGCATGTTCTGGTTCGCGGCCATGTCGGGCGTGGTGCTCATTTCGCTGGCCTACTATTCTTTCCCGCCCGAACGCTTCAATCTCGTCCTGATCTCGATGTTCGGTGCCTTCACCGGCATCATTCTCTTCCTGATCTATGCATTCTCGAACCCCTACGGCTTCCCCGGCCAGCTCGAGCCCGGACCGCTGTTGCGGCTTCAGGAACAGCTCGCCCGCTCCACATCCGGCTAGCGGGCTTCCTCGTTCTTCTTCGCAACGGACGATTGGGAAGCCCCGACGCCGCCGTGCCGATGAGACCTCGCTGTAGCCGATTGCCGGCCGGCGCACCGCGCGCTAAACCCGGGCCATGACCTCGTCCGCTCCCTCCACGCTCCGCATCGCCGTCGCCCAGCTGAACCCGATCGTGGGCGACATCGCCGGCAATCTGGCCAAGGCGCGGCAGGCGCGCGCGGAAGCGGCGCGGCATCGGGCGGACCTCGTCTTCTTCACCGAACTCTTCATCGCCGGCTATCCGCCGGAGGACCTGGTGCTGAGAACCTCCTTCGTGGCCTCATGCGAGGAGGCGGCGAGGGCGCTCGCGGCCGATACCGCCGACGGCGGGCCGGGCGTGATCGTGGGCGTGCCGCTGAAGCGCGCGAGCGGGCTGCACAATTCGATCATCGTCGCGGACCACGGCGAGATCATAGCCGAGCGGCACAAGTACGACCTGCCGAACTACGGCGAGTTCGACGAAAAGCGCGTGTTCCAAGCCTCGCCCGAGATCCAGGGGCCGGTGAACTTTCGCGGCATCCGACTGGGAATTCCGATCTGCGAGGATATCTGGGGAGACTTCGGCGTCTGCGAGACGCTGGCCGAGAGCGGGGCGGAGATCCTGTTGGTGCCGAACGGTTCGCCTTACTATCGCGGCAAGACGGACGTGCGCCAGCAGGTCGTCATCCGACAGGTGATCGAGAGCGGCCTGCCGATCCTCTACGCCAACCAGATGGGCGGTCAGGACGATCTCGTCTTCGACGGCGCCTCCTTCGCCATAGGCGCCGACAGGTCGCTGGCTTTCCAGATGAGCCAGTTCGAGGAAGCCGTGATGGTCACGACCTGGAAGCGTGGAGACGCGCAAGGGGAGGGGGATGGCTGGCGCTGCGTGGACGGGCCGATGTCGCGTATCCCGGAGGCCGAGGAGGCCGACTACCGCGCGTGCATGCTGGGCCTGCGCGACTACGTCAACAAGAACGGTTTCCGGAACGTGGTGCTGGGCTTGTCGGGCGGCATCGATTCGGCGCTGTGCGCGGCACTCGCCGTCGACGCGCTGGGCGAGGAGCGGCTGCACGCGATCATGCTGCCCTACCGCTACACCTCGAAGGAATCGCTCACCGACGCCGAGGCCTGCGCGCGCGCGCTCGGCTGCCGCTACGACACCGTGCCGATCGCCGAGCCGGTCGAGGGTTTCACGCATGCGCTGAGCCATCTCTTCGAGGGCACGCAGGAAGGCATCACCGAGGAGAACCTGCAGAGCCGCTCGCGCGGCGTGATCCTCATGGCGGTGTCGAACAAGTTCGGCTCGATGGTGGTGACCACTGGCAACAAGTCGGAAATGTCGGTCGGCTACGCCACGCTCTACGGCGACATGAACGGCGGCTTCAATCCGATCAAGGACCTCTATAAGATGCAGGTCTATAAGCTGGCCGCCTGGCGAAACACCACGGTGCCGCCTGGTGCGCTCGGACCGTCGGGCGAGGTGATCCCGCAAAACATCATCGACAAGGCACCGTCCGCCGAACTGCGCGAGAACCAGACCGACCAGGATTCGCTGCCGCCCTATCCGGTGCTGGACGACATCCTGGAGTGCCTGGTCGAGCACGAGATGTCGACCGAGGAGATCGTGGCGCGCGGACATCCGCGCGAGACCGTCACGCGCATCGAGCACTTGCTCTACGTAGCGGAGTACAAGCGCCGGCAGGCTGCGCCCGGCGTCAAGATCACGCGCAAGAACTTCGGCCGCGACCGGCGCTATCCGATCACGAATCGGTATCGCGACGGGTAGCCGCGAGGCACGGGCATTCCGAGCCCTGGTTTCGTCATTGCAGGGCGGCGAAATTTCGGATGCCGCGAATGGCACAACGCGATTGCAAGGCGCGTGCGCGATGTGTATGAAGCCGCCTGCGCTTAGGGGTATAGCTCAGTTGGTAGAGCGGCGGTCTCCAAAACCGCAGGTCGCAGGTTCGAGCCCTGCTGCCCCTGCCATCGGATCGCGGGCCGGCGTCTCCCTGCGTCACCCGTTCGATATGGAACAATTTCGCGATCGGGCGAAATGGCCACTTGCATCTGCGCGTGTTCATCTTTAGATAGCTGCATCCAGACACACGGTGCGTGAGGCCTGAATTGGCTTTACGTGCCCTTATTGCATGGGCGGAATATTCGGGATTCGAATGTCCGTTCGTGAGCGAAGAACGTTCCCTTCATCGGGACCATCAGAAGCCCGGCCTACGGGTACTCGAAAGCAGAGCGGCAGATGGCGTCAAAGACCACCAACCCATTTACCTTTCTCCAGCAGGTTCGCCAGGAAACCTCGAAGGTCACCTGGCCGTCCCGGCGCGAGACGCTGATTTCGACCGTCATGGTTCTCATTTTTGCGTTTCTTGCGGCCATTTTCTTTTTCGCCGCCGATCAGGTCATGGCGCTCGGCGTCGAACTGATCCTCGGCATCGGGCGATAGACCGGCGACTACGGAGAGCATTTGATATGACTGCGCGGTGGTACATCGTCCACGCCTATTCGAATTTCGAGAAGAAAGTCGCCGAGGACATCGAGAACAAGGCGCGCCAGAAGGGTCTTTCCGGCCAGATCGAACAGATCGTCGTGCCGACCGAGAAGGTGGTGGAAGTGCGCCGCGGCCGCAAGGTGGACGCCGAGCGCAAGTTCTTCCCGGGCTATGTGCTGGTGCGCGCCAATCTCACCGACGCGGTGTTCTCGCTGATCAAAAACACGCCGAAGGTGACGGGCTTCCTGGGCGACGCGCGTCCGGTGCCGATCACCGACGCCGAAGCCGACCGCATCCTGCACCAGGTGCAGGAGGGCGTGGAGCGGCCGAAGCCCTCGATCTCCTTCGAGATCGGCGAGCAGGTGCGCGTGTCGGACGGGCCGTTCGCCTCGTTCAACGGCTTCGTGCAGGAAGTGGACGAGGAGCGTGCGCGCCTCAAGGTCGAGGTGTCGATCTTCGGCCGCGCCGTCCCCGTCGATCTGGAATTCGGTCAGGTCGAGAAGGGCTGACCGGAAATCCCGCCGGCTTTGGCCGGAGGGTGGCGCGGGCGAGTTCGCCGGCGTCGAGTGGGTGGAAGGGACAAGCGGCTTAAGCCGGCCGCGGACCCGCACCACCCGGCTGCAACCGCCGGATGCGTCCGGCATGAAACCAGGGCAGAAAAGAAATGGCTAAGAAGATTGCAGGCCAGCTCAAGCTCCAGGTCGCAGCGGGATCGGCGACGCCGTCGCCCCCGATCGGCCCGGCGCTCGGTCAGCGCGGCATCAACATCATGGAGTTCTGCAAGGCGTTCAACGCCCAGACCCAGGAAATGGAAAAGGGTCAGCCGACCCCCGTCGTCATCACCTACTACCAGGACAAGTCGTTCACCTTCGTCATGAAGACGCCGCCGGTGAGCTACTTCCTGAAAAAGGCCGCCAAGCTGAAGTCGGGCTCCAAGGAGCCGGGCAAGCAGAAGGCCGGCGAGATCTCCCGCGACAAGGTACGCGAGATCGCCGAGGCGAAGATGAAGGATCTCAACGCGAACGACGTCGACGCGGCCATGCGCATGGTCGAGGGTTCGGCGCGGTCCATGGGTCTCGAGGTCGTGGGGTAAGACGATGGCAAAGACAGCAAAACGAGTCGTCAAGTCCCGCGAGGGCCTCGATCCCAACAAGTCCTACGACCTCGCAGAGGCCGTGAAGATGCTCAAGGAGCGGGCCACCGCCAAGTTCGACGAGACCATCGAGATTGCGATGAACCTCGGCGTCGATCCGCGCCATGCGGACCAGATGGTGCGCGGCGTTGTGAACCTGCCCAACGGCACTGGCCGCACGGTGCGCGTGGCGGTGTTTGCGCGCGGCGCCAAGGCCGAGGAAGCGACCAAGGCCGGTGCCGACATCGTCGGCGCGGAAGACCTGGTCGAGACCGTGCAGAAGGGCGAGATCAACTTCGACCGCTGCATCGCCACGCCGGACATGATGCCGCTGGTCGGCCGTCTCGGCAAGGTGCTCGGCCCGCGCGGCATGATGCCGAACCCGAAGGTCGGCACCGTGACGATGGACATCGCCTCGGCCGTCAAAGCCTCCAAGGGCGGCGCCGTCGAGTTCCGCGTCGAGAAGGCCGGCATCGTGCATGGCGGCGTCGGCAAGGCCTCCTTCGATCTCGACAAACTGGTCGAGAACGTGCGCGCTTTCGCCGATGCGGTCGTCAAGGCGAAGCCCGCCGGTGCGAAGGGCAACTACGTCAAGAAGGTCGCGGTGTCCTCCACGATGGGCCCCGGCCTCAAGATCGATCCGTCGACGCTGACCGTAGCGTCCTGATCCGATTTCTCCGGAAAACCCCGCAAAGGGTTTCCGGATAACGAATTCCGGGCCTCCGGGCCCGGATTCCGGAAGGGTAAGACCTTCCGGTGCGGGAGGGAAACCTTCCGTAATCCTGTCCGAGATTGCAGGCGGTCCAGGGTCACCTGGTCCTTAATCCGCATGGGTCTGCATGAGACGGGGACGACCCGACAAGGGAGCCGCGAGGCTCCGGAGTAGGTTCGAACCGTGTTTGCCTTTTGTCTGCGCGTTGTGAGGGATCCGTTCCCGCGGAACGTGGCGAAAGGGGGCAGGATCCTCGAGTGCCGCTCGGGCGATCTTTATCGATGGCCCGGCCGGCAAAAGGCAACCCGACGGTTTCTCCCGCAAGGAGGGCCGTCAACTGGAGATAGGCAGTGGACAGAGCGGAAAAGCGCGAATTCGTCACGGACCTGCACGGGGTGTTCAACACCTCGGGTTCGGTCGTCGTGGCCCACTATGCCGGTATCACCGTTGCGCAAATGAACGATCTTCGTACGAAGATGCGCGCAGCCGGCGGTACCGTAAAAGTCGCGAAGAACCGTCTCGCCAAGATCGCTCTTCAGGGCACGGAATCGGAAGGCATGCAGGCCCTGTTCACTGGACAGACCCTGATTGCGTATTCCGAGGATCCGGTTGTGGCGCCGAAGGTCGCGTCCGAATTCGCCAAGGGGAATGACAAGCTCGTCATTCTCGGCGGCGCAATGGGTGCGACCGGACTCGACGCCGAAGGTGTGAAGGCGCTTGCGACGTTGCCGTCGCTCGATGAGCTTCGCGCCAAGCTGGTGGGGATGATCTCCACGCCGGCAACCCGGATCGCCCAGGTCGTCAACGCGCCGGCAGCCCAGTTGGCCCGCGTGTTCGGCGCCTATGCCCGGAAGGACGAGGCGGCATGAGGCCGTTCCTCGCTGTCACCATCACACGTTCGAACCTCATGAAGGAAAAAGACAATGGCTGATCTCGCCAAAATCGTTGAAGACCTGTCGAGCCTGACCGTCCTCGAGGCGGCTGAGCTCTCGAAGATGCTCGAAGAGAAGTGGGGCGTTTCCGCTGCCGCTCCGGTCGCGGCCGTGGCCGCCGGCGGCGGTGCCGCTGCTGCCGCTCCCGTCGAGGAGAAGACCGAGTTCGACGTCGTGCTCGCCGATGCGGGCGCACAGAAGATCAACGTCATCAAGGAAGTCCGCGCCATCACCGGCCTGGGCCTCAAGGAAGCCAAGGACCTCGTCGAGGCCGCTCCGAAGGCGGTCAAGGAAGGCGTCAACAAGGCCGATGCAGACAAGATCAAGGACCAGCTCGAGAAGGCTGGCGCCAAGGTCGAACTGAAGTAGTCATCGCGTTCCGGCGGACGGGTCCTCCCGTCCGCCAACCCGCCGGGTTCGCCCGGCGGCGAACGACGCGAATGGTTGGGAACCCTTTTCCTGGCGGCCGCAAGCGGCTTTCAGGCAACGGGTTTTCGCCCGTTTTGGATAGCCGCTGCGCGTAGCCTGCAGCGGATTGGAAGACAAGCCAGTAAGGCAGCAAGGAGCGACGATGGCCCAGACCCACACGTTCAATGGTCGCAGGCGCGTACGCAAGTTCTTCGGGAAAATACCGGAAGTTGCGGAAATGCCGAACCTCATCGAGGTTCAGAAAGCATCCTACGACCAGTTTCTCATGGTTGAGGAGCCGAAGGGCGGCCGGGCGGACGAGGGTCTGCAGGCCGTTTTCAAGTCCGTGTTCCCGATCTCCGACTTCTCCGGAGCCTCGATGCTGGAATTCGTCAAGTACGAGTTCGAGGCCCCGAAGTTCGACGTCGACGAGTGCCGCCAGCGCGACCTGACCTACGCCGCGCCGCTGAAGGTGACGCTGCGCCTCATCGTGTTCGATATCGACGAAGACACCGGCGCCAAGTCGATCAAGGACATCAAGGAGCAGGACGTCTACATGGGCGACATGCCGCTCATGACATCGAACGGCACCTTCATCGTCAATGGTACCGAGCGCGTGATCGTGTCGCAGATGCACCGTTCGCCGGGCGTCTTCTTCGATCACGACAAGGGCAAGTCGCACTCCTCGGGCAAGCTGCTGTTCGCCGCGCGCGTCATTCCCTACCGCGGCTCCTGGCTCGACATCGAGTTCGATTCCAAGGACGTCGTGCACGCCCGCATCGACCGCCGCCGCAAGATCCCGGCGACGTCGCTGCTGATGGCGCTCGGGATGGACGGCGAGGAGATCCTCGACACGTTCTACAACAATCTCACCTACGAGAAGGACGGCGACAACTGGCGCGCGCCGTTCTCGCCCGACCGCTTCCGAGGTCGCAAGGCCGTGGCGGAACTGGTCAATGCCGACACCGGCGAAGTGCTTGTCGAGGCCGGAAAGAAAATCACCGCGCGCCAGGCGCGGCAGCTGGTCGAGAAGGGCGTGAAGTTCATCCGCGCCACCGAGGACGACATCTACGGCAGCTACCTCGCGCGGGACGTCGTCAATCCCGAGACGGGCGAGATCTATCTCGAGGCCGGCGACGAACTCGACGAGAAGACGCTGAAGGTTCTGCTCGACGCCGGCATGACCGAGATCGAGGTGCTCGACATCGACCACGTCAACGTGGGCGGCTACATCCGCAACACGCTGGCGATCGACAAGAACGAGAGCCGCCAGGACGCGCTGTTCGACATCTACCGTGTCATGCGCCCGGGTGAGCCGCCGACGCTCGACACGGCCGAAGCCATGTTCAAGTCGCTGTTCTTCGATTCGGAGCGCTACGATCTCTCGGCCGTCGGCCGCGTGAAGATGAACATGCGCCTTGAACTCGACTGCCCGGACACCGTGCGCGTGCTGCGCAAGGAGGACATCCTGGCGGTGGTGAAGACGCTGGTCGAACTCCGCGACGGCAAGGGCGAAATCGACGACATCGACAATCTCGGCAACCGCCGGGTGCGTTCGGTCGGCGAGCTCATGGAGAACCAGTACCGCGTCGGTCTCCTGCGCATGGAGCGCGCGATCAAGGAACGCATGTCCTCGATCGAGATCGACACCGTGATGCCGCAGGACCTGATCAACGCCAAGCCGGCGGCCGCCGCCGTGCGCGAGTTCTTCGGCTCCTCGCAGCTGTCGCAGTTCATGGATCAGACCAACCCGCTGTCGGAGATCACCCACAAGCGCCGCCTGTCTGCGCTCGGCCCCGGCGGTCTGACCCGCGAGCGCGCCGGCTTCGAAGTGCGCGACGTCCACGTCACGCACTACGGCCGCATCTGCCCGATCGAGACGCCGGAAGGTCCGAACATCGGCTTGATCAACTCGCTCGCCACCTTCGCCCGGGTCAACAAGTACGGCTTCATCGAGAGCCCGTACCGCAAGATCGTCGACGGCAAGGTGACGCTGGACGTTGTCTACCTGTCGGCGATGGAAGAGGCCAAGCACTACGTCGCACAGGCGAACGCAGTGCTCGACGCCGAAGGCTCCTTCACCGAGGAATTCGTCATCTGCCGCCACTCTGGCGAGGTGATGATGACTCCGCGCGAGAACGTCGACCTGATGGACGTGTCACCCAAGCAGATGGTCTCCGTCGCCGCGGCGCTGATCCCGTTCCTCGAGAACGACGACGCCAACCGCGCGCTGATGGGTTCCAACATGCAGCGTCAGGCCGTGCCGCTGGTACGCGCCGAGGCTCCCTATGTAGGCACCGGCATGGAGCCGGTGGTGGCGCGCGATTCGGGCGCCGCGATCGCGGCGCGCCGCACCGGCATCGTCGACCAGGTGGACGCGACCCGTATCGTCATCCGCGCGACCGAGGACGTCGATCCGGGCAAGTCCGGCGTCGACATCTACCGGCTGATGAAGTTCCAGCGCTCGAACCAGAACACCTGCATCAACCAGCGTCCGCTGGTGCGCGTGGGCGACCGGATCGAGAAGGGCGACATCATCGCGGACGGCCCGTCGACGGAACTCGGCGATCTGGCGCTCGGCCGCAACGTGCTCGTCGCGTTCATGCCGTGGAACGGCTACAACTACGAGGATTCGATCCTGCTTTCCGAGCGCATCGTGTCCGATGACGTCTTCACCTCGATCCACATCGAGGAGTTCGAGGTCATGGCGCGCGACACCAAGCTCGGACCGGAGGAGATCACGCGTGACATTCCGAACGTGTCGGAAGAGGCGCTGAAGAACCTCGACGAGGCGGGCATCGTCTACATCGGCGCCGAGGTGCAGCCGGGCGACATCCTGGTCGGCAAGATCACGCCGAAGGGCGAAAGCCCGATGACGCCGGAGGAAAAGCTCCTGCGCGCCATCTTCGGCGAGAAGGCGTCGGACGTTCGCGACACCTCCATGCGCATGCCCCCCGGGACCTTCGGCACGATCGTCGAGGTGCGCGTGTTCAACCGCCACGGCGTCGAGAAGGACGAGCGCGCGATGCAGATCGAGCGCGAGGAAATCGAGCGTCTGGCCAAGGACCGCGACGACGAGCAGGCGATCCTGGACCGCAACGTCTATTCGCGTCTGGTCGACATGCTGAAGGGCAAGGATGCCATCGCGGGGCCGAAGGGCTTCAAGAAGGGCACCTCGCTGTCGAAGGAGATACTCGACGAGTATCCCCGTTCGCAGTGGTGGCAGTTCGCCGTCGAGGACGAGAAGCTGCAGAGCGAGATCGAAGCGCTCCGCGCCCAATACGACGATTCCAAGAAGGCGCTCGAGCAGCGCTTCATGGACAAGGTCGAGAAGGTGCAGCGCGGCGACGAGATGCCCCCCGGCGTCATGAAGATGGTCAAGGTCTTCGTCGCGGTGAAGCGCAAGATCCAGCCCGGCGACAAGATGGCCGGCCGTCACGGCAACAAGGGTGTCGTGTCGCGGATCGTGCCGGTGGAGGACATGCCGTTCCTGGAAGACGGGACGCATGCCGACATCGTGCTCAATCCGCTCGGCGTGCCGTCGCGCATGAACGTGGGCCAGATCCTCGAGACGCATCTGGGCTGGGCCTGCGCGGGCATGGGCCGCAAGATCGGCGATCTGGTCGAGGCCTACAGGGCGGGCGGCGAGATCCAGCCGCTGCGCGACACGCTCGAGCAGCTGATCCCGGACAACGACCGCAACGAACCGGTGCGGCGCTACGACGACGAGAGCGTGGTCAGGCTCGCCGACCAGATGAAGCGGGGCGTCTCCATCGCCACGCCGGTCTTCGACGGCGCGCACGAGGCCGACATCAACGAGATGCTGGAGCAGGCGGGCCTGCACACCAGCGGACAGTCGGTGCTCTACGACGGACGCACGGGCGAACCGTTCGATCGCAAGGTGACGATGGGCTACATATATATGCTCAAGCTGCACCACCTTGTGGACGACAAGATTCACGCGCGTTCGATCGGACCGTACTCGCTCGTCACCCAGCAGCCGCTGGGCGGCAAGGCGCAGTTCGGCGGCCAGCGCTTCGGCGAGATGGAGGTCTGGGCGCTTGAGGCATACGGCGCGGCCTACACGCTGCAGGAGATGCTGACGGTGAAGTCGGACGACGTGGCCGGCCGCACCAAGGTCTACGAGGCGATCGTGCGCGGCGACGACACGTTCGAGGCGGGCATTCCCGAGAGCTTCAACGTTCTCGTCAAGGAAATGCGCTCGCTGGGCCTCAGCGTGGAACTGGAGAACAGCCGCCTGGACGAGCAGCCGGCAAGGCTGCCGGACGCGGCCGAGTAGACGGAAACAGGCGCATCGCGGACCATCCGCGATGCGCGTTTACCGCATGCCCAAGGGGCGCGCGGGTGGTTGTCGGAGGCGGCGCGGAGGCCATATTCAGGGCCATACCGCCGTCAACACCGGGCCGACGGTCCGGAATTTTTGAAAAAGGAGGTCGGCGACGGCCTCTAACAGGAGAACGGCATGAACCAAGAGGTCATGAATCTCTTCAATGCGCAGGTTCCGGCGCAGACCTTTGATTCCATTCGGATATCGCTCGCGAGCCCGGACAAGATCCTGTCCTGGTCGTTCGGCGAGATCAAGAAGCCCGAGACGATCAACTACCGCACGTTTAAGCCCGAACGCGACGGCCTCTTCTGCGCGCGCATCTTCGGTCCGATCAAGGACTACGAGTGCCTGTGCGGCAAGTACAAGCGCATGAAGTACAAGGGCATCATCTGCGAGAAGTGCGGCGTGGAAGTCACCCTGTCGCGCGTCCGCCGCGAGCGCATGGGCCACATCGAACTGGCCGCGCCCGTCGCCCACATCTGGTTCCTGAAGTCGCTGCCCTCGCGCATCGGCACGCTGCTCGACATGACCCTGAAGGACATCGAGCGCGTCCTCTACTTCGAGAACTACATCGTCACGGAACCCGGCCTGACGGACCTGAAGCAGCATCAGCTTCTGTCCGAGGAAGAGTACATGACGGCCGTCGACAATTTCGGCGAGGACAGCTTTACCGCCATGATCGGCGCGGAGGCGATCCACGAGCTTCTGGCCGGCATGGACCTCGAGAAGATCGCGGTCGACCTGCGCGATGAACTCGCTACCACTACGTCCGACCTCAAGCAGAAGAAGCTTCTCAAGCGCCTCAAGGTAGTCGAGAACTTCATGGAGTCCGGCAATCGTCCGGAGTGGATGATCATGAAGATCATCCCGGTCATCCCGCCGGACCTGCGTCCGCTGGTTCCGCTCGACGGCGGCCGCTTCGCCACGTCGGACTTGAACGACCTCTACCGCCGCGTGATCAACCGTAACAACCGCCTCAAGCGGCTGATCGAGCTGCGGGCGCCCGGCATCATCATCCGCAACGAGAAGCGCATGCTTCAGGAAGCGGTCGACGCCCTGTTCGACAACGGCCGCCGCGGCCGCGTCATCACCGGCGCCAACAAGCGTCCGCTGAAGTCGCTCTCCGACATGCTGAAAGGCAAGCAGGGCCGGTTCCGCCAGAACCTGCTCGGCAAGCGCGTCGACTATTCCGGGCGTTCGGTCATCGTGACCGGTCCCGAGCTCAAGCTGCACCAGTGCGGCCTGCCCAAGAAGATGGCGCTGGAGCTGTTCAAGCCGTTCATCTACGCGCGGCTCGACGCCAAGGGCTATTCGTCCACGGTCAAGCAGGCCAAGAAGCTGGTCGAGAAGGAAAAGCCGGAAGTCTGGGACATCCTGGACGAGGTCATCCGCGAGCATCCGGTTCTGCTGAACCGCGCGCCGACGCTGCACCGCCTGGGCATCCAGGCCTTCGAGCCCACCCTCATCGAGGGCAAGGCGATCCAGCTTCACCCGCTGGTCTGCACGGCCTTCAACGCCGACTTCGACGGCGACCAGATGGCGGTGCACGTGCCGCTGTCGCTTGAGGCTCAGCTCGAAGCCCGCGTCCTGATGATGTCGACCAACAACATCCTGCATCCCGCGAACGGCGCGCCGATCATCGTGCCGTCGCAGGACATGGTGCTGGGTCTCTACTACCTGTCGATCGTCAACCAGAACGAGCCGGGCGAGGGGATGGTGTTCGCCGACATGGGCGAGCTGCACCACGCACTCGAAACCAAGGCGGTGACGCTGCACACCAAGATCAAGGGCCGCTTCAAATCGGTCGACGCGGACGGCAAGCCGACCTCGGCGATCCACGAGACGACCCCGGGTCGCATGATCATCGGCGAACTCCTGCCGAAGAACGTCAATGTTCCCTTCGACATCTGCAACCAGGAGATGACGAAGAAGAACATCTCGCGCATGATCGACACCGTCTACCGTCACTGCGGCCAGAAGGAGACGGTCATTTTCTGCGACCGCATCATGCAGCTCGGCTTCGGCCATGCGTGCCGCGCCGGCATCTCGTTCGGCAAGGACGACATGCTGATCCCGGACGCCAAGCTCAAGCTGGTCGCCGACACCGAGGCGCTCGCCAAGGAATACGAGCAGCAGTACAATGACGGCCTGATCACCCAGGGTGAGAAGTACAACAAGGTGGTCGACGCCTGGGCCAAGTGCTCGGAGAAGGTCGCCGAGGAGATGATGGCCCGCATCAAGGCGGTCGAGTTCGAGGACAATGGCCGCCAGAAGCCGATGAACTCGATCTACATGATGTCGCACTCGGGCGCCCGCGGGTCTCCGACCCAGATGCGCCAGCTCGCCGGCATGCGCGGCCTCATGGCCAAGCCGTCGGGCGAGATCATCGAGACGCCGATCATCTCGAACTTCAAGGAAGGCCTCACCGTTCTGGAGTACTTCAACTCCACCCACGGCGCCCGCAAGGGCCTGGCCGACACCGCCTTGAAGACGGCGAACTCGGGCTACCTGACGCGTCGTCTCGTCGACGTGGCGCAGGACTGCATCGTCAATGCGGTCGACTGCGGCACCGAGAAGGGCCTGACCATGCAGCCGATCGTGGATGCGGGACAGGTCGTGGCTTCGCTCGGCCAGCGTGTGCTGGGACGCACCGCGCTCGACGACATCAACCACCCGGTCTCCGGCGATCTGATCGTCAAGGCCGGCACTCTGATGGACGAGCGTGACGTCGAGGCGATCGAGAAGGCGGGCATCCAGTCGATCCGCATCCGCTCGGCACTCACCTGCGAGGTGAAGGTCGGCGTGTGCGCGGTCTGCTACGGCCGCGATCTGGCGCGCGGTACTCCCGTCAACCAGGGCGAGGCTGTCGGCGTCATCGCGGCGCAGTCGATCGGCGAGCCGGGCACGCAGCTCACCATGCGTACCTTCCACATGGGCGGCACCGCCCAGGTGGTGGACTCCTCCTTCCTGGAGGCGTCCTACGAGGGCACCGTGGCGATCCGCAACCGCAACGTGGTGCGCAACTCCGACGGCCACCTGGTCGTCATGGGGCGCAACATGGCGGTGATCATCCTCGACGAGGGCGGCAAGGAACGCGCGGTTCACCGCGTGGCCTACGGCTCGCGCATCTTCGTGGACGACGGCGACAAGGTGAAGCGCGGCCAGCGCGTCGCCGAGTGGGACCCGTACACCCGTCCGATCCTCACCGAGATCGAGGGTCGGGTCGAGTTCGAGGATCTCGTGGACGGCCTGTCCGTGCAGGAGACCACCGACGAGTCCACCGGCATCACCAAGCGCGAGGTCATCGACTGGCGTTCGACCCCGCGCGGGTCGGACCTCAAGCCGGCGATCACGATCATGGATGCCAAGGGCAAGGTCGGCAAGCTGGCCAAGGGCGGCGACGCCCGCTTCCAGCTCTCGGTCGAGGCGGTGCTTTCGGTCGAGCCGGGCTCGCAGGTCAAGCCGGGCGATGTGGTGGCGCGTATTCCGATGGAAAGCGCGAAGACGAAGGACATCACCGGCGGTCTGCCGCGGGTGGCCGAACTCTTCGAGGCACGCCGTCCCAAGGACCACGCCATCATCGCCGAGATCGACGGCACGGTGCGTTTCGGGCGCGACTACAAGAACAAGCGCCGCATCGTCATCGAGCCGCACGAGGAGGGCGCCGAGCCGGTCGAGTACCTGATCCCGAAGGGCAAGCCGTTCCATCTCCAGGACGGCGACGCCATCGAGAAGGGCGACTACATCCTCGACGGCAACCCGGCGCCGCACGACATCCTGGCCATCAAGGGCGTGGAGGCGCTTGCGTCCTACCTCGTCAACGAGATCCAGGAGGTCTACCGGCTTCAGGGCGTTCTGATCAACGACAAGCACATCGAGGTCATCGTTCGCCAGATGCTGCAGAAGGTCGAGATCACGGAGCAGGGCGACTCGGTCTACATCCCGGGCGACCATGTCGACGTCATCGAGTTCGACGAGATCAACGAGCGTCTCGTCGAGGAAGGAAAGAAGCCTGCGTCCGGCCAGCCGGTGCTGCTCGGCATCACCAAGGCTTCGCTGCAGACGCCGTCCTTCATCTCGGCTGCCTCCTTCCAGGAGACGACCAGGGTGCTGACCGAGGCGGCGGTTGCCGGCAAGACCGACACGCTGCAGGGTCTGAAGGAGAACGTCATCGTCGGACGCCTGATCCCGGCGGGCACGGGCGGCACGATGAGCCAGATCCGCCGCATCGCCAAGGCGCGCGACGAGCTCATCCTCGACGAACGGCGCAAGACGTCGGGCGTGGAGATGGCCGAGCCGATGCTGGCCGACATGACCAGCAGCGCCGCGGAATAGCCGCAGCCTGCCTGAACAGAACGACGGCCGCCGGAGCGATCCGGCGGCCGTTTTCGCTTGGACGCTGTTCTGGAAAACATCCCTCAGGGCGAATTGCCGCGCTGCGAGTGAACTAGCTCACATACCGCTTTCCAGGGTCCGGGCTAGATGACGTTGCGGCAGTCGATCGGGTCAATGACCTCCCAGCCGCTTCTTGGCCGCCCGGTTAAATGCCCCGCCGGGCGGCCTTTTTCCTTCTAAAGAACCGATGACGGCGGCCGCGTCGCGCGGGCAGGGCGGTCAGAACGCCTCGTCGAAGGTCACGATCGAGACGGCACCTTCGATGGCACCCTGGAAGGCGGAGAGATGCGGTTCGTCGTCGGGGACCCCGTCCATGTCTCCGATCTGGTCCAGTTCCGCCTCGGCGTAGCCTTCGCGGGCGAGTGCCTCCAGCGCGGTGCGGACCGCCGTGTCGTCGTCGGGCGCGACCAGGAGCACGTGCACCCCTTGCGAATCGTCACCCTTGTTGCGCCACACGCGGCCGGTGATGATGGTGACGGGACGCATTTCATTGTCGTTCATGCCAGTGATTCCGTTTGTCGTCGTCTTGTCGGACGCACCCCCCGCTCCTATCTCCGGTTCTCGCATGGCCGGGGCCTCCACGACAGCCCGAATGCCGATATTTTCGGATCGGGTTCGGTTGAGGCGCGCAATTATCTTGCCTGCCGGAAGCGGACTTCGTCCAAGCCGTGGTTTCGGCGAGATAATCGGCTCCGCGGGGTTGACGGTCGGGGCGACTGCGGGTAGAAGCCGCCTCGTCTGAGCCGATGTGAGACTTGGCCTTTCGGAGCGACGCGCTTCGAAGTTCGTCTCAAACAGGGTTCGTTTTACGAGCGACAAAATCTCCGGCGTGCATGAGGCGCACAAGCGCTTCCTCTGCTGTTTGTTCGGGCGGGACCGCAAATGCGGTGTTTGGCCCGGCTTCGCGTATGGAAATGGCGCTCATTGCGGCCCCCGACGGGCTTGAGACACGGAATTTAGAAAGAGGAAGGTTTAATGCCTACCGTAAACCAGCTGATCCGCAAGCCGCGCATAGCGCCGGTGAAGCGCAACAAGGTCCCGGCCATGCAGGCCAACCCGCAGAAGCGGGGCGTCTGCACGCGCGTCTATACGACGACGCCGAAGAAGCCGAACTCCGCGCTCCGCAAGGTCGCCAAGATTCGCCTCGTCAACGGCTTCGAAGTGATCGGCTACATCCCCGGCGAGGGCCACAACCTCCAGGAACACTCGGTCGTCATGATCCGCGGCGGTCGCGTGAAGGACCTTCCGGGTGTTCGCTACCACATCATCCGCGGCGTGCTCGACACGCAGGGCGTGAAGAACCGCAAGCAGCGCCGTTCGAAGTACGGCGCGAAGCGTCCGAAGTGACCTGAGCGTCGGTCGTTCCGGTCGCGTCACCAGCGCCCGGGCCGCCCCGCAGGATTTGAGGCTGAGAAAATATGTCCCGTCGTCACAGAGCAGAAAAGCGTGAGATCAACCCGGACCCGAAGTTCGGGGACCTGGTCGTCACCAAGTTCATGAATGCGATCATGCTTCACGGCAAGAAGTCGACCGCCGAGACGATCGTCTACAGCGCGCTCGACCAGGTCGAGACCAAGACGAAGCAGGAGCCGGTCACGGTGTTCCACCAGGCGCTCGACAATGTCGCGCCGCACGTGGAAGTTCGTTCGCGTCGCGTCGGCGGCGCCACCTACCAGGTTCCCGTCGACGTGCGTCCGGAGCGCCGCCAGGCGCTGGCGATCCGCTGGCTGATCACCGCCGCGCGCGGCCGCAACGAAACGACGATGGTCGATCGCCTGTCGGGCGAACTGATGGATGCCGCCAACAACCGCGGCACCGCCGTCAAGAAGCGCGAAGACACCCACCGGATGGCGGAAGCCAACCGCGCCTTCGCCCATTACCGCTGGTAATCGGCTAGGCGACAAGAGCAAGCGAGAGGCACACCCATGGCCCGCGACTATAAAATCGAAGACTACCGAAACTTCGGCATCATGGCGCACATCGACGCCGGCAAGACCACGACGACCGAGCGCGTCCTGTTCTACACCGGCAAGTCGCACAAGATCGGCGAAGTCCACGACGGCGCCGCGACCATGGACTGGATGGAGCAGGAGCAGGAGCGCGGCATCACCATCACGTCGGCCGCCACGACCACCTTCTGGCAGGGCCGCGACGGCAAGAAGCGCCGCTTCAACATCATCGACACTCCCGGCCACGTCGACTTCACCATCGAGGTGGAGCGTTCGCTGCGCGTGCTCGACGGCGCCATCGCGCTGCTCGACGCCAATGCCGGCGTGGAGCCGCAGACCGAGACGGTGTGGCGCCAGGCCGACAAGTATCACGTGCCGCGCATGATTTTCTGCAACAAGATGGACAAGATTGGCGCTGACTTCTACCGCTCGGTCGAGATGGTGCAGAGCCGCCTCGGTGCGACGCCGGTGGTCGTGCAGCTGCCCATCGGCGCGGAAAACGATTTCGCCGGCGTCATCGACCTGATCGAGATGAAGGCCCTGGTTTGGCGCTCCGAGAACCTCGGCGCCGAATGGGACGTCCTCGACATCCCGGCTGACATGCAGGCGAAGGCCGAAGAGTACCGCGAGAAGATGATCGAGACCGCGGTCGAGATGGACGAGGGCGCGCTCGAGCGCTACCTCGAGGGCGAACTGCCGTCCAACGACGAGTTGCGCGCGCTGATCCGCAAGGGCACCATTCTCGTCAAGTTCTTCCCGATGTTCTGCGGCTCCGCGTTCAAGAACAAGGGCGTGCAGCCTCTGCTCGACGCCGTCGTCGACTTCCTGCCGTCCCCGGTCGATGTCTTCGACATCAAGGGCATCGATCCCAAGACCGAAGCCGAGATTTCGCGCAAGTCGTCCGACGACGAGGCGCTGTCGATGCTTGCCTTCAAGATCATGAACGACCCGTTCGTCGGTTCGCTCACCTTCTGCCGCATCTATTCGGGCATCCTGAAGAAGGGCGCTTCGCTGGACAACACGGTGAAGGGCAAGAAAGAGCGCATCGGCCGCATGCTGCAGATGCACTCCAACTCGCGCGAGGACATCGAAGAGGCCTATGCCGGCGACATCGTCGCGCTGGCCGGTCTCAAGGACACGACCACGGGCGACACGCTTTGCGACCCGCTGAAGCCGGTCATCCTGGAGCGCATGGAATTCCCCGATCCGGTCATCCAGATCGCGATCGAGCCGAAGACCAAGGGCGACCAGGAGAAGATGGGCCTGGCACTCAACCGCCTGGCGGCCGAGGATCCCTCCTTCCGCGTCAAGACCGACGAGGAATCCGGGCAGACCATCATCGCCGGCATGGGCGAGCTGCATCTCGACATCATCGTCGACCGCATGCGGCGCGAGTTCAAGGTCGAGGCCAACGTCGGCGCTCCGCAGGTTGCCTACCGCGAGACCATCACCAAGGTCGCCGAGATCGACTACACGCACAAGAAGCAGACCGGCGGTACGGGACAGTTCGCCCGCGTCAAGCTGGTGTTCGAGCCCAATCCCGACGGCGAGGACTTCCTGTTCGAGTCCAAGATCGTCGGTGGCTCGGTGCCGAAGGAATACATTCCGGGCGTCCAGAAGGGCATCCAGAGCGTCATGTCCTCGGGTCCGGTCGCGGGCTTCCCGATGCTGGGCGTCAAGGCGACCCTGATCGACGGCGCCTACCACGACGTCGACTCCTCGGTTCTCGCCTTCGAGATCGCCTCCCGCGCGGCGTTCCGCGAGGGTGCGCAGAAGGCTGGTGCACAGCTGCTCGAGCCGATCATGAAGGTCGAGGTCGTGACGCCGGAAGACTACGTCGGTTCGGTCATCGGCGACCTGAACGGCCGCCGCGGCCAGATCCAGAACCAGGAGATGCGCGGCATCGCCACCGTCATCAACGCGATGGTGCCGCTCGCCAACATGTTCAAGTACGTCGACACGCTGCGTTCGATGTCTCAGGGCCGTGCCCAGTACACGATGCAGTTCGACCACTACGAGCCGGTGCCGAACGCGGTCGCGCAGGAAATCCAGAAGAAGTACGCCTGATCCCCAGGGACTGTCGTCAGTAAGATCAATCGCCCGGGACGGGCAGCAGGAAATGGAGACCTCACATGGCAAAAGGTAAATTCGAGCGTAACAAGCCTCATGTGAACATCGGGACGATCGGGCACGTCGACCATGGCAAGACGTCGCTGACGGCTGCGATCACGAAGTACTTCGGCGAGTACCGCGCTTACGACCAGATCGACGCGGCTCCGGAGGAGAAGGCGCGCGGCATCACGATCTCGACGGCGCACGTCGAATACGAGACCGAGGCGCGCCACTACGCCCACGTCGACTGCCCGGGCCACGCCGACTACGTCAAGAACATGATCACGGGTGCCGCGCAGATGGACGGCGCGATCCTGGTCGTTTCGGCCGCCGACGGCCCGATGCCGCAGACGCGCGAGCACATTCTGCTCGCCCGTCAGGTCGGCGTTCCGGCGATCGTGGTGTTCCTGAACAAGGTCGACCAGGTCGACGACGCCGAGCTGCTGGAGCTGGTCGAGCTCGAGGTTCGCGAGCTTCTGTCGATGTACGAGTTCCCCGGCGACGACATTCCGATCGTCAAGGGTTCGGCGCTGGCCGCTCTGGAAGACTCCAACAAGGAGATCGGCGAGGACGCGGTTCGCGAACTGATGAAGCAGGTCGACAGCTACATCCCGACGCCCGAGCGTCCGATCGACCAGCCCTTCCTGATGCCGATCGAGGACGTGTTCTCGATCTCGGGCCGCGGCACGGTCGTGACGGGTCGCGTCGAGCGCGGCATCGTCAAGGTCGGCGAGACGGTCGAGATCGTGGGCATCCGCGACACGACCTCGACGACGGTGACGGGCGTGGAGATGTTCCGCAAGCTGCTCGACCAGGGCCAGGCGGGCGACAACATCGGCGCGCTGCTGCGCGGTGTCGACCGCGAGGGCGTTGAGCGCGGCCAGGTGCTGTGCAAGCCGGGTTCGGTGAAGCCGCACACCAAGTTCAAGGCCGAGGCCTACATCCTGACCAAGGAGGAGGGCGGCCGCCACACGCCGTTCTTCACCAACTACCGTCCGCAGTTCTACTTCCGCACGACGGACGTGACCGGCATCGTGACCCTGCCGGAAGGCACCGAAATGGTGATGCCGGGCGACAACGTGACGGTCGACGTGACGCTGATCGTGCCGATCGCCATGGAAGAGAAGCTGCGCTTCGCCATCCGCGAAGGCGGCCGCACCGTCGGCGCCGGCATCGTGGCGAGCATCGTCGAGTAACAAAAAACGAAACGGTCTGTCGCGGGCGCGAGCAAGCCCCGCGCCCGCGAAAGACTTGAAGGATTTGACGAATGAACGGCCAGAACATCCGCATACGCCTCAAAGCGTTCGACCATCGCGTCCTCGACGCCTCCACGCGCGAGATCGTCTCCACGGCGAAGCGTACCGGCGCCAGCGTTCGCGGTCCGGTCCCGCTGCCGACGCGGATCGAGAAATTTACCGTCAATCGCTCGCCGCACATCGACAAGAAGAGCCGCGAGCAGTTCGAGATGCGCACGCACAAGCGGCTGCTCGACATCGTTGACCCGACTCCGCAAACCGTCGATGCGCTGATGAAGCTCGACCTGGCCGCCGGCGTCGACGTCGAGATCAAGCTCTAGGCAGAGGGCCTCACGGAAACGGCTTCGGCCCGGACCTGGAACCCTGAAAAGGAAATTGAACCGATGCGTTCAGGTGTTATCGCACAGAAAATCGGGATGACGCGCATCTACAACGATGCGGGCGAGCACGTGCCGGTCACGGTTCTCCGGATGGAGAACTGTCAGGTCGTGGCGCAGCGCACCCAGGAAAAGAACGGCTACGATGCCGTGCAGCTCGGCGTCGGGATGCGCAAGGTGAAGAATACGTCGAAGGCCATGCGCGGCCATTTCGCCGCCGCCTCCGTGGAGCCGAAGGCCAAGGTCGCCGAGTTCCGCGTGTCGCCCGACAACATGCTGGATGTCGGCATGGAGATCACCGTCGATCACTTCGTCGCCGGCCAGAAGGTCGACGTGACGGGCACCACGGTCGGCAAGGGCTTCCAGGGCGTCATCAAGCGGCACCATTTCGGTGGCGGCCGTGCCACGCACGGTAACTCCGTGTCGCACCGTACCCACGGCTCCACCGGCCAGCGCCAGGATCCGGGCAAGGTGTTCAAGGGCAAGAAGATGGCCGGCCACATGGGCCAGACCCGCGTCACCACGCAGAACGTCGAGATCGTCTCGACCGATGCTGAACGCGGTCTGATCCTGATCCGCGGCGCTGTTCCGGGCTCCAAGGGCGCCTGGATCATCGTCAAGGACGCCGTCAAGGTCGCGCTCCCCGACAATGCGCCGAAGCCGGCTGCGCTGCGGGCCAAGAATGAAGCTCCGGCCGTCGAAGGAGCCGCGTGATGGACATCAAGATTACCACGCTCGCCGGCGCCGAAGCCGGCAAGGTGACCCTGTCGGACGAGATCTTCGGTCTCGACCCGCGCGAGGACATCCTGCAGCGCGTCGTGCGCTGGCAGCTGGCCAAGCGCCAGCAGGGCACCCACAAGGCGAAGGGCCGCTCCGAGATCGCGCGCACCGGCGCCAAGATGTACAAGCAGAAGGGGACGGGCCGCGCCCGTCACCACTCTGCCCGCGCTCCGCAGTTCCGCGGCGGCGGCAAGGCCCACGGCCCGGTGGTGCGCAGCCACGAGCACGACCTTCCCAAGAAGGTGCGCGCTCTCGGCCTGAAGCACGCGCTGTCGGCCAAGGCGAAGGCGTCCAGCCTCATCGTCGTCGACGACCTGATGCTGTCGGATGCCAAGACCAAGGCCCTGGTGGCGAACTTCGCCGGCCTGGGACTGACCAACGCGCTGATGATCGGCGGCGCCGAGCTTGACCAGAACTTCAAGCGCGCCGCTTCGAACATCCCGAACATCGACGTGCTGCCCGTCCAGGGCATCAACGTCTACGACATTCTTCGCCGCGGCACGCTCGTCCTTTCCAAGGCGGCCGTCGAGGCACTCGAGGAGCGCTTCAAATGACTGACCTTCGCCACTACGACGTGATCGTCAGCCCGGCGATCACCGAAAAGTCGACCATGGCCTCCGAGTTCAACCAGGTCGTGTTCAACGTCGCCAAGAAGGCGTCGAAGCCCGAGATCAAGGCTGCTGTCGAGGCGCTGTTCGGCGTCAAGGTGACCGCGGTCAACACCATGGTCCGCAAGGGCAAGGTGAAGCGCTTCCGCGGCACCAAGGGCCGCCTGAGCGATGTCAAGAAGGCGATTGTGACGCTGGCCGACGGCCAGTCGATCGACGTCGCCACCGGACTCTGAGAGGCTTGAGGTAACAAGATGGCACTCAAGAATTACAACCCGGTGACGCCCAGCCAGCGACAGCTGGTGATCGTCGACCGCTCCGGCCTCTACAAGGGCAAGCCGGTCAAGGGCCTGACGGACGGCCTGACGAAATCGGGCGGCCGCAACAATGCCGGCCGGGTGACCGCACGCTTCATCGGCGGCGGCCACAAGCGGACCTACCGCATCATCGACTTCAAGCGGCGCAAGTTCGACGTGCCGGCGACGGTCGAGCGGCTGGAGTACGATCCGAACCGGACCGCCTTCATCGCTCTGCTGCGTTACGACGACGGCGAACTCAGCTACATCCTGGCGCCGCAGCGCCTGGTGGCCGGCGACAAGGTCGTCGCGGGCGAGCAGGTCGACGTGAAGCCGGGCAATGCGATGCCGCTGGCCTCCATGCCGGTCGGCACGATCATCCACAATGTCGAGCTCAAGCCCGGCAAGGGTGGTCAGGTCGCCCGCTCGGCCGGTGCCTACGCCCAGCTCGTCGGCCGCGACCAGGGCATGGCGATCCTGCGCCTGAACTCGGGCGAGCAGCGCATCGTTCACGGCTCGTGCATCGCCACCGTCGGCGCCGTGTCCAACCCGGATCATGGCAACATCAACGACGGCAAGGCCGGCCGCACCCGTTGGCGCGGCAAGCGCCCGCACAATCGCGGCGTCACCATGAACCCGGTCGACCACCCGCACGGCGGCGGCGAAGGCCGCACCTCGGGCGGCCGCCACCCGGTCTCCCCGTGGGGCAAGCCGACCAAGGGCAAGCGGACGCGGTCGAATAAGGCGACCGACAAGTTCATCATGCGCTCGCGCCATGCGCGCAAGAGCTAAGAGAGGTAAGGTTACGTGACCCGTTCAGTCTGGAAAGGCCCGTTCGTCGACGGCTTTCTCTTGAAGAAGGCAGACAAGGTGCGCGAGGGCGGCCGCAACGAAGTGATCAAGATGTGGACGCGCCGCTCCACCATCCTGCCGCAGTTCGTTGGCCTCACCTTCGGCGTCTACAACGGCCAGAAGCACATCCCGGTATCCGTGTCCGAGGACATGGTCGGGCACAAGTTCGGCGAGTTCGCCCCGACCCGTACGTATTACGGCCACGGCGCGGACAAGAAGGCGAAGAGGAAATAAAAATGGGCAAGGCCAAAGCTCCGCGCAGGCTTGCTGACAACGAGGCGCGCGCCGTGCTGCGCACCATTCGCGTCAGCCCGCAGAAGCTGAACCTCGTCGCGGCGATGATCCGCGGCAAGAAGGTGGCTTCCGCGCTCGCCGACCTGGAATTCTCGCGCAAGCGGATCGCGGGCACCGTCCGCAAGACGCTCGAGTCGGCAATCGCCAACGCCGAGAACAATCACGATCTCGACGTCGACGCTCTCGTCGTCGCCGAGGCCTATGTCGGCAAGTCGATCGTCATGAAGCGCTTCCATGCCCGTGGGCGCGGTCGCGCCAGCCGCATCGAAAAGCCCTTCTCGAACCTGACGATCGTCGTTCGCGAAGTCGAAGAGCAAGTGGAGGCCGCCTGATGGGCCAGAAAGTCAACCCGATCGGCCTGCGCCTCGGGATCAACCGCACCTGGGACTCGCGCTGGTATGCAAACACCGGCGAGTACGGCGAGTTGCTGCACGAGGACATCAAGATCCGCGCCTACCTGATGAAGGAACTCAAGCAGGCTGCGATCTCCAAGGTCGTGATCGAGCGCCCGCACAAGAAGTGCCGCGTGACGATTCACGCTGCCCGCCCGGGTCTCATCATCGGCAAGAAGGGCGCCGACATCGAGAAGCTGCGTCGCAAGCTGACCGAGATGACCAAGTCGGAGACGCACCTCAACATCGTCGAGGTGCGCAAGCCCGAGATCGACGCCACGCTGATCGCGCAGTCGATCGCGCAGCAGCTCGAGCGCCGCATCGCGTTCCGCCGTGCCATGAAGCGCGCCGTCCAGTCGGCGATGCGCCTCGGCGCGGAAGGCATCCGCATCAACTGCTCGGGCCGTCTCGGCGGCGCTGAGATCGCGCGGATGGAATGGTATCGCGAGGGCCGGGTGCCGCTGCACACGCTACGCGCCGACGTCGACTACGGAACGGCCGAGGCGCAGACCGCCTACGGCATCTGCGGCGTGAAGGTCTGGGTGTTCAAGGGCGAGATCCTCGAGCACGACCCGATGGCCTCGGAGCGTCGCGCGACGGAAGGCGACCAGCACGGCGGTGGCGGCGGCGGACGTCGTCGCGAGCGCGAGAACGCGTGAAGCGCCACACAGGATTGAATTCGGAGTAGACGAAGATGCTGCAGCCAAAGCGCACGAAGTTCCGCAAGCAGTTCAAGGGGCGCATCCATGGCGCGTCGAAGGGCGGGACCAACCTCGATTTCGGCGCTTTCGGATTGAAGGCGATGGAACCCGAGCGCGTCACCGCGCGCCAGATCGAGGCGGCTCGCCGCGCGATCACCCGCGAAATGAAGCGCCAGGGCCGCGTCTGGATCCGGATTTTCCCGGACGTGCCGGTCACCTCCAAGCCGACCGAAGTCCGCATGGGCAAGGGCAAGGGCGCGGTGGACTACTGGGCGTGCCGCGTGAAGCCGGGCCGGATCATGTTCGAGCTCGACGGCGTCTCCGAGGAGATCGCACGTGAGGCGCTGCGTCTCGGCGCCGCCAAGCTGCCGGTCAGGACGCGCTTCGTACAGCGCATAGCGGAATAGGGAAGGGCTCAGAAGATGAAAGCCTCCGACGTCAGGGCCAAGTCGGCCGACGAACTGAACGACGAGCTCGCCAGCCTGAAGAAGGAGCAGTTCAACCTGCGCTTCCAGAAGGCGACCGGACAGCTCGAGAAGACATCGCGCGTCAAGCAGGTCCGTCGGGACATCGCGCGCATCAAGACCATCGCCGCCGAGAAGTCGGCCGGCAAGAAGGCTTAAGGACAACAAAATGCCAAAGCGCATCCTGCAGGGCACGGTCGTCAGCGACAAGAGCGACAAGACCGTCGTCGTCAAGGTCGAACGCCGCTTCACGCATCCCGTGATGAAGAAGACCGTTCGCATGTCGAAGAACTACAAGGCGCATGACGAGGCCAACGCCCACAAGGTCGGCGACATCGTGTTCATCCAGGAATCGCGGCCGATCTCCAAGGACAAGTGCTGGGTCGTGGTGACCGAGGCGCAGGCCGAAGCGCAGGCTTGAAGAACAACAATTGATCGGCCGCGCGGCCAGGGTGCCCGCGTGTCGAGTGAAGAAGAAGGCGGCCAGTCATGATTCAGATGCAAACAAACCTCGACGTTGCCGACAATTCCGGCGCGCGTCGTGTCATGTGCATCAAGGTGCTGGGCGGCTCGAAGCGGAAATACGCTTCCGTGGGCGACATCATCGTGGTGTCGATCAAGGAAGCCATCCCGCGCGGCCGCGTCAAGAAGGGCGACGTGATGAAGGCGGTCGTCGTGCGCACCGCCAAGGACATCCGCCGCCCCGACGGCAGCGTGATCCGTTTCGACAAGAACGCGGCCGTTCTGGTCGACAACAAGAAAGAGCCGGTAGGCACGCGCATCTTCGGCCCGGTTCCGCGCGAGCTTCGCGCCAAGAACCACATGAAGATCATCTCGCTCGCGCCGGAAGTGCTGTAAGGAGCCCGGACAAAATGCAAAAGATACGCAAAGGCGACAAGGTCGTCGTGCTCGCCGGCAAGGACAAGGGCCGTACGGGCGAAGTCGTGACCGTCATGCCGAAGGACGACAAGGCGCTCGTGCGCGGGATCAACATGATCCGCCGCCACCAGCGCCAGTCGCAGTCCCAGGAAGGCGGAATCATTTCCAAGGAAGCGCCGATCCATCTGTCGAACCTCGCCGTCGCCGATCCGAAGGACGGCAAGCCGACCCGCGTCGGTTTCGAGGTGAAGGACGGCAAGAAGGTGCGCGTCGCCAAGCGCTCGGGAGCAACAATCGATGTCTAAGACCGCAAGCGAACCGCGGATGAAGGCGCTTTATAAGGACGAGATCCGCAAGGCGCTTCAGGAGCAGTTCAAGTACGAGAACGAGATGCAGGTTCCGCGTCTCGACAAGATCGTCATCAATATGGGCGTCGGCGAGGCGACGGCGGATTCCAAGAAGCCCACCGTGGCTGCCGAGGATCTCGCCATGATCGCCGGCCAGAAGGCCGTGGTGACCCGCGCGCGCAAGTCGATTGCCGGGTTCAAGATGCGCGAGAACATGCCCATCGGCGCCAAGGTGACGCTGCGCAAGGATCGCATGTACGAGTTTCTGGATCGCCTGGTCACGATCGCGCTGCCGCGCGTACGCGACTTCCGCGGACTGAACCCCAAGAGCTTCGACGGCCGCGGCAACTTCGCCATGGGCGTCAAGGAGCACATCGTGTTTCCCGAGATCAACTACGACAAGGTTGATCAGATCTGGGGAATGGACATCATCGTTTGTACGACTGCCAAGACGGACGACGAGGCCCGGGCTCTGCTCAAGGCCTTCAACTTCCCCTTCCGGCAGTAACGGCGGCGAAAAAGGATATTCGAGACATGGCCAAGACCAGCTCAGTCGAGAAGAACAAGAAGCGGCGCAAGCTCGTGAAGCAGTACGCTCCCAAGCGCGAGGCGCTGAAGGAGATCGTGATGAATCAGGAGCTGCCGCTGGACGAGCGTTTCCGCGCGCAGCTCAAGCTCGCCGCGCTGCCGCGCAATTCGGCGAAGAACCGCGTGCGCAACCGCTGCGAGATCACGGGCCGCCCGCGGGCCTACTACCGCAAGCTCAAGATGTCGCGTATCGCGCTTCGCGATCTCGGATCGCTCGGGATGATCCCGGGCCTGGTCAAGTCGAGCTGGTAAGGAGGACGTACCATGTCATTGAGTGATCCTCTCGGCGATATGCTGACCCGCATCCGCAACGGCCTCGGCCGCAAGAAGAGCAAGGTCTCGACGCCTGCGTCCAAGCTGCGCGCCCGCGTGCTGGACGTCTTGAAGGCGGAAGGCTACATCCGCGACTACAGCCAGACCGACTTCGACAACGGCAAGTCCGAGATCGAGATCGAGCTGAAGTATTTCGACGGCGCTCCGGTGATCCGCGAGATCGCCCGCGTTTCGAAGCCCGGCCGTCGGGTCTACGTCTCCGCGAAGACGATCCCGCACGTGTCCAACGGGCTCGGCATCTCGATCCTGTCCACGCCCAAGGGCGTGATGGCGGATCATGAGGCGCGCGAGCAGAACGTCGGCGGCGAAGTGCTCTGCCAGATCTTCTGATCCGGCGGGCATGAACCAGGAATAGGAACGAGGACAAGACAATGTCTCGTATTGGCAAGAAACCGGTCCCGGTGCCGCAGGGTGTCACCGCAAACGTCGATGGGCAGACCGTCACCGCGAAGGGGCCGAAAGGCGAACTCCGCTTCGTCGTGAACGACGAGGTTCTGGTCAAGATGGAAGACGGCGCCGTCGCCGTCGATCCGCGCGACCAGTCGAAGCTCGCCCGCTCCAAGTGGGGCATGTCGCGCACGCAGATCTCGAACATCTTCTCGGGCGTCAAGGACGGCTTCGAGAAGCGGCTCGAGATCACCGGCGTCGGCTACCGCGCGGCCATGCAGGGCAAGAACCTGCAGCTGGCGCTCGGCTTCAGCCACGACGTGGTCTACCAGACGCCGGAAGGCATCACGATCGCGACGCCGAAGCCGACGGAGATCGTCGTCACCGGCATCGACAAGCAGAAGGTCGGCCAGGTCGCGGCGGAAATCCGCGAGTATCGCGGTCCCGAGCCTTACAAGGGCAAGGGCGTGCGATATGCGGGCGAGAAGATCGTCCGCAAGGAAGGCAAGAAGAAGTAAGGCCGCGGGCAGCGGTCGCGGGAAGGGCTCATCCTTACCGCACACGGCCGCACCCGTTTGAGAAGGCAAGGAACGAACCAAATGGCTTCCAAGGAATCCCACCAGAAGCGCGCCCAGCGCGTGCGTCGGCAGATCAGGAAGGTGGCGGGCGACCGTCCGCGGCTTTCCGTCCACCGGTCGTCGAAGAACATCTACGCGCAGATCATCGACGATACGCGCGGCCACACGCTGGCCTCAGCCTCGACGCTCGAGGCCGACCTCAAGGGGTCGCTGAAGACCGGCGCGGACGCGGCTGCCGCGGCTGCCGTCGGCAAGCTGATCGCCGAGCGCGCGGCGAAGGCCGGCGTGACGAACGTTGTGTTCGACCGCGGCGCCTACATCTATCACGGGCGCGTCAAGGCGCTCGCCGAGGCTGCGCGCGAGGGCGGCCTGAGCTTCTGATTTTCGCCGCCGCCGGACGCCTGCGCCCGCGGCTTTCATCAACCCGTGCTACCGGAAAAGAACAAGGAACCAGGATATGGCACAGGAACGCAGGGACGGCGGCCGTGGCCGCGACCGCGATGAGCGCGACGACGGGATCGTCGACAAGCTCGTTCACATCAATCGCGTCGCCAAGGTCGTCAAAGGCGGGCGGCGCTTCGGCTTTGCCGCGCTCGTCGTGGTGGGTGACCAGAAGGGCCGCGTCGGCTTCGGGCACGGCAAGGCACGCGAAGTACCTGAGGCGATCCGCAAGGCGACCGAGTCCGCCAAGCGCGAGATGATCTTCGTCCCGCTGCGCGACGGCCGCACGCTGCATCACGACGTCGCGGGCCGTCACGGCGCCGGCAAGGTGCTTTTGCGCACCGCCAAGGCGGGTACCGGCATCATCGCCGGCGGCCCGATGCGCGCCGTGTTCGAGACGCTCGGCATGCACGACGTGGTGGCGAAGTCCATGGGGTCTTCCAACCCGTACAACATGGTGCGCGCGACCTTCGACGCACTGAAGCACCAGATGCATCCGAAGGACGTCGCGTCCCAGCGCGGCATCAAGTATTCTACGCTGCAGGCGCGCCGCGGTGCCGCCGTTGCCGAAGAATAGCGCCAGCGCTGAAGAGGAACGACTGACATGGCTGACAAGAAGACGGGCAAGACCCTGACCGTCGAGCAGATCGGAAGCCCGATCCGCCGTCCGGCCGAGCAGCGTGCGACGCTGATCGGCCTTGGTCTCAACAAGATGCATCGCCGCCGGACGCTGGAGGATACGCCTTCGGTCCGCGGTATGATCGCGAAAGTTCAACACCTCGTCCGCGTCGTGGACGAGGCTTGATCGACGCGGGAGAAAGACAATGAAACTCAACGAATTGCGCGACCGCGAAGGCGCGACCCATTCGAAGAAGCGTCTCGGCCGCGGTATCGGATCCGGTTCGGGCAAGACCGGCGGACGCGGCGTCAAGGGCCAGAAGGCCCGTTCGGGCGTCGCGATCAACGGCTTCGAGGGCGGCCAGATGCCGCTCTATCGGCGCCTGCCGAAGCGCGGCTTCAAGAACATCTTCGCCAAGGACTTCAACATCGTCTCGCTCGGCCGCATCCAGACCGCGATCGATGCGGGCAAGCTGGACGCATCGGCCACCATCACCGCCGATACGCTCGTCGAGGCCGGCGTGCTGCGCCGTGCCAGGGACGGCGTGCGCCTCCTGTCCGACGGAGACCTGAAGGCGAAGCTGAGCTTCGACGTCGCGGGCGCGTCCAAGGGCGCGATCGAGAAGGTCGAGAAGGCCGGCGGTTCGGTCAAGCTTCCGGAAAAGGCCGCGAAGTAGCGCGACCGGCGAGCGGCGGAGCGACCGTCGCTTGCATGTCTGATGGTCGGAGCCTATTTCGGGGCTTCGCAGATGCGCGCCGCCCCCACGGGCGGCTCGTCTGCGTCACGAAGCGGAGAATTCTTCATGGCATCTGCTGCTGAGCAACTCGCCTCCAATCTGAATTTTGCGGCTTTCGCGAAAGCGGAAGACCTCAAGAAGCGGATATGGTTCACGCTCGGTGCGCTGCTGGTCTATCGTCTCGGTACCTACATTCCGATTCCCGGCATCAATCCGGACGCGTTCGCACAGGCCTTCGAGCAGCAGTCGGGCGGTGTGCTCGGCATGTTCAACATGTTCGCGGGCGGCGCCGTCGAGCGCATGGCGATTTTCGCGCTCGGCATCATGCCTTACATTTCCGCCTCGATCATCATGCAGCTCATGACGTCGGTAATCCCGACGCTCGAGCAGCTGAAGAAGGAAGGCGAGCAGGGCCGCAAGGTCATCAACCAGTACACGCGCTACGGCACCGTGCTGCTGGCGACCGTCCAGGCCTACGGCATCGCCGTGGGGCTGGAGAGCGGCGCCGGAATCGTCACCGATCCGGGCTGGTTCTTCAAGATGTCGGCGGTCATCACGCTGGTCGGCGGCACCATGTTCCTGATGTGGCTCGGTGAGCAGATCACCGCCCGCGGTATCGGCAACGGCATTTCGCTCATCATCTTCGCCGGCATCGTCGCGGGGCTGCCCTCCGCACTCGGCGGAACGCTCGAACTCGGCCGCACCGGCGCGCTGTCGACGGGCATCATCCTCGCCATCATCGTTCTGGCGATCGCGGTGATCGGGCTCATCGTCTTCTTCGAGCGCGCCCAGCGACGGCTTTTGATCCAGTATCCGAAACGCCAGGTCGGCAACCGGATGTTCCAGGGCGACACGTCGCACCTGCCGCTGAAGCTGAACACGGCCGGCGTCATCCCGCCGATCTTCGCATCGTCGCTCCTGCTTCTGCCTGCCACGCTGGCCGGTTTCTCGAACACGGAGAACCTTCCGGGCTGGGCGAGTGGCGTGCTGGCCACGCTCGGCCATGGCCAGCCGCTCTACATGATCCTCTACGCCTCGCTGATCGCGTTCTTCGCGTTCTTCTACACGGCGATCGTGTTCAATCCGAAGGACACGGCCGACCAGTTGAAGAAGCATTCGGGTTTCATCCCGGGCTACCGGCCCGGCGAGCGCACGGCCGAGTACATCGACTACGTCTTGACCCGCATCACGGTCGTGGGCGCCATCTACCTGGTCCTGGTCTGCATGCTGCCTGAGTTCCTGATCTCGGCGACGGGCGTGCCGTTCTACCTTGGTGGCACTTCGCTTCTGATCGTGGTGAGTGTAACGCTCGACACGGTGGCGCAGGTCCAGGGTCATCTGATCGCGCATCAGTACGAGGGGCTGATCAAGAAGTCGAAGCTCCGCGGAGGAAAGAGGGGACGATGAGGCTGATACTGCTCGGACCGCCGGGGGCGGGGAAGGGGACGCAGGCGCAGCGACTGGTCGAAACGCACGTCATTCCGCAACTCTCCACCGGAGACATGCTGCGCGCCGCGGTCAAGGCGCAGACGGAAGTCGGCAAGAAGGCCAAGGCCGTCATGGACGCCGGCGAACTCGTGTCGGACGATATCGTCAACGCGATCGTCTCCGAGCGGATCGACGCGGACGATTGCGCGCGCGGCTTCATCCTGGACGGCTATCCGCGCACACTGGCGCAGGCCGACGCGGTCGAGGAAATGCTGCGGCAGAAGGGGCTAGGGCTGGACGTGGCGATCGAACTCGTCGTCGACGACAAGGCGCTGGTCGGCCGCATCGCCAAGCGCGCTGCCGAGACCGAAGCCGCCGGACTGCCCGTCCGCAAGGACGACAATCCGGCGATCTTCGAGGAGCGGCTGCGCGAGTACTACAAGAAGACCGCGCCGCTGATCGGCTACTACCATGCCAAGGGACTCCTGACCGGGGTCGACGGCATGGCGGAGATGGATGCCGTGACGGCATCGATCGAGAACATCCTCGACGGTGTCACGCGCAAAAACTGACGCGGCACAGTTGACGGGGCGGACGCGCTGGACTATAGCGCCACGTCTCCCAACCAGACCTGCCGTCGGATGGGCCTTTGTGGCGCGTCCGCGGCTTTCAATGGGAAACCCCGCAGGGGCCGGCCTCCACCGGACGCGGGAACCTTGAATGCGCCGACCGGTCTCGCGACGATTCCGGCGGCCCAAATGGAGAAGAAGATGGCCCGTATAGCAGGCGTCAACATACCGACCAACAAGCGCGTCGTCATCGCGCTGCAGTACATCCACGGCATCGGCTCGAAGTTCGCCCAGGAGATTGTCGAGAAGGTGGGCATCCCGGCCGAGCGCCGCGTGCACCAGCTGACCGACGCCGAGGTGCTGCAGATCCGCGAGACCATCGACCGCGACTACCAGGTCGAGGGCGATCTTCGCCGCGAGACCTCGATGAACATCAAGCGCCTGATGGACCTCGGCTGCTACCGCGGCCTGCGCCATCGTCGTTCGCTGCCGGTCCGCGGCCAGCGCACGCACACCAACGCCCGTACCCGCAAGGGTCCGGCGAAGGCCATCGCCGGCAAGAAGAAGTGATTTAGGGGAGTGTGGGAGTAGGGCAGTACGGGAGTAGGGCAAACGGTCGGCGGAGCATTTTCGCCTTACTGCCTTACTCCGCTACTGCCCTACTCCCCTTCCTCCTGGTGTAGCCGCTGGCATTACGGCGGCGTCGATATCGTACGAAAGGAAAGACATGGCCAAGGAAGCCGCACGCGTTCGCCGTCGCGAACGCAAGAACATCTCGTCGGGCGTCGCGCATGTGAGCTCGACCTTCAACAATACCATGATCACCATCACCGACGCGCAGGGCAACACGATTGCCTGGTCGTCGGCCGGCGCGCAGGGCTTCAAGGGTTCGCGCAAGTCGACCCCGTTCGCCGCCCAGATCGCCGCCGAGGATTGCGCCAAGAAGGCGCAGGAGCACGGCATGCGCCAGCTCGAGGTCGAGGTTTCCGGTCCGGGGTCGGGCCGTGAGTCGGCACTTCGCGCGCTGCAGGCCGCCGGCTTCACGATCTCCTCGATCCGCGACGTGACGCCGATCCCGCACAACGGATGCCGGCCGCGCAAGAAGCGCCGCGTCTGACGATACTCTCATCAAAGACTGTAAGAGCGCCCGCCGGGCGCTCCTCTGCGGTTTCCAGATCGCCCGGCACGATTGGATGGTGTCGGGGAAACGGAAGGAAAAACGCATGATCCAGAAAAACTGGCAGGAACTGATCAAGCCGAACAAGATCGAGTTCTCTTCCAAGAACAAGACGATGACGACGCTGGTGGCCGAGCCGCTGGAGCGCGGCTTCGGCCTGACCCTCGGCAACGCGCTTCGCCGCGTGCTTCTGTCGTCGCTGCGCGGCGCGGCGGTGACCGCAGTGCAGATCGACGGCGTTCTGCACGAGTTCTCCTCGATCCCCGGCGTACGCGAGGATGTCACCGACATCATCCTCAACATCAAGGAAATCGCCATCAAGATGGAAGGCGACGGTCCCAAGCGCATGGTCGTGCGCAAGCAGGGCCCGGGCGCCGTCACGGCGGGCGATATCCAGACGGTGGGCGACGTCGCGATCCTCAACCCCGACCACGTGATCTGCACGCTGGACGAGGGCGCGGAGATCCGCATGGAGTTCACGGTCGACACCGGCAAGGGCTACGTGCCGGCCGAGCGCAACCGCGCCGAGGACGCGCCGATCGGTCTCATTCCGGTCGACAGCCTCTATTCGCCGGTCAAGAAGGTCTCCTACAAGGTCGAGAACACCCGCGAGGGACAGGTCCTCGACTACGACAAGCTGACCATGACGATCGAGACCGACGGTTCTATCACCGGCGAAGATTCGATCGCGTTCGCGGCCCGCATCCTGCAGGACCAGCTCGGCCTCTTCGTGAACTTCGAGGAGCCGCAGAAGGCACAGCCGGAAGAGTCGGTCACCGAACTCGCCTTCAACCCGGCGCTGCTCAAGAAGGTGGACGAACTGGAGCTTTCGGTTCGTTCGGCCAACTGCCTGAAGAACGACAACATCGTCTACATCGGCGACCTCATCCAGAAGACCGAGGCCGAGATGCTGCGCACTCCCAACTTCGGCCGCAAGTCGCTCAACGAGATCAAGGAAGTTCTCGCGGCGATGGGCCTGCACCTCGGAATGGAGGTTCAGGACTGGCCGCCGGAAAACATCGAAGACCTCGCCAAGCGTTACGAAGATCAGTACTGAGCGCCATCGAGCCTCGGTCAAAAGGAAGTTGAAGGAGAAAGCTCATGCGCCATGGACGTTCCGGCCGCCGGCTGAACCGCACATCGAGCCACCGTAAGGCCATGTTCACCAACATGGCCGCCTCGCTCATCGAGCATGAGCAGATCACCACGACCCTGCCGAAGGCCAAGGAGCTTCGCCCGATCGTGGAGAAGCTGGTGACGCTCGGCAAGCGCGGCGATCTGCATGCCCGCCGCCAGGCGATCGCGCAGGTCGGCAGCGCCGTGCTGGTGAAGCGCCTGTTTGACACGATCGCGCCCCGCTACGCGGAGCGCAATGGCGGCTACCTGCGCATCATGAAGGCGGGCTACCGCTTCGGTGACAACGCAGCACTCGCCGTCATCGAGTTCGTCGATCGCGACACCTCGGCCAAGGGTGCCGCCGATCGCGCCCGCGCCGAGGCAGAAGACACGAACGAGGAAGCCGAGGCGGCATAAGTCGTTTCGCGCCACGTCGGGATTTCCGGAAGGCGGGCCGCATAGGCCCGCCTTCGTCGTTTCAGCCATTGCGCGCTCCGGCTGCGGTGATGGCGCAATGAATTTCGGCCGCCGCACCCAGCGTTTAGCCAAGCCGCCTGCTGGCACCGGAGCCTTTCAATTCCCACATTGTCGGCGATAAAGAACCTGGATCCACAGGCGGAGAGAATCGCATGGGCGGACGGATGATGGGTTTGGCGCGCGGAGCGCTGTCGGCGCTCGTGATCGTTGCCGGCGGGCTTGCGCTGCCGGCACAGGCGCAGGAGGGCCTGCGTGGCTTCCTCGAGGACCTGCTGCCCTTCATCGGAGACGAGCACAAGCCCGCGCCAGCACCGGATACCGCGCAGCCGCCGCAAGCCGCGCCCGCTCCGGAGGCGGTGCCGGACGCGCCGATCGCCAAGGCGCCCGCGCCGCTGGCACCCTCGGAACCGCTGCCGCAGGCGGGTGAGCCCGGACGTCGCGTGCCGTTCGGACGCGGCGAGATCCAGCTATCCTTTGCGCCGCTGGTCACGCAGACCGGCCCCGCGGTGGTCAACGTCTACGCCAAGCAGCAGGTGAGGGCCCGCTCGCCCTTCGCTGGCGATCCGTTCTTCGAGCAGTTCTTCGGGCGGCAGATGCCGCCGCGCGTCCAGTCCTCGCTGGGGTCGGGCGTGATCGTCGATCCGTCCGGCATCATCGTCACCAATTTCCACGTCATCCGCGACGCCGACGAGGTGAAGGTGGCGCTTGCCGACGGGCGCGAGTTCGAAAGCCGCATCCTGCTGAAGGATGAGTCTCTCGATCTCGCGGTGTTGAAGATCGAAAGCGACGACGCCTTCCCGGTCATCGGCATCGGCGATTCCGACGCGCTCGCGGTCGGCGACCTGGTGCTTGCCATCGGCAATCCCTTCGGCGTCGGCCAGACCACGACCAGCGGTATTGTCTCGGCTTTGGCGCGAAACCATGTCGGCATCTCCGATTTTGGCTTCTTCATCCAGACCGACGCCGCGATCAATCCGGGCAATTCCGGCGGAGCGCTGATCGACATGTCCGGCAATCTGGTCGGCATCAACACCGCGATCTTCAGCCGCTCGGGCGGATCGATCGGCATCGGCTTCGCCATTCCCTCCAACATGGTCCGCGCCGTGGTCGAATCGGCCAGGCAGGGCGGCGACGCCTTCGAGCGGCCCTTCGTCGGGGCGGAGTTCGACGCCGTCACGGCGCAGATCGCGGAAGCGCTTGGCATGGCACGGCCGCGCGGCGCGATCGTGACCTCATTGTTCGAGGGCGGGCCGGCGGAAAAGGCCGGGCTGGCGCCTGGCGACGTGGTGCTGACGCTCAACGGCGCGCCGATCCAGCACGTCGACGCGCTCGGCTACCGACTGGCGACGCAGCCGATCGGCTCCACGGTGACCTTCGACGTCCTGTCGAAGGGCAAGGAGCGGCAGATCGAGGTGGAACTCGTCAGGGCGCCCGAAGGCGCCAATGAGACGATCGTCGATATCCCCGGCGACAGCCCCTTCGCGGGCGCCAAGGTCGCGGAACTGTCGCCGCGGCTCGCCCAGCGCCTGCGCATGCCGGGTTCGGCCAGCGGCGTCGTCATGGTCGACGTGCCGCGCGGCACGCCCGCCGCGCAGTTCGGCTTCAGGCCACGCGACATCGTGCGCGAGGTCAACGGCGAGACAATAGACACCCCGCAGACGCTGGAGAAGGTCGCGATGACAAAGTCACGCTGGTGGCGCTTCACCATCGAGCGCGACGGCAATCTGCTCCAGCAGATGCTGCGTTACTGACCCCGTGGCCGACCTCTTCGCCCGCGACGAGCCGACGCGGCCCCAGCCGGGCAGGCCGCTCGCCGATCGTCTGCGGCCGGCGACGCTGCCGGAGGTCGTCGGCCAGGAGCATCTGACCGGGGAAGACGGCGTGCTGACGCGCATGATCCGCGGCGGGTCGCTGGGCTCCATGATCTTCTGGGGACCGCCGGGCACCGGCAAGACCACCGTTGCGCGGCTGCTCGCGGGGGAGACCGGGCTCGCCTTCGAGCAGATCTCGGCGATCTTTTCAGGCGTGGCGGACCTGAAGAAGGTGTTCGAGACGGCGCGCATGCGGCGCTCGAACGGCCGACAGACACTGCTCTTCGTCGACGAGATACACCGCTTCAACCGTGCTCAGCAGGACAGCTTCCTGCCGGTGATGGAAGACGGGACGGTGACCCTCGTCGGGGCTACGACGGAAAATCCGTCCTTCGAATTGAACGCTGCGCTGTTGTCCCGTGCCCGGGTGCTGGTGTTCCATTCGCTGTCGCCGGAGACCATCGGGCGGCTGCTCGAACGCGCCGAGAAGACCGAGGACCGACTGCTGCCGCTCGACGAGGAGGCGCGCGCGGTGCTGATCCGCATGGCCGATGGCGACGGGCGGGCTTCGCTGACGCTGGCGGAAGAAGTTTGGCGCGCTGCTAAGCCGGGCGAGACTTTCGATGCCGAGGCACTGCAGCGCGTGGTGCAGCGGCGCGCGCCGATCTACGACAAGAGCCAGGACGGGCACTACAATCTGATCTCGGCGCTGCACAAGTCGGTGCGCGGCAGCGATCCCGATGCCGCGCTCTACTATCTCGCGCGCATGTTCGACGCCGGCGAGGACCCACTCTATCTCGGACGGCGGCTGGTGCGGATGGCGAGCGAGGACATCGGGCTTGCCGATCCGCAGGCGCTGGTCATCGCCAATGCGGCCAAGGACGCCTACGACTATCTCGGCTCGCCGGAAGGCGAACTGGCGCTGGCGCAGGCCTGTGTCTACCTTGCCACCGCGCCGAAATCGAACGCGGTCTACACCGCCTTCAAGGCCGCGACGCGCGCGGCCAAGGAACACGGCTCGCTGATGCCGCCCAAGCACATCCTCAATGCGCCGACCAAGCTGATGAAGGCCGAGGACTACGGCTCGGGCTACGAATACGACCACGACGCGCCGGATGCTTTTTCCGGCCAGGACTATTTTCCCGAGAAGCTCGGGCGGCAGCAGTTCTACGATCCGCCGGACCGCGGGTTCGAGCGGGAATTGCGCAAACGGCTGGATTACTGGGCAAAGCTCAGGCGCGAGCGCGCGGCGCCGGAAAAGTGACGTCGGCGGGGCCGCATCGCGCAGAGTCTTGATTCTCGTCAAGGCGCGGGACCGACAGGACGCGCATGCTTCTTTCGAACCGAAGGAGGCAGACACGCCGTGCAGACATCCCGAATCCTCATCCTCCTCGCCACCTGCTGCACACTCGCCGCGCCTGTCGCGGTCCATGCGCAGTCCGAAAATCCTGCCTGGCTCGACGAGCTGGCGCGGCAGATCGCCGATCAGGAACAGTGCGAGGTCGGCTTTTACATCTTCATCGACGAACAGAAGCTCGGCGGGCGGGAAACCCTCCAGGCGAAGCTGCAATGCGTCGACGGCCGCCAGTTCGACGCCTCGCGCGTCGAGCCTGCGACAGAGTTCGAGATTTCGGAGTGCGGCACGCGGGTCTGCTGATTCCCATCCCGAGCGATCAAAGGAGTAGCGACATGCACGTCCTCGTCATCTACGGAACGGTTGAAGGCCATACGCGCAAGATCGCGCGCAACGTCTCGTCCACGGTCCAGAGCCTCGGCCACCAGACCACTGTCTTCGATGCCGGTGATCTCGGCGACGTCGATCTCGATATCGCCGACGCCGTCATCGTCTGCGCACCGGTCCACATCGGCGCCTATCCCACCGCCATCGCGCACTGGCTGAAGGCGAAAGCGGCACGACTGTCGACGCTGCCCGGCGCCTTCGTCTCGGTCTCGCTCGCGGCCGCGTCGCCGTTCCCGGAAGAACATGCCGAGATCCAGAAGATCACCGAGGCGCTGTTCGAGCGCACCGGCTGGCGGCCGCGCATGGTGCACCAGGCGGGCGGCGCACTGCGCTACCCGCAGTGCGATTTCTTGAAGCGGCTCCTGATGAAGCACATCGCCTACAAGGAAGGCGGCCCCACCGACGTGACTAAGGACCACGAGTTCACCAACTGGAACGCGCTCGCGGCCTTTGTGGAAGGCTTCATCGGCGATTGCGCCCAAACAGCGGGTGCCGCGGCGAAGGAGAAGAGCCCGGCCTGATCCCGCCGGACGCCGTCTGCCGCCGGACTCGTGCGCCCGGCATGGATGCGCTAAGACCGCCGCATCGCCAACCGGTCGCGAGGGTCTCAACCGATGAAGGAAATCGCGCTCGTCGCGGCGGGCGGCGCCATCGGCGCTTCGCTGCGCCATCTCGCCGGGGCCGCGATGCTTCGCATTGCCGGCATGTCCTTTCCGTGGGGAACGCTGACGGTCAACATCGTCGGTTCCTTCGTCATGGGCGTCTTCATCGAACTTCTGGTGCGGCGCTTCGGGACGTCCAACGAGTTGCGGCTCTTTGTGGCGACCGGCGTGCTCGGCGGCTTCACAACTTTCTCGGCCTTCTCGCTCGACGTCGCGGTGCTGTGGGAACGCGGTGCGAGCGGCCATGCTGTAGCATACGTGGCCGCGAGCGTTATCGGCGCGATCGCGGCTCTCTTCGCCGGATTGTGGCTCATCCGCGCCGTGGCCTGATGACTCCGGGGCAGGGCTCCCGAAAAGGCGTTTTGCATTCTGTCTCCCGCTGAACTATCCAGACCGCGCGCCGTGGCGGTTTTTTCACGCACATGTGCGGCAGGAGTTACATGACGGGCATCCAGCAGATCAGCGTCGAACCGGGCGAAGCGGGCATGCGGCTCGACCGCTGGTTCAAGACGCATTTTCCGGGCCTCGGGTTCGGCCATCTGCAGAAGCTGCTGCGGTCGGGCCAGATCCGGGTCGATGGCGGCCGTGCCAAGTCCGATACGCGCGTGGAGCCAGGGCAGGTCATCCGCATTCCTCCCATCGGCGTCGATCGCAAGGGTGACGTTCCGCTGACCGGCAAATCGATCCGCGGCCAGGACGACGGCGAGGTGCTCGCCAAGATGCTGCTGCACGAGGACGACAAGGTGTTCGTCTTCAACAAGCCCTCCGGCCTGGCGGTTCAGGGCGGGTCGGGCGTGTCGCGGCATGTCGACGACATGCTGGAAGCCTGGCGCAACAAGAAGGGCGAGAAGCCGCGCCTCGTCCACCGCCTCGACCGCGACACCTCGGGCGTGCTCGTCGTCGCGCGCACCCGCCTCGCCGCCATGAAGCTGGCGGAAGCCTTCCGTGGACGCGACGCGAAGAAGACCTATTGGGCGCTGGTGAAGGGCGTGCCGAAGAAGCGCGAGGACAAGATCTCGACCTGGCTGGTCAAGGAGCAGACGCCGGATGGCGATCGCGTGCGCGTCGCCAAACATGGCGAGCCGGGCGCCGACCATGCGGTCTCCTTCTACCGCGTCCTCGAGCAGGCGGGCCAGACGCTGTCCTGGCTGGAGATGGAGCCTCATACCGGCCGCACCCACCAACTGCGCGTCCACGCAGCCCACATCGGCTGCCCGATCATCGGCGACCCGAAATACTTCGAGGCGGATACCAACTGGGATTTTCCGGGCGGTGTCCAGAACCGGCTGCACCTGCACGCGCGCCGCATCGTCATCCCGCATCCCGACCGGGGCGTGATCGACGTGACCGCGCCGCTGCCGCCGCACATGCGCCAGAGCTGGAACCTGATCGGCCTCGACGATGCGAGCGCGGGAGAGACGAGCTAGTGAGCGCGGTGGCGCATGGGCTCGACCGCCGCGACGCGATCGACACGGCCGCGGCCCTCCTGATGATCGGCCTCACCTTCTCGTGGGGTCTCAACGGCGTTGCCGTGAAGCTCGCCAACGACGGGTTCAGCCCGGTGCTGATCTCGATTGCCCGCTCGTCGATCGCGGCGCTCTGCGTCTTCGCCTGGTGTCGCTGGCGCGGCATCGCGCTGTTCGAAAGGGACGGAACGCTTGGGGCGGGTCTCCTCGCCGGCGCGCTTTTCGGAATCGAGTTCGTTCTGATCTTCTGGGGCCTTGATTTCACGACCGTCGCCCGCAGCGCGCTGATGATCAACACGATGCCTTTCTGGGTGCTCCTGGGGGCGCATTTCATGCTCGGCGAGCGGATGTCGCTGCTCAAGCTCGTCGGCACCGCGCTCGCCTTCGGCGGCGTCGCGCTCGTCTTTTCCGACCGGCTCAGCCTTCCCGATCCCGAGGCCTTGAAGGGCGATGCGATGTGCCTCGCCGCCGGTATTGCATGGGCGGCGACCATCATCGTCATCAAGCGTTCGAAGCTTTCCAGCGCCAGCGCGGAAAAGACGCTGCTCTACCAGCTCGCGGTCTCGGCGGTCATCACCGTGCCGCTTCTGGCCGTGTCCGGCCCGGCGATCCGCGATCCGGACGCGGTCTCGACCTCGGCGCTGCTGTTCCAGGCGGTCTTCATCGTCGCTTTCACCTACCTGCTCTGGTTCTGGCTGATGCGGCGCTATCCGGCCGGCGGCCTGTCGAGCTTTGCCTTCCTGACGCCGGCGTTCGGCGTGCTGATGGGGGGACTGCTGCTCGACGAGCCGCTCAGCCTGCGCATCTTCATTGCCCTTGGCCTGATCGCGGTGGGGCTCGTCATCGTCAACCGGCCGGCCCGCCGGATACCGCCGGCTTGAACGGCGCCGTCGGGTGCCTACCTCCGGCACGACCTTCCAATCATTTCGACCACGGCACGGCCCATGCGTGACATTCTGAACGACCTCGAAGCCAGTTTCCTGTCCGATCCGGACCCGATGAAGCGCGCGCAGAAGCAGATGCGCCAGCCGCGGCCCAAGCGCTTCTACAAGGAGGCGCGGGTCGGGCAGTCGGAGGGCGGCTTTGCAGTGCATCTGGACGGCAAGCCGATACTGACGCCGGGCAGGACTATGGTCCTCCTATCCACCGAGCCCGCCGCGCGGCTGGTGGCGGAGGAGTTCGAAAGACAGGCGGAAGAGATCGATCCGCCGACCATGCCGGTGACCCGGCTGGTCAACACCACCATCGACGGCGTCGCCAGGGAGCCGGATGCGGTGCTGGAGGACATCCTGCGCTACGCGTCGTCCGATCTCCTGTGCTACCGCGCCGAAGGGCCGGAACGCCTGGTGGCGCTGCAGGCCGAGGCCTGGGACCCGGTGCTCGACTGGGCGCGCAACAGCCTCGGCGCGCGGCTCTACCTTGCCGAGGGCGTCATCCACGTCGAGCAGCCGCGCGAGGCGATCGCGGCATTGGGCGTGCATCTGAGGATGGCCGCCGAACCCTTCCGGCTCGCCTGCCTGCATGTGATGACGACGCTCACCGGATCGGCGCTTCTGGCCCTTGCCGTCGACGCGGGCGAGATCGACGTCGAGCAGGCCTGGAAGGCTGCTCACGTCGATGAGGACTGGACCATCGAGCACTGGGGCGAGGATGCGGAGGCCGCCGCCGCCCGTCGCGACAGGCAGCGCGATATGGTCGCCGCCTATGCGTTGCTCACGGCGCTGCGCCAGGCCTAGAAGGTGGCCGTCACTCCGGCATCTGCGGCGGGGCGAAGACGATCCAAGGGGTCTTCGGCGTCTCGCCCGGCGCGAGGTATTCCGGAGCTGGCTCGCCGGGTTCGCCGAGCGATTTGATGTAGCGGAAAAGCGAGCGCAGCTCGAATTCAGTCATGTAGTGGAGGTTGAACCAGGGCATGGGCGGCCGGGTCTCCAGCGTCTTAGCGAAGTCGAGGAAAGCGTCCTCGGACATCGGTTCGACGGTCAGGAGCAGATTGGTCGGGTAGGTGGTGCCCCAGGGCCCCATGAACCCGACGGGACTGCCTTTGAGCGCCATCGACGGGTCGATCTGCCCGCCCGTTTCGGCAAAACCCTGCGTGTGGCAGTCATGGCATCCGCCGATGCGCGAAACGCGCAGGCCCGCCTCGACCGAAGGTTCTTCCGCGTGCACGGGAACGAGAAGCGTACCGGCCCAAAGCCCGGCCGCAAGCCAACGTCGCAGCATTTCCATTTCCTCCAAGCGCGGACGATCCCGGCAGGCGCAAGGAAATCTCTGCGCGAGACCGCCGTCAAGCGGCGTCGGTGGAAGTGGTTTCCGTTTCGTCAGGCCGGCGGTTCGGCGGGCGCGCCGGCGATCAGCAGACCGCCGCCACCGCGTGCGGGAACCAGATGCACGACCTTGTAGCCGCGCGCCTTGAGGTCCGCCAGAAGGCCGGGCAGCATTGAGACGGTGCGGGCGTGGATGTCGTGGAACAGCACGATGCCGGAGCCGCGCTCGGTGATGCGCGACAGCGCCCTTGCCCGCAGCGGCTCGGAACCGGTCTTGAAGTAGTCCTTGGAATCGATGTCGGCGTCGATCACCACCACATTGCGCGCGGCGAGGTTCGCGCGCAGGGCGGCGGTCTCGGCCAGATATGGGAAGCGGAAGAATGGCGCCGGTCGCAGCCCGGCAGGCTTCAGCGCCGCCGCGACGCTGTTCTGGCCGGCCAGGATCTGCGCCATCGCCCGGTCGCTGCCGAGACTGGCGAGGTTGGAATGGTTCTGCGTGTGGGTGCCGACGGTGTGGCCTCGCTCGGCGACCTTGCGGGCGATGGCGGGATAGGCGTTCGCCATCTGGCCGACCATCAGGAAGGTGGCCTTGACGCCGTAGTCGTCGAGCGCGCGCAGGATCTTTTCGGTCTTGCCGGGCATCGGGCCGTCGTCGAACGTCAGCACGATCTCCCTGGGGCCGAGGCGGATGTCAGAGATGCGCTCGACCCTGATGGTGCGTCCGGCAAGTCCGCCGACCGGGATCGGCAGCTGGTCCGGGCGGAGCATGGCGACCTGCGGCGCGAGTTCTTCGCCAACCGGGCGCTGGCGTTCGGGCGCAAAGGCGAGTGTCGGCGGGGCATCGCCCGCGACCTTGGTCGGCGCGCTGGCGCAGCCGGCAAGAGCCGCGGCAAGGAGAACGGAACTCACGACACAAGCCACGCTACGCATTCGAACACCCGGACAGAACCAAACCCGGGCGGATTGTTGCCGATCGCGGTTAATGCGAGCCTAATGTGCGTTTTGTGTTTACCATGGCCGTGAACCGGACGCCGTCGGCAGGCCGGGCGAGGGAATGCGAGGACGGATGCTGCGGATACAGAAGGTTGCCATCGAGACGATCTACATTCCCACCCAGCGCCGCAAGACGTTGCATCCGGACACGGTGCGGGTTTTGGCGGAGGACATCCTGGAGAATGGCATGAAGGTGCCAATCCAGGTCCGCAAGGACGGCGTTCGCCACGTGCTGGTGGAAGGCCTTCACCGGCTGGAAGCCGCGAAGTGGCTGGGCGAGACGGAGATCGACGCCTATCTCGTCCAGGCACGGCGGCACTGAGCCGGGCATCTTACCAAAGCGCTACAGCGGGCCGGTTGAGCATCAGCCAGAATATCGCGGCGACGCTGAAGAATGCCGGGAAGCCGAAGGCGAACCACACGCGGTAGAGCCGGAAGTAGGCGGGCGGGAGCGCTTCTCCGGCACTTGCTGCACGACGGGCGAGGTCGCGCAGGCGAAGCTGGATGAAGACCACCGGCAGCCAGAAGAGCCCGGTCACGGCGTAGAGGGCAAGGGACAGGACGATCCATCCCTCCGAGAGCGGCCATCCGACGACGAGAGCGAGCCAGGCGCCGGTGATCGGCTGAAGGACCACCGCCGTCGCCGTGAACAGCGCGTCGGCGACCACCACGGTCCCCGCGACATGGGCGATCGTGGCCGCGTCGCGCGTGCGGTGCGCCATGACCATGAAGAAGGCGATGCCGGCTCCCGTGCCGAAGAGCACGGTCGCGCCGATGACGTGGACGAAGCGAAGAACCTCTTCCAAAGGATCACCGCTCCTCGAGGATGGCGAGCGCCACGAGCGCCAGCACGATGGAAGGAAACACCTTGACCAGCGGGCCGAGCGGTTCGAGCCACAGTTCCGGCGTCAGCGCGGTGGCCGCCAGAAGGTAGATGACGGAAAGCCCGATCATGCCCTTCAAGGCCGCCGATGCAAAGCGCCGGACCACGGCGCCCACACCCAGAAGAATGTCCGCCAGGCTCGTCGTCAGCGTCACGACGGCGGCCGCCGCCGGCGGGAATCCAGCTGCGGAAAGCTGACCCGCCGAAGCCGACCAGCCGGCGAGCGCGATGACGCCCGAGGCGATCCAGAAGGCGGCGACCGTACCGAAGACGAGGGGCTTGGCGAGATAGAGGCGGGCGAACCAGAGGTCCTGGACGCCCGCCGGGTTGATGGCGAGCGTCTCCGCCAGCGTTGCCAGCCTGTCGTCGGCAGTCTCGGTGTCGCCCGTCACGCCGCCCCGGGCGACCAGCATGGCCGTCGATCGCAGCGGCGAACGCCAGCCGAGCCGGCCCAGCAGATCGGCGATGAGCGAGGTCGATCCGGCGATGACGGCGGGAACATGGAGCACCGGGGCTTCCGGCAGTCCGAGCCAGCGTCGATGGAGGGAGACGGCTTGCGCCAGCGTCAGGGTCTCGCCGGCGGCAAGGTAGAGGTCGCTTCCCGATGCCATAGTCCCGTCGAGCGAATCTGCCACGGCTGAGACGAGGTCGTCCATCGACAGAAATTGCATCGGGGTCTCGGCGTGGACGAGCGGCGTGACGCGCGGAAACGCGGCCAGCGCGCGCAGGAGCGCCGATCCGCCATAGGCGTTGCGCCCGATCACGACCGCGGGGCGCAGGATGACGAACGGTATGCCCGATGCCTTCAAGGCGTCGTCTGCCCGGCGCTTCGTGGCGAGGAAGGGCGTTCCGCCGCCGCTGCCTCCCGTGCGGGCGGAAACCTGGACAATCATGCGGAGCCCCGCCGGTGCGGCAGCTTCGTAGAGCGCCCGCATCGCCCGTTCCTGGACCTTCGCTACGTCGTCGCGGGCGGTGTCCTGCAGCACGCCGGCGCAATTCACCACCGCGTCGAACCCCTTCAGCATTGCGATCCAGGCGTCGGGCGTCGCCAGGTCGACGAGGTCGGCGGCGATCCAGTCGATGCGCGGCAGCCGCCGGGACGCTGCCTCGACGTCGCGGGCGAGGGCGGCAACTGCATGCCCCCGGTCCGACAGCGCCTTGGCGACCGCAATGCCGATGAAACCGCTGCCGCCGAGAATCAGGATCCGCATCGGGCAAGACTAGGCGAGGCTCGATCGTGGGCGCAAACACGGCTGCGGCAGTTGCGTCCGCAATCGTTCTGGTCAGCCGGTGCGCGGAAGGATAATGTGCAACTTCCGCCTGGACGGATCGAGCCATGCTGAACCAGTTCACCCTCCCGCGCCTTGTCGGCGCAAGCATCGCGATTCTCGCGGTCCTGCTCGTCGCGGGCTGGTTGACGCGCGAAGATCTGGCATCGAAACCCTACCTGAAAGTCATGGGCAGCGGCTTCATGTTCAACTACCGCGTCGCCGACGTCTACTACGGCTTCACAGCCATCGTGCAGCGGCCGCTGCCGACGGGCTCGATCATCGAGGCAGCCTTCGAGGATCCCGCAGGCGGGGCCGAACATGTGGTGCGGACGCGGGTCGGGACCGACACGAACCGCTATTCGCTGCGCTCGCCGCCGGTTCGCGGCGTCGAGAAGGACAGGCCCTACACGGTCGCCATCCGGGTATTGGACCGGGAGGAGAAGCAGGTGCTGTGGCGCGACCAAGTGAGTGTGAAGTCGCAGATCAGCGACACGGTGGTGCCCAAGGAGCCACTGACGGTCGGTCCCGGCTACGCGCTCAACCCCAACCCGGGTGGATGAAAGCGCCTCGCGCTGCTACGGATCGGCCATGAGCAAAAACGACGACCATCATCATCACGACAACGAACTGGACCCGATGGCCGCGCGGGTAAAGGCGCTGGAGACGATCCTGACCGAGAAGGGCCTGATCGATCCCGCCGCGATCGACGCCATCTTGGAGACCTACGAGACCAGGGTCGGACCGCGCAACGGCGCCCACGTCGTTGCCAGGGCCTGGAGCGATCCGGGCTTCGCCGAATGGCTGCGCACTGACGCGACGGCGGCCATCGCCTCGCTCGGTTACACCGGCCGCCAGGGCGAGCATATGCAGGCGGTCTTCAATTCGCCCGAGCGGCACAACCTCGTCGTCTGCACGCTCTGCTCCTGCTATCCGTGGTCCGTGCTCGGCCTGCCGCCCGTCTGGTACAAGGCGCCGGCCTATCGCAGCCGCGCGGTGATCGACCCGCGCGGCGTGCTGGCGGAGTTCGGGGTGGAACTGGCCGCCGATCGCGAAATCCGCGTGTGGGATTCGACGGCGGAACTGCGCTACCTCGTGGTGCCCGAACGCCCCGCCGGCACCGAAGGGTGGGACCGGGAACGGCTCGCCGGACTGGTGACGCGCGATTCCATGATCGGCACCGGGCTCGCCAAAACGCCGGAGGCGGCATGAACGGGCCGCAGGATCTCGGCGGCCAGATGGGTTTCGGCCCCGTCGCGCCCGAAGTCGACGAGCCGATCTTTCACGGGTACTGGGAAAAGCGCGCGCTCGGTGTGACGCTCGCAGCCGGCGCGATGGGCGCCTGGAACATCGACGAGACCCGGAACGCGCGCGAGAGCCTGCATCCGGCCGAGTACTACTCCTCGAGCTACTACGCCATCTGGATCAAGGCGCTGGAAGTCTTGCTGCGCCGCCACGGCTTCGTCTCGGACGAGGAATTGCAGGAGGGCAGGGCGCTCGTCGCGGGTGCCACTCCCAAACGGATCCTGAAGGGGGCGGAGGTCGCGGCCGTGCTGGCGCGCGGCGGACCCTGCGACCGGGAGGTGTCGTCAGAGCCGAGGTACCGCGCCGGCCAGCGCGTCCGGGCGCGCAACATGCACCCGCAGGGCCATACGCGGCTGCCGCGCTACGTGCGCGGCCATGTCGGCACCGTCGAGGCGGTGCGCGGCGGCTTCGTCCTGCCCGACACCAACGCCCACGGCCTCGGCGAAAACCCCGAATGGGTCTACACCGTCGTCTTCGACGGGCGGGATCTGTGGGGCGACGACGGCGACCCGACGCTGACAGTCAGCGTCGACGCCTGGGAGAACTATCTTGAGCCGGCCTGATCCGGCGATGCCGCCGGGCGGCGACGATCCCGTCTTCGCAGAGCCTTGGCAGGCGCATGCATTCGCCATGGTCGTGGCACTGCACGAACGCGGCCTGTTCACCTGGGCGGAATGGGCTACCGCCCTTTCGGCCGAACGGGCGCGGGGGGACGCGGACCCACACGGGCAGGACTACTACGCGCACTGGCTCGCCGCGCTGGAGCGGCTTCTGGCGGACAAGGACGTAGCGGGCGCGCCGGAGGTCATAGCGCTGGCCGAGGCGTGGCAGCGCGCCGCGCACGCGACCCCGCATGGCAAGCCGATCGAGCTGGACAACGATCCATTGCGCGGTTGAAGATGGGCTCTGGAGTGTTCTCCACAGCCCATGCGGGTCGTCAGCCGCCCCTTGTTTCTATCGTGGCCAAACGCTTGGCATCCCTCTCCTCTACACGGGCAGTGACATTGCCCGGACGGATCTTGCGAAAGGCGGCTCTCTTGCGCATCCCCCGCGAATCCTGTCTCTCCGGCTGATGGAATTCTCTCCGCAGCAGGATGCCGCGCTGAAGGCGGTGGCGCGCTGGCTGAAGGCAGGCCGGCCGCAGATCTTCCGCCTGTTCGGTTATGCCGGCACCGGCAAGACGACGCTGGCGCGCCATTTCGCCGAGCATGTCGACGGGCAGGTCCAGTTCGCGGCCTTCACCGGCAAGGCCGCGCAAGTCTTGCGCTCCAAGGGCGCGACCAACGCGCGCACGATCCATTCGCTGATCTACCGCCCCAAGGGCGAGGAGGCGATCTCGGACGAGGCGACCGGCCGGACCTCCATATCGCCGACCTTTTCGCTCAATCGCCAGAGCCCGATCTCGCGCGCCAGCCTGGTCGTCGTCGACGAATGTTCGATGGTGGACGAGCAACTCGGCCGCGACCTGATGACCTTCGGCACACCGATCCTGGTGCTCGGCGACCCGGCGCAGCTGCCGCCGATCTCGGGCGGCGGCTTCTTCACCGAACACGAACCCGATGTCCTGCTCACCGAGATCCACCGGCAGGCGCGCGACAACCCCATCATCCGGCTGGCGCTCGACGTTCGCGAGGGCCGCGAGTTCATGAAGGGTGACTACGGCACCGCGCAGGTGATTGGGCGCGAGGACGTGAACCAGGAACTGGTGCTGGCGGCGGACCAGGTGCTGGTCGGTACCAACCGCACGCGGCGGCGCTACAACATGCGGCTGCGCGAGCTGAAGGGGTTCACCTCGTCGCTGCCGCAGGCGGGCGACAAGCTGGTGTGCCTGCGCAACGACCCCGCCAAGGGGCTGCTCAACGGCTCGCTGTGGAAGGTGATGACGGCCTCCCGCGAAACGGTGAAGCCGGGCATCAACCTGCTGGTCTCGCCGGAGGAGGACGATCCGGACCGCGGCGTGTCGAAGATCAAGTTGCTCAAGGCCGCCTTCGAGGATCCGGACGCCGAGATCCCCTGGCAGCAGAAGAAGCGCTTCGACGATTTCGATTACGGCTACGCCCTGACCGTCCACAAGGCGCAGGGTTCGCAGTGGAACGACGTCGTGCTGTTCGACGAGAGCTTCGCCTTCCGCGACATGCGCGAACGCTGGCTCTACACCGCGATCACCCGCGCGGCGGAACGGCTGACGATCGTGCGATAGATCACGTCACAACGTAGACGCGGATCGAAACTTCGGTCGAGGTGAACCGGCAGGTGGCCACGAAGATGTTGTCCGAGAGCCAGCCATGGTGGCCGGCCGGCGCGTCGAACACCGGAGCCGTGCGGAAGTAGTACGCTCCGGGACCGACGGGTTCATCGGCATCGAGCCGCCGGATCACTTCGGGAGGTGCCCGGAACAGTCCCTTGTTGAGGACATAGATCGGCGTCCCGTCGTCGGCCTCGATTGCGTAGTGCGCCTCCACAATGGACGAGCCATCCGGTCGTACCCGCTCATAGTCGGCGCCGCCGGGAACGACACGCCCGGAAAGACCGGGGCCTGAAACCGTGCCGCCGGTTATTGGGATGATGCGGCGATGCCCGTCCCGCCCCGGCCCACCGTCCAGCGGGACCGCGATTTTCGCGCGGATCTCGAACGAGAACTCCAGCCCGATTTCGGCCGACCCGCCGTCATCCATCGGCTCCTCCACCGCTTCGCGGGGCGGCGGCGGATGGCCGTCTCATGGAAATAATCTCGTGGGCGAGGAACTCAGGCTGCATCCAGCCACGCCCACGCCTCGGCCTCCTCGTCGAGGGCGAAGTGCCTCATCTCCACCGACAGGAACGGCTTGAAGAACCCCATTGCCGCGCTCATCCAGCCGGGACCGCCGACGACGGCATAGCGCCGGATATGCTTCAGCGCGTGCGCCTTGCCGGACAGCGTGGATTTCCTCAACGCCGCGCTCCAGTCGAAGCCCTCGAATTCCCGCACGACGACCAGGACGTCGATCCGGTCGTGCAGTTCGTATGCGGCCTCCAGCAAGCCGAACATGTTCTCGATGTCGGACGCGGTGATGTGGCCGGTGATCTCGAAGCCAAAGGCGTCGTCGCGGCCGGTCTCCATCCTGCGGATGTGCGGAGGATTGTCGTGAACGATCATTCGGCGCCCCCGGTCGATCTGCCGTCTTCCTGTCCACCCCGCAAGCGGGGGCTGGACCTGTGCCTTTTCATGTGAGCCATGATACGCGTTCGCCCGCAAGTATGGAATGACAGGCCCGCCAATGTCCGCCAAGCTCTCCGTGAACCTCAACGCCGTCGCCATGCTGCGCAACCGCCGCGACCTGCCGTGGCCGAGCGTCACGAACCTCGGCCGCATTGTGCTCGAAGCCGGCGCACACGGGCTGACGGTGCATCCCAGGCCCGACCAGCGCCACATCCGCTTTTCCGACCTGCCGCATCTCAGGGCGCTGATCGACGATGAGTTCCCGCAGGCCGAGTTCAACATCGAGGGCTATCCGAGCGAGGATTTCCTCGATCTGGTCGAGCGCAGCGAGCCCGAACAGGTGACGCTGGTGCCCGACGATCCGGCGCAGGCGACGTCGGACCATGGCTGGCCGTTCGAACGGCAGGGCAATTTCCTGCGGCCGGTCGTGGCGCGTCTGAAGAAGGGCGGCATGCGGGTGTCTTTGTTTTGCGATCCCGACGCATCGGAAGCCGAGATCGCGGCGGCGCGCGACACGGGCGCCGACCGCGTGGAGCTCTACACCGGCCCCTATGGCGGTTCATACGATGATTCCGCTAAGGCGGCCATCGAGCTGGAAAAGCTCGCAAAAACCGCCGCGCTGGCGCGCGCGGCGGGCCTCGGCGTCAATGCCGGCCACGACCTGACAGTCGACAACCTCCCTGCGCTGGCGCGCGCTGTGCCGAACCTCGCCGAGGTCTCCATCGGCCACGGGCTGACCGCGGACGCGCTGGAGTTCGGCATGGCCGAGACGGTGCGGCGGTTCCTGGCGGCGCTCCAGAGCTGACCGAAATGCCCATGGGCCGGCCGCGAACGGCGGCCGGCGAGTGACGCGCGTTCAGCCGGCGAGGACGCCCCGGTTCGCCTCGAGCCACGCCTTCAGCGGCGAGGGCTCGCGTCCCGTCAGCCGTTCGACGTCCTGGGTCACGGTGCCCAGCACGCCTGCGCGGGTCGCCGCTTCGAGCGACACGATCAGCGGAATGGCCGGTTCGGGCAGGCCGGCGGCCTTCAGGCCTTCGGCGAGCTGCTCGTCGGTCAGGTTCACCACGGCGATCGGTTTGCCGAGCACCTCGCCGGCCATTGCCGCGATCTCTCCATTGGTGAAGGCTTGCGTGCCCGACAGCGTGTAGGTGGCGTTACCGGCATCCGGTCGGGCGAGGCCGGCGGCGATCGCACGCGCGATGTCGTCGCGCAGGATGTAGGATGTCCGGCCTTCGCCGGCCGAGGTGTACCAGTTGCCGGACGCGAGGGCGGCGGGCAACGATCGCATCAGGTTCTCGTGGTACCAGCCGTTGCGGAAAATCGAATGCGGGATGCCGCTCGCCCGGATGGCGTTTTCGGTCCCGTGATGGTCCGACGCGAACAGGACCGGATTGCCGGGTTCGGGGGAGGGCATCGAGGTGTAGGCGATGCGCCCGGCGCCGGCCGCCTTCGCCGCGGAAACGGCTGCGAGGTGCTGCCGGAGGCGCAGGCCGGGCGTCAGCACGTCGTCGGTGGAGACGATGAGGACGGTGTCCGCTCCGGCGAAGGCGCGCGTCAGCCCGGCCTCTTCGTCGAAGCTGCCGGCGCGCACGTCCACCCCCCGCCCGGCGAGCGCCGACAGCTTGGCCGGATCGCGCGTCACGGCGACGACGCGGGCGGGCGCGACGCCCTCGGTCTCGAGGAGATGGCGGATGACGGCGCCGCCGAGCTGGCCGGAGGCGCCGGTGACGAGAATCTTGTCTGACATGGATCGGGTTCCTGCATTGGGATTTCGTGGTGGTCTCCAAACGAGAGCAGGGCTAAAATAGTCAGCGCCCGGCGGCGGTAAAGAAGGCAGTTTCGGCTCGGGTAGGCACTGAAAGGATACCAAGCATGGATGCGAGGCCGGCCTCGACGAGGCAGATGATCGAGATCTACCGCACGAGCCCCGACGGGCTGGCGAACTGCCCGGTGCGCGACGTCGTGCAGAACGTCTTCGGCAAGTGGACCTCGCTGCTCGTGATGGCGCTGGCCGAGCAGCCCTACCGCTTCGGCGAACTGCGCCGCCTCGTGCCGGACATTTCGCAGCGTATGCTGACCCAGACGCTGCGCGACCTGCAGCGCGACGGCTACGTGCGGCGCGAGGTCTTCCCCACCAAGCCGCCGAGCGTGGAGTACTCTCTCACCGATCTCGGCCGCTCGATGCACGATTCGCTGCAGCATCTGCTGCATTGGGCCGCGGCCAACCACGCGGCGGTGCTGCGCGCCCGCGCTGCCTTCGACGCGACCGAGGCGAACTGAAGCCGCTCGACCAGACGTGCCGCCTGTCGGGCGCGGTTTCCGTCGAAGGTCGGCCATCCGAGCGGTTCTCCATTCGCGAGACATGCATCATCGTCGCCACGCCCGGTCGAACCGTCTGGCCATTGTCGAAGAGCCCGGGAGGCGGGACGCGGTGCCTTGCCCAGCTAAGCGAAATAGTGGTGGCGCAGCAGTCGCGCCCCGCCGGCGTTTGTTCCTGGACGGTCCACCGGTCGAAGGTCCTTGCGGACCCACGGCGCACGGTTCCCGTCGAGGCCGGTCGAGCCCGCCACCGTTCGCGGGTGATCGACCAGCGCCGCACTTGCCTGGGTCGTCCGGTCGTACGTCCCGTTCCCGGCGGCAAGCTGCAGGACGCAGTATGCCTGCGCGGGGAGGACCGTGAGTGAAAAAAGCAGCCGAAGGCAGCGGGCAGTCGGCCGTCGCACGGGAAATCAAGGGGTTGCGGGCGCGCATCCCTGCCGAGGCTGTGAATTCATCCACGGGGATGGCGCTGCCCGGTCGCCGGAGGCCATGCCATGAAGACGGCAATTGCCGACGATGGAGAGCCGGGGTCGGCCTGGTGGTTCGACGCGGTCGGAGGCCAAGCCCCGCTCGCGGCGGGAAGGTCGGCTGGCCGCGCGGCGGCAAGCCTCCCGCGGATCGCCGCGGTCGGCGGTCCCGTTCAGCCCTTGACCTCGAGCACCTCGGCGCAGCGCGACAGTCCGATGCCGGCCGCGGCCGTGTCGCGCGAAATGCGCAGCGCCTTGATCATGTTGCCGTTGTCGACCGTGAGCTGCACCTCGCAGAACAGCTGCTCGGTGCGCGCCGGGGTCAGCATCGGCCGGCCTCCGGCGACGGGCTGGGCGGGCGCGTTCGAACCGAAGCTGCCGATGCCGATCGAGGCACTGCGCGTCGTGGTCGTCGTCGTCGTGCGGGTGATGCCTGGGCTGGGGTTCTCGACCTGGGTCTCGGTGCGCACCTTCTCGCGGCTGTAGAGCGGCTGCGTGGTTGGCGGCGCAGCCGGAGTCGGGCCGAAACCCGAGCCGCCGAACGTCGTCGAAGGCATGGCCGGCATGGTCGGCGCCGCATAGGTCGCGGCGATGTACTTCGTGGTTTCGCCGCCGCGCCAGGTGTAGAGCACGTCGCCGTTCGACAGCGGGTACTCGGACACCGGCGCTCCGTAGCGCTGGAAAAATGCGTCGGCGCCCTGGCCAACCCAGCGCGACTGGACCGCCTCGCTCGCCTGTTCCGTCGTCACGCAGCCCGCCACGGCTGCTGCCATCACCAACACGATCGCCAGTCCCGTCGCCTGCGTCTTCATCGATCCCACCCTTCCCGTGCAGCCGGCGCAGCGCCGACCTGCGTTCTTCGATCGATGCGAATAGTGGAAAACGGGGCTGCGACGGTATCGACAGCGTCTCAACTTGGCGTCAGGATTTGCGCTGGCGTCTCATTTTCGCCGATACGAAGTCTCAGGGACCGTCGTAGAGGTCCCCGAAGAGCATCGCCGAGGAGAAGTTTGCAGTGCCGCGCGTTTCGCCTGTGACCCAGGTCTTTTCGTCCGAGCGACTTCCGACAGACCTCCGCTTCGAAGCTTTCCGGGCCAGGATCAATTCCATGTTCGACATGACGCCGGTCGATGCGGCCGACGTCGCCGATTTCGCCGGCGAGATTCGCAGCGTCAACCTGGGCACGCTGCTGGTCAGCAGCATGCGCACCAAGGAGTTCGTCTTCGCCCGCCCGCGCGAACGGCTGCTGCGGGACTTCATCGACCACGTCATGATCCGCGTCGACCTCGACGTCGCACCGGAGGAGGGCGGCCGCGCCTTCCGGCTGGTGGTGATCGACCTTGGCCGCGTCTCCGAAGACGGGATCACGCCGTCGCACAACGTGTCCGTGGTCGTGCCCCGCCGGGTTCTCGGGCTGACTGACGCGCAGCTCCAGCGACTGCACGGCCGGTTCCTCGCGACGCCGATGGCGATGATCCTCGCCGATCATCTGGTGTCGGTGATGCGCCATGCCGGGGCCGTCGGCGCCGGGGAGGCCGAGGCCATCGGCGCGCTGACGCCGGCGCTCCTCGCCTCCTGCCTGGAACCCTCCCTGGAAGCTGCCGAGCGCGCGCGAGCCGATCTCGACCTCGCCGTCGTCGCCCGCGCCCGCGCCCACATCGAGAATCACCTGCGCTCGCCGGCTCTCGATCCCGAGACCGTGGCGCGCACCGCAGGCGTCTCGCGCGCGACGCTGTACCGCCTGTTCGAGCCCGTCGGCGGCGTGGCCCGCGCCATCCGCGAGGCGCGTCTCAAGCAGGCCATGCGCGACATCCTCCACCAGGGCGCGGCAGCCCGGCTGGGCGACGTCGGCCACGCGCTCTGCTTTTCCAGCGAGGCGCAGTTCAGCCGCGCCTTCAAGGCCCATTACGGCTTTACCCCGCGCGAAGCCCGCCAGGCGGTCGTGGAAGGCCGCAACGCACCCGCTCTGGCGGCGGGGTCGCCCCATCCCGATCGGATGGTGTTCACCGGCTGGCTGTCGGCCCTGTGACGTCCCGGCCCGAGCGCCCCGTCATGCGCCAAGCCGCTTGACGCCGTAACGTACGGTACGGTACAGGCGCCGCATGGACGCCGCCGCCGAGCCCGATACCGAATTTTCGCCCCGCCAGCGGGAGGTGCTCGACGCCGTCCTGGAACTGCTCGTGGAAGGTCGCGATGCGCTGACCATGACAGCGGTGGCGCGGCGCGCCTCATGTTCGAAGGAAACGCTCTACAAGTGGTTCGGCGACCGCGACGGGCTCTTGACGGCGACCGTGCGCTGGCAGGCCTCGAAGGTGAGGGCGGGCAACTGGGACCGCCAGCACCTCGACGCCGAGGCGCTCGCCGAGAGCCTGGAGGCCTTCGCCGCCAACTGGCTGACGGTGATCTCGTCCAAGACCTCGATCGCGCTCAACCGCGTGGCGATCGGCCATGCCGGCTCGGGCCGCAGCGATCTCGGCCGCATCGTTCTGTCCAACGGCCGCTTCGCCATCGGCGAACGGCTGAAGCCACTGCTCGAAGCCGCGCGCGAGGCCGGCCTGCTTGCCTTCGACGACGCCGAAGTGACGTTTCGCACCTTCTTCGGCCTCGTCGGCCGCGACGTGCAGGTTCGGCTGCTTTTGGGCGACGGGCTCGCCCAGTCCAGGGCCGAAATCGCCGCCGACGCCCACCGCGCGGTCGGCCAGTTCCTGCGGCTCTACGGGGGCGTCAAGTGAACGTCCCACGCTCGTCAACGTACCGCCGTCATCTTCGGGTTCGTCCCGAGGACCCGCCGTGCTCCCGGCTCCGTCATCTTCTCAATCTGAATCAACCAAAGGAAGGAAACCTCTGAAATGCGTGTCTATTACGATCGCGATGCCGATCTCAATCTCATCAAGGGCAAGAAGGTCGCCATCATCGGGTACGGCTCCCAGGGCCGGGCGCATGCGCTCAACCTGAAGGATTCCGGCGTCAAGGAGATCGCCGTCGGTCTCAAGGAAGGCTCGGCGACGGCGAAGAAGGTCGAGGCCGACGGGCTCAAGGTGATGACCGTCGCCGAGGTTGCCAAGTGGGCCGACCTGATGATGATGGCCACTCCCGACGAGCTGCAGGCCGACATCTACAAAAACGAGATCGCCCCCAACATCCGCGACGGCGCGGCGATCGCCTTCGCGCATGGTCTCAACGTGCATTTCGGCCTCATCGAGCCGAAGGCCTCCGTCGACGTGCTGATGATCGCGCCCAAGGGGCCCGGCCACACGGTGCGCGGCGAATACCAGAAGGGCGGCGGCGTGCCGTGCCTGGTCGCAGTCAACCAGGACCCGTCGGGCAACGCGCTCGACCTCGCGCTTTCCTACGCTTGCGGCGTCGGCGGCGGCCGTTCGGGCATCATCGAGACCAATTTCCGCGAGGAATGCGAGACCGACCTGTTCGGCGAGCAGGTGGTGCTGTGCGGCGGCCTGGTCGAACTGATCCGCGCCGGCTTCGAGACGCTGGTGGAAGCCGGCTATGCTCCCGAGATGGCCTATTTCGAGTGCCTGCACGAGGTGAAGCTGATCGTCGACCTGATCTACGAAGGCGGCATCGCCAACATGAACTACTCGATCTCCAACACCGCCGAGTGGGGCGAATACGTGTCGGGCCCTCGCATCATCACCGCCGAGACCAAGGCCGAGATGAAGCGGGTGCTGAAGGACATCCAGACCGGCAAGTTCACGTCCGAATGGATGCAGGAATACCGCTCCGGCATGGCCCGCTTCAAGGGCATCCGCCGCATGAACGACGGCCACCAGATCGAACAGGTCGGCGAGAAGCTGCGCGGCATGATGCCTTGGATCTCGGCCAACAAGTTGGTCGACAAGACGAAGAACTAAGGCTCTCCGCGGAGGCCGGGCAGCATCGCGCACCCGGCCTCCGTGCAGCTACAGGGCGTGGCGGCAGGACTGCTTCCGTCACGCAGGCGCAAGGGCGGAACGGCGAGCAGTCAGCCTGAGCGGCGCATTGTACCGCGCGCCGAACCAGAGGCGCAGCGCCAGAGACCCGAGCATCGTACCGATCTGCGTGGCCAGGTTGAGCTCGACGCCTGCCGAGGGATCGACGAGCCAGCGCCAGAGCACGGCCAGCAAGGTGCCGTGCACCGCGTTGAACAAAAACGTCATCCCGTTCAGGTGCCATATCAGCGACCAGTTCGCATGGACCGGCGCGTTCATGTAGGCGAAACGGATCATTGCCCCGCCGTAAAGCAGCCCGATCACCGAGAACAACGCAGGCATCGGATCGCTGGTCGCGATGCCGGCGGCGAGCACGGCGGCGCCCATGGCGAAGGCCAGGATACCCAGAACCTTGAACCAGAGCCCGCGGAAGCGCTCGAGGTCGTGCTTCAGGCGTATGGCCAAGAACGCCGTGCCTGCAACGGTCACCACGCACAGGGTGAGATAGGCGAACTGCACGATCCTCTCGGGCGCGAACGACCGCCTGACAGAAACAGCACACCACCCACCGTTGCGAGCACGGCGAGCAGCGCGACAAGGAACACTTTGCCGTTGCGCCGGTGGCGCTGGCTTCCCTTTTTCTGGAGGAAGGTCGCCCAATAGAAGATGACGCAGACGGTGCCGACGGCGATATGAAAAAGCACTGCGGTTTCGGTAGGCATTGCGAATACTCCCGCGTGGGTTAACATGCGTAAAATAGCAGGAAGGTTTACGCGTGTAAAATGGCGAGATCGATCTCCGAGCCGACACGGGCCGCCATCCTGGAAGCTGCATGGAGGCTCATTGAGCGCGAAGGGAGGGTGGACATCGGTCAAGCGGCAATTGCGGCGGAGGCAGGTGTTTCCCGCCAGAGCATCTTCTACGCGTTTGGAGACCGGACCGGCCTGCTTACCGCGATGGCGCGCCACCGGGATCAGCAGTCGCCGCGCCTGGCGCGACTCGTTGAGGTGGCGAGTGAGAGGCGCACGGATGCCGGTCAGCTTCTGGACGTCGTCTCCGCCTGGATCGACTATCTTCCGGATGTCTATCCCGTAGCGATCCTGCTCGACGCAGCTGCGATTACGGATGCGGAAGCCAAAGCGGCGATCGAGGACCGTATGATCGTCCTGTTCAGGAATGGTCTTGTTGCGAGGCTACGTAGCATGGCCAGGCTTGGTCTGCTTCGAGAGGGAGCGGATCCCGATCGGACCGCGCATGTCGTATGGGAGATATGCCATCTCAGGGCCTGGCGGTCCCTCGTGGTCGATTGCGGGTGGACCCCCGAGGAGTTCAAATCGTCCCGACTGGCGCTGATTTCGACCTTTCTCAGGCACGAAACCTGATCCCATAAGCGCGGGCGTCCCATCCCGGCACACTTCTCTGGCACGATCTTCGCATCGTTCCTCCCACCTGATCGAGGAGAACCGAGATGATGCCGATCACTGAGAAATCGATTGCCATCGATGGCGAGGTGTTCGCGGACCGGCGTGGCGCGGTGCGCCAGCGCGCGTTCAAGGGCGCGTCCATTTCCTTCAACCGCGGCTATGGCGCCGTCGAATGCGTGGTGCGCAATCTTTCGGCCGACGGGGCCAAGCTCGCCTTCGGCGACACGCTGGCCGTTCCGCCGAAATTCTCGCTGCGCATTTCCGGCGGAGAGCCCCGCGAGGCGGTGGTGTGCTGGCGCAGCCCGCGCGAGATCGGCGTGCGCATCCGGTAGCTGTTCGAAGAGGTCGGTGGGGGCGGGTCGACCGGCCGGTGGCGTGGGGCCGGCCGGTCGACCTTTGCCTAATTAATCGCGAACCTGTGCCAGGCGCGCGCAGATGCACGAAGGGCGGTGCCGACGGCACCGCCCTTCGTTCGTTTCGTCGCAAATGCGATCAGCTGTAGGGCGACCAGCACTGCTGGCGCGGGCCGTTGTAGGGCTGGAAGGTGTTGTCCCAGGCGCGATACGAGCGGTAGCGGTTCTCGCACCAGTTCACATGCGCGCGCGACAGGCCGACATCCGGCGCATGGCGGTAGCGCGGCCGGTATTCGGGGACGATCTGGATGCCTATGCGCGGGCGCTCCCAGCGGCGCTCGTGGCGCGGCTCCCAGTGGCGCCGCTCCCAATTGCGCCGCTCGAAGCGGTGATCGCCGCGATACTGGCGGCGATCGTCGCGGTAGTGGCGGTCATCGCGATAGTGCCCGCCGTCGCCGTAGCGGTTGGGGTTTCGGTTGACCTCGGTCGGGCAGTCGGTGCCGCCGCCGCGGCCGGCACAATCGTCGACCCAGCCCACAGGAGCGGAGTCGGTGACCGTCGGGCCGGGGTTTTGCCAGGACCTCTCGTCGGCCAAGGCCGGTACGGCGGCGAAAGCGGAGATCGTCAGAGCGGCCAGCGCGGCGACCGCCGAAAGCTTCTTGTGCATGCGTGTCTCCATCGGGAAAACGAGGCTCGTGGGCCTGTGGATGCAACGAATACGCCCCGCGACCTGAACGGCGTCTGAACGGCGCAGGAGCCCGCTCGTTCCCGTCCGCGCCTTGTCATTCGGCGGCGGGCGGGGCAAACATCGCGCCCATGTCGGTCCGCATCGCCACGTTCAACATCGAAAATCTCATGAACCGCTTCGATTTCGGCGGTTACCGCAACGAGCTGTGGCGCGACCGGGCCGTGGCGATGTTCAACGTCGAGAACGAGGCGGAGTACCGCGAACTGGAGCGGGCCCGCACCATCGCCCACACCGACGACACGCGCCAGCTTTCCGCCCTCGCCATCGCCAGGACGCGCGCCGACATCCTGTGCCTTCAGGAGGTCGACAACCTCGAATCGCTGAAGGCCTTCGAATACGGCTACCTGTTCAAGATGATGGGGCAGGGCTACCGGCACAAATACATGACGGCGGGAAACGACAGCCGCGGCATCGACGTCGCCGTGCTGATGCGCGAGGAGACCCGCCACGGCGAGCCGATCGAGTTCGTGCGCATGACCAGCCACGCCCACGTCACCTACGACGATTTCGGCCTGCACACGCCCGAACTCGCCGACACCGGCAATGCCGGCAACGAGCGCATCTTCCGCCGCGACTGCCTGGAGGTGGACGTGAGGATCGGCGGCAGGCCGCTGACAATCTACGCGTTGCATTTCAAGTCCATGGGCAGCCCGCGCAACGGGCTCACCGGCCGCGAGGCGACGATGCCGATCCGCATCGCCGAGGCGAAGGCCACGCGCCGCATCATCGAGGAGCGCTTCGGCAAGGACCATGCGGCCGACAAGCGGTGGGTGATCTGCGGCGACCTCAACGATTATGCCGAGCGCGTCGTGATCGAAGGCGACGAGGAGACCGGCTACGACTTCCGACCGGCCGCCGAAATGGAAAGCTCGGTCCACGTTCTCACCGGCGACGGCTTTTCCGAGAACGTCGTGCAGCGGCGTCCCGAACTCGATCGCTGGACGCTCTATCACACGCGCGGCCCGCAGGAGCGGCATCTGTGCCAGCTCGATTACATCCTGCTGTCGCCGGCGCTGGCGCGCACCAATGCCGCGCAGATGCCCGACATCGTGCGCAACGGCCAGCCGCACCGCACCATCTTCCCACCCGGCCAGAAGGTGGAGCGCTTCCCGCGCACCGGCTGGGACCGGCCCAAGGCGTCGGACCACTGTCCGGTCGCCATCACCCTCGACATGGTCTGACGCGCCCGTGGCCTTCACGCTCGCCATGAACCGACTGGTGGATGTCGCCGACGCGCGGCTGCGCGTCGACCCGGCGCCGCATCCTTACGAGGCGCGCAATGCCGCCGCGATCGAGGCGAACTGGCAGCGCGAGACCGCGGCGAACCCGCATCTGTTCGACGGGCGCGTGCTGGTGTTCTCGCGCCTCGAGACGACACGCGGCCGCTTCGAGGGCGAGGCACACGCGGCGCGGTTCGCGACTTTCATGCACTGGCGCAAAGAGAGCGACAAGCAGGACATGCGCCATGTCTTCGCCAACGCCGTGCTGGTGACGACCGACGGCGCGCTGGTCGCCATCGAGATGGGGGCGCACACGGTCAGCGCCGGCAAGGTCTACTTCCCCTCCGGCTCCTTCGAGCCCGACGACGTCGCAGATGGCGAGATCGACATCGTCGGCAACATGCGACGCGAGGTGGCCGAGGAGACGGGGCTCTCGATAGATGGACTGCCGCACGAGCCCGGCTACCGCGTCCTGGCGCTCGACACCGGCACGGTGCTTACGACGCGGTTCCGGCTGCCGATGTCGGCGGGCGAGGCGGAAGAACGCATCCGCGCCCACATGGCGACCGAAGAGCAGCCCGAGATCGCCCGGCCGGTCATCATCCGCGACGCGGCGCTCGCCGGCATCAACGTCGCCGGACACATGCCGCAGCTGGTCGACTGGCATTTCGCCAATCCTCTGAAAGATGCCGACCTGATTGCCTGAAACGACCGTCGCTACAGCGTCGCCATGGGAGGGGTCGTCAGATCCTGTGCCGGCGATCGACGCTCGCCGGCCGTCCCGGCAGCGACAGTTGGGCAGCGGAGGAGGGGCGCTCTGCCACGACCTTGCCCTTCGCCACCACCGCGAGCCGGGCCGCGCGCAGCCTCACGGCCTCGATCGGATCGCCCGCCTCCAGCACTACGAGGCTGGCCGCCTTGCCCAACTCCAGGCCGTAGTCCTCCAGCCCCATGATGGCCGCGCTCTCGGTCGTCACCATGTCGAAGCACTTGCGCATCTCCGCTGGGCTCGACATCTGCGCCACGTGCAGGCCCATATGGGCGACGTCGAGCATGTCGGCGGCCCCGAGCGAATACCAAGGGTCGAGGCAGCAGTCCTGGCCGAAGCCGACGCGGATGCCCATCGCCAGCATCTCCTTGACCCGGGTCATGCCGCGCCGCTTGGGGAAGGTGTCGTGGCGGCCCTGGAGCATAATGTTGATCAGCGGGTTGGGGATCGCCGACACCTCAGCCTCCGCGATCAGCGGCAGGAGCTTGGAGACGTAGTAGTTGTCCATCGAGTGCATCGACGTCAGATGCGAACCGTTGACGCGGCCGTGCAGCCCAAGGCGCTGCGTCTCGTAGGCGAGTTGCTCGATGTGACGCGACATCGGATCGTCGGTCTCGTCGCAATGCATGTCGACCATCAGCCCGCGTTCGGCCGCGATCTCGCACAGTTCGGTGACGGAGCGCGTGCCGTCGGCCATGGTACGCTCGAAATGCGGGATGCCGCCGACCACGTCGACCCCCATGTCCAGCGCGCGGATGGTGTTTTCGCGCGCCGTCGGCGAGCGGTAAAGCCCATCCTGCGGGAAGGCGACGAGCTGCAGGTCGATATACGGTTCGATCTCCTTCTTCACCGCGAGCAGCGCCTCGACCGCCAGCAGCCGGTCGTCGCACACGTCGACATGGCTGCGGATGGCGAGCAGCCCCATCGAGACCGCCCAGTCGCAATAGGCGAGCGCCCGTTCCTTTACGGCCTCATGGGTGAGCAGCGGCTTCAGCTCGCCCCACAGCGAGATGCCTTCCAGCAGGGTGCCCGACGCGTTGATGCGCGGAATGCCGTAGGAGAGCGTCGCATCCATGTGGAAATGCGGATCGACGAAGGGCGGGGAGACGAGGTTGCCCGAAGCATCGACGACGCGGGCGGCCTCCGCCTCGATCGACGGTTCGATCGCGGCGATCCGGTCCCCCGATATGGCGATGTCCGCGACGGCCCCATCGGGCAGCGTCCCGCCCTTGACGATCAGATCGAATGCCAATGTTGCGCTCCGGTTCGAGAATGGTCCGCTCAGCCGAGTCGCGAGGGAATCCGGCTTTCCAGCTTGCGGAATGCAAAGACGATCACGCCGGTGATGGCAAGATAGATCAGCGCCAGGATGAGCAGCGGCTCGTAGACGATGAAGGTTTCCTGGCGCACGCGGCTTGCCACCGCGAAGATGTCGATCACGGTGATGGTCGCCACCAGTGGCGTGGCCTTGAGCTGCAGCACGGTCTCTCCCGCCAGCGTCGGCAGGGCGCGGTGGATCGCCTGCGGCAGCCAGATACGACGAAAGATCTTCCAGCGGCTCATGCCGAAGGCACGGGCGGATTCCAGCTGGCCGCGCGGAACCCCCGCGAAGGCGCCGCGCATGACTTCGCCTTCGTAGGCGGCGAAGGAGATGGTCAGCGACAGCACCGCGTAAGGCCATGCCTGGCGCAGGTAGGGCCACAGGTCCGAGCCGCGGATCCACGGAAACTGCGGAAACAGCGAGCCGAGGCCGTAATAGAGCAGCCACAGCTGTAGCAGCAGCGGCGTGCCCCTGATGACGGTGCAGAACGCCCGCGCCGGGATCGCGAGGTATCGCGGGCCGGTCACCTGCACGAGACCGAGCGGTATCGCGAACATGAAGCCGAGGATGCAGGTGACGACGAGGATCCAGATCGTGCGCCACATGCCCTCGATCGCCAGCCGCCAGTAGTCCTCGATCCAGTCCCACCGCATGGTGAAGGCGGCGAAGAGCACGAGGCCGACCGCCACCGCGATCATGATCGCCCGGTGCGGCTGCAGCCAACGTCGCCGCGAGGGCAATTCGTCGGGGGTGATCTCGGCGACGTTGGCCATCAGCCGGCACCTCCGGCGGCGGGCATGCCGCGCCGCGCCCAGCGCTCGATGCGGCCGATGATGACATTGGAGAAGAGGCTCAAGAGCAGATAGAGCACGCCCGCCGCCATGAAGAAGGTGAAATAGGCCTTGGTGGCGCCGGCCGCAGTGCGGGTCTGCTGCGTCAATTCGTTGAAGCCGACGATGGCGAGCAGCGCGGTGTCCTTGGTGGCGATGAGCCACAGGTTCGCGAGGCCCGGAATGGCGAAGGGCAGCATGGCGGGAATGGTGATACGGCGGAGCAGCATCCCAGGCGACATGCCGTAGGCGCGCGCCGCTTCGATCTGGCCCTGCGGGATCGCCAGGATGGCGCCGCGGATCACCTCGGTCGAATAGGCACCCTGCACGAAGGCCAGGACCCAGATGCCTGCCACCAGTCCGTTGATGTCGATCGGTTCGTAGCCGAAGGCGTCGAGCGCGCGATTGATCAGGTCCGTGCCGGCGAAATAGAGGAGCAGGATCAGCACCAGTTCGGGGATTGCCCGCACGATGGTCGTGTAGACCTCCAGGAGATCGCGGATCACCGGGCCGCCATAGAGCTTTCCGTAGGCGCCGCCGACCCCGATGATCAGCCCGAAGCCGAACGCGCCCACCGCGATGATGACGGAGTTGAGCAGCCCGTAGAGAAGGTTTCCGCCCCAGCCGGGCGGCTGCAGGGCCAGAAGGTCGAAGGTGGAGGTCTGCGCGAGGGGGAGGAGGAGCGTTTCGATCGGCGGAGGTCTCCCTTAGCGTACGTGGAGCCGGGGCCGGTGCCCGCCCCGGTCGCTGGCCTGTGGGCAGCTGGGAGCGGGCACCGTCATGGGCATGTCAGGCCGTCATTCGGCCTGGCCGGACATCAGCCGCCGTAGACGTCGAAGTCGAAGTACTTCTTGGTGATCTCGTCGTAGGTGCCGTTCTCCCGGATGGCCGCGATGGCGGCGTTGAGCTTCTCCTTGAGCTCGGTGTCCTCCTTGCGGACGCCCGCGCCGACGCCCGGTCCGAGGATTTCCAGGTCTTCCGCGACGTTGCCCTTCAGGTCGCAGCAGGCCTGGCCCTGATCGGACTTCAGGAAGGCGTCGAGCGCGATGGCGTCTGCCTGCGTCGCATCGATGCGGCCGGCGGCGAGATCCTGGTTCGCCTCGTCCTGCGTCTGGTATTCCTTGATCTCGGCCACCGCGTCGGCGAAGTGCTTCTTCACGTATGCCGAATGGACGGTGGAGACCTGGACGCCGATGATCTTGCCCTCAAGTCCCTCGACCGTGGGCTCGAAATCCATGCCCTTGGGACCCGCGATCGCGGTCGGCGTGTTGTAGTATTTGTCCGAAAAGGCGATCGACTTCTCGCGCTCGGCGGTGATCGACATGGAGTTCATGATCGCGTCGATCTTCTTGGTCGTCAGCGCCGGAATGAGACCGTCCCAGGGGATCGGCGTCAGTTCGCAGTCGAGCTTGGCCTCGGCGCAGACGGCCTCGATGATCTCGACTTCCCAACCGGTCCAGTTGCCGGAGGCGTCGGCCGACCAGAAGGGCGGATAGGCCTCTGGCGAAAAGCCGACCTTCACGGTCTGGGCCTGCGCCCCGAATGCCATCGCGCCGAAGATCACGGCGCCGGCGGCAAGCTTCATGATGGATTTCATGGTGCTACTCCATTCTTGCGTTGTTCGTTCCACGGTGTTCCTCCTCCCTCACGAGACCGTGCGGAGGAATTGTTGCAGGCGCTCCGATTTCGGCGCGCCGAAGAGCTGGTCGGGCGGGCCTTCTTCCTCGACCAGTCCGTTGTAGAGGTAGACCACGTGGCTCGCGACCTCGCGGGCGAACTTCATCTCGTGGGTCACCAGGACCATCGTGCGGCCCTCCCGGGCCAGGTCGCCGATCACCTTCAGCACTTCGCCGACGAGTTCGGGATCGAGCGCGGAGGTCGGCTCGTCGAACAGCATCACGCGCGGCTGGATGGCGAGCGCGCGGGCGATGGCGCCGCGCTGCTGCTGGCCGCCCGAGAGGAAGGCGGGGTAGACGTCGCGTTTCTCGGCGAGCCCGACCCGCTCCAGCAGCGCCTCTCCGGTCGCCGTCGCTTCGGCCTTCGACACCCCCAGCACGTGCACCGGAACCTCGATGACGTTCTCGATCAGCGTCATGTGGCTCCACAGGTTGAAGCTCTGGAAGACCATGCCAAGGCGCGAGCGGATGCGCTCGATCTGGCGCCGGTCGGCCGGCATCTTGCCGCCGTGACCGTCGTCCTTTAGCCGGATCTCTTCGCCGTTGACGCGGATCAGGCCGCTGGTCGGGTTCTCCAGGCAGTTGATGCAACGCAGGAGCGTCGACTTGCCGGAGCCGCTGCCGCCGATGATCGCGACGACGCCGCCGTCGCGCGCCGACAGCGAGACGCCCTTGAGCACGTGCAGCAGGCCGAACTTCTTGTGCAGGTCCTCGATGTGGATCGCCTCGGCCGGTTCGTCGGCCGTCGCCGCCATTGCATCGGCGCGCGATTGCGTCATCGCGTCAATTCCGCGGCGGATCCCACCGATCCCGTCGTGCCAAGGCGTGTGTTCACGCTCTTTGTTCCCCTGTTCGTTCCAAGATGGACCGGTTTGCGCGACGGCGTCAACCGGGCAGGCCCGGAAGCCATGGCGGCCCTTGCCGCCGCGTTTGGCGAGCGTGTATGGACGAACCGCCACCGTGGCGGTGGCCAAGAACCGGGAGGCGGCGGCGTGGAAGGTATCGGGTCTCAATCCATGGCGGCGCCGCTTCTGCGGGTGCTGATGCGCTCCGCCAGGGGTGCCATGCGCGGCGCGGACCGGGCGAAATGGCACTACGGTCCGGGCTTCGACCATTCCAGGGCGGCCGCACAGCACGACGGGCTCGCCGCGCTGGTGGCGGAGACGGGTGCCGAAATCGAATGGCTGGATGACGGCGACGACGGGCTGGCCGATTCCGTCTTCACGCACGATCCGTCGCTGATGACCGAGGCCGGCGCCGTCATCCTCTCCATGGGAAAGCCGCTGCGCCGCGACGAGCCGGCGCTTCACGAGGCCGCCTATCGCCGGCTCGGCATCCCGATCCTCGGGCGCGTCGAGGGCGCGGGACAGGTGGAAGGCGGCGACTGCGTTTGGGTCGACCGCAACACGCTCGCGGTCGGGCGCGGCGTGCGCACCAACCAGAAGGGCATTCAGCAACTCGCCAACATCCTTGGGCCGATCGGGGTTTCGGTGTTCGGCTACGACCTGCCGCTGTGGCAGGGCGAGGAGGCCTGCCTGCACCTGATGTCCGTCATCAGCCCGCTCGCCGACGATCTCGCGCTGGTCCATTCGCCGCTGCTGCCGGCGCCGTTCTGGCAGATGCTGAAGGCGCGCGGCATCGAACTGGTGGAAGGCGACCCGGAGGAATTCGCCAAGAGCCTCGGCCTGTCGCTCAACGTGCTGCCGACCGCGCCGCACGAGGTGATCGCGGTCGCGGGCTTCCCGAAGACCAAGGCCGCCATGGAAGCCGCCGGCTGCACTGTGAAGACCTTCGAGGCGGATGCCCTGTGCATCGCCTGCGAGGGCGGTCCGACCTGCCTGACGCGCCCGATCCTGCGCCGGTGACAGGACTGGGGACGGTCGGTGAAGCGGCTGCGGGCACCGCGACCTTTTCCAGACAACCAAGAGGCATGCGCATGAAGACCGTCGGGGAGATGCTGGTCGGGCTGCTCGAGGCGAGGGGCGTCGAGATCGTCTTCGGCATTCCCGGCGTCCACACGATCGAGCTTTACCGCGGCCTCGCCGCCTCGCGCATCCGTCACGTCACGCCGCGGCACGAGCAGGCGGCGGGCTTCATGGCCGACGGCTATGCGCGGGCCACCGGCAAGCCGGGAGTCGCCTTCCTGATCACCGGTCCGGGCCTCACCAATGCCGTGACGGCGATGGCGCAGGCGCGCGCCGATTCCGTGCCGGTGCTCGCGATCTCGGGCGTCAACGCCCGCGCCACGCTGGGCAAGGGGCTCGGCCACCTGCACGAACTTCCCGACCAGCGGGCGCTGATGCGCAGTTTTTGTCTGTCGTCGGAGCGTATCGAGGCACCGGAGGATCTGGCGCCCGCGATCGATCGCGCCTTCGCGCTGTTCTCCTCCGGCCGGCCGGGGCCGGTGCACATCGAGATACCGACCGACGTGATGTCGCTGCCCTGTTCCGAGGACGGCGCTGTGGCGGATAGCGGTGGCGCGGTATTGCCGGACCCGGATGCTATTGACCGCGCGGCGAAAGTGCTCGCGAAGGCGAAACGGCCGGCGATCCTGATCGGCGGCGGCGCCAAAGGCGCGGCGGACCTCGTCGCGCGGATCGCTCAGCGCCTCGACGCGCCGGTGGTCGCCACCGCCAACGCGCGCGGCATCATGCACGCCCAACCGCTGCTGGTGCCTGCCAGCCCGAGCCTCAAGGCGGTGCGGGCGCTGCTTGCGGACAGCGACGCGGTTCTGGCGGTCGGGACCGAGTTCGGGCCGACCGACTACGACATGTACGCGGTCGGCGGCTTCCCGGACCTCCAGAACCTCGTCCGGATCGACATCGACGCGGCACAGCTGGCGCGTCGGCCGGCGGAGATCGCGATCCAGGCTGACGCGTCAGTAGCGCTCGAAAGCCTGTCTGCGGCAATCGAGAGAAGCCGCTCGGCCGGAGATGCTTCGGATGCAAGCGATACTCCATCGACTGGCGCGGCGCGGGCGGAAGCCGCGCGCGAAGCCGCCTGGGAAGAAATCGGCGACCGCTACCGGACGCATGTCGGTGCCCTGGAAGCGATCCGCGAGGCGATGCCGGGAGCGTTCATCGTCGGGGATTCCACGCAGGCGATCTATGCCGGCAATCTCTTCTACGACCACGACCGGCCGGGAGGCTGGTACAATGCCGCGACCGGCTACGGCGCGCTCGGCTACGGACCGCCCGCCGCCATCGGCGCCGCGCTCGGCCGGCCCGACGTGCCGGTCGTGTGCCTGGCTGGCGACGGCGGCATGCAGTTCGTGCTGGCCGAGCTCGGTACGGCCATGGACGAGAAGGCCAAAGTGGTCTTCGTCGTGTGGAACAACAACGGCTTCCAGGAGATCGAAAGCGCGATGGTCGAAGCAGGCATCGCGCCGGTCGGCGTCAGGCCCTCGGCGCCGGATTTCTGTCTCGCCGCGCAGGCCTACGGCATGCAAGCCGAGCGCATCGACAGCCTGACGAGCCTCGGCGACGCATTGAGGCGCGCCTCGGCGCCGGACGGGCCGAGCTTGATCGAGATCGTGGGCGATCCGGCGCTTTGAGCGGAAGGGATCAAAGCTACAGCTTGCCCTCGGACCGCAGCAGCATGGCGATCGGCGCCAGCGGAAGCACGAGGGACAAAGGTTCGTCCGCGAGCGCGATCGGGCCATAGCGGCCGTACCACCCGGCGACATGCTCGTTCTTCGCGTCGATCAGGAGAATGATGCCGCCCACTTCCGACGAAGCGAGGATGCACCGACGCGCCGCTGAAAGGAGCAATTGTCCTCCCAGGCCGTTCCCTTGCATCCCCCGCTCGACGGCCAATCGGCCGAGTCTGAACCCTGGTACGTCGTACCGGGCAAGGCCGCGCCTGATGATCTCGGGCGTGCGCTGGAATGCGAGCGCAGCCGGGCTAAGGCTGTAGTAGCCGACGATCTTCCTCTCGTCTGCGCGCGACAGGGCGACAAACGTCTTGGACGCACCTCGTTCGTGATTTTTTCGGGCGTGGCGGCGAAGATAGTCGTTCAAGTGTGGTTCGCCGCAGTCGAAGTTCTCCCGGTCGTGCGATTTGCTGATCGGTTCCTCGCGCCACGCCAGCTGTGTCATTCCTTAAGCGGCAAAGCTCGGGCAGCAGCTCGCATTCTCTCGTTCGGCTCCGGAGGGCTTTCCAGAAGCTCGAGGACGCGGATGCTGTCTCGTTCTGTCAGCAGAGTGGTTTCCGCCTTCTCGATCAACTCCTCGGCCGCCTTCACGGCAGTCCGTATGATGAAGTCCGTCATGTCCGTCTCCGCCAGCATCGAGGCGCGCATGATCGTCGCCTTGTCCCGGGGCTTGATGCGGATCGACATCCGGGCGTTGTCTTCGACTGCTGGGCGAGGCATTAGAGTTTCCGTACTTCTTGAAAGCGTACAGATAGCCTTTTGGGCGACGAGAATCAATGCTATCCTGGCTCCCCTGACTAACTCTCCGCTACCTCCCACGTCGCCCCCGCCGCTTCGATCGCCTCCGCTATCTCGCCCGGCGGCGCACGGTCGCTGACCAAGAGGTCGAAGTCGCCGAAGCCGCAGACCTTCACCAACGCGGCGCGGCCGAACTTGGTGTGGTCGGTGGCGATGATGCGGCGCTCACCGCACTGGAGTGCCATGCGTGCGAACTCGGCTTCCTCGAGCAGATAGTCCATCGGCCCGAGCGCGGCGTCGACGGCGCCGATGGAAATGATCGCGTGGCGCACGCGGAACCGGGCGATGAAGTCGATGGCCGTCCGGCCGAAGGCCGCGCCGTTGTCGCCGTGCAGTTCGCCGCCGGCCATGAAGACCTTGTTGCCGTTGACCGTCGCCAGCGTGCGCGCGATGTCGGAGGAATTGGTCACGATGGTCAGTTCGCGCCGGGCTGAAAGCTCGCGCGCCAGGATGCTCGTAGTCGTGCCCGTGTCCAGCATGATGCTGTCGCCGTCGCGGATGCTGGCCGCTATGTGGTGGGCGATGCGCCGCTTCTCGACGGCGTTCTCGCGCATGCGCCGGTCGAAGGGCGCCTCGCGACCGTGGTCGGGAAGCTGGATGGCGCCGTGCATCTTCACCAGATGGCCGTCGTCGACCAGCGGCCGGATGTCCCGTCGCACCGTCTCCAGCGAGACGCCGAGGCTGGCGGCGAGCGCCGAGATGCTGGCAGCGCCGTCGCGACGGGCGGCGAGCATGATTTCGGTCTGGCGCGGTGTGAACTGCATGGACGGCCTCCGCGATGTGCATTTTGTGCCGCTTCGATAGGCAATTCAACTCGCAAAACCACAAAACCCCAATCAAAAGCCAACAAATCCCACATTGCCGTTGACAGCTAACGCTGCGGCACTTCACACTTGACCGATGAGACGGGAATCCGGCCGCGAAGAAGCCGGGTCGTTGCCGATGCAAAGACAAAGAGGGATACGATCGATGTTCTCCAGGACAATGCTCAGACTTGCCGTCTCGTCCGCGCTCGTGGCGGGCGGGCTGTCTCTGGCCTCCGCGCCGGCCCAGGCCGAGCCGGAATCCACGGATCCGATCAAGCTCACGCTGCACGACTGGACCGGGCAGCTGATCACCACCAACCTGATGGCCGAGATCCTGAAGAAGGCCGGCTACAACGTCGAACTCGTGCAGGCGGATTATCTCGCCCAGTTCGCGGGGTTGGAAAGCGGCGACCTGCATGTCGCCATGGAGATGTGGGAGACGACCGGCCGCGAGGCCATGGACGCCGCCACCGCCACCGGCAAGGTGGAGAATGTCGGCCCGACCGGCATGAAGGCCAAGGAGGAGTGGTGGTACCCCGCCTACATGGCCGACAAATGTCCCGGCCTGCCCAGCTGGGAAGCACTGAAGGACGAAGCCTGCGCCGAGGCCTTCTCCACGGCCGAGACCGCGCCGAAGGGGCGTTATCTCGGCGGACCCGTCACCTGGGGCGGCTTCGACGACGAGCGCGTCGAGGCGCTGGACCTGCCTTTCGAGGTGATCCATGCCGGAACGGACGCGGCGCTGTTCGCCGAACTCGAAAGCGCCTACCAGCGCCAGGCGCCGATCCTTCTCTGGGTCTACGCCCCGCACTGGGCGCCGGCCAAGTACGAGGGCGAGTGGATCGAGTTCCCCGAATACACCGCCGAGTGCTACGGCGATCCGTCCTGGGGATCGAACCCCGACATGGCCTACGACTGCGGCAAGCCGTTCGGCGAGATCTGGAAGGTCGCCTGGGCCGGCGTGAAGGACAAGTGGCCCGGCGCCTACGAGGCGATCAAGGCTTTCACCATCGACAATGACGAGATGGGTGCCCTGATCACCAAGGTCGACCTCGACGGGGAGTCCATCGAGGACGTCGTGGCCAACTGGATGACCGAGAACGAGAGCCGCTGGTCCGGCTGGATCAACTGAGGCTCTCGCCAGGCCGGACAATCGGCCGACCCGGCGCGTGCCGGGCGGCCGGCTCCGGACGAGTATACGGCGTCCAGTGGAAAAGAACGCGTCGGAAGCATGCCTGAGACAACGGCGCCGGACGCCGCGGCCAAGCTGGTCTGCCGGTCGGTCTGGAAACTCTTCGGATCGGATGCGGAGCGCGTCGCGCGCCTGATTTCCGCGCGCGCCATTACCAAAGAAGAACTTTCGGCCAGCGACGCGATTCCGGCGGTGCGGGACGTCAGCCTTGGCGTCCATGCCGGCGAGTGCTTCGTCATCATGGGGCTCTCCGGGTCCGGCAAATCGACGCTGGTGCGCTGCATGTCGCGGCTGGTGGAGCCGAGCGCGGGCGAGATCCTGTTCAACGGCGAGAACCTGCTCGCCGCCAGCGAGAAGCGGATGATCGAGATCCGCCGCCACCAGATGGGCATGGTGTTCCAGAACTTCGCGCTGCTCCCGCACATGAGCGTGCTCGGCAACGTCGCCTTTCCTCTGGAAGTCCAAGGGGTCGCGCGGGCACGGCGGGAGGCGCGGGCGCGCGAGATGATCGAACTTGTCGGCCTTTCCGGGCGCGAGCACTTCTTTCCGCGAGAGCTTTCCGGCGGCCAGCAGCAGCGCGTCGGCATCGCCCGCTCGCTCGCCGTGGAGCCCGAGCTCTGGTTCCTCGACGAACCCTTTTCCGCCCTCGATCCGCTTATCCGGCGCGAGATGCAGGACGAGTTCATGCGGCTGCAATCGGTCCTGAAGAAGACCATCGTCTTCATCACCCACGATTTCGACGAGGCGATCCGTCTCGGGGACCGCATCGCCATCATGAAGGACGGCGCCGTCGTCCAGGTCGGCACGCCCGAGGAGATCGTGCTGGCGCCGGCCGATTCCTATGTGTCGGAATTCACCCGCAACGTCGCCAAGGCCAAGGTGCTGCGGGTCGGTCCGCTCGCCAGCCGGCTTCCGGGCTCGGTCGCCGCGGACAGCTATGCCGGCGAAGTCTCCGCCGCAGCGACAGTTGCGGAAGCCGCACCGCTGTTCGGCGAGACGGGCACGCGGCTCCTTGTGAAATCGCCCGACGGCCAGGCGGTGGGGACGCTCGACCGCGACACGGTCGCCGCCGTCATGATGCGGGGCTGACCGGTGTCCGTCGCCGGCCCCGCGAGCGCACTGGAAGCGGACGGCCGCGATGCCGCGGCGCCGTCGCACCGCCTGGTTGTCTGGATCGTCGGGCTCTGCCTGTTTGCGGCGCTCTGGGCCTTTGCCGACGCCGCGATGCCATGGGCGCAGGAGTATCCGCGCGCCTGGACGCCGCCCTTCGCGCGCTGGATCAGTGCCTTCATGCGCTGGCTGGTCGACGACGCAACATTCGGCCTCTTCACCTTCACCGATCTCACCCGCTTCCTCGCCTCGCTCGTCGAAGCGCCGTACCGACTCGTGCTCGGCTTCCTCTCGACGGGTCTGCTTTCGGGACAGGGCTCGCAGGCAGTGCAGGTCGCGCCGCCGCTCTCGTGGATCGGCGTCATCGCCCTCTTCACCGTCGCGGCATGGTTCGCCGGCGGCCTGTCGCTGGCGGGTCTGGCCTTCGGCTGCCTCGGCTTCATCCTGCTCTTCGGCCAGTGGGACAGCGCGATGGTGACGCTCGCCTCCATCGTCGTGGCGGTGCCTATCGGCGCGGTGGGCGGGCTGCTTCTGGGCATCGCGGCGTGGCGCTGGCGCGCCTTCGAGCGGCTGATCTCGCCGGTACTCGACCTGATGCAGACGATCCCGATCTTTGCCTACCTGGTGCCGATCCTGTTCCTGTTCGGCTTCGGCCCGGTCTCGGCGATCGTGGCGACGATCATCTACGCCATGCCACCGATGACGCGTGTGGCGGTGGTGGCCTTGCGCGGCGTGCCGTCGGAAATCTCCGATCTCGGCCGCATGACGGGCTGCACGCGCCGCCAGATGACGTGGCGCGTCATGGTGCCGGCGGCGACGCCCGGCCTGATGGTCGGCGTCAACCAGGTCATCATGCTGTCGCTCAACATGGTCATCATCGCCTCCATGATCGGCGCGGGCGGGCTCGGCTACGACGTGCTGGCGGCCCTTCGACGGCTCGACATCGGCGCGGGCCTTGAAGCCGGCGTCGCGATCGTGGCGCTCGCCATCCTGCTCGACCGCATCTCGCAGGCGCTGGCGCGGCGGGCCGGGCAGCACGTCCATGCCGACGATGCCGGCTGGATCGCCCGCCATCCCTATCTTACCGTCGCCATCGCGCTCGTCGCCGTGAGCGTCCTTGCCGGCCTCGTCTCGGCGCCCTTGCAGCGCTGGCCGGAGGACTGGGCGCTCTCGACAGGCACCTTCTGGGACGAGGTGGTGCGGTGGATCAACGTCAACTTCTTCGACCAGCTCGAGGCCGTGAAGAATGCCCTGCTGCTGAACGTGCTGATTCCGTTCAAGCGCTTCCTCCTCGGCCTGCCATGGCTCGGCGTCACGCTGCTGGTGGCGCTCGCCGGCTGGAGCCTTGGCGGCCTGCGCCTCGCCGCACTCGTGGCCGCACTCGCCACGCTCGTCGCCATGTCGGGGCTCTGGGAAGAGGCGATGACCACCGTCTATCTCTGCGGCATCTCGGTGGTTGGCGCGCTCCTGATCGGCATGCCGGTCGGCATGTGGGCGGCGACGCGGCCGCGCGTGTGGCGCGTCGTGCAGGCGGTCATCGACACGCTCCAGACCCTGCCGTCCTTCGTCTACCTGATGCCGGTGGTAATGCTGTTCCGCGTCGGCGACTTTACGGCCATGATCGCGGTGATCGCCTACGCGCTGGCGCCGGCCATCCGCTATACGGCCTATGGACTGCAGCAGGTCGATCCCAGGCTCGTGGAGGCGGGCCGCGCGGCGGGCTGCACGCCGTTCCAGCTGCTCACCAAGATCAGGCTCAGGCTCGCCCTTCCGGAGATCATGCTGGGGATCAACCAGACCATCATGCTGGCGATCTCCATGCTGGTCATCACCGCCCTGGTGGGCACGCGCGACCTCGGACAGGAGGTCTACATCGCGCTCACCAAGGCCGACACGGGCCGCGGCATCGTCGCGGGGCTCGCAGTCGCCTTCATCGCCATCATCGCCGACCGGCTGATCTCGGCCGCGGCACTTCGCATGCGCCGAAACCTCGGCCTCGTCACCTAGGGAAACATCCGAATGATCGACGCCATGGCCCGCATCTGGGTCCTGCCGCTCTGGACCGGACCGATCGAACCGCAACTGCTTGAGGGCGGCCTCAGCAACCAGAGCTTTACGGTCGAGAACGAGGGCAGCAAGTACGTCGTGCGCTTCGGCCGCGACTACGTCTTCCACCACGTGATCCGCAGCCGCGAGGTGATGACCGCCAAAGCCGCGCACGAGGCCGGCTTCGCGCCGGAGATCGTCTATACCAGCCCCGGCGTCATGGTCTCCCGCTTCATCGAGGGCCGCACCTATGCGGCAGAGGACATGCGGGCCTCCATTCCCGACGTGGCGCGGATGGTCAGGCGCTTCCACGTCGAGATGCCCAAGCACGTCTCCGGGCCAGGCTTCATGTTCTGGCCGTTCCACGTCATCCGCGACTATGCGCGCACGCTCAGGACCGACCGCAGCCGCGTCAGCGCCGAGCTGCCTGGCTATGTCGAACTGGCCGACGAACTGGAAAAGGCGCAGGTCCCGCTGCCCATCGTGTTCGGCCACAACGACTTCCTGCCGGCAAACCTCCTGCACGATGGCGAGCGGCTGTGGATCATCGATTTCGAATATGCCGGCTTCACAACGGCGATGTTCGATCTCGCCGGCATCGCCTCCAACGCCGAGTTCTCCCGGGAGGAGTCCGACGAGCTCCTGGGCCTCTACTTCGACGCCGCGCCGACGCCGGAAATCCGCAGGGCGCATACGGCCATGCAGTGCGCGTCGCTCCTGCGCGAGGCGATGTGGGGCATGGTGTCGGAGGTCCACCTCGACAATCCCGGCATCGACTACGCCGCCTACGCCCAGCTCAACCTCGACAGGCTGGCGACTGCGCTCGACGCCTATAGAAGCGAATTCGGAAAGTCCTGAGCCATGGCGCTTCCCGCCCACGCGCAATACGTCGTCATCGGCGGTGGCATCATCGGATGTTCCACCGCTTATCACCTGGCGAGGGACTACAAGGCCGACGTGCTCCTGATCGAGCAAGGCCGGCTGACTTCCGGCTCGACCTGGCACGCGGCCGGACTGGTCGGTCAGCTGCGCTCCTCGGCCTCGATCACGCAGCTGCTCAAATACTCCGTCGACCTCTACAAGCAGCTCGACGCCGAGACGGGGCTGGAGACCGGCTGGAAGATGACCGGCTGCCTGCGCCTCGCCACCAACCGGGACCGCTGGACCGAGTTCCGGCGCCTCGCCACCACCGCGCAGAGCTTCGGCATGGAAATGCACCTCGTCTCGCCTGAGGAGGTGAAGCGCATGTGGCCGCTGATGGACGTGTCGGACCTCGTCGGCGCGAGCTGGCTGCCGACCGACGGACAGGCGAGCCCCTCCGACATCACGCAGTCGCTGGCCAAGGGCGCGCGCATGCACGGGGCGAAAATCGTGGAAGGCGTGCAGGTCACCGGCTTCGACATGGACGACGGGACGATCACCGCCGTGCACACGACCGACGGGGTCGTGGAATGTGAGAAGGTGATCAACTGCGGCGGCCAGTGGGCACGCCAGATCGGCGCCATGGCCGGCATCGAGGTGCCGCTTCAGCCGGTCAAGCACCAGTACATCATTACGGAAAAGATCGAGGGCCTGTCGGCGGACGCGCCGACCATCCGCGACCCCGACCGGCGCACCTATTTCAAGGAGGAGGTCGGCGGGCTGGTGATGGGCGGTTACGAACCGGACCCGCAGCCCTGGACCATGGGCGACGTGCCCGACAACTTCCAGTTCCAGCTCTTCCCGGACGACTGGGACCATTTCGAGCAGCACATGGAACAGGCGGTGGCCCGCGTGCCGGCGCTGGCACACGCCGGCGTCAAGCAGATGATCAACGGGCCGGAGAGTTTTACTCCGGACGGCAACTTCATCCTCGGACGCCCGGCCGAATGCGCCAACATGTATGTCGGAGCGGGCTTCAACGCTTTCGGCATCGCGTCGGGCGGCGGCGCCGGATGGGCGCTGGCGCAGTGGGCCGTGGCGGGCGAGGCACCGCTCGACCTGTGGGTCGTCGACATCCGCCGTTTCTCCGAACTCCACCGCGACCGGCAATGGGTCTGCGACCGCACGCTCGAAGCCTATGGCAAGCACTACACGGTCGCTTTCCCGCACGAGGAGTATGTCAGCGGCCGGCCGCGCATCGTCTCGCCCCTCTACGACAGGCTGAAGGAGCGCCGTGCCGTCTTCGGCTCCAAGCTCGGCTGGGAGCGGCCGAACTGGTTCGCGCCCGAAGGCGTCGAGCCGAAGGACGCCTATTCCATGGGCCGACAGAACTGGTTCGATCCGGTCGGCGACGAGCACAGGCTGGTGCGCGAGAAGGTCGGCATCTTCGACCAGTCCTCCTTCGCCAAGTTCGAGCTTCGCGGGCGGGACGCAGCCGCTGCGCTGGACAAGATCTGTTCCAACCGGGTCGCGCGCGAGCCGGGGCGGCTGACCTACACCCAGATGCTCAATTCGCGCGGCGGCATCGAATGCGACCTGACGGTGGCGCGGCTTTCCGACGACCTTTCCTACATCGTCACCGGTACCGGCTTCCGCGCCCATGACGGCGGCTGGATACGGGACCATCTGCCGGCCGGCGGCGAGGCCGTGCTGAGCGACGTCACCGAGCGTTTCGGCACGCTCTCTCTGATGGGGCCGAGGGCGCGGGACGTGCTGTCGACCGTCACCGAGGCGGACGTTTCGAACGAGGCGTTTCCGTTCGGCCATGTGCGCGAGATCGCCATTGCCGGGCAGGCCGTGCGGGCGCTGCGGGTGACCTATGTCGGCGAACTCGGCTGGGAACTGCATGCGCCGCTCGCCGGCCTCGGCGCGATCTTCGACGCGCTGATGGAAGCCGGCGGCCGCCACGGGATAGCGCCGGTCGGCTACCGGGCGCTGGAATCGCTCAGGCTCGAAAAGGGCTACCGCGCCTGGGGCTCCGACATCACGCCCAACGACACACCTTTCGAGGCGGGGCTCGGCTGGGCGGTGAAGCTGAAATCGAATTCGCCGTTCATCGGCCGCGAGGCGGTGACGAAGATCGGGAACGCACCGCTGAAAAAGCGGCTCGCTTGCTTCACGGTCGAAGACCCCGGCGTGGTGCTGCTTGGGCGCGAAACGATCCTGCGCGATGGGCAGTTCGCCGGCTATCTGACCAGCGGCGGCTACGGCTACACGGTAGGCAAGCCGATCGGGCTCGGCTACCTCCGCCGCGCGGAAGGCGTGACGGACGCTTGGCTGGCCGAGGGGAACTACGAGCTGGTCGTGGCGACCGACCGGGTGCCGGCAGCGATCCACATGCAGCCGCTGTACGATGCGCAGAATTTGCGCGTGAAGGCGTAGGGAACGACCCTATCGTGTGCATTCACAGCACCTTCAGCACCAGCCCGCGGCTGGGGACCGTTCCGGCCTCGCCGGGCATGGAGACGTAGGGTTCGGTCTCCTCGGCGGTCTCGACCAACCCATTGCCCGAAAGGCCGGCGACGTGGGCGGCGAAGTCGTCCCAGAGGGTGTTCTTCACCGTCAGCACGATGGCGCCGCCGGGGCGGCAGATGCGGACGAGCTCGTCCAGGCCTTCGGGGCCGACATGGCCGGTGGTGAAGACGCCCGCCGAGACGATGCCGGCGAAGTGGTCGTCATCGAAGGGCAGGGGGCCGCCGAGCGCCAGCCGGTGCAGCTTTGCGTAGACGTTCTTTTTCGCCGCCTGCGCCAGCATGCCTTCCGAAAGGTCGAGCCCTTCGACCGCCGGATAGCCGACGATGCGCAGCCACTCGCCGATGAGCCCCGTGCCGGCGCCGGCATCGAGCAGCGGCGCGGCCGCGCGCGGCACGTGGCGCGTGAGCAGCGCCAGGCAGATCGTGGGGTGGCGGTAGCCGTTGGCCGACATGTCGGTATCATAGGTCGCCGACCAGCTGTCGTAGTGCCTGGCGATCTCCTCGGGCGATTTCGCCGAATAGACCGCGCCGAGCGCGCCGTCGTGCTTTTCGTCGGCCATGGATGATCCTCTCTGCCATTTCCCTTGCGTCGCCCCACCCTAGCGGAGGAGGCGATAATGTGGAACCGTCGGGGGCGGAAACGGAGCGAAAGGGAGACGACGATTGACGGACGAAGCGGCAAGGACGGACCTCGAGGACGCGCGCGCGACGCTGGTGAAGACGCCGGGGTTTGAAGCGTACAGCGGACCATTGCAACGGCTGGGGGGGCTTACCAACCGGGTGTACCGGGCCGCCGACCATTGCCTGCGCATTCCCGGCAAGGGGACGGAGGAATACATCGACCGGGGCAACGAGAAGGTGGCGGCGCAAGAGGCGGCGAAGGCCGGTGTGAGCCCGGAGGTTATGCATTTCGGCGCGGACGGGGTGATGGTGAGCCGCTTCGTCGAGGGCGCCGAGACGATGTCGCCGGACGCCTTCCGCACCCGCGCGGGCTCGCCCGCGCGGGCCGGCGAGGCGTTTCGCAAGCTGCACGAGTCGGGGGCAGTGTTTCCGTTCCGGTTCGAGCTGTTTTCGATGATCGACGGCTACCTGAAGGTGCTTTCGACCAAGGACGTGACGCTGCCCGACGGCTACCACGACGTGGTCGCCGAGGCCGGGACGGTGCGGGCCGCGCTCGACGCGCGTCCGCTGCCGCTGGCGCCGTGCCACTGCGACCCGCTGTGCGAGAATTTCCTCGATACGGGGGAGCGCATGTGGATCGTCGACTGGGAATATTCGGGCATGAACGACCCGATGTGGGATCTCGGCGATCTTTCGGTGGAGGCCGGATTCGACGCGGACCAGGAGGAGGAGATGATCCGGGCTTGGTTCGGCGGCGAACCGACGGCGGCGGAACGCGGGCGGATCGTGATCTACAAGGCCATGTGCGACCTCTTGTGGACGCTGTGGGGCCTGATCCAGCATGCCAACCGGAACCCCGCCGAGGATTTCTGGGCCTATTCGGTGAACCGCTTCGAGCGCTGCAAGGCGCTGATGGGGACGCCAGACTTTTCGCGGCACGTGGAGGCGGTGGCGAAGGGGTAGGTGCGTCCTTCGAGGCTCCCCTTCGACAGGCTCAGGGTCGCACCTCAGGATGAGGGAGATCGGGGGCTGGGGACAGTTTGCTTTTTTTTCGCGCGGATGTTCCGAGAACGCAGTGCGTTTCCGGAAAAAAGGTAACTGTCCCCGGTGGAACCGCCACGCGCGCTCACGACGTGTCGGGACTTTCGAGCGCCCAGAAGGCCAGCGCGTGCGCTTCGACGAGAATGGAATGCACGTCGTGGGTGGGTTTCCGGCGGCCGCCGGGCGGACGGCCGTGGCGCAAGGGCGAGATCCGGCCGAAGGCCTGGCGGCGCCTTGCCGGCGTCGTTCGGGCGCGGTCGGCCAGGCGGGACCGCGCGAGCGCCGCGGCGTTGCGCGCCTTCCAGCGGCGGAAGCGCAGCACTTCGCCGTCCATGTCGTCGAGGGCCGACGCCAGCGCGCGGATGCGCAGGACGAGGCACGTCGCGTCGAGCCGGTCCTGCGGGGCCGGCAGGGGCAGGTTGCGGGGGCGCAGCGGCTCGACGACGCCCGGCACCGTGATGCGCGGCAGGTCGCGCTCAGCCACGCGGCGCGCGCGCAGGCGGCGCTCCGGGTCGGTGAGCGGCAGGCGCAGCGGATGCGGGCCATGCGGCCGGCGGGCGCGTCGTTTCATGACGAATGCTGGGGCGGGCGGCAGCGCGGCTTGCGATCCGCCGGGGGCTTGCGCCGAGGGAATGGCCTGCACCGCGAGCGCCAGCGCGATCACCAGCCGCCGCGCCGCCGCCTCGGCCGGCCGCACGATGCGCAAGAGGGCGCGATGGCGGAAGCGCGCCAGCGTCGGGCGCTCTTCGGCGAGAGCGGCGGCGTCGGCGGCCGGGTCCGTGCCGGCGCCGACCATGGCCACGAGCCCCGCCACGATCATTCGTAGTGCTGCTCCCTGTCTTTCGATCGCCGCCTGCCAGTCCATGTGGTCCCTTCCGGTGTTCGGGAGGGATTATGGGGTGGGGTGGTGGGGGTGTGGATAAAACGGATGTGTGGGGAAGCGATGGAGGAGGGGGAAGGAGGTTCCTGCAGAGGATAAGCGTTTGGATGAGGAGGGGGTGTCCACGGGGGCGGGGTGTGCGTGGGAGCCGAAGACGCGATCGTTCAGCGGCTCATGCTCGGTGGCGCGAGTTGGGAGTCAGAGGGGCGGGCCTTGGTCGGGTGACGCGGGAGTTGGAACGGAATCCTGTGTTCCGTTCAATTCCGAACGGCTGGGATGGGGTGGGAAGCCGACTGGCAGGTTTCGGCCACGAGGACGGCAGAGCAGGCGTTCGATGAAATTCGCTCGCAACTGAAACAGAATTGCGAACACTGTTTCGAAAGCCATACTCCTTGTAGATGTTTGTGTTGTGCCCAACAATGGCGCGCATGAGCCAGCTTGTTCTCCGCTACTTCGCTTCCGATGACGGATGCCTCGACGTTGCCGTTATCTCCGACAAGTTTTCGGGACATGGCGGCTTTTGGATTCACGACCAGGATGTGAGGGTATTCGGCGAGGAGCTTTCCACATATCCAATCCGACCCGAAGCTCCGCTGACCGTCGCGTGGGGCTACGAGATGCTGGAAGGTGAAAATTTGGTCGTGGGCGTGGAAATTGTCCCGGAAAATTCTAGAGGTGACCTCCGTGTGCGGGTTGAACTAGCCGACTACACGGAAAGGTCGGAGCGCGTCCGCACGTCCTTCCAGACCACCTACGCCGAATTGGACCGGTTCAGGACTGCAATCGCGGCTTTGATGGATAGAATGGCGGAAGAGGCCATTTTACGGGGGCGCTGATGCGTCTCGCACCCGTCACCGCCTTTCGATTCTGAAACAGAATTTTGAATTCTGTTTCAAACCATCTAAATTTAGGACCGTTTGAGGCGCAAAAATTGCGTCCAGTGACGGCTCCAGATAACTGCCATCAGTTCCGCATCATAGCGGGAAGCAGCTCGCACGATCTACTTAGATAACATCAAATTAGATCTGTATTCTTGAAGGTAAATTGCACTAATGAAAGATAATATTGATTTAAAAGGTGATATATCATACCTTAAAACGGAAATTGAATTCAAGAAATTTCTGGAAACTGCAGTCGGAGGCATCAACGTTGTACAAGGGCTGATGTTAGCAAAATATGCAGCGGCGGTAGATGACGGTGACATTGTCGAGATAGGAAGCTACAAAGGAAAATCGGCGGTCGCGCTTGCCTATGGAATGCGCCGAGTTCTGAGCCGGGGCCGCACAAGACTGTATTGCATCGATCCGCATGAAACCTTCACTGGTCAACTGGGTGGAAAGTTTGGCGTGGAGGACCGGCGGGATTTCTTCAAAGTGATGCTTGAGACTGGCATCTATCAAGATGCGGCCTTGATCAATATGCCGAGTGATCAGGTAGCGCTGAGTTGGACGCGCCCCATTGGCCTGTTGTTTATCGATGGAGATCATCGCTACCACGCAGTGCGAGAGGATTTTATGCGCTGGGCGCCCCATGTTCTGGACGGTGGGGTCATTGCGATTGATGATAGTTTGAATCCTAATGTTGGGCCGACCCAATTGGTCGCCGAATTGACCGCAAAAGGGTTCGAGCCGATTGAGCGGTGCGGAAAGATCACTTTCTTACGCAAGACAGCGTCAATGCCGCAGGCACCGTTCTCGCCGCAATGGCGGTCCATTCTCGTGGTCGCCGAAAAAAACGTGCTGGCCGGAGGACTGCTGCGATTTTCGCGGCTTCAAAGCGCTATCGAGCCGTTCGGTATCGAAATCAGCTTTGCCTTCGAAGACTTGAGTGGGCCCTTTCACCCCAACAATTGCGAAATCCTGTCGATGAAGCAGGCTTTGGCGCGGAAGTGGGACGCTACGATCTTGCCCGGTGCCGGGTTCTCAGAATCATTCATCAACCAACTTGACCGCTTTCATTCAGAAGTGTTCGGGACCCGAGTCCAGGCTGTCCTGAACGACCGCAGCCGGAAAGATCGGTTCCTGAAAGCCAACCGAACATTTGCGCCACATTCGGTTGTCTTCAACACTCGCGACTGGGCACCTGGCAGCTATACCCATTTCAATGGTGATCGGTTTGCCATAGTTGAAGGCGGTATCGATCCGGCATTTTTTGCGCCCCCGATCCGGCGCCCCAAGCGCGAATACGCGAACTTCGTCGTTGGCATGCAAGCCAAGTATCTGAACGATCTGACGGCGATCGCCCCGTTGTTGCCGGATCACGTTGCGTTTCATGTGATCCGGAAGGAGACGCCCCCCATCGGTACGCTGCCGCCCGAACTTCAGACGCTGACTGAACAGGGGCGATTGACATTTCTGGGCACCGTGGAGGAGGCAAATTTGCGAGCTTTCTACCACGGTTGCGACTGTATCTTACATTTGGAACGGTTTGCAGGCTGGGCCAATCTGGTGGCCGAAGCCATGGCATGCGGCGTGCCAGTAGTCTGCTCGGACAAGGGGACACTGGCGATCGCCAAAGCCGGCGTGACGGCCAATATCGTTGTGCCTGACGATGCCAAGATAGTCGCTGCGGCCATCCTCGATGTCATGATCAATCCTGAGGCCGCAGAGATTCGCGCCCAAGCCGCACGCGCTCTTATTAGCCGCTTTTCTTGGGCGGCGTATGGCGCGCTCTTCTTAAAGGCAGCTCGTGATGATGGCCGCAAGCACTATCTTTTGGCACCGGAACTCGGGTTCCATGGCAAATGGCCCAAAGAGTCGCGTCTACTTGATATTGATTCGCTTTTACCTTTTTGTGCCGAGGCCAATGTGCTTGATATCGGATGCGCCGAAGGGTTGATTGCTCAGAAGCTCATGGAGGCGGGCGCCAACTCGGTCCATGGGTTCGACATCGATCCGGGGCGAATTCTATCGGCGCGCGCTCTCACAGCCCATTGGCCCGAGGCGGATTTCCGCGCCGATACCATCCTGCCTTGGGCTGATTTTGCGGGCCGTCACGCCGATCTTTTGCGCGCTTCCTACGACGTCGTGTTGTTCCTTGCGGTCTATCAGCATCTGTCTGCTGACAAGCGCGATACGGTGCTGGATAGCCTGTTGGCGATGTCGAATGATGTGTTTGCGATCAGGACACCCGATCGGTTGTTCGAGGTTTGTAATCTGCACGAGCGGATCACTCGGTGCGGATTTGCTTCATCGTACGTGGGACAAACGGGCATCGGCGGCAGTGCGCCATTGCGACTCTATCGCAGAACGAAGATCCAGTTATGAAGAGGCTTGTCGTATCCTTTCCTAAATCCGGCCGCACTTGGTTACGGTACGGGTTGCACCTCGCTGGTCATCCCAATGTTCCATTTACCCATGACGGGTTCGAATACAACGACGGCGCCAAACCGCCTTTGGACTTCGATCCTACCCGGAGGATCGTTGACTATAAGAACCATGATCGCATCATATACATCGAACGCGACCCACGCGACACGATAGTCAGTCTGTTTCACCAGATCACCGGGCGATTCCATGATTTCTTCGGGTATACTGGAGATATTTCGAGCTTTATTCGCGACCCCTATTTCGGGGTACATAATCTGATTCAGTTTCAGGAAATGTGGCGCGGTCTTAGCGCTAAGCTACCGGTGCTGATAGCGAGCTATGAGGATATGTCCGCTGACTATACAGCGGTCTTTAAACGCGTCACCACGCATCTAGATTTACCCGTCAGCGATAGCGTTCTGGCGAGCATAGGGAACCGCACATCGTTTTCTGCAATGAAGGAGGTGGAGCAGGCGCAGCGGTTTGACCGCCCATGGCTCCAGCCTCGAATGGGCGCACCGAAGGTGCGCAGGGGCAAAGTTGGAAATTATCTCGATGAACTGTCGGCTAGCGATGTAACCTATATCGAGAATACCATTGTGCTCATCAAATCTGAAACAGAATCATAGTATTCTGTTTCATGAGCTCAGCGTCCGCTTTCGCCAGCGGTGGTTGGGCGCGGGAATGGCTACTAAGGGGTCGAAACCCGACGATCGAATAGACCGAAACAGGATGCTCCTCGCGAGGCACTCGCGGGCTCGCACTGACCTGCTGACCTGCCACTGAGTTTTTCCTCCACCTGGAGTTAGAGTCCGGCTCTCGATCGAAGGACGGACAGATGAAGCGAAAGCGATTTACGGAAGAGCAGATCATCGGGGTTCTACGCGAGCACGAGGCGGGTGCGAAGGCAGGTGACCTGGCCCGCAAGCACGGGGTCTCTGAGGCGACGCTGTATAACTGGAAGGCGAAGTATGGCGGCATGGACGTGTCCGACGCCAAGCGCCTGAGGGCTTTGGAAGACGAGAAGGGGAGGCTGAAGAACCTGCTCGCCGAGCAGATGCTGGAAGCCTCGGCCCTTCGCGAGCTCCTGTCAAAAAAATGGTAGGGCCCGCCGCCAAGCGCGAAGCCGTCGCGCATCTGCAGGCCGTCATGGGTCTGTCGGAGCGTCGGGCCTGTTCCATCGTCGGTGCCGATCGCACGATGATCCGCTACCAGTCGTGCCGGGCGCCGGAGACCGAACTGCGCGGCCGGCTGCGCGATCTCGCCAACGAGCGCCGGCGTTTCGGCTATCGGCGCCTGTTCATCCTGCTGCGGCGCGAGGGCGAGCCATCAGGGATCAACCGCATCTATCGGCTCTACCGCGAGGAGGGGCTGACAGTGCGCAAGCGCCGGGCGCGGCGACGCGCGGTGGGCACGCGGGCGCCGATCCTGGTCGAGGCGAGGCCGAACGCGCGTTGGTCGCTGGACTTCGTGCACGACCAGTTTGCCTGCGGGCGGCGGTTCCGCGTGCTCAACATCGTCGACGACGTGACCCGCGAATGCCTGGGCGCCATCCCCGACACGTCGATCTCCGGTCGTCGGGTGGCCCGTGAGCTGACCGATCTGATCAGCCGTCGCGGCAAGCCGGACATGATCGTTTCCGACCACGGCACGGAGTTCACCTCGAACGCGATCCTCGCCTGGTCGAAGGATCATCGCGTCGAATGGCACTACATCGCGCCGGGCAAGCCCATGCAAAACGGTTACGTCGAATCCTTCAACGGCCGGATGCGCGACGAACTCCTGAACGAGAGCCTGTTCTTCGGCCTCGACCACGCCCGCAACGCCATCGCCGAGTGGCGGCAGGACTTCAACTCTGCGAGACCTCATTCCTCGCTCGGATACCAGACCCCGGCGGCCTTCGCCGGAACTCTCGCCGCAACCGCCTCCGACGCTTCGCTCGATAAGGGCTTCGCGTCTCCACCGGTTGCTCGAACCGCGCCCTACGGCGTAACAGAAACGGCCAAGGCTCTAACCGCCGCTGGATGAAAGTTCAGTGGCAGGTCAGCACCTCAGGATGAGGACCGTTTGTCGGAGCCGGCCGCTTCGGATGCGGGGACGTCGAGACGTCATTCCGGGGCCGCGGAGCGGAACCCGGAATCCAGATCAGCGGCCGTCGCGGGTTCGTGCCGGAGCACGGGCGTGTCGTCTTGCCGATCCTCGGCTCTGGATTCCGGGTTCCGCTTCGCGGCCCCGGAATGACGCAGCGCGAGGGCGGATATGGCCGCATCTCGCGAGGCGCCCCCCTTGTAACTCAAATCCGTCCGCATCTGGTACATCTCCGGTTGCGGTGGCGGGCGAAGGACCGTTTCCCCCTGGGGACGTCGATCCCGTGGCAGAGCTGGGGTCTTCGCCCGCCGTTCCATCGAACCCGAACAGTCGCTTGGGCCGCACAACGAGCCCGCTTGCGCAAGGAAGGGACAGGATGGACGCCACCGTTTGTGTAGGGATCGACGTATCGAGGGACCGGCTCGACGTGCATGTCAGGCCGGGTGGAGAGGCATTCCACGTGGGCCGCGACGGCGATGGCCTCGCGGCGCTGGTCGAGCGGCTCTGCGCGCTGTCGTGCGGGGTCGTCCCGGTAGAGGCGACGGGTGGCTTCGAGACCGTCGTGGCGGCGGCGCTGGCGGGAGCGGAGCTTCCGGTCGTGGTCGTCAATCCGTCCCAGATACGCCACTTCGCCCAGGCGCTGGGCAAGCGGGCCAAGACGGACCCGATCGACGCCGCCGTCATCGCCCTCTTCGCAGAGGCGACGAAGCCGGCGGTGCGGCCGCTGCCCGACGAGGCCACCCGGCTGCTGGCCGATCTCGTGACGCGCCGGCGCCAGATCGTGGCCATGATCGGCGCCGAGCGCCAGCGCGAGAAGCGGGCGCCCGCGCGCGTCAGGAAGAGCATCCTGCGCCTGATCAAGGCGCTGGAGAAGGAACTGGCCAGCCTCGACCGGGACATCGACGACAGCGTGCGCGGCTCGCCGGCCTGGCGCGCCAAGGAGGACCTCCTGTCCTCCGTGCCCGGCGTCGGCCCCACCATCGCCCGCAGCCTGATCGCCGAACTGCCGGAACTGGGCAGCCTCGACCGACGCCAGGTGGCGGCCCTCGTCGGCCTCGCCCCCTTCACCCGCCAGTCCGGCCAGTGGCGGGGCCGGAGTTTCATCGGCGGCGGCAGGGCGGGCGTCCGTTCCCTGCTGTTCATGGGCGCGATGGTCGGCATCCGGCACAACCCCATCCTCAAGGCCTTCCGCGACCGGCTCGTCGCAGCGGGAAAGCCCAGGATGGTCGCTCTCATCGCAACGGCCCGAAAACTCCTCACAATCCTCAACGCAATCCTCCGGACCAGGCAACCATGGCGCGAAGAAACCGCTTGACCACCAAGACAGTCGCTCTGCCCTGTCGGGCATCTCCCCCTCCAGGGGGGAGATTGGCAGCGTCGGTGCCTCGCATCTCCTTCGGACACGGAGGGTCCTCATCCTGAGGTGCGAGCCCGCACGACGTAGGTAGCGGTGGCTCCGGGCTTGAGTGGGCGAGCCTCGAAGGACGCACCGATTTCCTACTTCCTGACCCGCTCCGCCTTCGGGTCGTACAGCGGTTTGAGCGAGGCCTCGGCCGCGTGGCGGGTGCCGGCGATTTCGATTTCGTAGGTGGAGGAGAGGAGGTCGGTTTCGGTCTCGCCGCGGCAGGGCACGTAGCCGAGGCCGATGGCTGCGCCGAGGTGGTGGCCGTAGTTGCCGGAGGTGACGGTGCCGACGATCCGGCCGTCGCGGACGATCGCCTCGTTGTGGAACAGCAGCGGTTCGGGGTCGGCGAGGCGGAACTGGACGAGGCGGCGGTCTAGGCCGGCGTCGCGCTTGGCGAGAACCGCGTCGCGGCCGATGAAGTCGCCCTTGGCGGTCCTGACCGCGAAGCCGAGGCCGGCTTCCAGAACGTGGTCCTCGTCGGTGATGTCGTGGCCGAAATGGCGGAAAGCCTTTTCGATGCGGCAGGAATCGAGCGTGTGCAGGCCGCAGAGCTTCAAGCCCGCCCCTTGGCCGACATCCTGCCCGGCCTCCTCGATCGCCTCGAAGACGTGGGCGGCCTGGTCGGTGGGCACGTAGAGCTCCCAGCCGAGCTCGCCGACATAGGTGACGCGGTGGGCGCGGGCGAGGCCCATGCCGATCTCGATCTCCTGCCAGGTGCCGAAAGGGTTCGTCGCGTTGGAGAAGTCGTTCGGGCTGACGCGGGCAAGGAGATCGCGTGAGGCGGGGCCCATGAGGCAGAGAACGGCTTCCGCCGCGGTGACGTCGGTGACGACGGCGAAGGCGTCGCCGAGATGCTTTCTCAGCCAGGCGAGGTCGCGCTGGAGGGTGGCGCCGGGCACGACGAGCAGGAAAGCGGTCTCGGTGAGGCGCGAGACGGTGAGATCGCTCTCGATGCCGCCGCGGGCGTTGAGCATCTGGGTGTAGACGATGCGGCCGATGGGCACGTCGACGTCGTTGGCGCAGAGCTTTTGCAGGAAGGCGCAGGCATCGCGGCCCTCGACGCGGATCTTTCCGAGCGAGGTCATGTCGAACAGGCCGACGCCGTTGCGTACGGCGAGATGTTCGAGGCGCTGGTTGCCGAACCAGTTCTGGCGCCTCCAGGAATAGCGGTAGTCGCGCTCCTGGTCGGGGCGGGCGAACCAGTTGGCGCGCTCGAAGCCGGCGACCTCGCCGAAGACGGCGCCGCGCGCCTTCAGGTGCTCGTGCAGCGGCGAGCGGCGGACGCCGCGGGCGGACGCCATCTGGCGGTAGGGGAAATGGTCGGCATAGAGCAGGCCGAGCGTCTCGGTGACGCGCGCCTTCAGGTAGCGGCGGTTCTTCTGGAAGGGCTGCGCCCGGCGGATGTCGACTTCCCACAGGTCGAAGGGCGGCTCGCCGTCGGCGATCCACTGCGCCAGCGCCATGCCGGCGCCGCCGGACGAGACGATGCCGATGGAATTGTAGCCGGCGGCGACAAAATAGCCGCCGAGTTCGGGCGCTTCGCCGAGATAGTAGCGGTCGTCGGGGGTAAAACTTTCGGGGCCGTTGAAGAAGGTGTGGATGCCGGCGGTGGCGAGCATGGGCATGCGGTTGACGCCCATTTCGAGGATCGGCTCGAAATGCTCCATGTCTTCGGGCAGCTGATCGAAGCAGAAGCTTTCGGGGATGCCGTCCATGCCCCAGGGTTTTGCGACCGGCTCGAAGGCGCCGAGCATCATCTTGCCGGCGTCCTCCTTGTAGTAGGCGCACTCGTCGGGAACGCGCAGCACGGGCAGGCGGGTGAGGCCGGGGATCGGCTCGGTGACGAGATAGAAGTGCTCGCAGGCGTGCAGCGGCACGGCGACGCCGTTCTGCGAGGCGAGCTCGCGCGCCCACATGCCGGCACAGTTGACGACGATGTCGGCCGCGATGGTGCCGGCCTCGCCGTCCTTTTCCCACGAGACGCCGGTGACGCGGCCGTTCGCCTGGGTGACGGCTGTGACTTTTGCGCCTTCCACGATGGTGGCGCCGCGCTGGCGGGCGCCTTTGGCCAGCGCCATGGCGATGTTGGCGGGATCGCACTGGCCGTCGAGCGGCAGGTGAACGGCGGCGACGACGTCGGCGACGTTGAGATGAGGGTATATCTCCTTGACTTCGTTGGGGGAAATCTCGCGCACGTCGACGTCGAAGGCGCGGGCGAGGGAGGCCTGGCGGTAGATCTCCTCCTTGCGCTCCTCGGTCAGCGCGACGGTGATGGAGCCGACCTGGCGCATGCCGGTGGCGACGCCGGTCTCCGCCTCCAGCTTCGTGTAGAGATCGGCCGAGTATTTCGCCAGCCGCGTCATGTTCTGCGAGGCGCGCAGCTGGCCGATGAGGCCGGCGGCGTGCCAGGTGGTGCCGGAGGTCAGCTGCTTGCGTTCGAGCAGCACGATGTCGCTCCAGCCGAGCTTGGCCAGGTGATAGGCGACGGAACATCCGGAGACGCCGCCGCCGATGATGACGGCGCGGGCCTTGGCGGGGATGGCGGTCATGCGGAAGGCTCCATGTTGACGGACGGGAAGGCCAGCTCGTCCTTACCCGAAATCGGACTGGTGGAGGGTACCCCCACCCCTAGCCCCTCCCCTCAAGGGGGAGGGGGACTGGATCGCGGAAGCGTTGCCTGCGGTAGACGCTTGGCCAATCTGTCGGATGCGGCAGATGCAGCGTCTCCCTCCCCCTTGAGGGGAGGGGCAGGGGTGGGGGTTCCGACGCGATAGCGGCGTCAAGAGGAAACCCATCACGCCCGCTCGCGCTGCCCGGTATAGCCCGCCGCGAAGCGGCGGAGGCGGGCGGCGGCGTCGGCCAGAACGGGTTCGGGTTGGCACAGGCTGATGCGGATGTGGCCGCGGGCGGCGTCGCCGAAGCTCGATCCGGGCATCACGGCGACCTTCTCGCGTTCGAGGAAGGCCCAGGCGAAGGCCTCGCAGTCGGGCTCGATGGCGGAGACGTCGAGCATGACGTACATGCCGCCCTCGGAGCCGCGCACGCGGATGCCGTTCATGCCGCGCACCTCGGCGAGGAAGGCCTCGCGGCGGCGGCCGTAGGTGTCGGCGATCTCGGCCACGCCGTAGTCGTTCTCCAGCGCCTCGATTGCGGCGCGGCTGACGAAGTCGGTCAGCCCGTAGGTGGTGACGAGGTTGAGGCTGACCAAGAGCGCGACCATGTCGGCCGGGCCGGTCAGCCAGCCAATGCGCCAGCCGGTCATGCCGTGGCTCTTGGACATGGAGTTGATGACAAGCGTGCGTTCGGCCATGCCGGGCAGGGCGCGGGGCGAGAGGTGGCCGGCGGCACCCGGCAGGGTCCAGTAGACCTCGTCCGAGAGGAGCCAGAGATCATGGCGGCGGCAGATGTCGGCGATGCCTTCCAGGCACGCGCGCGTATAGGCCGCGCCCGTCGGGTTGTTGGGCGTGTTGATGAGGATCGCGCGGGTCTTCGGCCCGACGGCGGCCTCGATGTCGGCGGCGGCGGGCTGGAAGCCGTTTTCCGCCTTTGCCTCGACGATGGTGAATGAGGCGCCGGCGGCGCGGAAGGTACCGGGATAGGTGGCGTAGTAGGGGGAGACCATGATCGCGTGGTCGCCGGGATCCATCGTCGCCTGGACGGCGGCGTAGAGCGCCAGCTGGCCGCCGGGGGTGGCGATGACTTCGCTGGACGCCGTCTCGACACCGGTGCAGCGCGTCGAGATTTTCGCCATCGCCGCGCGCAGCCGCGGCAGGCCCGGAAGCTGCGTGTAATGGTGATAGCCCGCCTTCACGGCCGCCACGCAGGCATCGACGGTCGCCTGCGGCGTGTCGAAGTCGTGGTCGCCGACGGAGAGCATCATGATGTCCTCGCCGGCCTGTCTTCGCATCATGGCGGCGAAGTGCAGCTCCCAGCCGTCCTTGCCGGAGGGGATGATGCCGGTGAGGCGGGAGGAGGGGCTAGGCATGAAATCCTCCGATCTGGTGGCCGGCCTCGGCCAGCCTGTCGCGCAGCCGCGCGATATGTTGCGGGCCGACTTCGCAGCAGCCGCCGACGATCGTCGCGCCCTTCCTGATCCAGCCGAGCGCGAAATCGGCGTAGGTATCCGGGCCGAGGTCCGTGCGCGCCTCGAGGTCGGCCACCGTGCCGCCGAGCTTCAGCGGCTCGATGGCGGTGAAGCCGTTGGCGTAGGCGCCGACCGCCCCGCCAAGGCCCGAGAGTTCGGGCATCGCGCGGTCCACCGCTTCCGGCCAGCTGCAATTGACCATGCGGGCGGCGAGGGTCAGGTGCGCGACGGCCTGCGCTGCCTCCGCGATCGTATCGCCGCTTCTCAGCCGCGGCGCACCGTGGTCGGCGAGCGTCCACGACAGCCAGACCGGCTTGCCGCTCTCGCAGGCGGCGATGGCGGCGGCGAGCCCTTCCTCGGCGGAGGCCATGGTCTCGCACAGGATGAGGTCGACGTGCTCCGCCTGCCGGGCGACGATGCGCCGATAGATGGCTAGCGTCTCGTCGAAGGGCCGCCGCAATTCCGGCTGGTACGAGCCGAACAGCGGCGGCAGGCAGCCGGCGACGGCGCAGTCCGTGCCGACCGCATCGCGCGCCTCATATGCGAGGTCGATGGCGCGCTGCTGCAGCGTTTCGAACATGTCGCCGACGCCTTCACGCTCCAAGCGTTCGGGGGTTGCTGCATAGCTGTTGATGGTGACGACACGCGCGCCGGCGCGGATGAAATGGGCGTGGAGATCGCGCACGAGGGCGGGTTCTTCCATGAGGACTTTCGCCGACCAAAGCGGCGTGGGCTCGGCACCGGAGCGGCGCAGCAGTTCCTGGCCCATGCCGCCGTCGGTTAGGATGATGGAGGTCACACCCGGTTCCTTCCGTCCGTGGATAAGGTGTTGCCAGCGATCACCAACCGTCCGCGCCCGTCGAGCAGGGGCGTGACATCGCCGTATCCAGCGATCATCGGATGGGACGTCTCCAGCCGGTGCATGTGTGTCGCGGTGACGACGACGACCCGCGCGCCGGCGGCCTCGGCGGCCTGGATGCCGGCCGGTGCGTCCTCGAAGACGAGGCAGTCGCCAACCGCCTGGCCGAGCCGTTCTGCGGCTAGCAGGAAGCAGTCGGGTGCTGGCTTGCCACGACTGACATCCTCGCCGGTGATCATCAGGGGCGGGACGGGAAGGCCCGCGGCTTGCAGCCGTCGAAGCGCGAGCCGGCGCGGCGCGGAGGTGACGATCGCCCAGCGGTCGGCGGGCAGGGCGGCCAGAAAGGCGGCCGCTCCCGCGATCGACACCACCCCCTCGACATCGTCGATCTCGGCTTGCGCGAGCGCCTCCGCTTCGGCGACGAGGTCGATGTCCGGCAGATTCAGCTGCCCGATCGTCTCGATCGCGCGCTTGCCGTGGATGGTCGGCAGGAATGCGGCGACGTCGATGCCGTGTCTCGTGGCCCAGATCGACCAGACCCGTTCGGCAGCGGCGATAGAGTTGAGGATCGTGCCATCCATGTCGAACAGGAAGGCGCCGAAGCTCTCGTCGGGAAAGGGCAGGGTCACGCGCGCAGCCTCTCGTTCGCCGGGTCCCAAAGCGGCCCGTCTTCCTGAACCGTCGCGGAGAAGCGGTCGCCGAAGATCTCGATCTCGACGCGGGTGCCCGGCGCGGCGAGGTCGGCGCGCAGCATGCCGAGCGCGATGGATTTGTCCACCCTGTGGCCCCAGCCTCCTGACGTCGTCTCGCCGACGATCTTCCCGTCGTGCCAGAGCGTCGACATGTAGGGCGCGTCGCAGTCGCCGGGCTGGTCCACGACGAGCGTGGCGAAGCGCTTGGCCGCGCCCTGCTGCATTTCGGAAAGCAGGGCGGCCTTGCCCGTGAAGTCGGGCTTGTCCCATTTCACGAAGCGTTCGAGCCCGCCCTGGAGGATGGTGTAGTCGGTCGAGAGGTCGCCCTTCCAGGCGCGATAGGCCTTTTCGAGCCGCAGCGAATCCAGCGCGAACATGCCGAAGGGTTTCAGCCCGTGCGCCTGGCCGGCCTGCCACACGGCGTCGAAGATCGCGGCGGTATCCTCGACCTTGCTGTGGAGTTCCCAGCCGAGTTCTCCGGCGAAGGAGACGCGGACCAGCTGGAGCCAGCGGCCGGCGATCTGGCAGGACTGGTGGGTGAGCCAGGGCTTCGTCAGGTCGGCGTTCGAGACGTCGGCCAGGATGGCGCGGGAATTCGGGCCGGTGAGGATCTGGCACGCAAAATCCTCGGTGACGTCTTTCAGCGTGATTGGAGTCCCTTGCGGGAGTTTCTTCGCCAGCCACTCGAAATCGTGCCACTGCGCGACAGCGGCGGTGATGAGGAAGAAGAAGTCCTCGGCCAGCGCCATCACCGACATTTCGGTGACGATGCGACCCTTGTCGTCGGCGAAATAGGCGAGCCCGATGCGGCCGGGTTTCGGCACGGCGCCGGTGATCAGCGTCGACAGCCATTCGCCCGCGCCGGGTCCCTGGAGGCGGAAGCGCGAGAAGCCCGGCAGGTCGAGAATGCCGGCCGCGTCGCGCACGGCAAGGCACTCCTCGCGGATGCGCTTTTGCCACGGTCCATCGCGACGGAAGGTCTGGGTGGCTTCCTCGGAGGTGTCGTCGCCGGGTTGGGCGTACCAGTTGGCGCGCTCCCAGCCGTTGTAGGCGCCGAATTGCGCGCCGAGCGCGGCGATCCGGTCGTGGATCGGCGACAACTTGCGATTGCGACCCGCCGGCCAGGAATGGCGCGGGAAGTGGATGGCGTATTCGTGGCCGTAGATCTCCACGCCCTTGGCGACCGCATAGTCGGGGGCGGAGGCGAAGGCGGTGAAGCGGCGCGGATCGCAGGACCACATGTCCCACTCGGTCGCGCCCTCGGTGACCCATTCGGCCAGCACCTTGCCGGCGCCGCCGGCCTGGGCGATGCCGAAGGTGAAGACGCAGGCCTCGAAGGCATCGGGCACGCCCGGCATCGGGCCGATCAGCGGGTTGCCGTCGGGGGCATAGGGGATGGGGCCGTTGATCACCTTGGAGAGACCGGCCGTGCCGAGGATCGGCACGCGGGCGACGGCGTCTTCCAGATAGGCTTCCAGGCGATCGAGATCGTCGGCGAAGAGCTGGAAGGAGAAATCGTCGGGCATCGGGTCGTCGGCGCCCGTCCAGTGGGCGCGGCAGTTGCGCTCGTAGGGGCCGAGGTTCATGCCGTTCTTCTCCTGGCGGAGATAATAGGAGACGTCGACGTCGCGCAGCAGCGGCAGCTTGCGGCCGGCCTCGCGGCTCCAGGCGGCGAGTTCGGGGATTTCCTCGAACAGGATGTACTGGTGGCTCATCACCATCATCGGCACGTCGCGGCCGAACATCTTTCCGACCTCCGCGGCGCGGTAGCCGGCGGCGTTGACGACCTTCTCGCAGCGGATCTCGCCCTTCGGCGTGGAGACCACCCATTCCGTGCCGTCGCGGCGCACGCCGGTGACGGGACAGAAGCGGACGATGGTGGCGCCCATGTCGCGCGCGCCCTTGGCCAGCGCCTGGGTGAGCTGGGCGGGATCGATGTCGCCGTCGGCCGGATCGTAGAGCGCACCCTTGAGGTCGTGGGTCTCGATGAAGGGGTAGTGCCGGCGGATCTCGTCCGGGCCGAGGATGTCGATGTCCATGCCCTGGTAGCGGCCCATGCCGCGCACGCGCTGGAACTCCTGCATGCGCTCGGCCGTGTGGGCGAGGCGGATCGAGCCGGTGACGTGGTAGTTCATCGGATAGTCGACGGCCTGGGCCAGCCCCCGGTAGAGCCCGGCCGAATAGCGCTGCATGTTCATGACCGACCAGGAGGAGGAGAAGGTCGGGACGTTGCCGGCGGCATGCCAGGTCGAGCCGGAGGTGAGCTCGTTCTTTTCCAGGAGCACGCAGTCGGTCCAGCCGGCCTTGGCCAGATGGTAGAGCGAGGAGACGCCGACGGCGCCGCCGCCGATGATGACCACGCGGGCGTGGGAGGGCAGGTCAGCCATGGCGTTCGTCCTTGAAGGGGAAGCGTCGTTGCATCGGTTTGGCTCAATAGACCGGCGGCGAGATCGCCCAGATGACGACCGCGGGCTCGAGGCCCGGATTGCGCCAGCGGAAGGGTTTTTGCCTGAAGCGGAAACTGTCGCCGGGTCCGAGTTCGTGCCAGGTGCCGTCGATCTCGACGTCGAAGCGGCCGGAGGCGACGTAGCCGGCTTCCTCGGTCTGCCGCAGGGCGGGTTCGGACAGGCGCGCGCCGGGGGCGAATTCGGACCGCACCAGCTCGAAGCTGCCGCCGAGATCGGGGGAGAGGAGTTCCTCCGTGAGGCCGCTCTCGCTGGAACCGAGCGAGCGGCGGCGGCCGGCGCGCACCACGACGCCCATTTCGCGCTCGTGTGGCGCCTCGTGGCGGAAGAACAGGCCGAGCGGCACGCCGAAGGCCTGCGCCAGGCGCTTCAGGTCCTCGACGGAGGGATCGGACAGGCCGCGCTCGACCTGGCTCAGCCAGCCCACCGAGCGGTCGAGCCGCGCGCCGAGATCGGCGAGCGTCATCCGGCGCGCCTTGCGCAGGGCGCGCAGGTCTCCCGCCAGAAGCACGTCACCGGTTGGGCCCGGCATGCTGGCGTCTCCATGAAAAAATCCTCAGTATTTTCATCAAACGCGGCGCGAGGGAAGTTTCAAGCTGTTTTTCGGAGGCCATGCCGGACCGGCGCCCGAATCCGCCTCCTGTGCCCGCACGTCGTCCGTGATTGGACCAATCGCTTCCGATGTGCAAAGGAGGTCGCGTCGAAGAGGGACGTGCCCATGCTGGCTCCAGACAAGCGGAAAGAGACGATCGACGAGGCCGACATCGTCGACGAAGCGATCACTTCGCGCCGTTCCGTGCGGGCTTTCTTGCCCGATCCGGTGGACGAGGCGGTGGTGAGGGACATCCTGCAGGTGGCGAGCCGCGCGCCGTCGGGCACCAACATGCAGCCGTGGAAGGTCTGGGTGTTTTCCGGCGCCAAGAAGCAGGAGATCACCGACGCGGTGATGAATTCCGGCATCCGCGCCGAAAAGGCCAAATGGGACGAGTACAAGTATTATCCCGACCAGTTCTTCGAGCCATATTACGCGCGGCGCCGCGCGGTGGGTTTCGCGCTCTACGGCGCGCTCGGCATCGGCAAGCGCGACGTCGACCAGATGCGCGCCCAGCACGACCGCAACTTCGTGTTCTTCGACGCGCCGGTGGGCATGATCTTCACCATCGACCGCCGGCTGAACCATGGCTCGTGGATCGACCACGGCATGTTTTTGCAGTCGATCATGATCGCGGCGCGGGGCAGGGGGCTGCACACCTGCCCGCAGGCGGCATTCGCGCCCTATCACCGGCAGATCCGGCCGGTGCTCGGCATCCCCGACGAAGAGATCGTCACCTGCGGCATGGCGCTGGGCTACGAGGACACCTCGAAGCCGGAGAACAGGCTGCGCACGGAGCGGGTGCCGCTGGAGGAGTTCGTCACGTTCGTGAAGTGAGGGGGGCGAGGCCCGTGGCTTTGCATATGCGGGATCCAAGCTTAGCCCATCGCGCCGCCGCCAACACTCTTACGAAATCCCCAGCAGCGCCGCTCGCAGGCCGTGCGGATCGGCGATGCCTTCTTCCAGTTCGGCGTGCTTTTCCCGCCAGATCGGGACGGCGCGGACAAGCGTCTCGCGGCCGGTGTCGGTCAGGGTGAGGAGGCGGCCGCGGCGGTCTTCGGGATCGACGTCGACCGCGAGCAGGCCGCGCCGCTCCAGCGTCTTCAGCGCCGCCGTGAGCGTCGTGCGGTCCATGGCGAGCAGGGCTGCGACCTCGCGCATGCGGGCGGGGCCCGGGCGGTTTAGCGACATCAGGAGCGAGAACTGGCCGTTGGTGAGGCCGACGGGCCGGAACGCCTCGTCGAAAAGCCGCGCCAAAGAGCGCGCGGCGCGCTGCACGTGCAGGCACAGGCACGCGTCGCGAACCTCCAGCGTCGTAGCAAAACTCGGGGATTGACCTTTTGACATGGCCCATTAAAGTTGATATCAACGTAAATGTCCAGCAGGCGCCCGGAAGGGGCAGGGGAACGCCTCGGCACCGTTCAAATTTGAGGAGGACGCCGCATGGCGAAACGCGTGCTGGTGCTCATCGGCACCAAGAAGGGCCTGTTCATCGCCGAGAGCGACGAGGCCCGGAAGGACTGGTCGCTGCGCGGCCCCTATTGCAACACCTGGCCGATCAACCATGCCGTCGCCGACCCGGCGACCGACGCGATCCATGCGGCGGGCGGCAACGAGTGGTTCGGCCCGGCGGTGTGGACCTCCATGGACCTCGGCGAGACCTGGACGCATTCGAGCGAGGGCCTGGCCTACGCGGAAGGCGAGGAGCCGGTGGCCTCGGCGTGGAGCCTGGCGCCCGGCCATGGCGGCCTCTATGCGGGCGTGCAGCCGGCGGGGCTCTTCCGCAGCGAGGACGGCGGCAAGAGCTGGAGCCACGTGAAGGGCCTGCGCGACCATCCGACACGGCCGCACTGGAACCCCGGCGGCGCCGGGCTGATCCTGCATTCGCTGGTGCCGCATCCGGAGGACGAAAACCGCATGTGGGTGGGCATCTCGTCGGCCGGCGTGTTCGGCACCGACGACGGCGGCAAGACCTGGGAGCCGCGCAACAAGGGCACGCGGGCGGACTTCTTCCCCGAGGACCAGCGCTATCCGGAATTCGGCCAGTGCGTGCACTGCGTGGTGCTGGCGCCGGGCACGGACCAGCTGCTCTACCAGCAGAACCATTGCGGCATGTACCGCTCCGACGACGGCGGGCGCACGTGGGAGAGCATCGAGGCGGGCCTGCCCTCGACCTTCGGGTTCCCGACGGCGGCACATCCGCGCGACCCCAAGACCGTCTACATGATCCCGCTCAATGGCGCCGAACTCGGGCGCTTCGTGCCCGATGCGAAGGCCGCGGTGTGGCGCACGCGCGACGGCGGAAAGACCTGGCAGGACATGCGCGCCGGACTGCCGCAGGAGAACGCCTATTTCGGCGTGCTGCGCCAGGCTATGGCGACCGACAGGCTGGAGCCGGCGGGCGTCTATTTCGGCACCGGCGGCGGCGAGTTCTACGCCAGCGTCGACGAGGGCGAGACCTGGGCGCCGGTCGCCGGCCACCTGCCGGCGATCTCGTCGGTGGAAACCTTCGTCATCGAGCGATAGACTTCCGTTATGCGGATCGACGAGGACACCGGCGCGGCACCGCGCGGCACGGGCGGGAGCGTCACGGTCAAGCTGTCCGGGGCGCTGTGCGACCTGTTTCCCGGATCGCGGCGGGTGGTGACGCTGTCGGCCGCGACCGTTTCGGACATGATCGACGAACTCGACCGGCTCTGGCCCGGCATGGCCGACCGCATCCGCGACACGCGCCCGGCGATCCGCAAGCACATGAACGTGTTCGTGGATGGCGAGCGGGCGGGGCTTGGGACGCCGCTGGCGGTGGGCGCGGAGGTTTATGTGCTGACGGCGATCAGCGGGGGGTGAGGGGGTGGGGGTGAAGATTTGACGGTTGGTATCGGGGCAGATTTCGAGCGGTGGCGAGGCCGTTGCGGACTGTCTAGCTATATCTGCTGGCAGCCCGAAAGCCGCCGGTCCAAGCCAGCCCTTCTCTGTCGACGCGTAGGTGCTTGGCGGCATAGCTTCGGCAGACATCGATCATGTGGCTGCGGTCGGCGGCAAGGGCGGGGATTGCCCACATCAGAAGCGCAGCCGCTCCGAGAACGGGACAGATAAGCTTCTTCACCTCATTATCCTTCAAGAGACGCCAGTTCGGCGATGAACGGGACCGACGACATTTTCGCCAAGCGGCTGCCCAGGCCCATCAGCCGCCCTCGTTGACGATGATCGGAATGATGAAGGTTTCGGCTGCGTTGACCTGGACGACGGTGTTGTCGCTCTGCCTCTCGCTTTTGGTCTCGGCGCCGTCCGATGCGGTCACATTGCCATTGCGAAACTCCAATTTGCGCACGAAGCCATCCGGGAATGTGACGTCGACGGTTGCGTCGCCGCCGCCTTGGCGCACGACACCGAAGCTGCACTTCTTCACCTGCGGATTGTCCTTGAAGCTGCATTCGATCTCGCCGGTCGCATGATAGTTGGTGCCAGGCACCAGCGCGTCGTCAGGGGGCGGCCCGTCGGAGATCGCGACATCGAGCCTGTAGCCGACGGTCTTGTCCGTATCCTTGTCGTTGCCCATGAGATAGACACGGATCGTATAATCTCCGCTCGTCGGAAGCCGGACGCTTGCTTCAGCCTTCTCCTCCATGGATCCGACGAAGATCGCCTCGTTATCGCTGCCGGGCGGAAGAATGTTGAAATAGATCACACCGTCGCCGTTGGTCCCGTCGACCTTCAGCGAAACTCCCCATGACCTGTCCCTCACGAGCGCCAAGAATGTAGTCGAAATCGTCACGCCCGATGATCGCGCCGCTTAGTGTCGTGCCGCTTGCACCGCGCGGAAATCTTATGACGGCGCGATTGTCGCCGGCACCAGCCATTGCGCCGCCGCCGTCGTCGGCCGCCTCGAGAATACTGATGTCCTCTACACTGCCATCGTTCGCGGCAAGGCAGCGCCACACCGTTCCCCCGGCATCGCGCAGCATCACAAGGGTGCCAGCCTGCGAGAAATCCGAGCTGATCAACTTGCCGCCGCCGGCTCCGTCGGGTCCGCCAACCTCCCGCACCTTGTCGATGCATCCGTCGATGGCTTGTTGTTCGTCGGCCAAGGCCGGCAATGCAGTCATCACGGTTCCGGCCACCAGAAGGACAATTCGACCGCTCACAATGACACGCTCCTCACCTTGTGTTTCCTTCCGATACCGACCGGTCGGGCGAACGCTTTCCTCCGACGCGATTGCCTTTGGGGGCATCGTCAGCCGTTCGTGCCCAAATATTCGAGCTCGGGGCCAGCTCCGCTGTTGGAAACCAGGCATTTCCACGGCGCGCGCTGGGGTCCGACCGTCATGTAGATCGTCACATTTGCCTGCGAGAACTCGCTGGCAACGACGTCCACTCCGCCCTGCGTCTGTGCTGTCAAAGCGCTGCGGCACGATTCGACAGCGGCGTTCGAGACCTTGGCGTCGTAGCCGACCTCCGGAATTGGGCTTGATGGCAACTGACTGACATTGCCCCCAGTATCCGTCTGGCAGGCTGCAAGTGCGACTCCTGCGAACAGGACAAAGAACGCCTCTTCAGCTCGCACGATTCTCATGGCTGTTCCTCCTCAAGACATGATGACAAAGTCGCGCCCTGACCGGCGCTCCGGATGGAGCGGCACGTCGGTCAGAATGAACACCATTCCGGCATGAAGCCGCGCACGCATTGCCCTAAGGAACGCCTGATCGGCGGAAACCCGATTGAGAGCGCGCTCTTCCGGCTGAAAGAAGCCGCCGGCGTCGCTGTTGTGGCTTATCGCAGTCCAGTGCATACCCTGGATAGCGCCATGCCCCCCGTTGAGCACGAAGACATGGCTGCCGAGGCGACCGGCGCCTGAAATGGTTGCACGGCCTTCCGCGACAACTTCTCCATTCTCGATCAGGTCAATCCGCTTGTCCGCCGACGATACGACGATCGACGTTACCGGATAGGATTCCGCCTCGACCCAATCCTTCGGATGCTTCTTTCCCTCGAGTCCGGCTTCGACCTGCTCGAATTCTTTCTCGGCATAGCCGGAGAGCACCATGCCGGGATGAGTGAGTTCCCACGGATCGGAATGAGATCCGGCAATGATCACCGGCGTGCCGAGATGTGTGATTTCGAACAGCTTCTCCGAGAACGCCATCGGTAGCCGTATGCACCCGTGCGACGCCGGGTAGCCTGGTAGGTTGCCCGCATGTAGCGCGATGCCCGACCAGGTCAGTCGGTTCATATTGGGCATTGGCGCATTGTTGTAGGTGCTTGACCGGTGATGCTTGTCCTTCTGCAGCACCACGAACACTCCAGTCGGCGTCTCGTGGCCGGGCTTTCCCGTCGAGCACGTCGAGGCCGCGATTCTCACGCCATTGCGATAGACATGGACGCGCTGTTCGGGAATGGAGACCACCACGGCGACTGGCCCAGTCGGTTGTCTGTCGGGATGCCAGGTGAACTCGCCTGGTTTCAGATCGGATATCTCCTTCATGACCTCGTTGGCCATCACATCTCCGAGTAGGAGGAGACCGGCGGCGCCTGTCGCGCCCACGAGCAAATGTCGACGGTTAAAGTTTACACTTGCACGAGACATTTCTGGGTTCCCGACTAGAGGCTCCCATATAGTAATGTCGGATGTGATGGTGTCTAATGAGATTGATAGGCAGTAGCTTGCTGGGATTCATCAATCTGACCGGCATGGAGGCGGCTTGTAGTGAGTTTGGTCGCCATACGGAAACTCCGGACTTGGCGCGGTCCCGCAGAAGAAACTACAGATAGTCATGGAGTTCAGGCAGAATTTTCGGGCCCTGCAGGCTTTCGAGGCCGTCTCTCGACATGGTTCCGTCTCGCGAGCCGCGGAAGAACTCGGTGTGTCACAGAGCGCGGTCAGTCATCAGCTACGGCTTCTCGGAGACCTGGTGGGAGAGAGGCTGCTCCGCAAGGAAGGGCGCGGGATCGCGCTCACCGAGGCGGGCGCAAGCCTGGCCGGGAAGTTGCAGGAGGCTTTCGCGGCGATCGAGCGATCGGTCGGAGACACGATCGGCAGACGCAACGAAACGGTTCGGCTGGCCGTGTGCAGCAGTTTCGGGCCGGGATGGCTGGTTCCCCGTCTGTCCCAGTTCTATGCCGCCAACCCGTTGCTCGACCTTCATCTCCATATGTACGCCAGCGATCCCGAACTGACTGACGCGGTCGCGGATGCATTCGTCACCACCCTGCCGACGGAAAAGGGATTCTACTCGCTGCTGCTATGGCCCGAAAGGCTGGTCCCGGTCGTCGCCTCGGCGACACTTTCCGACGGAGCGCCGCGTTTGATCACCACGGATCTCACGCGAGGCCGCATCGGACACGACTGGCATCGGCACTCCGAGCTCGCCGGTCGTCCCACTGTCAAACCGCCCGGCGGGCGCTGGCTGTTTGCTTCCCATTACGTTACTGCGCTGGAGATGGTGCGCGCGGGGCTCGGCGCCGCCCTGGTCCCGGATTTCCTGGTAGCACGGGACGTCGAGGTCGGCTCGCTTTCGCTGCTCGACGACACCGCCATCCCGACAAGCGAGGACTACTATCTCTGCATCAAGGAAAGCCGGCGGGAGGAGCCCGCCCTCGAAACGCTCGTCCGCTGGTTCCGAGGCCAGATATCGGCACGCTCCAGCCTCAGCGAAAACGCAGCCTGGATGTCGAAGTAGCGGCGCTGGTTCGGTTGCATGATTTCAGTCTTCGTGCGCGAGACTGAATTCACTAATCAAACGGCGTGCTTCGAGGGCAGTATCCAATCAGAAGTTCATTTCTGCTTGGAGACCAAGATGTCGCCGATCCCGGTCTACCTCATGCGCAATGCGGAGGCGCGATGACCAGATATTGCCGCGCGGCCACCTATGTTCTCCTGGCTCTCTACGCCGTCGCCCTGGCGATTTTCCTTGTCTCCGCCTTCAAGCTCTTCGGCGTGGAAGGCGATGCTATGTCGTCTGTGTTTCTGCTGCTGATGGGCCAGCCGTGGATCGGCTTCGCAGACCTCGCTCCCGAGCCGCTCTGGCCGTGGATGTTGGCGCTGCTGCCGCTTGTCAACATTGCCCTGCTGGGGCTGCTTTGCTCGCTATTTGCAGGGCGAGGCACCCAAGTCTGATGGGGCGAGCCGTGCTAGTCGGTGACCTTGCGCGCTGGAAATAGACAGGAGCTTTCGGGAGCTTACCGAGGGCGAGCGATGACTGAAATCGGCGCGCGTGGCGGACGCTCCGGACAGAGCCCCCGCATCTGCTTCCAGGCAAGGGTATAGTCCACCTGAACGACCAAGATAGGGCGCGTTGCTGTCGAAACAGTGCGTCCGCCCGAATGGCCGTTTCTCCGGCTACGTCGCCCTAAAGCCCGTCAGGCTGAAATCCACTCCGATCCCGTCAATCACCTCGCGGCTACCGCAGCTACCAACCACAGGCCACTCGCTGCTACCGCACCTCGTATCCAACTTCCTCCGCCGCATGGCACAGCATCATCCAGAAGGATCGGGCTAGGGAGCGGAAGACATAGAGGTCGAAGCTTTCCGGGCCGGTGCGCTGGATCTGGGCCAGGATGTCGTGGTGCTGGGTGGCGCTGGCGGCGGCGAGGGGTAAGGCGGTCAGCGAAAAGTCGATCGCGAAGAGTTTTGCGAGCACCCATTCTGCGAGGGGGCCCGAGACGCGGATGGCGGTGCGGCCGTGGGAGAGGTCGGTGACGGCGCCTTCGGCCGGTTTGATGGCGGCACGGAGGCGGTCGGCGAGGCCTTCGGACTGGTCGACGACAAGGAAGCGGCCCGGGGCGATGCCGAAGGCTGCTTTCGTGTCGGTGGCGACGCCGCCGCCGGCACCGTCGGGCAGGGAAAGGCCGGCCGCCTTTCTGATCGCGGCGATGATCGCCTTTTCGCTGCCGGGGAAGGCGGCGGCCTGGACGATGGAGCCGGGACGCGTTTCCGACAGAACGACCCCCGGTTCGCCGTCGGCGCGGCCGTGCCTGCCCGGGACCCACGCTGGGCCGAGGGGAGAGACCTGCTCAGCCATGCATGCGGCTCCCGTCCGGATCGAAGAAATGGTGGCTGACGATCTCGACCGCGCCGTAGCGCCTGCGGATCGGATCGGAGATGAAGGCGCGGGTGCCGTGGCGCGACTTGCCGCCCTTCACCAGCGCGAGTGCGATGTATTTGCCGAGCGCGGGGGAGAAGCAGACGGAGGTGACGTGGCCGATGGAATCGCGCAGCGCGCGGTCGGCGTGGGCGACCAGATGGGCGCCGCCCTTGAGCGGACGGTTGTCGAGCGCGATCAGGCCGACGAGCTGGAGCCGGTCGTCGGCGACGAGGCCTTCGCGGTCCATCATGGCGGAGCCGACGAAGGGTTTTTTTTTCGACAGCATCCAGCCGAGATGCAGGTCGCGCGCGGTGGTGCGGCCGTCGATCTCGGCGCCGGTGACGTGGCCCTTCTCGATGCGCAGGGTGCCTAGTGCCTCCAGGCCGTAGGGCACCATCGCGAATGGTTTGCCGGCTTCCAGCAGCGTGTCCCAGACCTGCTGGCCGTGGCCGGCGCCGCAATAGACCTCGTAGGCAAGTTCGCCGGAGAAGGAGAGGCGGCAGATCATGACCGGCACGCCGTCGATCTCGCCGTGCACGGTGCCCATGAAGGGCAGCGCGGCATCGTCCACGTCCGTGCCGTTGACGCAGGCCTGAAGGACCTTGCGCGCGTCGGGCCCGGCGATCGCGGCGCCGGCCCACTGGTCGGTGACGGAGGTGAGGATCACCTTGAGGTCGGGCCAGGCGACGTCGAGCAGGTATTCGAGGTGCTGCATGACCTTGCCGGCATTGGCCGTGGTGGTCGTCATCAGGAAGTCGGTCTCGGCGAGGCGCCACGTGGTGCCGTCGTCGAAGGCAAAACCGTCCTCGCGCAGCATGAGGCCGTAGCGCGCCTTGCCGACGGGCAGGGTGGAGAACATGTTCGTGTAGACCCGGTCGAGGAAGGCGCCGGCGTCGGGGCCCTGGACCATGATCTTGCCGAGGGTGGAGACATCGACGATGCCGACGTTTTCGCGCACGGCCTTCGCCTCCCGCACATAGGCCTGCTCGACCGTCTCGCCCGGATGGCCGTAGATCATCGGCCGGTGCCAGAGGCCGGCCGCTTGCATCGTGGCACCTTCCTCGAGGTGCCAGTCGTGCATCGGCGTCAGGCGGTGCGGCTTCAGGTCGCCGAAGCGCTCGGCGGCCAGCGCGCCGATCGAGACCGGCGAGAAGGGCGGACGGAAGCGGGTGGTGCCGACATCGGGGATCGCCATGCCGCGCGCGCCGGCCATGATGGCGAGGCCGGGCACGTTGGAGGTGCGGCCCTGGTCGGTCGCCATGCCGAGCGTGGTGTAGCGCTTGAGGTGCTCGACCGAGACGAAGCCCTCGCGGTGGGCGAGCCGCACGTCCTCGGCGGTGACGTCGTGCTGGAAGTCGACGAAGGCCTTGGAGCCCTTGCCTCCGGCTGGCCTGATCTCGAAGACCGGAGCCGGGGCGAGGTCGGGGGCGTCATCGTCGACCGTGGGGAGATCGACCGAACCGCCGCCCGCCTCGATGCCGTCCGCAAGGGCTTCGGCGGTGCCAAAGCGGCCTAGGAAGGCGCCGGTACCGGTCCAGGAGCTTCCGGGCTCGGGCGGCAGGAAGGCCTGGAGGCGGTCGTCCCAGCGGGCCTGCGCGCCGGCCTGGCTGGCGAGATGGATCGCCGGGGACCAGCCGCCGGAGACGGCGAGGCAATCGCCGGGAATCGTTCGGGCGGCGCCGAAGAGCGTGCCGGCCGACTCGTCGAAGGGTTGGACCTTCGCGCCGGCGAAGCTGCTGCCGCCTGTGGTGTCGACGACGGCGTGGCCGAGCAGCAGTTCGCCGCCGGCGCGGGTCGCCAGCCTGCGCGCGTGGTCCGAGACGGACCTGCGCACGTCGATCATCGCCACGATGTCGGCACCAGCCTGGCGCAGGGCCACCGCCGAGGCGTAGGCGCCGTCATTGTTGGCGAAGACGACGATCTTGCGGCCCGGAAGCGCGCCGTATTCGACGGCGTAACGGGCGGCGGCGTCGGCCAGCATGATTCCGGGGCGGTCGTTGCCGGGGAACACCATCGGCCGCTCGAAGGCGCCGGTGGCGAGAACGACGCGGCCGGCACGGATGACCCAGTGCCGGTGGCGCGGCTCGCCCTTCGGGGCATCTGGCTTGTGATCGCCGACGCGTTCCAGCGCGGCGAGGGTGTTGCCGTCGTAGTAGCCCCACACGGCGGTGCGTGGCAGCAGGCGGACGTTTGGCGCGTCTTCCAACGCGCTCACGGAGCGGTCGATGAAGGCGCGGGCGGGTTCGCCGTCGATCGTTTCCGACGACCATTTCAGCGCGCCGCCGAATTCGGGTTCGAGGTCGGCGAGGATGACGCGACCGCCATTTTCCGCCGCAGCCCTGGCCGCCATCAGGCCGGCGGGGCCGCCGCCGACCACCAGCACGTCGCAGAAGGCGTTCATCTTCTCGTAGCGGGCGGTGTCGGCGGCCGTGCCGGCGCGGCCGAGGCCGGCGGCGCGGCGGATGAAGCGCTCGCAGAACATCCAGAAGCGGGTGCCCGTCAAGGGCCCGGCAACAGGACCCATGAAGGTCTTGTAGTAGAAGCCCGCCGACAGCAGCTTGCCGGCGATCTGGTTCACCGCGCCGACGTCGAGATCGAGCGAGGGGAAGCGGTTCTGGCTCTCGACCGTCAGGCCGTCGAATATCTCGATCTGGGTGGCGGGCACGTTGGGCTCGCGCACGTCGCCGCGCAGGATCGTGACCAGCGCGTTGGGCTCGTCGACGCCGGCCGCCAGCAGGCCGCGCGGGCGGTGGTACTTGAAGGAGCGGCCGAGGGTGGAGACGCCGTTGGCCAGAAGCGCGGAGGCGAGCGTGTCGCCGGCATAGCCGTGAAAGGTCTTGCCGTCGAAGCGGAAGGAGATGGGGCAGGTCCGGTCGATGCGGCCGCCGGTCGCCGCGCGGCTGCCGCTCATGGCTTTGCTCCGGCCTTGCGGCGGGTCTTCTTCGGTTTCGCCGCCGCCTCGTCGCGGGCGAAGCCGGCGGAGACAATCGCGTGGGTGAGGGTGGAGCGCACTACCACCAGATGGGCGCGGCAGCCGCCGGAATGCTGCCAGTATTCGCGGTGGTCGCCGGCCGTGTTGAGCCGGTCGTAGACGTAGCCGTCCCAGGCCTGGCGGTCCGTCGAGAGCGGATCGGGACGCGGGCGGTTGGCGTCGCCCTGGTAGGTGAATTCCGACACGTCGCGCGGGCCGCAATAGGGGCAGGGGATCAGCATCTCAGTGCAGCCGGGGCGTGGCGCCCTGGCCCTTCTCGTCGATGACGGCGCCGCGATGGAAACGGTCCAGCGTGAAGGCGGCGTTGAGCGGGTGCGGCGCGTCCTTCGCGATGGTCCAGGCGAAGCACCAGCCGGAGGCCGGCGTCGCCTTGAAGCCGCCGTAGCACCAGCCGGAATTCAGGAACATGCCGGGCAGGGGGCCGGTGGTGATTATGGGCGAGCCGTCCATCGACATGTCCATGATGCCGCCCCAGGAGCGCAGGAGCCGGACCGGGGCAAGGCCGGGGAAGAGGGAAGCCATCTCGCTCATCACCTCCTCGACCACCGGCAGGTTGCCGCGCTGGGCGTATGAATTGTAGCCGTCTATGTCGCCGCCGAAGACCAGTCCGCCCTTGTCGGATTGCGAGACGTAGAGATGGCCGGCGCCGAAGGTGACGACGGTGTCGATGACGGGCTTCAGCGATTCCGACACGAAGGCCTGCAGGACGTGGCTCTCGATCGGAAGGCGGTCGATGCCGGCGAGTTTCATCACGCGCCCGGTGGAGCCGGCGACGGCGATCGCCACCTTCTTCGCGCGGATCTCGCCGCGCGCGGTGGCGACGCCGGTGACGCGCTCCCCCTCGCGCAGGAAGCCGGTGACCTCACAGTTTTCCAGGATGTCGACGCCGAGCCGGTCGGCGCCGCGGGCATAGCCCCAGGCGACCGCGTCGTGGCGGGCGGTGCCGGCGCGGGGCTGCAGGAGCCCGCCGACGATGGGGAAGCGCGCCTTGGCCGAGACGTCGAGGCCCGGCACCTTTTTCGCGATCTCGGCCGGCGTCAGCCAGACGGCATCGGCGCCGTCATGCAGCATGGCGTTGCCGCGGCGGATGAAGTCGTCGGCCTGGGAAGGCGTGTGCGCGAGGTTGAGGATGCCCCGCTGCGAGAACATGACGTTATAGTTCAGCTCGTGGGAGAGGTTTTCCCACAGCTTCATGGAATGCTCGTAGAAGCGGACGTTGGCCGGCAGCATGTAGTTGGAGCGGACAATGGTGGTGTTTCGGCCGACGTTTCCGGAACCGAGCCAACCCTTCTCGACCACGGCGACGTTGGTGATGCCGTGTTCCCTGGCCAGATAGTAGGCGGTCGCCAGTCCGTGGCCGCCGCCGCCGACCACGACGACGTCATATTCGGGCTTCGGCTCGGGCTTGCGCCATGCCGGCTTCCAGTCCCGGTTGCCCGTCAGCGCGTTCTTCAGGAGCGCTAGGGCCGAATATTCCGCCATGCCGATTCCATTCCTGCACCGCGGGAGACTATCGCCCGGCCGGCAGCGCGAATGCAACGAAAGCGCCACCGGATTTCGTCGCGCCGACCTGCCTCGCAGAGACAGGCCGCGGAGCGCAAGGCATTTTAGCGATCCGTATTACCGGCCATTAAGCCTGATGCCTGAAAGGCCGGTCTCCGCCCACCTGTTTCCACAAAGATTCAGCCTTCGGTAGCCCGTGCCGGCTAGGTCTGGCGCTCGACGCGCCTCTTACCGGCGCAGATACGCTACAGGTTGGCATCACATGGACGCACGGTCGGAAACAACCGCCATTCCGCTCGCCGTCGATCTCGACGGTACACTGATCTCGACGGATCTTCTGTGGGAAGGATTGTTCCTGCTCTTCAAGAAGAACCCGCTCTTCCTCTTCATGGTGCCGGTGTGGCTCATGGCCGGTCCGGCGCGGCTCAAGATGGAGATCGCGGCGCGCGTCGACATCGATGCCGAGAGCCTGCCCTACCGCCCGGACGTGGTGGCGCGGCTCAGGGACGAACATGCCGCCGGCCGCAGGATACTGCTGGCGACCGGCACGCCGCGCAAGTTCGCCGAGGCGATCGCGGCGCATCTGGGCGTCTTCGACGTGGTGCTGGCCACCGACGATGCCGGCCACAACCTCACCTCACACCGCAAGCGCGCGCGCCTGATCGAGATGTTCGGCGACGGCGGCTTCGACTATGTCGGCAACAGCCGCCACGACCTCGAAGTGTTCGACGCCGCGCGCGCCGCCATCGTGGTGGCGCCGGACCGGCACGCGGCCCGCTGGCAGGCGAGCCACGGATCGGAGCTGATCGGCGGCGTGAAGCCGAACCTGCGCTCGGTCGTCAGGATGCTGCGCGTGCACCAGTGGCTGAAGAACAGCCTGATCGCGGTGCCGATGATCCTGTCGCACGAATACCTTAACGCCGGGATGCTTCTGGCCTGCGTGCTCGCCTTCATCTCCTACAGCGCGGCGGCTTCCGCGATCTACATCGTCAACGACTTCTTCGACCTGCCGCTCGACCGCAGGCACGCGACAAAGCGCAACCGGCCGTTCGCAAGCGGGCAGCTGTCGATCCCCTTCGGGCTGGCATCCGTCGTCGCGCTGCTCGCGATCAGCGCCATTACCGCCACCTTCCTGCCGCCGCTCTTCTGGCTGGTGCTGGCCGGTTATCTGGTGGCGACCACGGCCTATTCGCTGTCGCTCAAGCGCATGCTGCTGATCGACGTCTTCACGCTGGCCGGCCTCTACACGATGCGCATCATCGCGGGTGCGGTGGCAACAGAAACCGAGGTGTCGTTCTGGCTGCTGGCGTTCTCGCTGTTCTTCTTCCTGTCGCTCGCCCTAGTGAAGCGCTTCGTCGAACTCGACACGACCGAGATCGGCAAGGGTTCGCGCATCGCGGGACGCGGATACCGGCCGGAGGACATCGAGATCGTCGCCAATGCCGGCGTGGCGTCTGCCTTCGCCTCGGCGATGGTGCTGGCGCTCTACATCGACAGCCTGAGCGTGCGCGAACTCTACCCGCACCCGTGGATGATCTGGCCGCTGGCGCCGATCGTTCTCTACATCACGCTGCGGATCTGGGTGCTGGCAAGGCGGCGCGAGATGCACGACGATCCGATCGTCTTCATCATCCGCGACTGGCGCAGCCAGCTCGTTTCGGCGCTCGGCGCGGTGCTGCTCGTGATCGCGGCGTTCTGACCATGGCGGCGCTGGAGAGTTTCGGACGGCTCTTTCCCGCCGCGGACGGCGCGCTGGGCGCGGCCGACGCCATGGCGCTGCTCAAGGACGGCGGCGCGCGGGGCGGTACTCTACTCCCCTACGGCAACGGCCGCAGCTACGGCGACACCTGCCTCAACGCTCCGGGGCGGCTGATCGACATGCGCGGCCACGACCGCATCCTGGAGTTCGACGAGGAGACGGGGACGCTGACGGCCGAAGCCGGCGCGATGCTGGGCGACATCATCGCCTTCGCGGCGCCGCGCGGCTGGTTTCCGGCCGTGGTGCCCGGCACGCAATTCGTCACGCTGGGCGGCGCGATCGCCAACGATGTCCACGGCAAGAACCATCACCGCAAGGGCACGTTCGGCTGCCATGTCGCGTCGTTCGAGCTCTTGCGATCGGACGGCCGGACCTATCGCTGCGGCCCGGCGGAGAACTCCGATCTCTTCGCGGCGACGATCGGCGGCATGGGGCTGACCGGGCTGATCCTGTCGGCTTCGATCAAGCTGATGCGGGTCGGCGCGCCAGACGTGGTGCAGGAGGCGAGACCGTTCGGCAGCCTGCGGGAATATTTCGCGCTGGCCGAGCAGGCGGACGCCGAAAACGAATATGCCGTGGCCTGGATCGACCAGCTCGCGTCGCGTTCGGAGGCGGGCCGGGGGCTGCTGCTGACGGGCAACCACGCAACTGACAACAATGCCGGATACCCGGCGCGCGGCGGGAAACTCGCCGTGCCGTTTCAGCCACCGGTCAACGTGCTCAACCGCGCCTTCCTGACGGTGTTCAACGCCGCCTACCGCCTCAACGCCGTGCGCCGGAAAGGCCGGCACCGGGTTTCGGCCAGTGGCTTCTTTTTCCCGCTCGACGGGGTGCGGCACTGGAACCGGCTCTACGGACCGAACGGGCTCTACCAGCACCAAAGCGTCGTGCCGTTCGACGCGGCGGCGGACGTGGTGCCGGCGCTGCTCGCGGCGGCGCGGGAGAAGGGGCAGGGGTCCTTCCTCACCGTGCTGAAGCGCTTCGGCGAGGTCGCGTCGCCGGGCATGATGTCGTTTCCGCGGCCGGGCTACACGCTGACGCTGGATTTTCCGAACCGCGGCGCCTCGACGCTGGAGCTTCTGGCCGAACTCGATCGGCTGACGGTCTCGGCCGGCGGCGCGGTGAACCCCTACAAGGACGGCCGGATGCCGCCGGAGGTCTTCGCGGCATCGTTCCCGCGATGGCACCGTTTCGAGCGGCTTCGCGACCCGGTCTTCATGTCCGACTTCTGGCGTCGCACCGTCATGCGGCTGGGCGACGAATTGCCGGCGATGGCCGCCGAATGAACCGCAGGATCAAAGCCTTCGGGTGACGAAGTGCGGCGATCGATAAAATTGTCAGGATCGGTTTCACCGATAATTCCGACGCCTGCCGTAAGGGAATAGGCGAGGGACAGGGGACAAGATGAAGTACATCGTTTTCATACTCTTCACCGTGATGACCAACGCGGCGGCGCAGCTCATGCTGAAGTACGGCATGATGAACATGGGGCCGCTTTCGTTCGCCGGCGTCAACCCAATCGTGAAGATCCTGCAGATCGTGTTCAGCCCGTGGATCTTCTTCGGCCTGTGCGTCTTCGTGATCTCGATGGCCTCGCACCTCTACGTGCTGTCCAAGGTCGATCTCTCCTTCGCCTATCCTTTCCTCAGCCTCGCCTACGTGGCGGTCGCGGTGTTCGCCTATTTCGTCTTCCGCGAGGACCTCAATGCGTGGCGCATCGCCGGCATCGGCTTCATCTGCATCGGCACCATCCTGATCGCCCAGAGCGGTCGCGAGGACCATGCGGCTGGCACGGAGCTTGCAGCAAATTCCATGACAACGAACGGAATGTCCCGATGAGACACATCATTTTCGGCGGCGACGGGTTCGTCGGCCGCCACCTCGCTCCCAAACTGCTCGCCGACGGCGAGGAGGTCATCGTCGCCGACATCGTGCGCAGCGACCTGGCACACTACGGCAGGGTACAATTCGTCCATTGCGACGTCACCAAGCGGACGTCGGTCGAGGCGGTCGGGATCAAGGCCGACGACATGGTCTACAATCTGTCGGCCAAGATGCTCTCGCCGATCCAGGTGCGGGCTATGCGGCACGACTTCTTCTGGCCGGTCAACGTGCACGGGACGGAGAACATCGTCGAGGCGATGGAGCGCGCCGGCGCGCCGAACCTGGTGCATTTCACCACCGACATGATCTACGGCCACACGGTCCACTATCCGATGACCGAGGACCATCCGGTCGCGCCGCTCGGCGAATACGGTCTTTCCAAGCTGCGGACCGAGGAACTGACGGCCGAATGGCGCATGCGCGGCATGAACATCTCCTTGTTCCGCCCGCGCCTCATCATCGGCCCGGGACGCCTCGGCATCCTGGAGAAGCTGTTCAAGCTGATCGACCACAATTTGCCGGTGCCGATGATCGGCTCGGGCCGCAATCCCTACCAGTTCATCTCGGTGTTCGACTGCGCCGAGGCGGCCCGGCTGGCCTGGAAGGCCGGCGTGCCGAACGAGGCCTACAATCTGGGCTCGCTGAACCCGCCGCCGGTGAAGAAGCTGCTCGGCGACCTGATCCGTCACGCCGGCTCGCGCTCTCTCCTGATCCCGACGCCGGGATGGGCGGTGAAGCGCACGCTCGACCTGCTCGACCTGATGAACATGCCGATCATGGATCCCGAACAGTACCTGATCGCCGACGAGGACTGCCTGCTCGACGTCTCCAAGGGACAGCGCGACCTCGGCTGGGTGCCGCAGTACCGCGACGAGGACATGCTGATCGCCGCCTACAACGAATATCGCGCCAAGATCGGCAAGCCGCTGGCGCGCCCGGTCGTCCACGCGCCCGCGGAATGAGAGGACAAGCGAACATGAACATGATGGCCAAACCCGAGACGAAGGATGCCCGCGCGGTGATCCACGCGCCGGAACTCGCGCCGACGAAGACGCCGAAGCCGGTGCTGCTTGGCGTCGAGGACGCCAAGTCGCTCGACGTGGCGCGCATGACCGACCTCTTCAAGGCGCACCTCAACCCCGGCCAGCTGCATTTCATGAAGCTGCTCGGCTTCCACAAGGTGAAGATCGAGCGTGCCGAGGGCATGTACTACATCGACCAGAACGGCCGGAAGATCCTCGACTTCTTCGGCGGCTTCGGTTCGCTGGCCTTCGGTCACAACCATCCGCGCATCCTCGAGGCGCGCCGCAAGTTCCAGGAGGAGAAGCGGCACGAGATCGCCATCGCCTTCATGTCGCAATACGCGGCCGCACTCGCGCACAACATCGCCGCCTGCTCGCCGGGCGACCTCGACATGGTGTTCCTCGGCTCCTCGGGTTCCGAAGCCATGGAAGCGGCGATCAAGGTGGCAGAGCGCGCCGCCGGGCCGAAGCGCCCGAAGGTGGTCTACGCGGAGAACTCGTTCCACGGGAAGACGAAGGGCGTGCTGTCGATCACCGACGGGCAGCTCTATCGCGGCGAGTTCAAGCTCGTCGACAACACGGTGCGGGTGCCCTTCGGCGACATCGAGGCGATCGAGCGGGCCTTCCGCTCCGATCCGGAGATCGGCGTCATCGTGCTGGAGACGGTGCAGGGCGGCGGCGGCATCATCCAGGCGCCGGCCGAGTTCTGGCAGAAGCTGCGCACGCTGTGCGACCAGTATGGCGTCCTGTGGGTCGCCGACGAGGTGCAGTGCGGGCTCGGCCGCACCGGACGCTTCTACGCCTTCGAACATTACGGGGTGGTGCCGGACGTCACGGCGCTCGCGAAGTCGCTCGGCGGCGGCAAGACCGCAATGGGCGCCATGATCGCGCGCCGCGAGGTCTACATGAAGGCCTACGGCACGCCGAAGTCGGCGATGATCCACGCGCCGGCGACCTTCGGCGGCATCGGCGAGGCGTGCATCACCTCCATCGAGGCGCTGAACGTGCTCTACGACGAGGGGCTGATCGACAACGCGGCCGACACCGGCGACTACCTGCTGGAGAGGCTGGAGGGCCTGCGCCGGAAGTTCCCCAAGATCATCAAGGAAGTGCGCGGCAAGGGCTTCATGGTGGGCCTCGAGTTCCAGGACTTCTCCCAGACGCTGCCGATGATGCTGCGCCCGGTGGTGAGCGTGCTCGACGACAAGCTGAAGGGGTCGCTTTCCGGCTTCATCGGCGCGCTTCTGCTGCGCGACTACAACGTGCTGGTCGCCTTCACCGAATACAATCGCAACGTCATCCGCCTCGAGCCGCCGCTGATCTGCCGGCGCGAGCATGTCGACACCTTCGTCGACGCGCTGGACAGCCTGCTGTCGCGCGGGATCGTCGCGATCGTGAAGGATTTCGTGAAAAGCCAGGTTTCCTGAGCGGATAACGGGGAACGGAGAGCGTCAATGAGCGCAGCGGAACGGACGACGGCCATCGACTGGGCCTTGAGCACGCAGGTGGCCGACAGGGCGGTCGAGGCGGCATCGAACAAGACGCTGATCGAGCGGCTGGGCGCAGTCTTTCTCGTCGCGACGGTCGTGCTGATCGCGGTCTATTCCTGGGTGCGCCCGGACTACAACTGGGACATGCTGGCCTATATCGGCTCGGCGCTCGAGAACCGCTACGAAGATCCCGTCGACCTGCACAGGGAGACCTGGGCCGAGATCAGCAAGGGCGCCCGCGAAGGGCAGCTCTACAATCTCCAGTACGGCAATCCCTACAACGTGCACCAGTGGGAGAACCCGGCCGACTTCGAATCGCAGCTTTCGATGTTCCGGGTGAAGATCGCCTATGTCCAGGCGCTGCGCCTGCTCGAGCCGGTCTTCGGGCTCACACATGCGTCGGTCCTGCTCAACGTGCTGCCGCTGCTCGGCATCGGTTTGCTGGCCCTCTTCTGGCTTCGCGAGGAAAAGGCGCTCCAGGCCTCGTTCCTGCTCATCCCGGCTCTCATGCTCGCCGACCTGACGCACATGACGACGGCCGTCACGCCGGACATGCTGCTGGCAGTCCTGTCGCTCGTGGCGGTCTACTGGCTGATGAAAGGCAAGGACATCGCGGCGTGCGTGCTCCTGTTCGCCTCCGTGCTGGTGCGGCCCGACAACATCATCTTCGTTTTCGCGCTTCTCCTGACGGCGCTGGTCTTCGGCTGGCGCAAGCTGCCGATCGCGGTCACGTTCGCGGTGTCCTTCGTTTCCTGCGTGGCGATCGAGAAATTGTCCGGGCATCCGGGATGGTGGCCGCACTTCTACTTCTCATGCGTCCAGATCCAGCATTCGATGATCAACTTCTCGCCCGACTTCTCGCTGTTCGCCATGGCGCACGGCTATGTGCGGGGCCTGATGGTAGCGTTCATCGACAATGACTGGCCCGGGCTCTACGTGGTCCTCATCGCCGCCTGGGCGCTGCTCCAGCGCGCCGGCAAGATGGGCGACGGCCGCGCCAACGCGCTGATGTTCGCCTTCGCCATCGGGACGCTCGGCAAGTTCGCCAGCTTCCCGCTGCCGGACGACCGGTTCTATTTCGTGTTCATCGCCGGAATGCTGTTCATTGTGCTGACACGATGGAAGCCGCGTTTCGACACAGCAACGGGAAGGCTTTCCGCATGAACGACGCCATCCGCAATTCCCTCCGGCATACGGCGCGCCTGGCGGCGTCGCTCGGCCTGCCGGCCTCCATCCTGCGCCGGGGACCCTCGCTGCAGGGCACCAAGTTCCTCGCGCACGCCGCCTTCAAGGCGCGCTTCGGCAAGGGCCGTCCCTTCCAGATGGTCAATGTCGGCGCCTGCGACGGGGAACTCTACGACGACGTGACGCCCTGGCTGAAGCGCATCCCCGGATCGCGCGCGGTGCTGGTGGAGCCGATCCCCTACAATCAATCGCGGCTGCGCAAGAACTATCCCGACAAAGACCGCTTCGTCATCGAGCCGGTCGCGGTGACGCGGGCGAAGGGGACGATCTCGGTCAAGACTTTCGATTCCGCCGCGCTGGAATCGGGCAAGCTGCCGATGGAATTCATCGGCTGCTCCACCACGACGGACACGAACCTGATGTCTGGCGTCGGCGCCTGGGGCGAACTGGACACGCATTTCCAGGCCTACACGCCCTATCTCAAGGACATCGAAGTGGCGTCCGACACGCTGCAGGACGTGCTCGACCGCAACGGCATCGACTACATCGACGCCTTCCTCGTCGATTGCGAGGGGGCGGACTGGATCGTGTTCGACCAGCTCGATCTCGACCGCTACCGCCCCGGCATGATCAAGGTGGAACTGGGATCGCTGCGGCCCGAAGATGTCGGGCGGGTGCTCGTCAAGCTGACGACGGCGGGATACCAGATCGGCATCTATTCCGAGGACGTCTGGGCCTTCGCCTGAGTCGCTGCCTGGTGGTGCGGATCGGACGCCTGGTACCCGAGGGGGACGGCAGGAGGCGACCTTATCGCGTTCGAAACCGTAGCGCTTCTGTTTTACCGAAGCGGCCGTGTCAGGCCAGAAGATTAAGACCCGATCGAACTGGGTTTATGAGCCCCTGATTAGAAGGCAAGCCTACAGTCTCAGCTGTTGTTCCCAGAACCGGATGTCGTCGGCTTTATTGCGCTTGCCTTGGCGCTTTAGTTCTGATGCCATGTCCTCGTATTCGTCGAAAACGGCCTGCACCTTTTCCATCGCTTTCGAAAGGGCCTTCATCTCGTCCGAAAGATGGTTCCAAGTCTTGGAGTCGGGATCAAAAACGTCAATCTCGATAGCTCGTCCGATATATTCGTCATTGAGATCAGGATGGGATGGCTTCCCGAGAAGTTCCAAGATCATGTGCCGCAAGACTTGTCCGCCACCCACTTCGGACGCTAGGCCAGAAATTTCGCTAATAGCGCTATCCAATTCAGTTTCCCAATCTGTATCCTCGAACGCTTTACTGACTTCTGCGACCTGCGTTGCGTCCTTGGTATTTTTGAGCGCCTCTATATGAGCCTTAGCCACTTCTAGCTCTTGCTCACTAGCCTCCCACGCTTCCCGCGATGTCTTGAGGTCGGCGAGTGCCTTATCGTGGGTAGAAGCATCAACGCGCTTGGCTTTTCCTAAACTATCCTCCAGTTCAGGCCACGCCTTGCTGAAATCACGCATCGCTCGCGCTCGCACACCGGCCTTTGGAGCCGGCAGTGACAACGCCTCACCGATATCTTCTAAGAGTTGCGAAAGAGCTTCTGCTTGATCAATCCTCACTCCAACCACTCCTAGAAGAGTGGCCTGCATGACCTCAAACGTGTTCGGTGGAACGACGATAGGGAAGCGGTGAGTATTCAAAACCCAAGATGCACCCAACTCGGCAAGACAAAAAGGGCTTTCCATATAAGCCGGCGATATTAGTGCAACGATCGCCTTGGCCTCAACAGCCTTGTCTTTGATTGCGTCGACAAAATTCGTTCCCTTCGTTGCACCCTGACCCTCTAGGCTGGAGCAGAAGATACTCTCGGAGGTTATGTTCAGCGCTTTGGCAAGTAATGTTTCGAAAGCTTCAACCAGTCGAATATCGGCAACTGAGTGACTTAGGAAAATCAGCGGTGAAGAACGTTTTTTTGGCACTGCATACCCGCGATATTGAAGGGACGTAATTCTCTACCGGATCCAAACGGAAAGGGGAACGCGATCATGAACTCCACGTAGAAGTATAATGCGGGTGGTTATTTTGGGTCAACGTTTGTCCCACTTAGCAAGCAGTTGAAGATCCGCTTTCGCAAACAGCTCTCCGAAAGTCGCCATTCTGCTCCCCAGCCCATTGCGGACTTCCAAGTCGGTACCAAGCGTCAGATATGCACCACTCGAATCCTCGAACGAGCGCTGCGGTTTTCCAGCCGCGCGCTTTTCGTCGTCCCGCATCCTCAGTCCGCGATGGTGGCCGCGAGAGCGACCGAGGCGGCGGTGGCGGTCATCGCGAGGGGCAGCCATCCCTTGCGCTGCGGGAAATCGCCGATCGAGAAGAAGTTCAGCGGGAAGAGGTGGCGGTGCGGCTCGTCCCGGGAGTGTTCGCGCGGGGCTTCCATGAAGCATTCGTCGTCGAACCAGACCCAGTCGTCGGCCCAGGTCCAGCAGCCGTGCTTCTTGTAGACGGAGGCGACCTGTTCGGCGAAGGCCTTGTTGCAGGGCAGGCGGACGTAGTCGGCCGGCTCGGAGCGGAAATAGCGCTGCGCCAGCGGCATCGCCCGGTCAGTGCAGTAGTTGGAAATCCAGAGGCGGAAGCCGATCTCGTCGCGCAGCTTTTCGAGCGCGCGGAAGACCTGGATGTGTTCCTCGTGACCGTACTCGCCCCATGGATTGTGGGTGAAGACGTTCATGTCGGCACGGAGTTTCGGCCGCAGGGCGTCGCAGATGGCGTCGAAGTTCCGGCGATAGGCCGACAGGACGCTCTCGCCCGCGATCCTGTTTCGATCATAGGCGGCGACCATCGAGAGCGACTTCTTGGCCAGACGCATGATCGCGCGCCGGTTGGCTTCGACGCCGAGGGCCATGCCGTAGTTCGTCAACTGCGGCGATGCCCAGTTGGCGCAGCCGGCGGCGCCCGATTCGTCGATCTTCAGGCACTCGACGTTGTCGCGCGGATATTCGGCGAAGGAGGCGGCGCGGGCGGACCCGAGGTCCGGATGGGCCCAGAAGTCGCAATAGACGACGATCACCTGGTCGACATCGGCGGCGATCGAGTTGAACCAGAGGATTTCGTCGTCGGCATGCGCCGCCACGATCATCGAGTTCTCCAGAAAAGGCATCTTGCTGACGTCAGCCATGTGTCCCCCCGACAGCTGCATTATTTTCCGCCCGCCGCTCCGTCCTCGGAATCGCGTGCGCGCTTGCGCCGCTCCCGCGCTTCGAAGGCGGTTCGGGCGAGGCGACCGAGCCAGGTCGGCGTCTCGAAGAGGCCGAACATCGGCGTTGCCTCGGTGCCGAAATCCGCCTTGAAGGGCTCGTCGCCGATGGTGAAGTCGAACACGCGGTCGCCGCGATCGATCAAGTCGCCGATGATGCGGTCGTAGAGCACCAGCCCCGGCGAGCAGCGCGAGTACGTCTGGTAGTCGCAGCCGATCAGCAGGTAGTGGTAGACCCCACGCCAGCAGAGGCCGAAGACGTAGCCCGCGGGCGCGTCGTCGATGTCGAGCCGGTAGAGGCCGGCGAAGCCTTCGTTTGCGCCGGCAAGCGCGGCTTCGGCATAGAAGTCGCGGACGAGATCTTCCTGGATCGGATCGCCATCGAAGCGGCCGGCACGAAGGGACTGGATCGCGGCGAGAGCAGCGCGGATGTCGCTTTCGGTTTGCAGCCTGTGCAGCGTCGCGCCGCCCTGCTTGGCGATCTGCTTTTCGGCGCGCGAAAGGCGTCCCCGCAGGGATTTCACCGCCTTTTCGGCGCGCCAGCGGGCGTGATCGTCGCCGAGTTCGGTCGCGTGCGCGGAGAAGCCGAGGAATTCCGGCTTGCCACCCAGGAGCGCCTGCCAGACATCGGCGTGTTCACTGCGGATCGGGCGGATGCGCATGATGTCGTGGGGCGGAAGAATGGAAGCGATTCGTTCGCGAAGCCCGGGCGTTGCGAGGAGTTCCGCCGCGACGTCGCGATGCAGGACCGGGCAGGCATAGTCGGAGACGCCGAGATCGGTGGTTTCCAGCAGCCGTACGCCCGTCTTCGTGCGCAGGATGAGCGGCACCAGGCCGACGAGGCGGTCGGCGGCGTCGCGGATGGTGACCACCGCCATCCGCGCCCGGCGGGCGGGCGCGAGCGATGTATAGATGTGATGGAGCCAGACCGGATGCTGGAAGGCGGTGGCATCCGATGCGGCAAAGAGCTCGGCATACTCCGGCTGGAGGAAATCGTACTCCGAGCGAAGGTCAACGCGCCAAGCGGACGGGACGGATGCTGCCGATAGACTGTCACTCCCGGGACGATCGTGCGGGTGGGACGCTTTCGATTGGGCGGCGGCCATGTAATTCATGTCTTGCTCATAACATGATCGGCCGCAGAATCGGTTAAGGCGTGATCTTAACTTGATGTTAAGATTAACGCCCATCGCCCCCGCCGCCCGACTTCCTCGATCCGTCGCTCCGGTATGAGCGTCGGGGGTCGCGGGGCTCGTCGACGATGTCGCAAACAGGCTGCAACACCGACGCCGAGCCGCCCTATAGTCCGCGCCCGAAAGACATCGGGAGTGGCGGACAATGGCAGGATTTCCGGCAAGGGCGAAGGTCGTCATCATCGGGCTGGGCGGGATCGTGGGCGCGTCGGTGGCACACCATCTGATCGAGCGCGGCTGGGACGACATCGTGGGCATCGACAAGTCATCGATCCCGACCGACATCGGCTCGACGGCGCATGCGTCCGACTTCTGCTACACGACGAGCCACGATTTCCTGTCGTGCTGGACGACGCTCTACTCGATCGATTTCTACGAGAAGATGGGCCACTACGCCCGCGTCGGCGGGCTGGAGGTGGCGCGTGTCGGCGACGATGCGCGCATGGACGAGATCAAGCGCAAGGTCGCCTCCGCCAAGGCTTTCGGCACGCGCGCCCGACTGATCGGGCCGGCGGAGATCAAGGAAAAATTCCCGCTCATCGAGCAATCCATGGTGCAGGGGGGCCTGTGGGACCCCGATGCCGGCCTCGTCATCCCGCGCTCGCAGACGGTGGCGGGCAAGCTCGTGGACCAGGCCGAGGCTTCGGGTAAGCTGAGGGCCTTCGCCAACACGCCGGCGAAGTCGCTGGTCATCGAGAACGGCCGGATCAAGGGCGTCGTCACCGACCGGGGCACGATCGAGGCCGACCACGTCGTGGTCTGCGCGGGCATCTGGGGACGGCTGATCGCGGAAATGGCGGGCGAGGACCTGCCGGTGATGCCGATCGACCACCCGCTGACCTTCTTCGGGCCCTATACGGAGTTCGCGGGCACCGGCAAGGAGATCGGCTGGCCGCTGCTGCGCGACCAGGGCAACTCGGCCTACATGCGCGACACCGGCGACCCGAAGACCGCCGAGGGAGGGCAGATCGAGTGGGGCTACTACGAGGAGACCAATCCGCGGCTCTGCCACCCGCGCGACATTCTGGAGAAGCACGAGTCCCGCCTGTCGCCGTCGCAGCGCGACCTCGACATGGAGCAGATCATGGAGCCGCTGGAGCGGGCCATGGAACTGACGCCGATCCTGGGCGAACTCGGCTACAACGAGAGCCATTCCTTCAACGGACTGCTGCAGGTGACGACCGACGGCGGACCGTCGGCGGGCGAGAGCCAGAAGGCGAGGGGGTTGTGGTACGCGGTTGCCGTCTGGGTCAAGGACGGTCCGGCGGTGGGCAAGCTGATCGCCGACTGGATGACGGACGGCCGCACCGAGATCGACCACCACCAGATCGACTATGCGCGCTTCTATCCGCACCAGATGAAGGAGCAGTTCATCTGGGACCGCTGCACCGAGACGGCGATGAAGGTCTACAATCCCGCCGTCCACCCGCGCGAACCCTTCTCCAAGGGGCGCGACGTGCGCCGCTCGCCCTTCTGGGAGCGCGAGAAGGAACTCGGCGGGCATTTCATGGAACTCGGCGGATGGGAGCGGGCGCACGGCTACGCCGCCAACGAGCACCTGCTCGAGAAATATGGCAACCGCGTTCCGGTGCGCGAGAACGAGTGGGACAACCGACACTTCTGGCGCGTTTCCAATGCCGAGCATCTGGAGATGACCGAGAACGTCGGCATCGTGAACCTGTCGCACTTCGCGATGTACGACGTGGAAGGTCCGGACCACGTGGCGCTGATGGAGTGGCTTTGCGCGGCCAGGATCGGCGGTGACGCCAACATCGGCAAGGGCATCTACACCCACTTCCTCGACGACGAGGGCATGGTGCGCGCCGACCTGACGGTGATCCGCATGGCCGATCGCTGCCGCGTGGTCGACGGCGCGGACGCGGGTCCGCGCGACTTCCACTACATGCGCCGCGTCGCAGAGGACAAAGGCTTCGATGTCACGATCACCGACGTTAGCGAGAAGTATGTGACGATCGGAATTTGGGGTCCGAACGCGCGGGCTACGCTGCAACAGGTCGTGGAAGAGCCCGAGGCGCTGTCGCAGGAGAATTTCCCCTTCGCCGCGATCAAGCCGATCCGCATCGCCGGGAAGGACGTGACCGCTTTCCGCATCTCCTATGTCGGCGAACAGGGCTGGGAGTTGCACATGGCCTACGAGGACGGGCTGGCGGTGTGGGACGCGCTGCGCTCGACCGGCGTAATGGCCTTCGGCGTCGAGACCTATGCCAACTCGCGGCGCATGGAAAAGAGCCTGCGCCTGCAGAACGCCGACCTTCTGACCGAGTACAACCTTCTGGAAGCCGACCTGGCGCGCCCGAAGGTGAAGGAGGCGGATTTCCGCGGCAAGGCGAAGCACCTGGAATACCGCGCCCGCGAGCATCAGCCGGCGATGCTGTGCACGCTTGTGATGACCGAGAACCGCGATTCGAAGGGCGTGGCGCGCTATCCGGTCGGCGTCATGCCGGTGCTGGACCCGGAAACGGGCGAGACGCTGGTCGACGAACTCGGCCGCCGTTCCTTCACGACCTCGGTCGCCTACGGGCCGACACTCGGCAAGAACATCGCGCTCGCCTACCTGCCCTGGGCCTGGTGCCAGGAAGGGCGCAAGCTGGAGGTCGAGTATTTTGGCGAGACCTATCCGGTGGAAGTGGCCGCCGTGGGGTACAAGCCGCTCTACGATCCGGAGAACCTGAAGCCGCGCAGCTGATCGCGACTTCTTAGCGAGACGTCGCGAGCGTGTAGCTGGCGACGGCGAAGAAGCCGCCGAGCGCGGCTTCGACCCAGCGGCGGAAGCGGAAATAGATGCGGCGCACCGGTCCGGACGACAGGAGCAGCGCATATCCGCCGTGGCCGATGAAGGAATTGACGAAGGCGCCCGCGATGAACAGCGCGATGGCGGGCGCCGGCGCGTTGCCCACGCCGCCGACGCTGGCGATGGCCAGCCAGAAAAGAATCGCCTTCGGATTGGTGATCTGCAGCGTGAAGCCGGTGAGGCCGGCCCGCCATGCGCTGAGCGACGGGACCTGTTTCAGGTGCAGTTCGGGCACTTTGACGGCATTGCGGAAGGCCTTGTACGCGAGCCACAGCAGATAGGCGGCGCCGATGAAGCGGATCGCCGTCATGAAGGCGGCGACTTCGGCGAAGATCGCCGTGATGCCGAGGACCGTCGCAGTGGCGAGGACGATCGAGCCGCAGGCCACGCCGAATGCCGTCACCAATGCCGGCAGCCGCCCTCTGCCGGTGGCGACGCCGAGGATCAGCATCACGCTCGGGCCGGGCGCGACGATGCCCATGGTCTGGATCGACCAGGCGAGCAGAAGCTGGGGAAGATAGTCGTTCATGGCGGGCACCGGCTGAGTGGCGAGAAGGAGCCGGATCGGTCGTCCGGTGCGCGCTGACTAGCGCGATCGCGGCGCGGCGGACATGCGAAACTTGTCACCGGGGCAAGAGCTGCTGACAGCATTGTGTCGGTGGTGAGCAAGCGGCGGGCGGGCGGAGCAGCCGCCGAATTGATCGTCTGCCTGCGATCGCGGCAGCGGGCCGGTGTCCGGCGTTCCCGCGCCGGCCACGTTCGCGCGAATGTGAACGCGCATGAGCCGGCCGCGCCGGGGGTGCGCTTTCAATGGCGGGCTTTTTCCTTATCATCGTGCCCATGAGCCGTTGCGTCTCCAGGATTGCGGGAGCGGCCGTCGGTGCGCTCGCCCTGATATCGTCCCTGCCGCTTCGTGCTTCGGACCGGGTGGCGGAGAATTCCCTCGATCCCGTCGACGTCGAACTCGTCCTGGCGGTCGACACCTCCAGTTCCATGACGAAGGAAGAACTTGCGCTGCAGCGGCATGGCTACGCGGCGGCGCTGAGGTCGCGCGAGGTGATCCAGGCGATCGCCGACGGGCCGCACGGGCGGATCGCGCTCACCTATTTCGAATGGGGCGCGTCGGGTTCGCGGCGGATGGTGGTTCCCTGGACCGCGATCGGCAGCGCCGCCGATGCCCGGCGCGTGGCTGACCAGCTCCAGGCGGCGAAGGTGGCGAACCTCTTCCAGACATCCATCTCCGGTGCCATCCGCCATTCCATGCGGGTGCTGAAGGACAACGAGTTCAGCGGCACGCGGCGTGTGATCGACATATCGGGCGATGGGCCGAACAACGAGGGCGGACTGGTGACGCTGTCGCGCGACGCGGCGGTGGACGAGGGGGTGACCATCAACGGGCTGCCCCTGATGCTCGATCCGCGCGCCTTCGCGGGCGGCACCGCCGGCACACTCGACCATTATTACGCCGACTGCGTGATCGGCGGCCCGCGCGCCTTCATCCTTCCGGTCAGCGACTGGGACCAGTTTCCGGCGGCCGTGCGCCTCAAGCTCGTGATCGAGCTTTCGGGCGGCGAGACGTTGTTCCGGAAGGCCTCCGGCACGGCTGCGCAGTTCGTGGCGGGGCGGTCGGATTGCACGATCGGCGAGAAGATCTGGAGCGGCATGGAGCGAGGCTGATGACGGAAGACAGGACGCGGACTGGCTCAAGAGCCCGTCCCATGCGCAAGACGGCCTTCGGTGCGCTGGCGGTCGGGCTCGCCTCGCTGCTCCTCGGCCCCCTTCCGGGTCTTGCCCAGAACGCGACGCATCCCGAGGACGACGAGGTGGTCGACGTCGAACTCGTGCTGGCGGTCGACGTCTCGCTCTCGATGTCGCCGATGGAGCTGGAGATCCAGCGCGACGGATATGCCGCCGCGCTCGTGCACGAGAACGTCATCCAGGCGATCCGCGACGGCGTGCACGGCAAGATCGCCGTCACCTACTTCGAATGGGCCGGCGACTTCACGCAGCGCGTCGTGGTCCCGTGGACCCGCATCGGGTCGCTCGGCGAGGCCGAGGCCTTCGTGGAGCAGATGACGGCCACGCCGCCGCGCAGCGCCCGCAGGACGTCGATCTCGGGCGGGCTGACCTTCGCCGAGGGCCTGTTCGAGGACAACGGGTTCCGCGGCATGAAGCGGGTGATCGACATCTCCGGCGACGGGCCGAACAACCAGGGCGAACAGGTCGATGTGACGCGCGACGGGATCGTGGAAAAGGGCATCACGATCAACGGCCTGCCGCTGATGACGCGGAGCGGCTTCTCGACCGTCTACGACGTGAAGGACCTCGACGTCTATTACGAGAACTGCGTGATCGGCGGGCCGGGCGCTTTCGTCATTCCGGTCAACGACTGGTCGCAGTTTCCAGAGGCGATCCGGCGCAAGCTGGTGCTGGAGCTCGCCGGCCTGTTCCCCGAGCCGCGCGAGAGCGAGCGGTTGCCGGTGCAATTGATTGCTGCGACGGCGGGTTACGATTGCCTGATCGGGGAGAAGATCTGGCAGAACCGGTCGCGCATGTGGGAGAATTGAGGTGAAAGTTCTATGGGCATTTTGGGTTCTCTAACCTTTGACGGTCTCGCTTCCGACTCCCGCTCTGCGGTGAACAAAGCCCCGGAACGCATCCAACTGCAGCGCATCTGAGAAGAGTCGTTTCGGCACGATGACTGCGTTGTATGGACCTAAACCAAGGAAAAAATGCTGTTTCGTTTCAAGCACGTATTTGACGATGGCCCACTCCAGTCGTGAAAATGCACCCTCGGATGAGTGCTCGATACCCAGCTGATTAAAGTATATCTCGAATTCTTCGTTTGCGCCTATTATATTAGGAAAATGCCTCCGCGCTTTGCGCATCGTAGAAATCCTCTGAATTATAAGCGCAAATGCAAATAGGAGAAATACAGTCATCATGAAATGAATATATCCATCTTCTAAGAAAAAATAACGACCGTATTCCGAAAATGTCTTTGCGGTGAATAGATATTGAGCAATCAATATGATTGAAAAAACAATAAAAAATTCACTAATTAAGGATTTGAGCGACGGTTGTGATAGTCGCATGCACATTGCAACATAATCGCTCCGGTCCAATACATCGGTGAACGTGAACGAGAGTCCCTCCGATGAGGGTGCAGGCTCTTTCGCCGCCTCATCCAAGGGAATTGACTCACGCCGCAAGCATCTGCTTGCGGTCGTTGCGTTCCTGCTGGGGGGAGCGGGCGTAGAGTTCGCGGTAGCACTTGGAGAAGTGCGAGGCGGAGACGAAGCCGCAGGCCACGGCCACTTCGACCACCGGCAGCGAGGACTGGATCAGGAGGTGGCGGGCGCGGTCGAGGCGGACTTCGAGGTAATAGCGCGCCGGCGAGCGGCCCATCTCCTGGCGGAACAGCCGCTCGATCTGGCGGCGCGACAGGCCGACGCCGTCAGCGATCTCGATCAGCGACAGGGGTTCGGAGAGGTTCGCCTCCATCAGCTCGATGATGCCGAGCACCTTGGAGTTCTGCACGCCGAGGCGGGCGCGCAGCGGCAGGCGCTGGCGGTCGGTCGGGCTGCGCACGCGATCGGTCAGCATCTGCTCGCAGATGCGGTTGACCAGGAGTTCGTCGAAATCCTCGCCGATCAGCTTCAGCATCATGTCGAGCGAGGCGGTGCCGCCGGCACAGGTGTAGATGTTCTGGTCGACCTCGAAGAGATCGGCGAACACGTTGGCCTTGGGGAATTTCTCCGAGAAGCCCGGAAGGTTTTCCCAGTGAATGGCGCAGCGCTTGTTGGAGAGCAGGCCGGCGGAGGCCAGCACGTGTGCGCCGGTGCACAGGCCGCCGACGGCGACGCCGCGATTGTATTCCTCGCGCAGCCAGGCGAAGGCGGTGCGGTTCGAGTATTTCTCGACGTTTATGCCGCTGCACACCACCACCATGGAGGGCCGCTCTGGGCCGCCCATCTTGCGGCGCTCGTCGTCGAGCGAGGTGTCGACCGCACACTCGACGCCATTGGAGGCGCGGACGGGCTTGCCGTCGGAGCTGGCGAGCCGCCAGCGATAGGCGTCGTGACCGAGCATGCGGTTGGCGATGCGCAACGGTTCGAGCGCCGTGGCGAACGCGACCATGGTGAAGTCGGGAATGAGAAAGAAGACCAGGGATCTCTTGACCGACGCTTTGGCGTTCACGTGCTGCCCCGCGAGAACCGAGTGATTGGCCGGCGATCTAATGTCGCTTTCGAAAAAAGTGTCGTCCGGAATACCCGGCGCTGTCAACGTCCCCGGAGCGGGTGGAGAGCAAATAATCCTCCGATTCGAACACGGATGCGTGCGCGAAGGGAAATGAAAGACACCCGCGGGACCGAGCGGTCCGCGGGCGCCTCGTCATGCGGTTCGGATGGATGGTTGGATCAGCCGAGCGTGTAGCCGAGACGGGCGGCGGCGAGCGCGCCGGTCTGGCCGGGCATCGTGCGGCCGAGGCGCTGGCGCTCGAGTTCCGTCGCGATGGTGGACGGGCGGCGGGCGAACATGCGGGTAAAGAACTTCATTTCGGTCTCCATGCAATCGGGGTTTCGCGGGTCGTCCTTCGCGCAATGGAGCGGGCGGCTCGTGTGAGGCTCATATAGGCTTCGCGGTGCGGCGCGGCACACGAGAATGCGAAGCGGAACGCATGAAAAGCGACATCGCGACATTCCGTTTCAGGGGCCGAAAACCCTTTGGTTTACAGGCGATTGACGGCGGTGCGGCGGGGTTAGCTGTGGCGCGATTGCGTCATCGTGGCGAACGACATCTGGCGGATACCGCCGGCGCGGGTTCCTGTTCGCGCCGACGGCGCCGGTCGTGTCGGTTCATGTCAGTGCCTGGACCAGTCGTGGCTGACGGGGCGGCCGATCTGCGCGGTGTAGCTGTCGGGCCAGCCGACGTCCTTGCGCAGTTCAGGCGGCATGGCGCCGATCATTCTTTCGGTGCGGGCGATTTCACGGCGGCGCCTGTAGGCGCGGGCCAGGTTGCCGATGGTTCCGATGACGGACATTTCACTTCTCCTCTGGTTTGCGGGGGGATCGCCGATCCGGCCGCTTTCGATGCTCGGGATACGCCCGGCGCGTTTCGGTTTGGCCGCGTCAGACACGCGGATGGTTTCGGAAAAGACGCTCGCGCCGATACGCGGTGTGCTGCTCGCGGTGCCTTTCCGGGACGCGGGTGCCGGCGCGGGAAGCGGGATCGTGGAAGCGGGTGAGGCCCTCCACGAACAGGCCGAATGCGGTGACGGGGAACATGATGGCTTTCCTTTCCGATCTTCTATTTCCCTTGCGACAGCTTGACTTTGCGGCAATCCCATAGTTCAATCAATCGAAATGGAATGATCATATGGATCAGCGTAACTGAACGGAACCCATCATGAACGCACCGCTCAACCATCCCATGCCGCTGCTCGAACTCGATGTGCTGCGCACCTTCGTGGCGATCGCCGACACGGGCTCGTTCACGGTCGCGGCCTCGGCCGTGTTCCGCACGCCGTCGGCTGTCTCCATGCAGATCAAGAAGCTCGAGGAGCAGCTCGGGCGTTCGGTTTTCAAGCGCGACGCGCGCGCGGTAACGCTCACCATCGATGGCGAGATGCTGCTCGGCTACGCGCGGCGCATGCTGGCGATCAACCGCGAGGCGGTGTCGAAATTCATCGTGCCCGATATCAGCGGCGTGGTGCGGCTCGGCTCGCCGGACGATTACGGTGAGCGGGTGCTGCCGACGGTGCTCAAGCGCTTCGCCCAGTCGCATCCCTCGATCGCGGTCGACGTCGTGATCGACCAGAGCGCCAGCCTGCGGCGGCGGCTGGAGGACCGGCGGCTCGACATCACGCTGATGACCAACTCGTTCAAGACGATCGCGCCCGACGCGGAAGTGCTGCTGACGGAGCCGATCGTATGGGCCGGCGCCAAGGGGGGATGCGCCCACATGCGCGAGCCGCTGCCGGTATCGCTGTGGGAGGAGGGCTGCGCCTGGCGCGCCGGCGCGCTGGAGGCGCTTGGACAGATGGGCAGGGAGTATCGGGTCGCCTACATGAGCGCCCACACGGCTGGACAGCGTTCGGCGATCCTGGCCGATCTCGCGGTAGCCCCGCTGCCGAAATCCTTCGTGGCGGGCGATCTCGTCGTGCTGGGCGAAGAAGACGGGCTGCCGGACATCGGCAACTACAACCTCGTCATGGTCGTCGCGCCGGACGCCTCGGCGCCGGTGCTGGCGGCGGCGGACCACATCCGCGCGACCTTCGAGGCGTTCCGGGAGAGCGGCCGATTCTGAGACCGGCCGACGCAGCTATTCGGCGGGGAGAGCCGTGACAGAGACGGGGGCGGGCGCACGGCCGGGCTTCGGCATTTCCACCTCGCGCAGGAATTCGACTATGCGGTCCCTGGCGCGGCGCGCCTCGATGGTCTCGATCAGCGGCCAGACATGGTACATCCCCTCTTCGACCACGAGGTCGACGTCGATGCCGGCCTGCCGCGCCGCCGCGGCGAAATCCATGGTGCCGGAGCAGAGCAGGTCGCGCGTGCTGGTGAAGATCAGCGTCTTCGGCAGCACCGACAGGTCGCCATAGCGGGGGCTGATGCGCCAGTCCGTTACGTCGATGCCGGCGCTGTAGAGCCGGATCGCCTCCTCGCCGCCCGGCACGTCCAGCCACGGATCCTGGCAGGCCGCCTCGGTCATCGCCTCTGTCACCGCCATGTCCAGCCCGGGCGAGATGAGGACATGACGACCGGGCAGCGGCACGTGCTTTCTCGCCGCCATCATGGTGAGCACGACGGCCATGTTGCCGCCGGCGGAGTCGCCCATGAAGACGACGTCGCTCGCGCGGCTCTGGCCGAGCACGGAGCGGTAGGTCGCCATCGCCATGCGGAACATGTCGTGGAAGTCGTGCTCCGGGGCGAGGGGATAGATCGGCACGGTGACGCGGGCACCCGTGCGTTCGGCGATGTCGGCGATGAGCTTCCAGTGATAGCTCGTGATCTCGAAGCAGTAGGCGCCGCCGTGGAAATAGACGATGTGGCCCGAGGAGCGCTCGCGGGGCACGACGTCGTAGACGGGAAAGCCGTCGATCTCGCGGCTGGTGACGTCCATGCGGCGCATGATCGAGGCGGGGGGCAGGTGGCTTTGGCGCTTCCTCGACCAGACGATCCAGTCGTGCAGGTCCTTGGCGCTCGCGAAGCCCTTCTTGCGGGTGAGCTTGAGATACAGACCGACCAGACGGCTCTTCAGGCTTGGCATGGACATTCCGATCGCTAAGGGATCAATCAAGACCCCTTCCGCGGAAATCGTCAAGTCCGATCAATGGCCTGGACGGCAGCCGGCTTCCGGCGGAAGGCTTCCGTCAAACGCCTCCGGTCAGCTTCGGTTCCGGCGCGCCGCCCGCTCCTCGCGCGAGCGGCGGCGCGGCGTCGCCTCGTCGCCGGCATCCTCGCTGCGCGGCGAATGCTCGGGCAGAGTGACTGCAGCCGCGAGGTGCGGGAAGGAATCCACCTTGTTGGGCAGCGCCATGGCGTTGACGAAGTGCTGCTGGAAGCGCGGCTCCAGCGCCGTCTCGATCTTGACGATGCGGCGCACGGTCGTCTCGATCTCGCGGCGGTAGTCGCGGTTGAGCAGGGCCATCAGGGCGCCCGTACCGGCGGCGTTGCCCACGGCCTTAACCTCCGACAGGTCGCAGTCCGGGATGAGGCCGAGGATCATCGCGTATTTCGGGTCGATGAAGGAGCCGAAGGCGCCCGCGAGGCAGATCGTGTCGACGTGGTCGACGCCGAGCTTCTCCATCAGCAGCTTGATGCCGGCATAGAGCGCCGACTTGGCGAGCTGGATGGCGCGCACGTCGTTCTGGGTGACGGATATCTCCTGCTTGCCGGCGTGGAGCAGGTAGGAATAGGTGCGGCCGGTCTGGCGGATGCGGTCGGTCCGTGCGGCAAGCGTGCCGTCCACGACGCCGTCCTCCGAGATGATGCCGGCGAGGAACATCTCGGCCACGACCTCGATGATGGCCGAGCCGCAGATGCCGGTGATGCCGAGTTTTTCCGCTTCGGCGTCGAAACCGGGCTCGTCGGACCACAGGTCGGAGCCGATGATCTTGAAGCGCGGCTCCAGCGTGGCGGGATCGATGCGCACGCGCTCGATGGCGCCGGGGGCGGCGCGCTGGCCGGACGAAATCTCGGCGCCTTCGAAGGCCGGACCGGTGGGCGAGGAGGCCGCGACGACCCTGTCTCGGTTGCCGAGCACAATCTCGGCATTGGTGCCGACGTCGACCAGCAGCATCATGCGGTCCTGGCGGTGCGGGCCTTCCGACAGGGTGGCGCCGGCGGCGTCCGCCCCGACATGCCCGGCGATGCAGGGCAGCATGTAGATGCGCGCCCCGGTGTTGATGCCGAGCCCCAGATCGCTCGCCCAGGTGTGGACCGAGCCGGAGACGGCGAGCGCGAAGGGCGCCTGGCCGAGCTCCGTCGGGTCGATGCCGAGGAAGAGGTGATGCATGATCGGATTGCCGACGATCACCGCGTCGAGCACGTTGTTGGGATCGACGCCGCCCTCCGCGCAGACCTTGCGCGTCAGTTCGGTGACGGCGTCGCGCACGGATTTCGTCAGCTGGGCGCGGCCTTCCGGGTTCATCATGACGTAGGAGACGCGGCTCATCAGATCCTCGCCGAAGCGGATCTGCGGGTTCTGCATGCCCGACGAGGCGACGATGCGCCCGGACAGCAGCGAGACCAGGTGCATGGCGATGGTGGTCGAGCCGATGTCGCAGGCGATGCCGTAGGCCTCGTTGTGCAGGCCCGGCCACAGCGCGATGATGTTGGGCCGCGAGGCCTCGAGATCGCGGTGGATGGCGGCCGTCACGGCCCAGTTGCCCTTGCGCAGGATGCCTTGCACCTGCGGGATCAGGTACTGCGAGACGAGCAGGTTGTCCCAGCCCCAGTCCTTGTCCAGCATCACCTTGAGCCGGTCGAGATCGCCGAGCGGCTTGTGCATGTCGGGCTCGTCGACCTCGACGTAGCAGAGCTGGACGGCGGGGTTGCGCTCGATGATACGGTCGATCGCAGACTTGCGCACGACCTGGGCGTTGATGACCGTGTCCTGCGGAACGTCGACGACGAGGTCGCCCTGGATGGTGGCCGAGCAGGAGAGGCGGCGGCCTTCCGCCAGGCCGCGGATGCGCTCGTAGCGCGCCTCCTTCGCCCCCTTCGGCGAGATGTGGGCGTTGGACGAGACGATCTTGTGCTTGGCGAAGCTGCCTTCCTGCACCTCGATCTGGCAGCGCCCGCAGGTCGCCCGGCCACCGCACACGCTTTCCACGTAGACGCCGAGCGAGCGCGCGGCATCCAGCACGGGCGTGCCGACGGGAAAGCGCCCGCGCTTGCCAGAGGGCATGAAGAGGACGAGGGGATCGGCGGGGGTGTTCAAGTCAGTGCGCACCAATGCAGAGTCACCCCCGCGCCATCCGTGCCTCGCGTCCGCCGCGGCGGCGGCCGCCGCCGGCGTCGCCGGGTGCGTTGACCTGGACCGGCGCGGGGGCGGCGTGTTCGCCGGGCTTGTAGTCCTTGTAGGTGCGGATCCAGGTGGTGCAGTCCTTGTCGGTGCCGGCAAGCACGTTGGCGCCGCGCACGGCTTCCATCTCCTGCGGGCGGCAGGGGTTCATGATGGCCGAGGTCATGCCGGCGCCGATGACCATGGGGATGAAGGCGGCGTTGATGCCGTGGCGGTGGGGCAGGCCGAAGGAGATGTTGGAGAGGCCGCAGGTGGTGTTGACCTTCAGCTCCTCGCGCAGGCGGCGCAGGAGCGCAAAGACCTGGCGGCCGGCATCGCCCAGCGCGCCGATCGGCATGACAAGGGGATCGACGACAACGTCGTGCGCGGGAATGCCGAAATCGGCGCAGCGCTCGACGATCTTCTTGGCGACCGCGAAGCGCACGTCGGGGTCCATGGAGATGCCGGTCTCGTCGTTGGAGATGGCGACGACCGGCACGTCGTACTTCTTCACCAGCGGCAGGATCGCCTCCAGCTTCTCCTCTTCGCCGGTGACCGAATTGACCAACGGACGGCCCTTGGCGACCTTCAGCGCGGCTTCGATGGCGGCCGAGACGGAGCTGTCGATCGACAGCGGCAGGTCGACGAGGTTCTGCACGATCTCCATCGTCTGGACGAGCAAAGCGGGTTCGGTGGCATTGGGGTCGACGGCGGTGACACCGGCATTGACGTCGAGCATGGTAGCGCCGGCGGCGGCCTGTTCGAGTGCGTCCTTTATTACGGTCTCGAAGTTGCCGGCGACCATCTCGGCGGCGAGCTTCTTGCGGCCGGTCGGGTTGATGCGCTCGCCGATGACGCAGAAGGGCTGATCGAAGCCAATGATGATTTCCCTGGTCGCGGAGGCGACGATCGTGCGGGTCATTTTCAAACTCTCCGTGCGTGCGTGACGCGGTTCATGTTTCTACGGTTCGGGAACGCGAATTCTTATCCGGCGGCCTGCCGGACGAGGTCGCCCGGCGACTGCGCGTCTTCCTCGTGCAGGATGCGGTCGAGCTTCTCGGCGACGCGTGCATCGTCGGCGCCGGCTTCGCGGCGCCAAGGCCGGCGGCCCTTGAGCACGCCGGACTCGTCGACGATCTCGGCGACGAACTCCTCCTGCCGGTAGGCCATCACGTGGATGCCGGAGACGCCCTCGATCTCCTTCACCTCGTTGATGATGTCGACGCAGATGCGCTTGCCTTCCTTCTTCCGGTCGGCAGCGCCCTCGAGCCGCGCGATGACGGCGTCGGGGATGTGGACGCCCGGCACGTTGGTCCGCATCCATTTGGCGGTGCGGGCCGAGGCGAGGGGGCCGACGCCGCATAGGATGAAGCAGTTCTCGACCAACCCGAGGTCGCGCACGCGCTTCATGTATTCGCGGAACATCGGCACGTCATAGCAATACTGGCTCTGCACGAACTGCGCCCCGGCGGCGACCTTCTTGGCCAGCCGGTGCGGGCGGAAGTCGAAGGGCGGCGCGAAGGGATTGATCGCGGCGCCGAGGAAGACCTCGGGTGGCGTGGTGAGCTTGCGGCCGGACAGGAACTTCCGCTCGTCGCGCATGATGCGGATGGTTTCCAAGAGCGACATGCAGTCGAGATCGAAGACCGGCTTGGCGCCGGGCTGATCGCCCGCCTGAACGCCGTCGCCGGTGAGGCACAGTATGTTGCCGACGCCCATGGCGGCGGCGCCAAGGACGTCCCCCTGGATGGCGATGCGGTTCTTGTCGCGGCAGGAAATCTGCATGATCGGCGCAAAGCCCATGCGGGTGAGCAGCGCGCAGATGCCGACCGACGACATGTGGCAATTGGCGCCCGAGGCATCGACCGCGTTGATGCCGTCGACCCAGCCTTCGAAGATCGCCGCCCGGTCGTACACATCCTGCGCATTGGCGCTGTCGGGCGGGTTCAACTCGGCGGTGACGGCGAATTCGCCGCGGCGAAGCACCCTTTCCAGGCGTCCGCGCGAAGAGTGGCCGGGCAGGGGGTCGAGCGGCAGGTCGAGGCCGGCCGGGTTCTGGTCGGACACGCTCATGCTGCCTCGCCACGCTTCTCGCGTTCGGCGGCCGCGCGCGCGGTGACGCGCAGCCAGGCCGACGTCTCGCGCAGCGACTGGTCGACCGGCTTCTGTACTGCGAGGATCGCGTCGCCCTTGACCATGTTGCGCGAGCCTTCCCAAGCCTTTAGCCAGACACAGGGCATATCGGGCTCGACCTCGCAGTTGCCGTTGGCACGCACGCCGCCGCACGGGCCGTTGCGAAGCTGCTTGGGGCAGTTCATCGGGCACGACATGCCGGTGGAGGAAAGCACGCACTGGCCGCACATGCGGCAGTCGAACATCAGGCCCTTGACCCGCTTCTCGACGAACTTGACCGGGGCTTCGACGCGGCCGTAGCCGATGCCCTTCCACAGCGGATGCAGGAGAAGGAAGACGTCGGCGAAGCGCGCGTAGAACCATTCCAGCGCGCGCGAATGGCGGATCGACCACAGGCGCATGGAGTAGCGGCGCTGGACGCGGCGCTGCGGCGACACGTCGGAGGGCTTGTAGTCCGATTTCGGCGCGGTCTTCTTGACGATCGAGGCCTGGGTCACGCCGGCCGCCGCAGCCGGAGGCAGCGATTGCGGCGCCGCACTTGCCGGTCCCTTCGCCGTGGTGGTGCCGGTGTTCGGATCAGCGCTGGTCATGACCGCCCGCCTTGGCAAGGGCGACCAGACGGTCGCGGTCGAACTCGGCCTCGATCGCGGCCACCGCCTTGTTGGCTTCGGCTTCGAGATCGTCGCTCACGGGCACCGGATCGGCCTTGCGCCATTCGGCCAGGTAGTCGTCGCTCTCGGCCGAACCGGAGCGCATGGCGGCCATGTCGATCGCCTCGGTGAAGCGCAGCGAGAGCTCCCGCTTGGCGTTGGTGCGACCCTTCTTGACGATGACCTGCGCGGGAATGTCCCGCCAGTAGACGACGATCAGATCGGCCATCGGCCATGCTCCGCGCTGGATGTCCGGCGAGCATTGCCGCAACCGTGTGCTGGCCGCTTCTCATGAGGCGACGCGCGCCCATTCAAAAGCGACGTCGCCTTTGGGCAATCGTGCAGGCCGTCGCCGCGAGCGCCGTTCAGGCCGACGGCGCGGTCACCACCAGTGATGCATGCCCGCGGTTTCCCACAGGAGCGTCAGCACCGCGCCGGCGGAGGCGACCACGACGGCGATGACGGCGAGGGACGTCACCCCGACGACGCAGCCGACCGCGAAGAGGACGCCGTCGCGCTCCGACAGCGCCAGCCCGACCAGCGCCGTGGCGAAGGCGGGAAGCCAATTGCCGAGCGGGATGGGAAGGAAGACGGCAATGGACAGGATGAGGGCGATAGCGCCGATGACGCGGTCGCCCCGCCTGCGCCAGAAGGGCCAGTAGCGCGGCTTGATCAACCGCTCGATATAGATGAGGCGCGGAACGGACCGGGCGGCGAAGTTCCGGAAGTGCTCCGCGCTGACGGACTTGCGCATCAGGAAGGCGGGGAGCCACGCGGTCTTGTTGCCCATGACCATCTGCGCCGAGACGATGATCAGCGGCAGTCCGAGGATGACGGACGAGCCGGGCGGCAGCGGAAGCAGGTTGAAGGACGCGAAGAAGACGAGCAGCGCGGCGAAGCTGCGATCCCCCAGCGCATCGCGCACCGCCTCGACCGTGACCCTGCCTTCGGCTTCCGCGGCAAGACGCAGGAAAACCTCGGACAACCGTCTGGGCCGGCGCCGGCGCAAGGCCGGCTGGCTGATGCGCGGGTTCATTTCGTTCATTTGCGGCCCCCACGGCAGGCATACCCGTCGGCGCGCCTGTTTCCCGCCCTCGCGTCCATCCTGCATCGCCAGCGGTTAATCCTTGATGACAAAAAGCGCCACCCGGATCTTCGAGGTGCTTCCAGCGCAGGGCTATTCCCGGATTTCGGCTCTTTCGTGTTCAGCCGATCAGGGCAGGATCGTCAGGAAGGGCCGGCGGCGTCGCGCAGCGCGGGTTCGAGATCGCCGTAGCCGGTCAGGCGCTTTTCATAGCGAAGGCCGAGCATAGAGGCGGCGTCGCGCGCGACTTCCTCCAGGGCGGCATCTTCGGTCTGGGCGAGGTAGACGAGCGTTTCGTAGTGGCCGAAGTAGTCCTTCGCCAGTTCGGGATGGCGGTCGAGGCCGAGCGGCCTGATGAAGAAGGCGTCGAACTGGCGGCAGAGGAAATCGGTCATGTAGAAGGTGGTCATGTCGCCGTCGCCTATAGCGTCGAAGGCGGAAAGACCCTGGTAGAACGCGAAGCAGTGCGGCCCGGCGATGCGGGCGACGCCGTGCTTCTCGCAGACGCGGTCGAGCATGCCGCCGGTGCCGCAATCGGCATAACCGACAAAGATGTCGGAGTACCCCTCCGAGCGCGCCTCGGCGATGGCGGCGTCCATGGCGGGGGCGATGCGGTCGGGGTGAAAATGGAAGTCGGCCGGAAGGCAGGTGAGGTCGAGATGGTCGAGGCCGAGCCGCGATTTCACGGCCAGTACTTCTCGCGCGATCATCCCGCAGGCGATGACGAGAACCTTTTGGCTATCCGCGCGTTCCTCCCGCGCCTCGAACTGCTCTTCAAGGAGTGCGGCCAATGCAGACCTCCATCCTCCGTATCCTCGTGATCGCGACGCTCGCACTGGCGACGACCGCCTGTGCGAACACCATCCGCGGGCTCGGGCGGGACACCGCCAACACGGTCAATGCGACCCAGAACGCTGGCGAGGACATCGCGGAGGCGGCCGACTAGCCGCCTCCCGACCAGTCACGATCAGGCGGAAGCGCGGACGTTGTGCCGGCGCTTCATGTACTCCTTGGCGGTCTCGACCGCCACGGCGGCATCGCGGCAGTAGGCGTCGGCACCGACGGCCTTGCCGAACTCCTCGTTGAGCGGCGCGCCGCCGACGAGGACGACGTAATCGTCGCGGATGCCCTTTTCCTTCATCGTGTCGATGACCACCTTCATGTAGGGCATGGTGGTGGTCAGCAGCGCCGACATGCCAAGAATGTCGGGTTGGTGCTCCTCGATGGCGGCGAGATACTTTTCCACCGGATTGTTGATGCCGAGGTCGACGACGTCGAAGCCGGCGCCTTCCATCATCATGCCGACGAGGTTCTTGCCGATGTCGTGGATGTCGCCCTTGACGGTGCCGATGACCATCTTGCCCTGCTTGGGCGCGCCGGTGGCGGCGAGCAGCGGGCGCAGGATGCTCATGCCCGCCTTCATGGCGTTGGCCGACAAGAGCACCTCAGGAACGAACAGGATGCCGTCGCGAAAATCCTCGCCGACGATGCGCATGCCCTCGACGAGCGCCTCGGTCAGCACCTTGTAGGGTGCCCAGCCGCGTTCGAGGAGGATGTTCGTGCCTTCCTCGATCTCCTCCTTCAGTCCGTCATACAGATCATCGTGCATCTGTTGGACGAGTTCGTCGTCGGGGAGTTCGGAGAGGATGATTTCGTCGTCGGACATGAGGCTGCTCCAGAGGAAGCGTTCGACTATGGGGGATTGTACCTTAGGTAACGGTCAATGTGTATTCGGCAAGGGCAGCGACGGCATAGTCGATTTGCGACTTCCTAAGCGACGAAAACGACCGGAATCCAAGGGCGTTTCGTGTCGATTTTGCGACAAGTCTTGGCGTTTGCGAGACGGTTCGGAAAAGGTCGATGGCTACGATCCGGCACCGTGGCCGAGATGGGCCCGAGACCCGGTTTCAGGATAGGTTCAATGGACGACAATCTGGCAGCCGAACAACAGGCCGGCGCGGGTCGGCGTGCGCGTGGCGACCGCGGCGGCGCAACGGCGCGTCGTGCCGCCCGCTCGGGAGGCGGACCCGGCATCCAGCAGTCCTTCGTCGATCGCAAGATCAAGGTCTACGAGGTGCTGGACGAAGAGGGGCTGGCGCTGATCGAGGCCAATGCCGACCTCATCCTGGAGGAGATCGGCATCGAATTCCGCGACGATGCCGAAGCGCTGGCGATGTGGCGCGAAGCAGGCGCCGACGTGCGGGGAGAGCGGGTTCACTTTCCCAAGGGGCTGTGCCGCTCGCTGCTCAAGAGCGCTCCGCCGGTGTTCACCCAGCATGCGCGCAATCCGGCCCGGTCGGTGCAGATCGGCGGCAATGCGACCGTGTTCGCGCCCGTCTACGGGCCGCCCTTCGTGCGCGACCTCGAGGGCAACCGGCGCTACGCCACGATCGAGGACTTCCGCAACTTCGTGAAGCTCGCCTACATGGCGCCGTCGCTGCACCATTCGGGCGGCACGGTTTGCGAGCCGGTGGACGTGCCGGTCAACAAGCGCCACCTCGACATGGTGCACGCGCACATGACGCTGTCGGACAAGCCGTTCATGGGCTCGGTCACCGCGCCGGAGCGGGCACAGGACACGGTCGACATGGCCAAAATCCTGTTCGGCGAGAAGTTCGTCGAGGACAACACGGTGGTGATCAACCTGATCAATGCCAACTCGCCGATGGTGTTCGACGAGACGATGCTGGGCGCGGCGAAGGTCTATGCCCGCAACAACCAGGCAACGATCATTACGCCGTTCATCCTGGCCGGCGCGATGAGCCCGGTGACGGTGGCCGGCACGCTGACGCAGGTGCTGGCCGAGGTGCTGGCGGGCGCGGCCTTCACGCAGCTGGTGCGGCCGGGCGCGCCTGTCTTGTTCGGTACCTTTGCCTCGTCGATCTCCATGCAGTCGGGCGCGCCGACCTTCGGGACGCCCGAACCGACGCTGGTCTCCTACGGCGCCGGCCAGCTCGCGCGCCGGCTCGGCCTGCCGTTCCGCACGGGCGGCTCGCTCTGCGCCTCCAAGGTGCCCGACGCACAGGCGGCCTACGAGAGCGCCAACACGCTGAACTCAACGATGCTCGCGGGCACCAACTTCGTGCTGCACTCCGCCGGCTGGCTGGAGGGCGGTCTCGCCTCCTGCTACGAGAAGTTCATGATGGACATCGACCAGCTCGGCATGCAGCAGAAGCTCGCCCAGGGCGTCGATCTCTCCGAGAACGGCCAGGCTCTGGACGCCATCCGCGAAGTGGGACCGGGGAGCCACTATCTCGGCTGCTCGCACACGCAGGCCAATTTCCAGACCGCGTTCTATCGCTCGTCCATCGCCGACAACAATTCCTACGAGCAGTGGCTAGCCGAGGGCGAGAAGCGGGCGGAGAACCGCGCCAACGAACTGGCGCGCCGCTGGCTCGAGAGCTACGAGGCACCGGCGCTGGACGAGGGCATCGCCGACGGGCTGAAGGACTTCATCGCCCGCAAGAAGGAGTCGATGCCCGACGCCTTCACTTGAAGGGAGCCCGAGACAGGCCGGGCTAAAGTGGCCGACATCATTCACAAGGAAGTCTGGAGAAGCGCCTTCTCCGGACCGCCGAAGACACGCTGAGCGCGCGGCGCTGGAGTTTGTGGCCCTCCGCGACCACCCGCCGCGGCCGATCCGGCCGGACTTTACATAACTTTACCTTGCGAAACATTGCCCGGCTTGTTCCGGATCAAGCCGCCATCCTAGCCTCGGGACCATTCTGAAGCCTTCTCGCACGAGAGGTATAGAAAGGATCCTGCCATGCCTGCCCCCGCCGCCACCGCCGCCACCGCCGCCACCGCCACCGGCCGTCCCGCCGGCTACACCGCCGCCCAGATCGTCCTCCACTGGGCGATCGCCGCGCTGATCGTCATCCAGCTTGTCCTGGGTGAGGACATGGCGCCCGCCTGGCGGGCCTTCCGGCGCGGAACGGACGCGAGCGCGGACGATCTCTTCAATGCCGACATCCACGTCTATATCGGTCTCGCCGTCCTGGCGCTGGCGGCGATCCGTTTCGGCATACGGCTGGTTCACGGCGTGCCGCTACTGCCGGCCCAGGAGAACCGCTGGCTGAAGGTGCTCGCCCATACCGTCCACGGTCTCCTCTATCTCTTCATGTTCGGCATGCCGCTCAGCGGCGTCGCGGCCTGGTATTTCGGCATCGCGCCCGCGGCGGAAGTGCACGAACTGGCGAAGCCCCTCATCATCGGCGCGGTCGTGCTGCATGCCGTCGGCGCGCTGTACCAGCACTTCGTGCTGCGTAGCGACGTGCTGACGCGCATGGTCCGGCCGGAGCGCCGCAAGGCCCACGGCTGGGTCGGCCAGGTCTCGCGCTGAAGGCTTGCCCGCCGGCCCCCGGCAATGCGACAAGGCTCCGGACCCTGAACCTTCCGGAGCCTGATCCTTGACCAAGCGCACCATCCAGATCGAGACCGCCGACGGCAGCTGCCGGGCGGGCCTGTTCATGCCGGACGGCGACGCCAAGGCGGCCGTCATCCTCTACATGGACATTTTTGGCCTGCGGCCGGCGCTGGACGAGATGGCGGGACGGCTGGTAGCGGAGGGATACGCCGTGCTGGTGCCTGACCTGTTCTACCGCTTCGCCGACAAGCCCGAATTCGATACCAAGGCGTTCGCCGACGAGCACAAGAAGGCGCAGCTCTTCGGCATGATGCGCGAGACCACGCAGGCGAAGACCATCGCCGACACCGGCGCTTTCCTCGACGCGCTTTCGGCGGAGGGGTTTTCCGGCCCGGTGGGCGTCACCGGCTACTGCATGGGCGGGGCGCGCGCGCTGAGCGCCGCCGCCGCTTACCCCGACCGTGTCGCCGCGGCGGCGAGTTTTCACGGCGGCAACCTTGCGACGGACGCCGAGGACAGCCCGCACAAGCGCGCGGCCGAGATGAAGGGGCGCATCTATGTCGGCGCGGCCGGCGTCGACGGGTCCTTCCCGCCGGAGCAGGCGGGGCTCCTGGAACGGTCGCTGCGCGAGGCGGAGGTCGACCACGTGATCGAGAACTATGTCGGCATGAAGCACGGCTGGTGCGTGCCCGACCACTCCGTGTTCGACGCGGCCGGCGCGGAACGGCACTGGAAGCGGCTGGTCACGTTGCTCGACGAGACGCTGGCTGCCTGAGCGGCGCAAGGCGGGAGGCGGTGAGGGGATGGCCGCGATCGATCCCGGCGCTCTCGCCACAGAACTTGCAAATCACGGTCTGATTGCGCGAGGCTGTGTGGATTTCCACGCGGAGGAGGCGCCGGCCGGGTCCGACGGACGTCCGGCTGCCTGCGTCGTGCTCGTCGGGCACGCAGGCGGGACGCTCTGGCCGTATTTTTCGCGCTGGCGCGCGGGGCGGTCTGCGTCGCAAGCAGATCCGCTGGATGCGTGGTCGCGCGAAGTCCTGGAGGCAGTGGCGGGGCGCTTCGGGGCGAGGGCGGTCTTCCCGTCGGACCGGCCTTACCTGCCCTTCCAGCAATGGGCGATGCGGGCGGAAGGGCTAAAGCCATCGCCGCTCGGCATCCTCATGCATCCCGAATACGGGCTGTGGCATGCCTATCGGGGAGCGCTCCTGTTTTACGAGAAGCTGGCGTCGGCGTTCGCCGTCCATGGCGGCGAGGCGGGGGCGCCGGTGCATTTGTGCGATGCCTGCGAGGGCAAGCCGTGCCTGAGGGCCTGTCCGGTCGCGGCGCATTCGATCGAGCGTTTCGATTATGCCGGCTGCGTCGAGCATGTGCGCTCGCCGCAAGGCGGGGCGTGCCGGTCGGCAGGCTGCCTCGACCGCAACGCGTGTCCGTTCGGGGTGGAACACCGCTATTCCGCCGGGCAGCAGGCGTTCCACATGGCGGCGTTCGCCAGACTTTGAGGGGCTACTCGGTGAGCCCGGCCTTGGCCAGGCCTTCGAGGACACGTTCCCAGTCGGCGGGGTCCTTGTAGGGGAGGACGCGGCCGCGGTGTTCGAGCGAATAGTTCGGATTGACGCGGAAGACCTCTTCCCAGACCTCGCGGGCTTCCTCGAAGCGGCCGAGATGGCCGCAGGCGGAGGCGAGGAGCACGCGTGATATGTCGGTCTCGGGCGCCATTTCGATGCGTTCGCGCATCATCGACGCCGCCGTCTCGTATTCGCCGCGCATGAAGTGGGCATGGCCGAGGAAGTGCAGCCACATGTCGGGATAGCGCGGGTTGAGCAGCATCGCCTTTTCGAGGTTGGCGATCGCCTCATCCGGCTGGTGCAGGTAGACCAGCATGTTGCCGCGCGTGACCAGGGTTTCGGCGTCACCGGGGCTGAGTTCGGCCGCCTTGTCGAGTGCTGCGGCGGCATTTTCCAGATCGCGCTCCCAGAGCAGGGTTACCGCCAGCGCACGGTGCGCGAGAGCGTCCTCGGGGCCGAGCTCGACCGCCTTGCGCGCCGTGGCGAGCGCGAATTCCAGAGTCTCCTTCGGGTGTTCCGTCCAGTTGTTGACGTAAGCCAGGATGTTGGCGAAGGCCAGACCCGAGCGCGCGAAGGTGAGCTGCGGATCGAGCTTGACGGCCTGCTCGAAGAGACTCGAGGCTTCCATCAGCCGCTCGCGGTTTACCTTGCTCAGGAGGTCGCGGCCGCGCAGCGTCAGGTCGTAGGCCTGGACGTGGGGCGAGGCGCGCCCGCCGATGCGGTCCTTTTCGTCGAGCTTGAGGCGGACCTTCAGCTCCTGGACGATGTTCATGGTGATCTCGTCCTGGATGGCGAAGATGTCCTCCAGCACGCGGTCGTAGCGCTCGGCCCAGACGTGGCCGCCGGTGGCGCCGTCGATGAGCTGCGCGGTGACGCGCACGCGGTTGCCGGCCTTGCGCACGCTGCCTTCGAGCACGTGGCGGACGCCGAGGTCGCGCGCGACCTGCTTCACGTCGACCGCGCGGCCCTTGTAGGTGAAGGATGAATTGCGCGCGATGACCATCAGCGACGACAGCTTCGACAGGTCGGTAATGATGTCTTCGGAGATGCCGTCGGAGAAATAATCCTGGTCCGGATCGCCGCTCATGTTGTCGAAAGGGAGGACTGCTATCGACGGGGTGTCGGCGATGACCATGCGGCGCGGGCCGGCCTCGCCTTCGGCAGGTGCGTCGAGGCCGACGCTGTAGGTGCGCACCGGCTCCGACAGGTTCTTGACCTCGCGCAGACCGCGGTCCTCGAAGGAGAGGTCGAGCTTGTCCTTCACCTGGTCGTGCACGGTTGCCGAGATGCAGATGCCGCCGGCCTGGGCGATGCCTTCGATGCGGGCGGCGACGTTGACGCCGTCGCCGTAGAGGTCGTCGCCTTCCACGACCACGTCGCCGACATTGATGCCGATGCGAAGGTCCATGCGCTCGTCAGCCTCGACGTCGAAGTTGCGGCGGCGGATCTCGCGCTGAATGTCGACGGCGTACTGGACCGCGTCGACGGCGCTTGGGAATTCGCCGAGAAAGCCGTCGCCGGTCGACTTGACCAGGCGGCCGCCATATTCGGCGAGCTTGGGGTCGATCAGTTCGCGCCGCAGCCGCATCAGCCTGTCGAGCGTCGCGCTCTCGTCTGCGCGCATCAGGCGGCTGTAGCCGACGACGTCAGCCACCAGGATCGCCGCGAGCCGGCGCTGGACGCGAAGCTGGCTCACGCTTGCGGTCTTCCCCTGTTCTGCGATTCCATTCATAGATACCGACGCATGCGGGAGGTGTCCATTCAGACCGGGCTTGGACGGGAAAGGACGGGAGCCGGCGCGGTCCGACCCGGCCCCTATGTGGTCCCGGAACGCGCCTTCCACAAGACCGCCGGGAGGCCTCATGACATCAACTGAACGCGAGAAGATGGCGGCGGGTGAGTGGTATTGCTGCGTCGACCCGGAACTCGACGCACTGCGCGAGACGGCGAAGGCCGCGGTGCACTCCCACAACACGCTGGCGCCGGCAGCCCGCGGGCCGGTCGCGCCGCTTCTGGCGGCACTTTTCGGAGGCATGGGAGAGGACGTCCTGATCGAGGCGCCGTTCCATTGCCCCTACGGCTTCAACATCTTCCTGGCCGACGGTGTGTTCATTAATTCGGGCTGCGTGATCCTCGATACGGCGCGGGTGACCATCGGCACGAGGACGATGCTCGGACCGGCGGTGCAGATCTACTGTGCCGACCATCATCGCGACCCGGTGAAGCGCGCGGCGGGGCTGGAGCAGGCGAGGCCGGTGACGATCGGCAAGGACGTCTGGATCGGCGGCGGTGCAATCATCCTGCCCGGCGTGACGATCGGCGACCGGGCGATCGTCGGCGCGGGCTCGGTGGTGACCAAAGACGTACCCGAAGGTGCGACGGCCCGAGGCAACCCGGCCCGGATCGCGTGACGATTATTTCGCGAACCGCCCAAGGAATGGCGCACCCGCTTCGTCACAGGTGCAAATGAAGGCGATGCTTGCAGAAGCCGAACCGGACGATCGCGACCTTCTCGCGCTGGCGCGCGAGGGCGACCGCGCGGCGTTCGCACGGCTGGTCGCGAGGCACTACGACTTCATCTACCGGGTGGCCTGGCGCTGGTGTGGGCGCAAGGCAGATGCGGAAGACATCGCGCAGGAGGTCTGCGTCAGGCTCGGCAAGGCGATCCGTGGTTTTCGCGGCGAGGGCCGCTTCACCACCTGGCTCTACCAGCTGACGCTGAACGCGGCGCGCGACCACGGACGAAAACTTTCGCGCGAGAGCGCAAAGACGCAGGCCTACGCCGTCCACGCGTTGGTGGACGCGGCGACCGGTCCGGAGCCGGAAGATGCAGCCGATCGTCTGTGGGAGGCGGTGCGGCAACTTCCGCCCAAGCAGTGCGAGGCCGTGCTCCTGGTCTATGGCGAAGGCCTGAGCCACGACGCGGCCTCGGATGTCATGGGATGCGCGGAAGCGACCGTGTCGTGGCACATCCACGAAGCGAAGAAGCGGCTGAAGACGCTGATGTCCGAGGCGCGGGAAGACTGATCATGGCAAGGGACGAATTCGATATCCTGCGAAAGGCGCAGCCGCCGAAGCCCGACGAGGCGGCGCGCGAGCGCGCAGTGGCCGCCGCGATGGAGGCCTTCGACGAAAACTCTTCGACCGCGACCCAAGGATCGCACCGGCAGGTTCGTCTCAGCACCAGAGCAACGAGGCTTTGGAGCAGGATCATGGACCGCAAGTTTTTATCGCCCGCCGCGATCGCCAGCGTGCTGGCGCTGCCGATCGCAGGTTATGCCGCCTACCAACTGGTGACCGAGGGACCTCTGTCGCGCAGCGGCAGCAGCGTCTTCGTCAATGGGGGCGACACGAAAGGGACCGGTGCAGCCCCGTCGGGCCCGTCCGCCCCCACGCAGCGGGCAGCGGAAGAGACCTCGGACAACTTGTCGCTGATCGGGCCGGGGGCCGGACCGCAGGCCATTCAGCAGGATCGCGCCGCGGAGGCCCTCGCGCCGGCGCCCGCCGCGGCCCCTTCGCCGAAGGTTTCCTCGCGGGGGACCCGCAACCTCGACGGCGGCACGGCGAAACTGTCGGCTGCACCGCCGGCGCCTGTCGGCATCGTCGCGCCGTCCGACACGATCCCCGAGGCGGAGGAGAACCGCGACCGCGTCGAGGCCTTCAACACCAATCCGGTGAAGTCGGTGCAGGAGGACCCGGTTTCGACCTTCTCCATCGACGTGGACACAGCCTCCTATTCCTTCGTCCGCGCCTCGCTGAAGAATGGCATCCTGCCGCAGGCCGACACGGTGCGGGTCGAGGAGATGGTCAACTACTTCCCCTACGACTGGAAGGGGCCGAAGAGCGCGGCCGTGCCGTTCAACTCGACCGTGACGGTGATGCCGACGCCGTGGAACGAGCACACCAAGCTGATGCACGTCGCGATCAAGGGCTACGACGTGCAGCCGGCGGTGCGACCGGCGTCGAACCTCGTCTTCCTGATCGACACGTCCGGCTCGATGAACCAGTCCGACAAGCTGCCGCTGCTGAAGAGCGCCTTCCGGCTGCTGGTCGACCGGATGACGGACGAGGACACGATCTCGATCGTGACCTATGCCGGCAGCGCCGGAACCGTGCTCGAACCCACCAAGGGGTCTGAGAAATCGAAGATCCTCGCCGCGCTCGAAAGGCTCGACGCGGGCGGCTCGACGGCGGGCGAAGCGGGGCTGCGCGAGGCCTACCGGCTGGCTTCGGAAAACTTCGTCGAGGGCGGGGTGAACCGCGTGCTTCTGGCCACCGATGGCGATTTCAACGTCGGTCAGACCTCGGACGAGGATCTGAAGCGCCTGATCGAGGAAAAGCGCCAGAGCAATGTTTTCCTTTCGGTCTTCGGCTTCGGCCGGGGCAATTACAACGACCAGATGATGCAGACGATCGCCCAGAACGGCAATGGCACGGCGGCCTATATCGACACGCTGGCGGAGGCCGAAAAGACGCTCGTGCAGAAGGCTTCCTCGACGCTCTTCCCGATCGCCAAGGACGTGAAGATCCAGGTCGAGTTCAATCCGGCGACCGTCGCCGAATACCGGCTGATCGGCTACGAGACGCGGGCGCTGGCGCGCGAGGATTTCAACAACGACCGCGTCGACGCCGGCGACATCGGCTCGGGCCATTCGGTGACCGCGATCTATGAGATCACGCCGGCGGGCAGCCCGGCGCGCGTGATCGACGACCTGCGCTACGGCGAGGCGAAGACCGACAATGCCACTGGCATCGCGCATGGCGACGAGTACGGCTTCGTGAAGATCCGCTACAAGCTGCCGGACGAGGACGTTTCGAAGCTGATCGAGACGCCGGTGACGCCGGCCAACGAGATCGATTCGCTTGCGAAGGCGAGTGCCGACCAACGCTTCTCGGTGGCGGTCGCCGCCTTCGGGCAGAAGCTCCGCAATACCGACCAGACGGCCGGCTTCGGCTACGACCGGATCATGGAGATCGCCACTGCCGCGCGCGGCGCCGACCCGTTCGGCTACCGCGCGGAGTTCCTCCAGCTCATACGCCTCGCCTCGGCGCTCGACACGAGGCGGTAGTGGCGGTGCGGGGCGCCGTGCACTTGGCCGCGATCTGCGGCGAGGCGTGCGAGCGTCCCATGGGCGGGTGAGGCAGCCGGCGGAGCGAAAGCTTCGCCGGCAATCTTTCCGATCTATGAGTTTTCCGGCGCTGCGCTCGGTCGCCTTACTGCGTCATGAGAAGCGAACGGTCGCGCTCCTCAAGGCTTTTTCCCTCGCGTATGCCGGTCCTGAGCGCCTTTCTGGCTTTCGTCTGCCGGTGGCGTGCCCAACTGTCTATACGCTGCAGAGGTTCGCTTGGAGCGTTGACCGCCAGCCATTTGCCGATGCGCTCGAGCGCATAGGTCTCAACCCACGATCCATTCTCCCAGCCTTCGACGAAACGCTGTATCGCGTGCTCGGCGCTGGCCGTTTCCTTCTCGGATGCGAAAGCGCGCTTGAAACGGTTTCTGTCACTCGGCCGAAAACTCGCCAGGCGTTGCAGGAACTCCTCTTGGATCAGCCGGTCTGCCGACATTAGTCCCGCTCCATTTTCGATACGACTCATAGATCAGAGGTAGTCGACTTCAACGTCAAGACCGCTTTCGCGAAATAATTCGACCACGGCATCCACCTGCTCCTTCCGCGGTGGCTTCTGCCGGCAATACCTGCCGGAATTGGCGTTCAGGACCCACCGGACGCCATCGCCGTACTCGTCGAGGGCGAGTTCTCCGGCGATACGTACCTCTCCGCCTTGAACCAAGGTGGGATGGCCGAGTTTCTGATCCTCGGACGGATGACGGTGCCCCCTCCGCCTCGGATACCCGCGCGTGTTGGGGATCCCATCGAATTCGGCAATCTCTTCCACGGCGATCAGAATCTTCCCATCGGCGTTCATTGCCCAGAGATAGTTCTGTGTCGTCGCGGCGAATCTGAGCAGGATGTTCTGCACACACCGCTCCAGCCCGGTAAGACTTTCGGCCACGTCAGTGCCAAGACGGCAGAGCGAGTTGGGAGTTCTTCCCCGCTCCCAGGACATTACTCGCTCAGGAGCACGAAGCGCTCCGAAACGGCTATCGAGATCGTCGCTCAAGAGAACCTCGCGATTCAACTCCTGAATGTGACTAGTCGATCAGGAAAACCGCTTCAACAGGTTCTTTCCGTCACGCTCTCGCACGCCGTCTTTCGCGGCGGGCTTCGCCGGCACCGGTGCCAGCGCCGCTTTCGGCTGCCACCTTGTTGCGCAGCGGGCCGATGCGGGTGACGACATCATCGACCGATGGGCGCTCGCCCTTGCGGTGGGCGTCCAACGCCTCGCGCATCGCCGCCAGGTGCTGGAAGGAGGTGCCGCAGCAGCCGCCGATGATGCTGGCGCCGCCATCGACGGCGAGGCGGACGTAATCCGCCATCAGTTCCGGCGTGCCGGAATAGTGGATCTCGGTGCCGCGGAACTCCGGGATGCCGCAGTTTCCCTTGACGATGACGGTGGCGTCCGGGTTCGCGGCCGTCATGTCGAACAGCGAGGCGAGGATGTCGGAAGCGCCGACACCGCAATTGGCGCCGATGCCGGCGGGCTGTTCGGGCAGGTTTTCGGTGACGCCGAAGATGTCCTTCGGCGCGAGGCCCATCATGGTGCGGCCGGCGGTGTCGAAGGAAGCGGTGAAGGTGTAGGGCAGGCCGACGCGGATGGCGGCCTCGGCCGCGGCGCGGATCTCGTCGGGAGACGACATGGTTTCGATCCAGGCGACCTCGGCGCCGCCGGCCTTCAGCCCCTCGATCTGCTCGGCGAAGGCCTCGACGGCCTCCTCGTAGGTCATGGCGCCGAGCGGCTGCAGGAGTTCGCCCGTCGGGCCGACCGAACCGGCAACGATGACCTTGCGGCCCGCGGCGTCCGCGACGGTACGGGCAAGCTCGGCCGCACGGCGGTTCAGTTCGAAAACCCGGTCCTGCGCCCCGTGCAGCTTGAGCCGGTGGCGCGTGCCGCCGAAGGAGTTGGTGAGGATGATGTCGGCACCGGCATCGACGAAACCCTGGTGCAGGGCCGCGATCTTCTGCGGCGCCGTCTCGTTCCACAGTTCGGGAGCGTCGCCGGATTCGAGACCCATGGCGAAGAGGTTGGTGCCCGTGGCGCCGTCGGCGAGCAGCACGCCTTTTTCCGCGATGAGGGCGTCGATCGGGTTGGTCATGTGTGGGGGCTTTCGGACGGGCTCTGAAGAGGGGAGGGAAGATAACGATATAAAGAAATCGTTATGTCCCGTCAATCGTCGCCGCGCGCCAGCCGCGCCGCGAATGCAGCCGCTTCGTGGGCGTTGACGGTGGCGGCGCGGATCAGATTGTCGAAGTGCTTCGTCAGCGCGCGGATCGCGGCGGTGGCGTTCAGCACCAGATACATGTCGCCGGCATAGATCGCGGCGCGGTAGGGGCCGAAGATCGTGTAGGGGAGCGAGTAGCGCAGGCGGCCGTCGTAGAGATAGAGCCGCACTGCCGGATAGAGCTCCTCCAGAAGCTCGGCCATGTGCTCCAGCTGCCGGCGCCGGTCCTCCTGCGGGAAGGCCGACCAGACGCCCATGCCGGCGGAAAAAATCTCCAGCACGTGGCGGGGCATGCAGATTTCCATGTCCGTCTCCGGACGGCGCGAATAGTCGATGCGGTACTGCGTTTCGCCGGCCTGCACCTCGCGGCTGCGGCTCGACATGTCCGATTCGTAGTCGATCAGCGCGTCGGTGCGCAGGAGGTCGGGGATGCCGGCGGGCACGTAGCGGATCTTGGTGCCGGCAGCCTCGGTGTGCCAGCGGGCGAGCAGGGTGCGGTCGTAGCCGCCGGTCGCCTCCTCGAGTTCGAGCGTTGCGCGCATCTCGCCCGTCAGCGCCTCGTCCTGCGAGAGGCCGAGAAGCCAGTCGAGCGAGACGCGGTGTTCGGAGGCGATGCTGAGCAGCGTCTCGGCTCGGGGCAGGCGGGTCGAGACGCCCGATAGCAGCTGCGAGAGCGCGGAGCGGTCGATCCCGACCTTGGCGGCGAAGGCCGACTGATTGAGCGCCGAGCGGGCGAGCAGAATCTTCAGCCGGTCGCGGAAGATGCCGGAGAGATCGCGCTTGTCCATGCGTGAGTCCGCAAATGTTTACTTCTCACAACAAGTGCTGCTTTCGATGCGCAATGTCAACGCATTGTGCGCTTTATCGCGTTGCAGCATTTCAAGGCTGCTGACATCATCCTGTCAGGAATCGGGGGATTCCGGGCTCGAACAACATTGACGAGGACATGGAACGTATCTCAGTGGGCGGGGGCGCCCTTCGCATCGAATGGCCCACAGTGGCCTTGATCCTTCTTTGCTATCTCGCGTGGCTGGCGATCGGACTGCTGGTGTGGCCCGATTGGCCGGTGCTGGCGCTTGGGGGGCTCGGCGTCGTCCTGGCGCTGCAATCCTCGCTGATGCACGAGGCCTCGCACGGCCACCCGACCCGCTCGGCGCGGCTGAACGAGGCGCTGGTCGGGCTGCCGGTCGGGCTCGTGTGGCCCTACCGTCGCTTTAAGTCGATCCACCTTCGCCACCATGCCGACGACCGGCTGACCGATCCCTTCGACGATCCGGAGAGCTACTACCAGGCGCTGTGGCAGCACGAGGAACTGCCGCGCGCCATGAAGATGGTGCTGCGGCTCAACAACACCATGCTCGGCCGGATGCTCATCAATCCCTGGCTGGGCAGCGTCGGCTTCATCATTTCCGACATGCGGGCGATCGCGGCGGGCGACCGCGTCATCCGCAAGGCCTGGCTGCTGCACGGCGCCGGGCTCGCGGTCGTGCTGCCGGTGGTGGCCTATGGCTTCGGGATGCCGGTCTGGCTCTACGTCGTGGGGCCGGTGTGGCTCGGGCAGGCGCTGATCTCTGTGCGGACCTTCGCCGAGCACCAGTGGTCGGAACGGCCGGACGGGCGCACCATCATCGTCGAGCGCTCGCCGCTGTCGCTGCTTTTCCTCAACAACAACCTGCATCTCGTCCACCACAAGATGCCGAACGTGTCGTGGTACCGCCTGCCTGCGCTGTTTCGCGAGCGGCGCGAAGAATGGATCCGGATGAACGGCGGCTATGTCTTCCCGAACTATCTCGCGCTGTTCGGCGCCTTCGCCTTCAAGGCCAAAGAACCGGTGGCGCACCCCGTGCTGCGCCGCGCGCCGGAGCCACACCGGGCCTATCGCCCGCGGGTGCGCACGCGCGGCGTCGGCGGGCTCAGCGGCACCGCGCCGGTGCCGGCAAAGCCGCCGAAGGACTGACGCGGGCTTTTCGGGACCGCGGCGCTCGGGCCGGGGCTTGCCATCAGGCACCGGTCCGTCGTTGATGCGCACATGAGCGACTTCATCGCAGCACTGCCGATGTACGACTGGCCGGAAGTTCGCGGCGAGGTGGATGCCGATTGGGCGGCGATCCGCGATCGGCTGCGGGCGCAGGGGGTCGAGGCGCCGGAGGGGTTGACCCGGCGCAATGGCGACATGCCGGCGGTGCCGGGCGGCATCCGCGACAGGGAGGGGCGGGTGATTGCGCCCGATCCGGCGACGCTGCCGCCGGACGAACTCGACGTGCAGACGCTCTGGCGCCACCCGAAACTCCTCTTCGCGCAGACCTGCTGGGGGCCGATGGAGCTCGGGCTTCAGGAGCATGTGCGGGTCGTCGCTCAGCCGGACTACACTGCTTTCGATGGCGGGCAGGGGGAACTCTATTCGAGTGCGGTGCTGATGCGGGGGGGCGAGGCGGCGGGCCGGGAACCGCCGGATAACGGCGAGGCGGTGCTGTCGCTCGAGGCCATGCGCGGCGCGCGGCTCGCCTACAATTCACAGGATTCCATGTCCGGCCTCATCGCGCTCACCCGCGACCTCGATGCGGTCGGACAGTCGCTCGCGCTCTTCGGCGAACGCGTCGAGACCGGGTCCCACCGCGCATCGGCCGTGGCGGTGGCGGAGGGCAGGGCGGACGTCTGCGCCGTCGACTGCCGCAGCTGGCACCTGATCGGGCGCTTCGAGCCGAAGGCGGCCGACCTCGTCGTGGCAGGGTGGACGGCGCGGCGCAAGGGACTGCCCTATGTGTGCTCGCGCCTGGCGCCGACGTTCAAACTGGCAATCGGCACAGGCGGTTGATCGATCGGCTCCGGTCGCGCAGACTGGGCAAGGGCGCGGCAGCCGGAAACTTGTGGCTTCGGGGCCGAGAGGGGATGGACGATGGGGGACCAGATGTTCTGGCTATTCGGCATGATCGGATCGTCGATCGCGATCATCGGCATCCTGGCCTTCGCCTATGTGCGGGAGCGGCAGCGGCGCGAACCGCCGCCCGGCGCGGCCTCGCGGAACCGCGACCAGCGGTAGTCTTTCTCGCGATGCGTACTGGCAGCCTCAGGCGCCGAGGAGCCGCTCGTCGAGCGGATAGGCTGAGAGTTTCTCGTTGCCCACCTCGGTGATCAAGATCTGCTCCTCGATCTTGACGCCCTCGCGGCCGCCGAGCCGGCCGATGTAACTTTCCACGCACAGCACCATGCCCGGCTCCAGGATGCCGTCGGGCGTATCGTCGGTCCAGTCGGAGGCATGCGGCAGGGTGGGGTATTCGTCTGCGAGGCCGACGCCGTGATAGAGGACGCCATAGCGGGTGGGGTAGCAGTCGCCGGGCGGCACGACTGAACGTTCCACCAGGTCGCGAAAGGAGACGCCCGGCCGCATCAGCTCGGTGTTCGCCGCGATCTGGTCGGCGGCGATGCGGTAGAGGTCGCGCTGCTCGTTCGTCGGGCGCACGTCGCCGGCGAGCCAGGTGCGCGAGATGTCGGCGCAGAAGCCGTAGGGGCCGATGAGGTCGGTATCGAAGGCGACGAGATCGCCCGCCTCCACGATGCGCGAGGAGCACTCCTGGAACCAGGGGTTGGTGCGCGGGCCGGAGGCGAGAAGCCGCGTCTCGATCCACTCGCCGCCGCGCGCGATGTTGCCGCGGTGGAGTTCGGCCCAGAGCGCGTTTTCCGAGATGCCGGGGGTCAACGCGGCTTCCATTTCTGTCATCGCTGCCTCGCAGGCGCCGATGGCGCGGCGCATGGCGAGGATCTCGTCGGACGATTTTATCAGGCGGGCATTCTCCATCACGGCTTCGCCGTTGTGAATGGACACGCCGAGGCGGGCGAGTTCGGCCACGCCTTCTGGATTCAGGTGGTCGACCGCGAGGCGGGCATTTCCGCCGCCGTGTTCGCGCACGAGGTCCGCGATGCCGGCGGCCCAGCGGCGGACTTTCCTTTCGGTCAACTCGCCGCCGTAAAGATACATCCACGACACCGCCGGCCGGACCTCGTCGACCACACCGGAATGGTCCGACAGGTGCTCGCAGGAAAAATAGTCGAACAGTACCACCGGCCCCTCGGTCGCCACGAAGCAGTGGCGCGTGGGGTTGTGGGCAACCCAGAGCTGCATGTTGGTGGAATCGGTCGCGTAGCGGATATTGACCGGGTCGTAGAGCAGGGCGCCGGCGAGATCTCGCCGCTTCAGTTCGGCGCGGATGCGGTCGAGGCGATAGCGGCGCATGGCTGGGAGATCGGGTGCTGCGATACCCGCCGCCGCCCATTCCGCCTCGGCAAGCGCGCCGTAGCCGAGCACGTGGCTGTTCAGCGCCGCGGCCTTTTCGCGCGAGGCGCGCCGGAGCGCCGCCTCGTCGGTTGCGCCGCCGGGGCCGCCAGCCGGATCGAATGGCATGATCTTGCGATGACGTCCGAAGCTCGACCCTGCCGTCTCCATGCCCGTCCCCGCTACTTCGCGTCCGTCTTCGCCTGGCCGACGTCCTGCGCCGCGACCGCGGCTTGGCGGCCGGCTCCGCGGCTTTCGTCTCCGCCGCCTTGGGTGTCGGCCGCATGACCAGCGAGGTGCCCGGGCCGGACTTCACCTCGTAGGCGCCGGTCTTTCGCACGAGATCCGACAGCTTGCGAAAGCCGTAGGAGCGCGGATCGAAATCCGGGTAGCGGTTGACCAGCTGCGTGCCGACGCCGCCCAGATGCACCCAGCCGTCGGGGCTCTCCATCTCGGCCAGCACGCGACGGATCAGCGGGACGGCGGCGCTGGGCGGCTGCAGCGTCCCGGTCGGGCGTTCGTCGCCGCTGTCGGAACTGTCGTTGGCCGCGCCGGGCAGCAGGTTCTCGGTGTAGATGAAGCGCCGGCATGCCTGGCGGAAACTTTCGGGCGTCTTCTGCTCGCCGAAGCCGAACACGTCGATGCCCTGCTCGCGGATGCGCGAGGCGAGCCGCGTGAAGTCGCTGTCGGACGACACGAGGCAGAAGCCGTCGAAACGGCCGGAATGCAGAAGGTCCATGGCGTCGATGACCAGCGTGATGTCGGAGGCGTTCTTGCCGGTCGTGTAGGCGAACTGCTGATGCGGCACGATGGCGTGCTTGGCCAAGACTTCGATCCAGGCCTTCGAGCGAGTGCTGGAAAAGTCGCCGTAGATGCGGCGCACGCTGGCCTCGCCGATCTTGGCGATCTCCTCGAACAGGCCGTCGGCGATCCTGGCGGACGCGTTGTCGGCGTCGATCAGGACGGCGAGGCGGGGCGAGCGGTCGGGGGTAGCCATGGCGTTTCCGATCTCTTTTCTTATCGTCGGCCGATCAGTCGACCTTCGAGGCGTCCTTGAACATGACGCGGTGGCGGCGGGTCTGGATCCAGTCCTCCAGTTCCTCGCCGGTCATGTGGTGCGCGGGATCGAACCGGTTCCAGTTGGCGATCTCCTCCAGCGGCTTGCGCCAGCGCTTGTAGGGCGCCTTGGCCGGCGGACCGAAGGCCATGATGTCGAGCACCGAAAGCTCCTCGGGAATGCCGAGCAGCGGCTTCATCGCCTCCTGCGCAGCTTCCTGGCCGATCGCGGTGATCCACCAAACATTGTAGCCGAGTGCTGCGGCGGCGAGATGGGCCGACATGGTGGCGGCCGCGACCGACTGGAGGAGGATGCGCTCGGCATTCTCCCGGTACATCCGGTTCAGGTCCGACGTGTCGTCCTTCAGCACCGGAAAGGCGGAGACCCAGCGGAAATCGGTCGCCACAACGATGAAGCCCGGCGCGGTGGCGAGCCCGCGATAGTCGGGCGTCGGGAACTTCATCTTGAGCTTGGCGCGGCGGCGTTGTTCCTCGACGAAGTAGCCGGCGATCTTCTCTTTCAACTCGGGCTCGGTGATGACGATGAAGTGCCAGGGCTGGGCGTTGGCGCCGGACGGCGCGTGGCGGGCGGCCTCGAGAATCATCTCGAAATGCTCGCGCGGCACCTCGAAGTCAGGATCGAAGGCGCGCACGGTGACGCGATTGGTCACGACCTTCATCAGCGCGTCGTAGCGGTCGCGCGCGCCGATTTCGGGCAGGTCGACCGCGGCCTCGGCTTCGAGGAGTTCTTCCGGCGACAAGGCCTCCGCATCTGCTTTCATGTGATCACTCCCCGGACTTTCCTGTGATTGAAACCACGTCGTGTCGGCCGCCGCCGTCTACCCGCCGTCGAAGGCGAAGGACAGTGTGGTGCCGCCGGCATCCGACGTCCAGCGGGGACTGGCGCGGAGTTGTCCCACGCCCGCCTCGATGATGCGCAGGCCGAGGCCGCCGCTGGACCGGTCCCGCGTGACCACGCCGGCGCCGCCCGCGCCGTTGTCGCGGCACTGGATCTCGATCCGGCCGTCGCTTGAAAGCGCGCCCGTCACCTCGATGCGTCCTTCCGTGCGGTCATCGAAGGCGTGCTTGATGGAATTGGCGATGAATTCGCTCATGACCATGGAGAGCGCTGAGGCGGACTTCGCGCCGACCTCGACGGCGGGAAGCCGCACCTCGACAAAGATGCCGGGCGGGCACATCTCGGCGGTCAGTTCCTGGAGCCGCGCTCCGAGTTCCGCGAGGTCGAGCCGTCTGCCGTCGTCGGCGCGGTAGAACTGTTCGTGCAGGGAGGCTACCGCCTCGATGCGCGTCTCGACAGCGGCGAGCGTGTCCTTCGCTTCATCGCTTTGCGACCGCCTGCGCCGCTGCCTGACATAGGCGCCGATCGACTGGAGCGAATTCTTGACGCGATGGTCGATCTCCTGGCGCATGAGCTCCTGGCGCGACAGGGCGAGGCGCAGGTCGAGCTGGTTCACCACCTGCCTTGCGAGCACCCGCAGGGCATTGCGCTGGGCGTCGGAAAGCCGGCGCGGCTTGGTGTCGAGAACGCAAAGGGTCCCGATCGGCAGTCCTTCGGCGGACTTCAGCAGGAAGCCCGCGTAGAATCGCAGGCCATTCGTGTCGAGGCACAAAGGGTTGTCGGCGGTGCGGTCGTCGGCCAGCGTGTCCGGGATTTCCATGTAGTCCTGCTCGAGGACCGCGTGCGAGCAGAGCGACGTCTCGAGCGGCGTCTCCCGAACGCCGAGGCCGACTTCTGCCTTGAACCACTGCCGCTCCCTGTCGATCAGGTTCACCACCGAGATCGGCGTCTCGCAGATCTGCGAAGCCAGCCCGACGATGTCGTCGAAGTCGCTCTCTCGCGGGGTGTCGAGGATGTCGTATTCGCGCAGCCGGGCGAGACGCTCTTCCTGTCGCGGATGGGTGGCGGCCTTCATTCTTCGTATTCTCTATGCGGTCGTCGTGGTTCCTGTGGTTACGGTTCTATTTGCGATCCGGCAAGAGAGGGCGCTCCCGGAGCGTCCTCACGTCGGTTGCGACCGTCGCGGCGAGCGCTTGAGTTTCCGGTGGTCGTGTCTAGAACCGTCGCGATGTACGCAGACCTCACCCGCAATACCAACGAATTCCTGAAGTCCATCGCGCATTCGCGGCGGCTCGACCAGGCCGCTCGCATCGTTCCGATCGAACCCGGCCAGAGGATCTTCGACTATGGCTGCGGCGACGGCGCGTTCTTCAACCAGCTCAGCCGGTATACGGCGAAGGAAAACCTGTTCGGCTACGATCCCTGGCTGCTCGGCGAGATGACCTTCGAGGGCGCCACGACCTTCGGCGCGGTGCCGGACTTCATCGACGAACTCGCGGGCACGTTCGACGTCGTCTACTGCATGGAGGTCTGCGAACATCTCTCCGACGCGGCCAACGCGGCGCTGCTCGACAACGTCGCCAGGCTCGGCAAGGCAGGCGCCGTCTTCGTTTTCGGCGTGCCGATCGAAACCGGGCCGTCGGCGCTGCTGAAGAACGTCTTTCGCTGGTGGAAGGGCGGAAGGCAGGGCGCCAACCCGTCACGGATCTGGCGCACGACCTTTTCGCGGCCGGTGGATCGCGAATGGGTGGACGGCTGGTGCGGCACCCATATCGGCTTCGACCACCGGCGGTTTCGCGAAACGCTCGTCGCGCACGGCTTCCGCATCGAGCGCACCGCCTGCCTGCCGTTGCGGGGCACCACGGCGGTGCTCAACAACGAGATCTACTTCGTCTGCAGGCGCTAACCGGGCTCCGGTCACCCCCGCATCTTCTCGCCCGCCGGATCGAACGGCGGCTCGACGTTGATGCGCGCGGGGCGGCGGTGGCCGAGGATCTCGATCTCGAACAGGTTCTCGCTCTCGTCGTCGGCCAGTTCGGCCGGGACGTAGCCTTGCGCCATCGATTTCTGCACGTAGTGGCCGTAGCCGCCCGAGGTGACCCAGCCGACGACGCGCCATTCGCCATCGACGCTGCCCAGGATCGAGGCCGCGCCCTTCTCGGCGGGGGAGGGGCCGGCGATCTTGCCTTCGGCGTCGTAGCGCTTCGGGCCGTGGCCGTGGGCGGCTTCCACGGTGCCGTAGTCCTTGTCGCCGACCCTGGCCCAGATCGGCTCGTCGCCCATCACGTCGGCATCGAGCGCGTCGACGATCATCGAGACGCGACGCAGCTTCGGGCCGTCGGCCTTCTCCTTCGCCGCCGCGTCGCGGCCGATGAAGTCGTTCTTCTCTAGTTTGACGAAACGGTCCATCGAGCCCTCGAAGGGGCCGTAGATGGGGCGCAACTCGCGGAACCAGGTGGGGAAGTTCTTCTCTAGCCGCATGGAAAGCAGCGCGCGCATGCCGAAATCTACGATGCCGAACTCCTCGCCCGCCTCCTTGATGGCCGCGTAGACCTTGCGTTCGTAGGCCGGCGCCATCCAGATCTCGTAGCCGAGATCGCCGGTGTAGGTGATGCGGTTGACCATGCATGGCGCGCCGCCGACCGCCATCTTGCGGAAATCCATGAAACGGAACGCTTTTGACGACACGTCCTCGTCGACGAGCTTCTGCAGCAGTTCCTGCGACTTCGGGCCGGCGATGGAGAGGCCGACCAGCGTCTGGTCGAAGCGGTGGATGCGGACGGAAGCGTCCTTCGGCAGGTGGTTCTCGAACCAGCGCATGTGGTATTTCTGGGCGGCGGACGAGCCCCAGATCATGAAGCGTTCGTCACCCGCCTTGGCGATGGTGAAATCGCCGATCAGCTTGCCACGCTCGTTGAGCATGGGGGTGAGCACGATGCGGCCGTACTTCGGCATGCGGTTGGTCATCAGCCGGTTGAGGAAATCCTCCGCTCCCGCGCCTGACACCTCGTATTTGGCGAAGTTGGCGATCTCGGTGACGCCGACGCGTTCGCGCACGCCGCGGACCTCGTTGCCGACATGCTCGAAATCGTTGGAACGGTGGAAGGAGACGATGTCCTTCGGCTCAGTGCCTTTCGGCGCGAACCAGAGCGGAGTCTCGAGTCCCCATGAATCGCCCATGACGGCGTTCTGCGATAGCATGATGTCGTAGAGCGGGGTGGTCTGAGCCGGACGTGCGGCGGGGAGCTCCTCGTTGGGGAAGCGGATCGAGAAGCGGCGCGAATAGTTTTCACGCACCTTGGCGTTGGTGTAGCGCAGGCCGGCCCACTCTCCGAAGCGGGAAACGTCCATGCCCCAGACGTCGAAGCCCGGGTCGCCGTTCACCATCCAGTTCGACAGCGCGAGCCCCACGCCGCCACCCTGTGAGAAGCCCGCCATGACCGCGCAGGCCGACCAGAAGTTGGTGAGGCCCTGGACGGGGCCGACCAGCGGATTGCCGTCGGGGGCGAAGGTGAAGGGGCCGTTGATGATCTGCTTGATGCCGGCCTTCTCGATCGCGGGGAAGTGGCGGAAGCCGACTTCCAGCGACGGCGCTATGCGGTCGATGTCGGGCTGCAGCAGTTCGTGGCCGAAATCCCACGGCGTGTTGACCGGCGACCAGGGCTTGCAAGCCTTCTCGTAAGTGCCGAGCAGCATGCCCTGGCGTTCCTGGCGGGTGTAGATCTCGCCGCGGAAATCGATGACATGGCAGAGCTCGCGGCCGGTCGCCTTGTTGAACTCCATCACCTCCGGCATGTCCTCGGTGAGCAGGTACATGTGCTCCATGGCGAGCACGGGGAGTTCGAGCCCGACCATACGGCCGATCTCGCGCGCCCACAGCCCGCCGGCATTCACGACGTGCTCGCACTTGACCGTGCCCTGCTCGGTAATCACGTTCCAGGTGCCGTCCGGCTCCTGCGTCAGTTCCTTGACCGGATTGCGCAGCACGATCTCGGCGCCCAGCATCCTCGCCGCCTTGGCGTAGGCGTGCGTGGTGCCCGAGGGGTCGAGATGGCCTTCGACGGGGTCCCACAGGGCGCCGACGAAGTTGGTCTCGTCCATGATCGGGAACATGGCCTTGGCCTCGGACGGCGTGACCAGTTCGGTGTCCATGCCGAGATAGCGGCACTTGGCGTGCACCAGGCGCAGGAAATCCATGCGTTCGGGCGTATCGGCCATCTGGAAGCCGCCGACCAGGTGCAGCCCGCAGGCCTGCCCGGTCATCTTCTCCAGCTCCTCGTAGAGCGAGATCGTGTAGGCCTGCAGCTTGGCGACGTTGGGATCGCCATTCAGCGTATGGAAGCCGCCGGCCGCGTGCCAGGTCGAGCCGGACGTCAGCTCCGACCGCTCGATGAGCATGATGTCGGTCCAGCCGGCCTTGGCCAGGTGGTAGAGCACCGAGCAGCCGACGACGCCACCGCCGATGACGACTGCCTTGACGTGGGATTTCATGAGGTGGGTTCCGTGGGTGAATGAGGTGGATAGGACGAGTTGGTGCGACGGCCCGGCTCTTCCCCCACTCCGTCATCGCTTTGCGATGCCACCTCTCCCCCCGCCGGGGGGAGAGGAAGAGCGCTGCGGCTGGTCACGGGGTGCCTTTCCTCTGCCCCGTCGATCGAGGGAGAGGTGGTCGGCGGAGCCGATCGGAGCGGGGGTCGATCTTTCCGAGTGCCTGCGGCGTAGACGAAGCGCAGATCGGCTGCGGTGACATTTTCGGCAAGGCGGCCGACGAGGGCGGCGAGGATCGTTTCGCAGACGGAGCTGCGGTGCTTGAGGACGTCGGTGTTCCAGAAGCGGAGGGTGGACCAGCCGTGCGTGCAGAAGAATTCGTCGCGGCGGCGGTCATGGGGGCTTTCGGCGTGGTGGGAACCATCGACTTCGACGACGAGCTTCTGCTTGCGGCAGGCGAAGTCGGCGAAGTAGGGGCCGATGGGGAGTTGGCGGGTGAACTTGTGGCCGCCGAGCTTGCCACCTTTCAGTTCGAGCCAGAGAAGTCCTTCGGCACTGTTTTCGACCCATCGCAGGGCGCGGGCGCGCTCGGTGGTGCCTTGCTTTCGTCGGCTTCGCGACGGACGCTCGGGATTCCCCCCCTCCGCCTCGCTCCGCTCGGCACCTCCCCCCCACTGCGTGGGGTGGAGGATGGGCGCTGCGGCGCGTGACGGCTTATCCTCCACCCCACGCAGTGGGGGGGAGGTGTCGCGGGCGTTAGCCCGTGACGGAGGGGGGGGCTTCTTCTCCACCCGACTCGCCCCTCAGAAATCCGTCGGCGCGCCGCCCTCGGCAGTGCGCTTGGCCACGAAGGCGTTGATCTCTTCCTCGATCGCCGGGTCGATCGGGGGCTTCTCGTATTCGGCGAGGCGCTGTTTCCAGACCTTGTTGGCCTTGTCGAGGGCGGTGGGCGAGCCGGCTTCGGACCAGCTTTCGAAGTTGCGCCAGTCCGACAGGACGGGCGAATAGAAGGCGGTCTTGTAGCGTTCCTGGGTGTGCGGGGTGCCGAAGAAGTGGCCGCCGGGGCCGACGTCGCGGATTGCCTCGACGGCGAGCGCCTCGTCTGACAGGTCGAGCGGCGTCATGAACTCGGCCACCATCTGCAACAGGTCGATGTCGAGGATGGTCTTTTCGTACGAGCAGCGCAGCCCGCCTTCCAGCCAGCCGGCGGAATGCATGATCAGGTTGCCGCCGCCCGTCACGGCGCCCCAGAGCGAGAAGACGCTTTCGTATGCTGCCTGCGCGTCGACGGTGTTGGCCGCGCAGGTGTTCGACGTGCGGTAGGGAATGCCGTAGCGCCGCGCGAGCTGGCCGCCGACGAGCTGCGCCTTCATGTATTCGGGCGTGCCGAAGGCGGGCGCGCCGGATTTCATGTCGACGTTGGAGGTGAAGCCGCCATAGGCGACCGGAGCGCCCTTGCGCACCATCTGGGCGAACGCGATGCCGGCGAGCGCCTCGGCGTTCTGCTGCACCAGCGCACCGGCCATCGTCACCGGCGCCATGGCGCCGGCGAGCGTGAAGGGCGTGACCACCACGACCTGGCCGTGCGAGGCCATCTGGATGATGCCTTCCATCATCGGTATGTCGAGCTTCAGCGGCGAGTTGGTGTTGATGATGGTGAAGATCGAGGGCTGTTCCAGCATCTGCTCGTGGCTGACGCCGCGCGCGATGCGGGCGATCTCGATGCCATCGAGGTTGCGCTCCTTTCCGAGCGAATAGATGTGGAACACCTTGTCGGTCAGCAGCGACAGGTCGCGGATGCATTCGAGGTGGCGCACCGACGGGTGGATGTCGATCGGTTCGACCGGATAGCCGCCGGTGCAGCCGATGATGTTGTGCATCTGGGCGAGCCGGAGGAAGTTGCGGTAGTCGGCCTGGTTGCCCGGGCGGCGGCCCTCGTCGAGGTCGGAGCAGTTCGGCGCCGAGGCCATCATCGAGAAGGTGATCTCGTTGCCGCCGAAGCGCACGTCGTGGGCGGGATTGCGCGCGTGCAGGGTGAACTCGGACGGGCAGTGGGAGACGAGATCCAAAATCATGTCGGCATCGAAGCGCACGCGCTCGGAGCCGTCGCGCACGTCGGCGCCGGCGGCCTTCATCATGGCCCGCGCCTCGTCGTGCAGCACGTCGACGCCGATCTCCTTCAAGACGCGCAGCGAGGCGAGGTGGATCGATTCCAGCTCGTCGTCAGAGACGAGCTTCGTCGGCGGCAGCGGGTTTTTCAGGCGGCGGAACGGCGGCTGCTCGAAGGCCGCGGCACCCCTGGCACGGCTGCCGGCGCGGCCGCCCCGGCGCGAGCGCTCGGCGGCGGGAGCGCCATCGATGGGCGGTATCTCTGCGTTCATGATCGACCTTGTTCCCCTCCAGCCAATTTTGGCGTTCCGCCGCGCGGGCGATAGCAGGGGTGGCGACCAGAAGGGCAAGGGAAGCGACATGTGCGTCGCCATGACGGTGCGGGACCATTTCGGCGCCGCCGGCGTTTGAAGAGGCATGGACGCCCGACACGCGACAGGCACGAAGACGAAAGCGAGCAAGGCGCCCCGGAGCCGCGGCAAGGCCACGGGTTCCAGGGGGCGGAAGACCGCCGACCTGCGCATCGGCACGTCCGGGTGGCACTATGCCGACTGGTGGGGGCCGTTCTACCCGGGCGACGTGAAGAAGAAGGACGCGCTGCAGTACTACACTGGCCAGTTCGCCGCGACCGAACTCAACGCGCCGTTCTACCGGACGCCGACGCCGGAGGCGGTGGAGAAGTGGCGGGAATCGACGCCGGACAATTTTCGCTTCGCATGGAAGGCGTCTCGCTTCATCACGCATTTCCGCCGGCTGAAGATCGACGAGGACTCGTTCGACCTGTTGCGATCGCGTCTCGAACTTCTCGGCGACAAGCTCGGGCCGGTGCTCTTCCAGCTCCATCCGCAGATGAAGGTCGACCGGGAGCGGCTTGCCGGTTTCCTCGATAGGCTCTGGAAGGAGTGGCGCTACAGCTTGGAATTCCGCCACGAGAGCTGGTACGAGCCAGCGATCCTCGACCTGCTTTCCGAGTTCGACGCGGCGCTCTGCATCTCCGACCATGCGTCCGCACCGGCGCCGTGCGAGGTGACCGCATCCTGGGTCTACGTCCGCAACCACGGACCGGGCGGGCGCTACCAGGGCAGCTATTCCGACGCGGCGCTGAAAAGCTGGGCGAAGAGCATCGCGAGATGGCGCGGGGAGGGGCGGGACGTCTGGTGCTTCTTCGACAACGACGTGAAGAGCGCTGCGCCGCAGGATGCGAAGCGCCTGATCGGGATGCTGGAGAAGAGCTAGCCGGTCGGCGCATGCTGGACGACCGCCGGAGGCCTGCCTGGCTCTCGACCCCATGCACATCGCCGGATTATCGAGCGCCATGACCGAAGCAGCCGCCCAGACGCGACCGCCGCTGCCCGTCGCCGCCCTTGCGGGCGTGACGGCGACGGTGACCGTCTTCGCGCTGGCGCAGGGGCTGTCCTATCCGCTGTTCACCTTCCTCATGCAGGAGCAGGGGCTGCCGCCGGCGATGATCGGCCTTTCGGCGGCCATGACGCCGCTCGGCATCATCGTGTCGGCACCGCTGGTTCCGCGGCTGACGCGCATCGCCGGTGCGCCGGCACTGGCGATCGCCTGCGCGATCTTCGCCGCGGTGCTGCTTGCCGGCGTGGGATGGCTGCAGAATTTGTGGGCCTGGTTCCTGCTGCGTTTCCTGATCGGGGTGGCGATCGATCCGCTCTACGTGCTCAGCGAAGTCTGGATGATCTCGCTGGCGCCCGACGCGCGACGCGGCCGCATCATGGGTCTCTATACCGCGATCGTCGGCGCGGGCTTCGCCGGCGGGCCGCTGACCTTGTTCCTGGTGGGCACGAAAGGCTGGGCGCCGTTCCTCATCGGCATCGGCGCGTTCCTGGCCTGCATCCTGATCCTGATCGTCATCGCGAGGCGACTGCCCTCGATGACGGAGGACCGCACGCACGTTCCGCTGAAGAGCTTCATCCATCTCGCACCCGCGCTGCTGCTCGCGACCGCGGTGGCGGCGGCATTCGAGCAGAGCGTGCTGTCGCTGCTGCCGGTCTACGGCGCCGCATACGGCATCCTTCCGCATGGTATGTCGGCGCTGCTCACGGTGATGATCGCCGGCAACATCGTGCTGCAGCTGCCCTTCGGGCTGATGGCCGAACGCTTCGCGCCCCGCCACCTGCTGCTGGTCTGCGCGGGGGTGAGCGCCTTCGGCGTGCTGCTCCTGCCGGCACTCATCGAGACCGTCGCGGTGTGGCCGCTGCTGTTCGTCGTCGGCGCCACCGGCTACGGCATCTACACCATGGCGCTCATCGAACTCGGCAACCGTTTCACCGGCTCCGCGCTTGTCGCTGGCAATGCCGCATTCGCGGTCATGTGGGGCCTCGGCGGCATTGCCGGGCCGCCCGGCTCGGGCTTCGCCATGCAACTCGGCGGCGTGCAGGGCCTGCCGGCGGTGCTTGCCGCCATGTGCCTGGCGCTGATCGTCTTCGCCGCGTACCGGGAGCGGGTCAGGCGCAGATCGCTGCGATGACGAGAAACGCGCGTGACGCGCCTCCCGAGGTGAAGCGCTGATGGCGGAGGAGCAGGACCTGCCAGCGGAGGGAAGACCGCCGTACGGGGCGCTTGCCGGCGTGATTGCGGCGGCAACCGTGTTCGGGGCGGCGCAGGGTCTTTCCTATCCGCTCTTCACCCTGCTGATGCAGAAGCAGGGATTTTCTCCGTCGATGATCGGCGCGTCGGCGGCCATGATGCCGCTGGGGATCATCCTTTCGGCGCCGCTGGTGCCGAGTCTGGTGAGGCTCGCCGGCGGGCGCACGCTCGCGGTCTCCTGCGCCGTCGTGGCGGCGGTCTGCTTCCTGGCGATCGCGCTGTTGCAGAACTGGTTCGGCTGGTTCGTGCTGCGATTCCTCGTCGGCTTCGCCGTCAATCCGCTCTACATCCTGGGTGAAGTCTGGGCGCTGGCGCTGGCGCCGGCCGGCAGGCGCGGCCGCGTGATGGGCGTCTTCAACACGGTCGGCGGCGCGGGCTATGCGGCCGGACCGCTGGCGCTCAGCCTGGTGGGGCCGGACGGCTGGCCGCCCTTCCTGATCGGGACCGGAGGATTCCTGGGCTGCGCGGCGATCCTCGCCTCGATCCGCCGCCCCATGCCGGGCTTCGAGGAGGAAGCGGCGCCGGGCAGGGGCATCCTGTGGTTCGCGGCAACCGCGCCGGCGCTGCTCGTCGCCGTCGGGGTCGCCGCGGCGGACCAGCAGGGCACCTATGCCCTGATACCGCTCTTCGGCGCCGGCTACGGCCTGCCGGAGCTCGCGCTGCCGGCGCTGGTGACTTCGCTGGCGCTCGGCAACATCCTGTTGCAGATGCCGCTCGGGCTCGCCGCCGAGCGGTTCGGCGGGCGCGCCATGATGATCGCCTGCGCTTCGGCGGTGGCGGCCTGCGCGGCGCTGCTGCCGCTGCTCATCCTGACGCCGCTGATCTGGCCGCTGCTGGTGATCATGGGTGGCGTCGGATACGGCGTCTACACGATGACGCTGGTGGAACTGGGCGACCGCTTCACCGGCAGCGCGCTGGTGGCCGGAAACTCCGCCTTCGCGCTGATGTGGGGCGTCGGCGGCATGGTGGGGCCGCCGGGCGCCGGCCTGGCGATGGAATGGATCGGGCCTTCGGGCCTGCCAGCGGTCATCCTTTTGCTGTGTTTCGTCCTGATCGCCTACGCGACGTACCGGGCGCGGGCGAGGGGACGCGACGCGGCTTGAACCTTCCGCCCGGCCTCGTCTACACTGGTGGCATGCCTTTCGCCGCCCGCCTTCCCGAGCATGCGGATCCCGCCGTGACACCGTCGCGGCGCACGCTGCATTCGGAGCTGCTGCGGCTTTGCGCGCGCATCGGCTATTCGCCGCCGCGTCACCGTTGATACCGCCCCGGCCCTTGCCGGATCGATTCAACGGGAGATCACAAGATCATGACCTATCAGAACTTTTCGCTGGCGCAGCTCCAGGCGATCGACGGCGCGCACCATCTGCATCCCTTCACCGACCACAAGGACCTGCGGGCCGCCGGCGCGCGGATGATCACGTATGCCAAGGGGCCGTTCATCTACGATTCGGAAGGCAACGAGATCCTCGACGGCATGGCGGGGCTGTGGTGCGTCAACATCGGCTACGGCCGCGACGAACTGGCCGAGGCCGCCTATGCGCAGATGAAGGAGCTGCCCTACTACAATTCCTTCTTCCGCTGCTCGACGCCGACGCCGGTGCTGCTGTCGCAGAAGCTCGCCGAGATCTCGCCGCCGAACCTGAACCAGGTCTTCTACGGATCGTCGGGCTCCGAGGCCAACGACACGGCGCTGCGGCTGGTGCGGCACTACTGGGCGCTGGAGGGCAAGCCTCAGAAGAACCGCGTGATCTCGCGCCAGAGCGCCTATCACGGCTCGACGATCGCCGGCACCTCGCTCGGCGGCATGAATGCCATGCACGGGCAGCTGTACGGGGCGGTGCCCAATATCGCCCACGTGATGATGCCCTATGCCTACGAGTTGCAGCACGCCGGCGAGAGCGACCATGATTTCGGGCTGAGGGCCGCCAAGGCCGTCGAGGACGAGATCCTGCGCGCCGGGGCGGACAATGTCGCCGCCTTCATCGGCGAGCCGGTGCAGGGGGCGGGGGGCGTCAAGATCCCGCCGGCGAGCTACTGGCCGGAGATCCAGCGTATCTGCCGGAAGTACGACGTGCTCCTGATGCTGGACGAGGTGATCACCGGATACGGGCGTACCGGCGAATGGTTCGCCGCGCAATCGATGGGCATCGAGCCCGACACCATGACGACAGCCAAGGCGCTGACCTCGGGCTACCAGCCGCTGTCGGCGCTGTTCGTGTCGGACCGCGTCGCCTCGACCATCGTGGAGAAGGGCGGCGAGTTCTTCCACGGCTACACCTATTCCGGCCATCCGGTCGCCTGCGCCGTGGCGCTGAAGAACCTCGAGATCATCGAGCGGGAAGGCATGATCGAGCGCGTGCGCGACGAGACAGGGCCGTATTTTGCCGCCGCGCTGAAGGAGCGGATCGCCGGGCACGATCTCGTCGGCGAGGTGCGCAGCTTCGGCTTCCTCGGCGCGATCGAGATCGTGAAGGACAAGGCGACCAAGGAACGCTTCGCGCCGGCCGGCTCGGCGGCAACGCTGGTGCGTGACCACGCCATCGCCAACGGCATGATGCTAAGGGCCACCGGCGACACCATGATCCTGTCGCCGCCGCTGATCTGGACCAAGGAGATCATCGACATGGCCTGCGAGCGGATCGTGAAGGCGCTCGACGCGGCGAAGGAAGACCTTGCCAAGGCCGGATAGCTGCCAGACCGGCATCGAGGCTCCCGGTTGTCGGTCGGGAGCCTCAAGGGAACTCATGCGACCGGAGAACGCCGATGTCCAACCCGCCCATCGTTCCGCTGATCGAGTACGAGAATGCCTCGCCGGAGGTGCGTGCCGTCTACGACGACATCATGGCGACGCGGAAGAGCGACTGGATCAACAATTTCTGGAAGGTGCTGGCGCACGATCCCGCGCAGTTGAAGCGGATGTGGGAGAGCCTGAAGGAGATCATGGGGCCGGGCGCGCTCGACCCGCTGACCAAGGAACTCATCTATATCGCGGTGTCGGCGACCAACGGCTGCGAATACTGCACCTATTCCCACACAGCGGCCGCGCGCGCCAAGGGGATGACCGATCCGATGCTGATGGAGGTGCTGGCGGTGGCGGGCAAGGCCAACGAGACCAACCGGCTGGCCAACGCGCTGCGCCCGCCTGTCGACGAGGCGTTCAAGCCGAAGGGGTGAGCGGCAGCACGAGGCGGATTTGCGAGGAAGGTTCCGTTCGCGATCGAAAATATACCTGATTGACTCTGAAGGCGCGGAGGTGTCCGGTCTCGCTCCCCAAATGACGAGATCGGAAAATCCATGACGAAGAGATCGTCGGCCAAGACCGCGCGCGAAGCGGCGCAGCTTGCTCAGCAGCTCATGCTGACACCGATGGTGATGGCCATGCGCATGCCGATCCTCGCCGCCGAGGCCGGAAGCTCCGTACTGGCCGGCCGCCCCGAAAGCCTGGCAGCAGTTTCGGAGAAGATGGCAGCCGTGGCCGAAGGCGCCATGGCCGCGCAACTGGCCTTCCTGCGCGGCGCGGCGATGCTGCCGATGTCGATGTTCCGCGCGACCTCGCATGCCGGGCCGCTGGTCGACCTCGCTGGCGAGGTGGCGGTGGCGGCGCTGAAGCCGGCGGCGCGGCAGGTCAGCCGCAATCACAAGCGCCTGAGCCGCACCCGCAAGGGATAGGCAAAAAGGGTCTCCAGAACGCGAAAACCGCGCTCTCCCGGGCAGGGAAGAACGCGGCTTGCCACGATACGCCTGGCTGTTCGCTGTACTCGAACGCTTGCGAAACTTACGGCTCCGGTACGCGAGACCTGATCCGGAGCGGTGGGCGACCTTCGCGTTGGCCGCCTCGCAATCCGTTCTAGACGCACATCCTTACCGTCGAGTTATCAGGTGCTTAAGCAAATCTGAATCTGCCACTTTTTTACGCCGGCGCCGAGATTTTGTTCCGGGCGTCTTCTCGTCAGGCTTCCTTGCCGCGCAGGAAGTTGATGATGCCGGAAAAATCCGCGTCCGCGCCGCCCTGGGCGTTGAACAAGGCATAGAGCTGCGCCGCTTCCGCGCCCATCGGCGTCACGGCTCCGGACGCGCCGGCGGCCTCCTGGGCGAGCTTCAGGTCCTTCAGCATGAGCGCGGCCGCGAATCCCGGCTTGTATTCCTTGTTGGCGGGGGAGGCGGGGACGGGGCCCGGCACCGGGCAGTAGGTCGTCAGCGACCAGCACTGGCCCGACGAGGTCGAGGCGACGTCGAACAGTGCCTGGTGAGACAGGCCGAGCTTTTCGGCCAGCACGAAGGCTTCCGAGACGCCGATCATGGAGATGCCGAGGATCATGTTGTTGCAGATCTTGGCGGCTTGGCCGGCGCCGCCGCCGCCGCAATGGACGATGCGTCCCGCCATGGGTTTCAGGATCGGCTCGGCCTTGGCGAAGGCCTCGTCGGCGCCGCCGGCCATGAAGGTGAGCGTGCCGGCCGCGGCACCCCCCGTACCGCCGGAAACCGGCGCATCGACCGAGAGCAGGCCGTGCTCCCCGGCGATTGCGTGCGCCCGGCGCGCCGAGGCGACGTCGATGGTGGAGGAATCGATGAACAGCGTGGCCGGTGCCGCCTTCGGCGCGATCTCCTCGTAGACCGACACGACATGCTTGCCCGCCGGCAGCATGGTGATCACGATCTCGGCGCCCGCCACCGCCGCGGCTGCATCGGCCATGACCGAAACGCCGTTCGCCTTCGCGGTGTCGAGATTGGCGGGAACGAGATCGAAACCCTGCACCGCATGCCCGGCCTTGACCAGGTTCGCGGCCATGGGATTTCCCATGTTGCCGAGGCCGATGAAGGCGATGGTGGTCATGTGGGGGGTCCTCCGGGGTGGATGAGTTGGTAGAGCGGCAGTGGGCAATCGGCAGTCGGCAGTCGGGGGAAGGTAGCGGGTGCGGCAGTTCCGACTGCCTATTGCCGACTGCCGACTGCCTGGACTGCTACTTCCCCACCAGATGCCTGGCGATGATGACGCGCATGATCTCGTTGGTGCCTTCGAGGATCTGGTGGACGCGCAGGTCGCGGACCAGTTTCTCGATGCCGTAGTCGTGCAGGTAGCCGTAGCCGCCGAGCACCTGGAGCGCCTCGTTGGCGACGTCGAAGCCGCGGTCGGTAACGAAGCGCTTGGCCATGGCCGACCATTTGCCGGCGTCGTGGGCCTTGGCGTCGAGCTTGGCGGCTGCGGTGTAGAGCAGCATGCGCGAGGCCTGGAGGTCGGTCTCCATGTCGGCGAACTTGAACTGCATGGCCTGGAACTGGTCGATGGTCTTGCCGAAGGCCTTGCGCTCGGCGGCATAGGCGATGGACTTGTCGAAAGCCGACTGCGCGCCGCCCAGCGAACAGGCGGCGATGTTGAGCCGGCCGCCGTCGAGCCCGGCCATGGCGATGCGGAAGCCCGCGCCTTCGCCCGACAGCAGGTTTTCGGCCGGCACCTTGCAGTCCTCGAAGATCACCTGTCGGGTGGACTGCATATGCCAACCCATCTTGTTCTCGACCGAGCCGAAGGACAGGCCCGGCGCATCCTTGGGGATCACCAGCGTGGAGATGCCGCGCGGCCCATCCTCGCCGGTGCGCACCATGGCGACATAGACGTCGCTGTCGCCTGCGCCCGAGATGAACTGCTTCGCGCCGTTGAGCACGTAGTCGGAGCCGTTGCCGCCGCTGCGGACCGCCTTCGTGCGCAGGGCCGCGGCGTCGGAGCCGGAGTTGGGCTCGGTCAGGCAATAGCTGGCGAGCTGTTCCATCGAGGTCAGCGGCGGCAGGAGCCGCTGGCGCTGCTCGTCGCTGCCGAAACGGTCGATCATCCACGAAGCCATGTTGTGGATGGAGATGAAGGAGGAGAAGGCAGGGCAGGCGTAGGAGAGCGCCTCGAAGATCAGCACCGCGTCGAGCCGGCCAAGGCCCGATCCGCCCACGTCGTCGCGCACGTAGATGCCGCCGAAGCCGAGCGGGCCGGTCTCGCGGATCACGTCATCGGGGAAATGCCGGTCCTTGTCCCACTGCAGCGCGTTCGGCGCGACCCGGTCGGCGGCGAAGGTGCGCGCCATCTCCTGGATCGCGCGCTGGTCCTCGTTGAGTTCGAACTGGCCGGTGGCGGCGTCGACGACGGCGTCCATAACGTCCTCCCTGACGTCTGTTCTGGCCGTCCAGTGTAGACCAACGGTTCGTCCGCGCAACACGAGCGCGGACACAGAAGTTGTGCGGCAAGTAGAGAGCCGGGGAGGGGTTGTTGAAAAGGCGCACAGAGGCGCGCGAACGCCCTCATGCTTTCAAACGGGGGCGCCGACCTCCTATCCCGCATTCTCCTGCGCCTTGGGCCAATACGTGCCGAAGCACCAGACGTTGCCTTCCGGGTCGCGGCAGATGAAGTCGCGGCTGCCGTAGTCGCGGTCGACGGGTTCCTCGAGGATTTCGGCGCCGGCGGCCCGGGCGCGCTCGCAGGCAACGTCGGCGTCGTCGATGGCGATGTAGACCGATTTGCCGCCCTGACTTTCCGGCGCGCCGACCATGGCGCCGTAGGCGTCGTCCTTCACGTCGCCGCACATGATCATCGAGGAACCGAGTGCGAGCTCGGCGTGGACGACCTTGCCATCGGCCATGTGTTTCGCATGCACGGTGAAGCCGAAGGCCTCGGAGAGCCAGTCGATCATCTTCGCGGCGTCGCGGAACCGCAGGGTGGGGTAGATGCGGGGGGCTTCGATGTCCATTGCATTTCCTTTCCGGTTGGGATGACGGGTCGCATCCTGCCCTCGGCGCGCCGGCCGGTCTTGAAGAAATGTAACCGTCGCTTCAGGCGAGATGCGGCGCCAGCGCGGTGGGCGAACTGCCGGAGAATATCCTGAATTCGCGCACCAGATGCGCCTGGTCGGAATAGCCGCAATCGGCCGCGATGCCGGCCCAGTCGCGCCGCGCTTCCTGACGGGCGATCTCCAGCGCGCGGTTGAAGCGCGCCATGCGCGAGACCGCCTTGGCACCGATGCCGATCTCGGTGCGGAAGCGTTCGGCGAGATGCTTGCGGCTCCAGCCGAGCGCGGTTGCGATGTCGGCGACGCGCTCGCCGCCGCGCCGCCGCAGGATACGGTCGTAGGCCCAGGCGATTTCCGGCGAGGCCGCCGGGCCGCTGCGGAGGCGCGCGATCAGGAACGTCTCCACGAGCGCGAATCGCCGTTCCCAGTCGTCCTCCTCGCCGAGCCGCTGGCGCAGTTCGCGGATGTGCGGGTCGGCCAGATCGTCGATGCCGACCATCCGGTTGGCAATCTCGGACATGGGCAGGCCGAAGAAGCGGAAGGCGCCGGTCGGGGTGAAATCAACCTGGATGCACTCTGCGCCGCCGGTCGAATTGATCATGACGAAGCCGGGATAGAGCCCCGACGTGAAGCTGCCGTAGCGGTCCCGGGGTGTCGGCGCGCGGCCGAGCGCGATCTCGAAGGGCTCGCCGAAGCTGATGATGAGCGGCACCACCAGCGGCGCCATTTCGAGCGAGCCCCGGAGCCGGTCGCCGTTCTCGCGGTAGCCGACGATGGAAAAGACGTCGGCCGCGAGGTCCGGCCGAACCGGCCGCCGCAGCATCAGTGGGGCGTATCCCGCTGGCACCGTCGCGTTCTGCCGCGTCCTCGTCTCGTCCATGCGCCGCTTCCGGTTCGTGGCCTGCAAAATAGGGCAAAGCGAGGGCCGCCGGAAGGGCGGGCGGCGGCCCGGATTGCGCGAGGATGGAATCCCTGTAGCTTCGGGACATCTGGCGCGGGGGATTCGGTATGCCTGAAGGTTTCTTGTCGCGGGTCCGGATGCTGTTCGAAGGCGATCCGGCGATACGCCGCGTTGCCGACGATCCGGTGCTGACGGCGGAGCTCCTGCTCCTCTTCAGGATGATTCTCGCCGACGGTGCGGTGGAGGAGAAGGAACTGGAGACGTTCCGCCGCATCTGCCGCGATTCGTTCGGCATTCCGGAGGACAGTCTCGGCGGCGTCATCCGCTATCTGCAGGATTTCGGCTACGAGACGACCGGCTCCCAGGCGCTGGCGCTGTTCCGTACGCTTCCGCGCGAGCGCCGCGTCGAACTCGGACGGCACCTCGCCGAGATCGCCAAGGCCGACCGCAACATCAGCGAGCATGAGGTGCGGCTCCTGCGGCGCACGCTCGAAGTGCTGGAACTGGATCCGCGGGAGATCGTGGGCGGCGCGGCCTGAGGAGACGAGGCGCAGGACGCTGCGAGGCCCCACATCCTGCCCTTCGGGCCACATTGCCGGGGCGAGCCGCTCGTCTCGCCCGTCCTTCGGACCCCCGTGAACCGGGAGAAGGGAACGTCTCAGCCCTGCTCCACCAGCCTCCGCCTGATCGCGCGACGAAGGTCGGGGGCGGCGTCGACGAGGTCTTTCGCGGCCTGCGATTGGGGATTGTCGAGTACGTCGCCGGTGCGGCCTTCTTCGACGATGCGGCCGTCATGCATGACCATCACCTCGTCGGTGATGGCGCGGGCCACCGTCAGGTCGTGGGTGATGAAGAGGTAGGCGACGCCGAGGCGCTGGTTCAGGTCGGCGAAAAGGTCGAGGATCTGCGCGCGGATCGAGACGTCGAGGGCGGAGACCGGCTCGTCGGCCACCACCAGCTTCGGTCGGGTGATGATGGCGCGGGCGATCGAGATGCGCTGCCGCTGGCCGCCGGAGAACTCGTGCGGGTACTTGTCCATGTCCTCGGGTCTGAGCCCCACCTCGTGCAGCGCGGCGGCGACCATGTCGCGGCGCTCGGCGGTGGAAGGCTGCCGGTCCAGCACGTGCAGCGGTTCGGAGACGAGCCGCTCCACCTTGTGGCGCGGATCGAAGGAGCCGTAGGGGTCTTGGAAAACCACCTGCATGTTGCGCCGGGCGGGCTTCAGCTCGGCCTCGCCCCTGCCAGTCAGCGTCTCGCCGAGGAAGCGGATCTCCCCCGCGGTCGGCCGGTCGAGCGCCAGGATCATGCGCGCCAGCGTCGACTTTCCGCAGCCGGAGCGGCCGACGAGTGCGACAGACTGGCCGGGTTTCATGGAAAACGAGACGCCGTCGACGGCGCGGAACGGCGCCGGCCTGTCGAAGAGCGAGCGCCGCCGGCCCGGATAGTCCCGCACGACGCGGTCGACTTCGAGAAGGTTCTCGCCGGCAGCCGAGGCGGCGTGGCGGTTGGGACGGGCCGGCACATGCATGGAGGCTTCGGCCAGCTGGCGCGTGTAGGGATGCACCTGTTCCGACAGCGTCCGGGCCGTCTCACCTTCCTCCATCACATCGCCGTGGCGAAGGATGGTGATGCGGTCGGCCATGTCGGTGACGACGGCCAGGTCGTGGCTTATCAGCAGCAGGCCCATCCGGATCTCGTCGACGAGGTCGCGCAGAAGGTCGAGGATCTGCGCCTGCAGCACGACGTCGAGCGCGGTCGTCGGCTCGTCGGCGATCAGCAGCTTCGGCTTCAGCGCGCAGGCGATGGCGATGACCACGCGCTGGCGCTGGCCGCCGGAGAGCTGGTGCGGGTAGCGCGAAAGTGGGAATTTTGCTTCCGGCAGGCCGACGCGGTCGAGCATGCGGCGGGCGGAAGCCTCTGCGTCGGCGCGGCTGGCGCCGGTGTGCCAGCGGATGCCCTCGGCGACCTGCTCACCGATCGTCTTGACCGGATTGAGCGCGGTCATCGGCTCCTGGAACACCATGCCGATGTCGTCGCCCCGTAGCCGGCACATGGCGGCTTCGGGTGCCGCGAGGATGTCGATGCCGTCAAAGGTGACGCGGCCGGTGGCGCGCGCGGCGGATGGCAGGAGCTTCATGATCGTCAGCGCCGTCATCGATTTGCCCGACCCGCTCTCGCCCACGAGCCCCATCGTCTCTCCCGCGCCGATCGACAGGTCGACGTTCTTCAGGATCGGCATCCCGGCGATCGACAGAGAGAGTTTTTCGATTTCGAGCAGGGCCATCAGCGTTCGCGCCGCAGTCTCGGATCGAGCACGTCGCGCAGTCCGTCGCCCATGAGGTTCAGTCCCAGCACCGTCACCACGATGGCGATGCCGGGAAACAGCGCCAGATGCGGCGCCACCATCATGCGCGTCTGCGCATCGAACAGCATGCGCCCCCAGGACGGCATGGGGGGCTGCGCGCCGAGCCCAACATAGGAAAGCGCGGCTTCTGCCAGCACGCCGAGCGCGAACTGGATGGTTCCCTGCACCAGGAGCATCGAGGCGATGTTGGGGAGGATGTGCTCGACGGTGATGAGCGCCTTGCCCTTGCCGGCGGCCCGCGCCGCGAGGATGAACTCGCGCGGCCAGATCGCGAGCGCGCCGGCGCGGGCGACGCGGGCGAAGACCGGGATGTTGAAGATGCCGATGGCGATGATGGCATTGATAGCGGACGGGCCGAAGATCGCCGTGATGAGGATCGCCGAGAGCAGGGCAGGGAAGGCGAAGACCAAGTCGTTGAAGCGCATCAGCGCCTCGTCGACGAAGCCGCCGCGCGCGGCCGCCCAGCAGCCGAGCGGCACGCCGACGCCCATGCCGATGACGACGGCGACGATCGCCACCGCGATCGAATTGCGCGAGCCGATCATGATCATCGTCAGGATGTCGCGGCCGAAATGGTCGGTTCCGAAGGGATGCGCCCAGGACAGGCCCTGCATCCGATCGGCGACCTCCAGACGGGTGATGTCGTAGGGCGTCCATACAAAGGAGACCAGCGCCATCGCCGCGATCAGCCCGGTGATGACGATGCCTGCGGTGAAGGAGCCGTTCGAGAACGCCGCCGACAGGAAGGAGCGCTGCGCCAGCGGCGGCGGGGAAGCGTCGACGCTCATGCGTTCGCCCTCAGGCGCGGATCGACGACGGCGTAGAAGACGTCGACGACGATGTTGACGAGAACGACCGAGGCGACGAGCAGCATGACGACGCCTTCCACCACGATCAGGTCGCGCTGCGTGATCGCCTGGAAAACGAGGCGGCCGAGGCCGGGCAGATAGAAGACGTTCTCGATGATGATGGTGCCGGCGAGCAGGAAGGCGAACTGCAGCCCCAGGATGGTCAGCACCGGGATCATGGCGTTGCGCAGCGCATGCCGCCACAGGACGGCACGGCGCGGCATGCCCTTGGCGCGGGCGGTGCGTATGTAGTCCTCGCCCAGCACCTCCAGGAGCGCGGAGCGCGTGATGCGCGCCAGGATCGCCGCCTGCGGCAGGGCCAGCGCGACCGCCGGCATGATGAGCGACTTGATGCCGGGCCAGATGCCGTTGCCCCAGCCGGGGAAGCCGCCCGCCGGCACCAGCCGCAGCCAGACGGCGAAGACGTAGATGAGGATCAAAGCGAACCAGAAATTGGGGATGGCGACGCCGATCTGGGCCGTGCCCATGGTGATCGTGTCGGCGGCCTTGCCGCGCCGCGCCGCGGCAAACAGGCCGACGGGGATCGCGATCGCGGTCGAGAGCAGGAGAGCCATGATGGCGAGCGGAAGCGATACGACGGCGCGCTCGCCGATCAGTTCGATGACGGGCGAGGAATAGGTGAAGGAGCGGCCAAAATCGCCGATCAGCAGGCCGCCGACCCAGGAGAAATAGCGCACCAGCAGGGGATCATTGAGACCCATCTGCTCTCGCAGGGCGTTCAGCGTCGCGTCGGTCGCGTTCATACCGAGCATGAGCTGCGCGGGATCGCCCGGCAGGATCTCCAGCACGGCAAACACTACGACGGACGCAACCAGCAAAGTCACGAGGCCGCCCGCGAGGCGCTTGGCGAGGAAAGCTGTCATCTATCGAGAGTGTCTCCCTCCCCGCGAGGGGGAGGGAGGAAGCTCGCTCAATCGCCCCACTTCACGTCGGTCAGGTCGGTCGCCTGGATGGGGGAATTCTCCCACATCCCTTCGAGCTTGGCGTCCCACACGCCGATCTTCGGCAGTTCGAACAGGAAGCCGTTGACCGCGTCGTCGGCGAGGATCTTCTGCGCCTGGCCGTAGAGCTCGTTGCGCTTTGCCTGGTCCGAGGTGACGTCGAGATCGGCGATGACCTTGTTGAACTCAGGGTTGTGATAATCGAAGTAGTAGTCGTCCCGCGCATAGATGCCGATGTCATTCGGTTCGGTGTGCGAGACGATGGAGAGATCGTAGTCCTTCGTCTTGAACACCTGGTCGAGCCACTGCGCCCATTCGACAGGGATGATCTCGAGTTCGATGCCGACCTCGCGCAGTTGCGAGGCAATCACCTGTCCGCCGTCGCGGGCATAGGCGGGCGGCGGCAGCTTCAGCGTCGCCTTGATGCCGTTCTCGAAGCCGGCTTCCTTGAGCAGCGCCTTGGCCTTCTCCACGTCGTGCGGGTAGGTGCCGGTGAGATCGACATAGGCTGCGTTCGCGGGCGAGAAGTGCGAGCCGATCGGCACGCCGAGGCCCGACGAGCCGGCGTCGATGATTCCCTGGCGGTCGAGCGCGTGGGCGATCGCCTGACGGACCTTCAGATTGTTGAACGGCTCCTTGCCATTGTTGGTGGAGAGGATCGTCTCGCCCTCGGTCGCGCCGATGACGACAGAAAAGCGCGGATCGGACTGGATCTGCGGCAGCGCGTCGCCGGCCGGCATGTTCGGAAACGCCTGCACGTCGCCCGACAGGAGCGCGGGAATGGCGGCTGCGGCATCGGGAATGATGCGGAACTCGGCCTTGTCCAGCGCGACCGGATCGCCCCAGTAGTCGGGATTCTTGACGATGGTGACGGAAGAGCCCTTGGCCCAGTTGTCGAACTTGAACGGACCCGTGCCGACCGGGCTTTCCTTGTTGCCCTCGGCGCTCTCGGGCGCGACGATGACGGCGTCGCCCCAGCCCAAGTTGTAGAGGAAGGAGCCTTGCGGCTGCTTCAGCGTGACCTTGACCGTCGTCGGGTCGACCACTTCCACGGTGTTGATGGCCTCGAACAGGGGCTTCTGCGCATTGGTGGAATCGTCCGCGCGGGCGCGATCGAGCGAGAACTTCACGTCCTCGGCGTCGAACGTGGTGCCGTCGTGAAACATGACGCCGTCGTGGAGCTTGAAGGTGTAGACCTTGCCGTCTTCCGACACTTCCCAGCTTTCGGCCAGCGCGGGCTGTACCTCGCCACCCGAATCGATGCGCGTCAGGCCCTCGAACACGTTGGCGTAGACGATCTCGTCGATGGCGGCGGCTGCGCCGGCGGTCGGGTCGAGATGCGGTGGCTCGAGGACCACGCCCAGGACGAGATCGGTCCGCTGCGCCATGGCGGAGGTGCTCGATGCCAGTGCCACCGCTGCGGCGGCGAGGACGGATTTCCACATCGTCATTTTGTTGCTCCCATTGTTTGCGATCGGTGGCGCGATCAAAGCGCGAATTGCGCCGGGAGTAAATCGGCTTTCGCGACGTGAGAGCTCGTCGCGGGATAACCGGCGGGTTCGCGTTCCCGGCCACGGCTGCTAATGATGCGCGATCCATCACAGAAGGCGCACTCGGTCATGATCATCGTCCACTACCTGGAGAAATCGCGCGCCCATCGCGTCCTGTGGCTGCTGGAGGAACTCGGCGTCGACTACGACGTCAAGACCTATCGCCGCACCAGTGAGTTCCGCGCGCCGGATAGCCTGAAAGCGGTCCATCCGCTGGGGAAATCGCCGGTGGTCGAGGACGACGGCCGCGTCATCGCCGAAAGCGGCGCGATCATGGAGTACCTGGTCGACCGCTATGGCGGCGAAACGCTGCGACCACCGGCGGGGACCGACGAGCGCCTGCGCTACACCTACTGGATGCACTATGCCGAAGGCTCGGCAATGCCGCTGCTGGTGATGAAGCTGATCTTTTCCAGCCTGCCGTCGCGCATGCCGTTCTTCCTGCGCCCCATGGCGCGGACGATCTCGAAGGCTGTCAGCGAAAGGCTAATCGATCCCCAACTTGCCGATCACGTGGCACTCTGGAAAGCGGAACTCGCCCGTGGCGGCTGGTTCGCCGGCGATGCGTTTTCGGCCGCCGACATCATCATGAGCTATCCCGTGGAAGCCGGCGTGACGCGGATCGCGCAAGGACAGGACATCGACCTCATCCGGAACTGGATGGACCGGATTCGCGCCCGGCCCGCCTACCAGCGCGCCGTCGAGCGCGGCGGCAACATCTACGGATACTCGTCGACCTGAGACCGTTGCGGCGCGTTTCCTTGAAATCCGCGGTAAACACAACAGTCGAACCGCAGCGCGTCTGTTCCTTGCAGCTCCCGAACCCGGTTACCGCCAGTCGTTTCAGACGTCGTCAAGTTCCCGTTCGTCAAAAGCATGGCGTAGACCATTCCCTCCCTTGCCGTAGCTGACGAGAGCGGCGGGAGGATCGCATGGATCGATCTCCGTCAAACAAACATGGTCTTTCGCACATCTGTCGGCTATGGGTCCGGCCAAGGGATCAGATAACTTAGCGTGGGGAATTGATGATCGGCATTTTCGGCGCCAATGGATTCATCGGGCGCCATCTCGCTCAGCGACTGCATTCCCGAGGACGGAAGTTCATGGCGGTCTCGCGGCATTTCGGCCCCGACTTCGTCGCCGCCCATGGCGGCGTGGCGGAACTCGTGGAGGCGAACTTCACCGATCCACTCGCCATGGTCTCGGCCCTGGACGGCCTTGACACCGTGGTCCAGCTCGTCAGCACCTCCAGCCCTGGAATGCAGAACCTGCACAGCATTGCCGACATCCGCGACAACGTGATCCCGCACGTGGCCTTCCTGCAGAACTGCGTCGCCGCAGGCGTCAGGCGATACGTTTTCCTTTCCTCCGGCGGCACGGTCTACGGCCCCACGAACGAGGTGCCGATCCGAGAGGACAGCGAAACCAATCCGATCAGTTCGCACGGCCTCACCAAGTTGATGGTCGAAAAGTACATCCAGATGCATGGCTCGGTCGACGGGCTGGATTACGTGATCCTGCGGCTCGCCAATCCGTTCGGGCCGGGGCAGCACTATCGGAAGGCGCAGGGTCTCATCCCCGCGATACTTGGTCGGCATCAGGACGGACTCCCCGTGAAGGTCATCGGAGACGGCAGCGCACGCCGTGATTATGTCTTCATCGACGACGTGATCGATGCTATCGAGCTTGCCTTAGGGGAGGCTCGGGCAGCGCGCGGCATCATCAACATAGGCAGCGGTGAAGCGCGTTCGGTCTCGGAGATTCTCGGGGCGATCGAGGAAATCCTGGGCGTTCGGATCGAGCGAGAGTATGCGGATGTCAGGAAGACCGACGTGGCGGTGAACCAGCTCGACATAAGCCGGGCGGCGTCGCTGTTGGGCTGGCGGCCGAAGACGCCGTTCAGGGTGGGTCTGGAACGGACGCTGGCGGAGTTCTCGCCGGCACTGCGGCAGCCCCGCTGATGCCCGGATACCGATACGTTTCATGTAGCGCGCAAGCCGAATGAGCTTTCCCCTCTCACTCCTCGGGCTCTATGCCCGGCGCCCGAGCCTCGCCGGCCGCCATTTCGCCACGGCTTTCCGGCTGCTCGCCAATGGCGGGACGGCGGAGCTACGCAGCAGGCTTAGGACGCTGGGCGGGGTTGCCGCGCAGCAGGAAAGAGATCGGCGGTTACAGGAGGACGTCGCGCGAAAGCTGTCGACGGTGGGCGAGAACGCGAAGCGGAACTACCGGTCGCTGCTAAGCGAACTCCTGCCGTTCGCGCAGGATCTGACGGTCATCGACGTAATCCACGATGACCTCGAGAGGCTGCGTCTGGTTCATTGCCACATCTTGCGCAAGTACAGTCTCTTCGACGACCGGTTCTATTCCGACACCTACCTGAAGGGCGGATCGGGCATCACGCCGCTCGACCACTATCTCAAATACGGACTTCCGGGCGGTCTTCGGGCAAACCCTTTTTTCGATCCGCTCTTCTATGCCGCCCGCTATCCGGAGGTGATCGACTACGGATTCGATCCGCTGGTCCACTATGCGCTCTTCGGCTGGCGCGAGGGTCGCGAATGCGGACCGCTTTTCGATGCGGCATACTATCTCGCGCGCAATCCGGATGTCGCGGCCGCAGGGCTATCTCCGTTGCATCACTTCCTGAGTTCAGGCCGCGCCGAGGGGCGTTCGCCGACCGGGGCGGCCGGACTGAGCGGGGGAGTAGCGCGGGACCGCGGCACGATCCTCATCGTCAGTCATGACGCCGAACTCGGCGGTGCGCAGCGCGTGGCGCGGGTCTTCGCAGAGTGGCTGCTGACCTCGACCAAGTTCGAGGTGAAGTTCGTCACGGCGAAGGGCGGCCCCTTCCTCGACCATTTCCGCCGGATCGCCGAGACCTTCGACCTGGAAGCAGAAGCGAAAGGCGCGACGCCGGAGGACGTGTCACGCCGGCTCGAGGCGTTTGCCGGTCCCTCGGTCCAGGCTGTGTTCCTGAATTCCGCCGCCAGCGGCAAATTCCTTTCATACTGGCGGGAGAAGACGCCGGTTCTCGCATTCGTGCACGAACTTCCGAAGCTGCTCGCGTCCCTGGAAAGCGAATTCCGCCTTATCCTCGACAGGGCGGACACCATCATCGCCGGAAGCGAGGCCGTCGCTACCGCGATCAAGGATGGTTACGGCTTCCAACCGGAGCGGCTGCGTACGGTACATGGCTTCGTCGACGCTTCACCGCGCGACAACTCGCTCGGTTTCGATTCCAAACGCGCGATCAAGGAGGCACTCGGCCTGGACCCGGACGCGTTCCTGGTCGCCGCGTGCGGCGTTCTGCACTGGAGAAAGTCTCCCGAGACATTCGTGGATGTGGCCGAACGCGTCCTGAAGGAAAGAGTTCGCGAAGTGCGGTTTCTCTGGGTCGGCGGCGGACCGGACCAGGAACAGTGCGAGAAGCTGGTGTCGGAGAAAGGCCTTGAGGGCAAGGTGGTCTTCACCGGCTACGAACCCGACATCATGCGCTATCTGCGCGCGGCCGATCTCTTCCTGCTGACCTCGCAGGAGGATCCGTTCCCGCTCGTCTGCCTCGACGCCGCGACTGCGCTCGCCCCGATCGTCTGTTTCGAGAAGGCCGGCGGCATGCCGGAGTTCGTGGGGCAGGGATGCGGCATGTCCGTGCCCTTCATGGACGCCGAGGCGATGGCGGACGCCGTGCTCGCATATATGCAGGACGAAGACCGCCTCCGCGCCGAGGGGCAAGCGGGGCGCGAACTCGTGGAGAATGAGTACACGGTGGCTTCGGCGGGCCCCAAGCTGCTGCACCACATTCGCGAGGCGGCCGGGCTGGCGCCCCATGTCAGTGTCGTGGTGCCGAACTACAACTACGAAAAGTTCCTGCCGGAACGGCTTGAGACGATCGCCGCGCAGACCTACCAGGATTTCGAGCTCATCCTCCTGGACGACCGTTCCAGGGATGGCTCGGTCAAGATTCTGGAGGACTGGGTGCGGAGGCGGCCCGGCACGCGTCTGGTCGTCAATGACGAGAACAGCGGGTCGCCCTTCGCCCAGTGGCTGCGCGGTATGGAATTGGCGCAGAGCGATCTGATCTGGATCGCCGAGGCGGACGATTCCTGTGAGCCGGGGCTGTTGTCGGCGCTCATCCCCGCGCTGGAGGACAGGAACGTTTTCCTCGCCTACGTGAAATCGGTGCCGATTGGCACCGAAGGCCAGGTCTATGGCGACTACGAGGAGATCTATCTCAACCGGATCAACCACGGCCGCTGGTCGCGTCCCTACGTTGCCACCGATCACGAGGAGGCGCAGGCGGGGCTGGGGATCGCGAACTGCATCCCGAACGCCAGCAGCCTCGTCTTCCGCCGGATCGATCCCGAGCCGAACTTCGCCGAGACGCTGCAATCGATGCGGCTTTGCGGAGACTGGTATTTCTATCTGCGTGCGATGCGCGGCGGCAAGGTCGCCTACTGCGAACAGCCGCTCAACCTCCACCGCCGGCATCCCGAGACGGTGACGAAGTCGACGGAGGGATCGACGCGATACTTCGACGAGTTCGCGAAGGTCAGGGACTACGTCGGCAGGACCTACAGCATCGGCGACGAGACGCGCGAGGCGATCGAGCGGTTCACCACCGAGGATCTCGACCGGTTTGGCGTCGAGGACATGGCGGTCCGTACCCGCATCCTGGAACAGGCGGAGATGAACGGAGTGCGGAAGGAACTGCCGACCGTGCTCGTCGTCGTCTCGGATCTTTCCCCCGGCGGCGGCCAGATGTTCGGCATCCGGCTGGCGAACGCCTGGACGAAACGCGGTGGCCGCGCCGTGCTCCTGAACGTGCGCGCGTTCACGGACCATCCCCAGGTGGTCTCGCAGATCGACGACCGCGTTGCCCTGCTCCACGCCGACGAGATGCCCGAGACCTTCGCCGAGATGGTGCGCCGCTACGACGTCGACGTGGTTCACTCCTCGATCTGGTGGGCCGACCGCTATGTGCAGGATCACATCGCCGATCTCCGGGACCTGCCATGGGTGGTGACGATGCATGGCTGCTACGAGACCCATCTCGACAATCCGCAGATCGACCTCAGCTTTGCCGACCGGATGCCGCCCTTGCTGGAGCGGGTAGATACGTGGATTCCAACGGCCCGGAAGAATCGGCGAGTATTCGATGTGTACGGGATGCCGGAGCGGGAACTGACCATTGCCAACGGTGTGGCAATCAAGCCTTCGCGCTTGCTGTCGCGAAGGTCGCTCGGTTTGCGTGACGACGCGATCGTACTTTGCCTAGCAACTCGCGCGATACCGGAAAAAGGCTGGTTTGCTGCGTTGGAAATGGTCGAACGGCTGAACCTCGCTGGAGACAAGGTCGATCTCATGCTGATAGGAGAAGGGCCGGCCGCCGACGAAATCGCGCGGAAGGTGCCCGAGCATGTCCATCTCTACGGACAGGTCGCCAATCTGCAGGACTATATCGCAGTCGCCGACATAGGAATCCTGCCGAGCTTTTTCGTCGGTGAATCGATGCCTCTCGTGCTTCTCGAAATGATTGCACAGTCGCGACCGGTGATTGCAACCGATGTCGGTGAGATCCCCGCGATGCTCGGGACCGGGTCGGACAGCGGGGGAATCATCGTCCCGTTGAAAGGTGGCAAGGTGGACGTCGATGGCTTTGTCGCCGCGATCCGGTCACTCATGGATCCCAAGAGCCGCCGCGGTGCCGGCGAGCGTGCCAAAGCCCGCTTCGATGCGGAGTACACGATGGACGGAATGATCGAAGCATACAGCGATGTCTATCATGCAGCGCAAACGCGTGCCGGATACGAGAAATGAAGAAATTTCGTCGGAATATTTCTTTGTTGGAACTCAACTGTGGACGTGAGTGACTAGACTTACTGTTTTGAACATCGTCTAGAATATTTGTTTTGCATCAGTTCGACGCGACGAGAAATTTAGCGGACACATGAATGCCTGATCTCTATCTACATGCTGGCGCTCCGAAGACCGGTACATCGTTCCTGCAGATGCTTTTCGCAAGGCATGCCGATCGCCTTGACGAGGCCGGAATCCTCTATCCGAGGGGACATATGTTCGATGAGGCGAAGGCAGGCGAGATCACGTCCGGGAACGGCGTCGAGCTTGCGAATTATCTGCGGCCAAACCTGCCACACCAGATCGCAGACAAGGAAGGATACATTAGACAATTCAGCCGAATTCTCCAATCAGCTCGTGGAAAGCACGTCCTGTTTTCGTCGGAGTACTTGATTTTTCCGGATGGACCGAAGACCGCGGCAGTCGCCGCTGCAGCGGCCCAATACAACTATACGCCGAAGTACGTTTACCTAGTCCGCGATATCGACCAGGCGGCCTTCTCCACCTATTCTCAGCAGGTGAAGAGATCGGGCGAAACGAAATCCTTCGGCGAGTACATCGTGAACTGGGAACCACTTTATCGACACTCGATCTTAAACGCCGAGAAGGGTTTCGGAGACGAATGTATCGTCGCCTACAATTACGAGGAATGGCGAGATCGGCTCTCGGAGCTGTTCTTCTCCGAAATCCTAGGCGCCGGCTTCACGCCAGACGAAAAGGTCGTGGTCAACCGGTCGCTTTCTCCCAAGGAAACGGAACTGCAGCGGCTCATGAACGCATTCGCACCTAACAACGTAGCCTTCGCCACCTACATCAGTGATGCGCTCATGAAACTCGAGCGGAAGCGGGAGCCAATGGTGCTAACCCGGGATGAAGCGGCGTTTCTGCAGAAAAAGTTCGCGCCTGCTGTCGAATACGTCAACAAATTCGTTCGCGGTCGTCCGACGGTAGTGTGCTCGTCGGATGTTGTGCCAGAACGCCCGCCAGTGGCAGTCTCGGACTTTGAGCGGGCGATGCTGTCCATCGTCGCGAAACTGGTTGGATCGGTCACGAAGTGATTTTGGCCATCGGTTCCGCCTGTGTTTTCTCGAACATTGGTCTGCTGCGGCTCTTTTAAAAGCATTCTTTCGCGGTTCCGCAGTCGTTGAACCTATCGTGGGATATCTCGCGCGTTTCCACGCCTCTCCGAACCGCCGCGCAGCGTTCCTCGCATGTCATGCTCCACCGTCATCTCAGCGATGAGGTCGGCATCCAGTTTCAGATCAATGAGATCTGCGCAACACGCGTGCGCTACGGATACTGGCGTTTCCACGTCCTTCTGAAGCGCAAGAAACATCAACCTGAAGCGAAACTAGCGCATTTGCAGGGACCTGGTTTGCAACCTGGAGCGCGTCCGGTTTAGTCCTCACCCAATGCCTTCGCCATCGTCCACCTCCATCGGAATCGATGATTGAATCAGTAGCCAGGACACGCGTCACATCACAATCGTTTCATCGATCCCCGGATGTGCTTTAGGAACAAGACGCCGAAGCGGCGTGAAAGGGCGAAGCTGCGTAACGACCAGCAAGAGGCAGTAAGCCCGAACGACATATGAGCCATGGAGCGTTCACGTTCATCTCGCGACGGCCAGAACGATCCTGGTACTGAGGGTTTTCGACACCTTAACCCACAACGTGCTCGTTCCTCGATCCCCGGTTCAGCTACCGAGAAAGGTGAGCTCGGTGCGACCGCGTCACCGCCGCGACGCCTCCGGAAGGAACCGCTCCACGAGCTGCGCCATCAGGGCGTCGCGTTCGCGGGCGGTCTTTTCGCCCATGACGACGGCCACGAGGCGCTTGCCGTCGCGGCTGACGGAGGTCGCGAGGTTGAAGCCCGAGGCGCGGGTATAGCCGGTCTTGATGCCGTCGGCGCCGGAGACCATGTCGAGCACCTTGTTGTGGCCCCTGATGGTCTTGCCGCGGTAAGCGAAGCCGCGCAGGCCGAAATAGCCATACATCGAGGGAAAGTGCCGGCGAAGCGCAAGGCTTAGGACCGCCATGTCGCGGGCGGTCGTGCGCTGCTGGGCATCGGGCAAGCCCGACGCGTTGCGGAACACTGTATGGGTCATGCCCAGTTGCCGCGCCTTGGCGGTCATCATGTCGGCGAAACGGGTCTCGCTGCCGCCGAGATACTCGGCGACGGCAGTGGCGACGTCGTTGGCCGACTTGGTGGCCAGGGAGCGCATGGCCGTGTCGGCATCCACCGACTGTCCGGCCTTGAGGTAGAGCTTCGTCGGCGGCCGCGATGCCGCGTAGGCCGACACCGGGATCTGCGTGGAGGGCGTCATGCGCCCCTGCTGGATCGCTTCGAACACCATGTACAACGTCATCATCTTGGTGAGCGAGGCCGGATAACGCGGTTCGTCGGCAGCGACGGCATGCAGCGTTCGGCCGCTGTTGGCGTCGATGACGATGGCGGCGTATTTCGAGGAGGCCGAGGTCGGCACCGGGGCCGAAGTACGCATCACCTCCGATGTCGAACAGGCACCGAGCGCCACGGCTATAAGCATGAGGGAAAACGAGAGGAAAAAGCGGCGGAGCCTGTCAGCCGCCATTGCTCGTCCGTGATGCATCATGCCCGCGGACGAGCCGAAAAATACTGTCGACGACATGGAAGCCGCACACTCCGCCCTGTGATCCCCGTGCCGCATCTGGAACACGGCCGCCTCGTTTCAAGCCTATTCGGGAGAAAACCGATTGCAACAGCCGCAGCGGCTATACCCGGAAACTTGCGTCAGGCTAGCCCGCTGCTGTTTCGGCGGCGTGCCGGCGAGCCGGATCTCGAGCGGCGAATGCCTCACGTCCTTGCGCGGCGTGAAGACTTGTTGCACATGGCGGCGATGTCTTCTGCCTCCAAGAAACCGCTCGCGATCGATCATCTCGTCCTTCCCGCTCAATCGCTCGCGGATGCGCGTGGGCGGCTTGATTCGCTGGGTTTCACCGTCGCGCCGGACGGCATCCATCCGTTCGGCACGCGCAACGCCTGTGTCTATTTCGCGGACGGCACGTTTCTGGAGCCGCTGGAGCGGGGCGACGCGGCCCTTCGCGCGGAGGCGGAGCGCGACGGCAACGTCTTCGTTAAGCGCGATTCGCTTTTTCGGGAGAGGATCGGCGCGGAAGGGTTTTCCGCGCTGGTCTTCGCGACCGGGGACGCTGCAGCGGACCATCGTCGGTTCCGCGATGCGGGGCTGTCGGCGGGCGACGAGCTGTTCTTCTCGCGGCCCTTCGTCGATGCTGTGGGAAAGAGCGACGTGGCCTCCTTCAGGCTTGCCTTCGCGGCTGCGCGCGATGCGGTGCCCTTCTTCTTCGCCTGCGAGCGCGTCAACGCGCCGGCGGTCGACAGGTCCCGGCTGGAAAATCACGAGAACGGCGTCTCGCGCATTGCGGCGGTGACGATCACCGCGGCCAATCCGGCTGCGACGGGCGCCCTGGTCGCATCGATCAGCAGCGCGCGGGCGGAGGATACTTCGGCTGGCGCCCGGATCGACCTGGCCAATGCGCGGATCGACATCCTCCCGAGCGCCCAGGAGGGTGCCGAAGGCGGCAGCGGAAGTTTCGCCTTCGAGAGCGTGACGTTCGCGGTTCGCGATCTTGCCGCCACCCGGGCGCTGTTCGAGGATCGCGGGATCGCCTGGCAGGAACGCGACGGACGCCTGGCGGTGTCGAAGACGACGGGGCAGGGCGCCGACTTCATTTTCGAGGAAAGTACATGAGTTCTGCGAACACGCTCGTGGCCGTGGGCAACGCGGCATTCGGAAACGACTTGCCGCTGACGCTTATCGCCGGGCCTTGCCAGCTCGAATCGCGTCAGCATGCCTTCGACATGGCCGGCGCGCTGAAGGAACTCACGGCCGAACTCGGCATCGGGTTCGTTTACAAGACGAGCTACGACAAGGCCAACCGCACCTCGCTCGGCGCGACGCGGGGAGCGGGGCTCGATGCCGCCCTGCCGGTCTTCGCGGATCTGCGCGCCACGCTCGGCGTTCCGGTGCTGACCGACGTCCACACCGAAGAGCAGTGTGCCGTCGTTTCCGAGGTGGTGGACGTCCTGCAGATCCCGGCCTTCCTGTGCCGGCAAACCGATCTGCTGGTGGCCGCCGCAAGGACCGGCAAGGTCGTCAACGTGAAGAAGGGGCAGTTCCTAGCGCCCTGGGACATGAAGAACGTGGTGGCGAAGGTCACCGGTTCGGGAAATCCGAACGTGCTCGTCACCGAGCGGGGCGTCTCCTTCGGCTACAACACGCTGGTATCGGACATGCGGGCGCTGCCGGTGATGGCGGAGATCGGCGCACCGGTGATCTTCGATGCGACCCATTCCGTGCAGCAACCGGGAGGGCAGGGCGGTTCGTCGGGCGGGGAGCGGCGCTTTGTGGAGACGCTCGCCCGCGCAGCGGTCGCGGTGGGGGTCGCGGGGGTCTTCATCGAGACGCACGACGATCCGGACAATTCGACCTCCTCCGACGGGCCAAACATGATCAGGCTGGCCGACATGCGCGGTCTCTTGGAGCGGCTCATGGCATTCGATCGCGTCGCCAAGGGAGCGGATCGACCCTAGCATTCGGGGCGGTCTCGGGCCGCCGCTCCACGGTGGAACCTTCGTCTGGCGCTCACCATTATCCGCCGACACTTCCGCACAAAAGGAGCGACGGACATGACAACGCCATCCGGCCACACCACTGCGATCACCGCCTCCAAAGTTCTCGGCACCAACGTCTACAACACGGCCGGCCAGAAGATCGGCGAGATCAAGGACATCGTCCTCGACAAGATGTCGAACAGGATCATGTTCGCGGTGATCGGCTTCGGCGGTTTTCTCACAATCGGCGAGAAGTACCATGCGGTGCCCTGGTCGTCGCTCGACTACGAGGCGTCGGAAGGCGGCTACGTCGTGCCCTTCTCACGCCAGCAGCTGGAGGCCGCGCCTTCCTATTCGATCAGCGACCTGACCGCCAGCGACGGCACCGCCGCGCGCAACGAGTCCTACGAGTACTACAAGGTCGAACCCTACTGGTGACCGGTGCAAATCCGGAACGGACGAGGCGGGGGCGCAGGTATGCGCCTCCGCCTTTTTTCGTCGGGTCACCGGGCAGGCATGATCAGGACAGCTTGCTGCTGCGCCACCGGATCGCAGGACGTGAGCAGTGCCGCGGCGAAGAAGAACAGGCAGACGATGCCCGCGATATCGGTCATGGCGAAACTCCCTTCCGTCTCGCCCCACGCGCATGACCAAGGTAGCGGAATCGCGGCTGATGGACAGCGCTCCGGAATAAACATTCTAAACCGAAGGTTTCGACACGTGACTCGTTTGGAGGTAATCTGAGGCGGAAGCACCAGAGGAACACCGATGCCCCGAGCCGACTTCCCGATCTTCGACCTGTCGCGTTTCGAGGCGGCCGGGACGGAGGAACGGGCGTGGCTCGGCGGCGAGGTCGACGCGATTTGCCGATCGACCGGCTTCCTGGCAGTCAGCGGCCACGGCGTGCCGCAAGCGATAATCGACGGCGCATGGTCAGCGGCGCACGATTTCTTCGATCTTCCGGCCGAGCGAAAGCAGCAGGCGAAGGCGCCTTATCCTGGCTATCCCTACGGATACCTCGGTCCGGACTCGGAAGCGCTCGCCCGTTCGAAAGGGGAGGACACGCCGCCCGACCTCAAGGAGAGCTTCAACGGCGGGCCGCTCGGCGTGCCGGAAGGCGTCGATGATCCGGACGCTCTCGCCTTCTGCTATGCGCCGACGATCTGGCCCGACGCGCTGGCCGGTTTCCGCGACGCGTGGGAAGCCTATTACCAGGCCATGGAGGATCTGGCGGCACGCATCATGCGCGTCTTCGCCGTGGCGCTGAAGCTCGACGAGGATTTCTTCGCCCCGACCATCGACAAGCCGATCAGCGCGCTGCGCGCGCTGAACTATCCGCAGCAGCCGGTGCCACCGAAGCCGGGGCAGCTGCGGGCCGGAGCCCATACCGACTACGGCAGCCTCACCATCCTTTTGCCACAGGCCGGTTCCGGCGGGCTCGAGATCTTCACGCCCGAGAAGGTCTGGCGTCCCGTGCCGCCGGTGCCGGGTGCTTTCGTGATCAACATCGGCGACCTGATGGCGCTGTGGACGAACGATCGCTGGGTCTCGACTCTGCACCGCGTCGTTAACCCGGCAGCCGACTCGGGCGGCACCAGCCGTCGCCAGTCCTTCGCCTTCTTCCACCAACCGAACTGGCATCAGGAGATCGCTTGCATTCCCTCGTGCCTGGCGCCCGGCGAACAGCCGAAATATGCGCCGGTCAGGTCCGGCCCGTACCTGATGGGCAAGTTCCGCTCGACAGTGAAGGCGGCCTGAACCCGGAAAACGCCAGGCGCGGCGACACGGACGCCCCGATCGGATTGCCTTTTGCCCGGCGTCCGCTAAGAGAGGCGCGACCTTTCGGGACAGCAAAGAGGGACGTTCCATGACCGCCATCGTCGACATCATCGGCCGCGAGATTCTCGACAGCCGCGGCAATCCGACCGTCGAGGTCGACGTGGTTCTGGAGGACGGGTCCATGGGCCGCGCCGCGGTGCCTTCGGGCGCCTCGACGGGCGCGCACGAGGCGGTGGAACTGCGCGACGGCGGCGCGCGCTACCTCGGGAAGGGCGTCGAGCGGGCCGTCGAGGCCGTCAACGGCGAGATCTTCGAGGCGATCGGCGGCATGGACGCCGAGAACCAGATTCACATCGACCAGACGATGATCGAACTCGACGGCACGCAGAACAAGAGCCGGCTCGGCGCCAACGCCATTCTGGGCGTCTCGATGGCCGTGGCGAAGGCCGCGGCGCAAGCGGCCGGTCTGCCGCTCTACCGTTATGTCGGCGGCGCCGGCGCGCACGTGCTTCCCGTGCCGATGATGAACATCATCAACGGCGGGGCGCATGCCGACAACCCGATCGACTTCCAGGAATTCATGATCATGCCGGTCGGCGCGCCGACGCTGCGCGACGCCGTGCGCTGGGGCTCGGAGATATTCCATACGCTGAAGAAGGGGCTGAAGGACGCCGGCCACAACACCAATGTCGGCGACGAGGGCGGCTTCGCGCCGAACCTGAAGAACGCCAACGCGGCGCTCGACTTCATCATGGGGTCGATCGAGAAGGCCGGCTACAAGCCGGGCGAGGACGTCGGCATCGGGCTCGACTGCGCCGCGACCGAGTTCTTCAAGGACGGCAACTACGTCTACGAGGGCGAGAAGAAGACCCGCGACGCCAAGGCCCAGGCCAAGTACCTGGCGAAACTCGTGGCCGACTACCCGATCATCTCGATCGAGGACGGGATGGCGGAGGACGACTGGGAGGGCTGGAAGATCCTGACCGACATCGCCGGGCAGAAGTGCCAGCTCGTCGGCGACGATCTGTTCGTCACCAATTCGGCGCGCCTGCGCGACGGCATCCGCATGGGCGTGGCCAACTCCATCCTGGTCAAGGTCAACCAGATCGGCACCCTGACCGAGACGCTCGACGCCGTCGATACCGCGCACCGGGCGGCCTACACGGCTGTCATGTCGCACCGCTCGGGCGAGACGGAGGATTCCACCATCGCCGATCTCGCCGTCGCCACGAACTGCGGGCAGATCAAGACAGGCTCGCTGGCGCGCTCCGACCGGCTCGCCAAGTACAACCAGCTCATCCGCATCGAGGAGGAGCTCGGCAAGCAGGCGCGTTATGCTGGCAAGGGCATCCTGAAGGGATGACCGCGTAACCGCGCGTTAAGCACGATCGGGCCATAAGGGGGCAAAGGATTTACGCCCTCCATGTGGACCCGCCAGCACAAGAAACGAAACACCGGCCGTCTGATCGTCCCGGCGCTTACGGCGCTGTTTTTGAGCTATTTCGGCTATCACGCCTTCCATGGCGAGTTCGGCATCTACGCCAAGTACAGGCTGGAGGAACGGACCGCGGAGTTGACCTCCACGCTCGCCTCGAAGCGGGAGCGGCGGGAGGAACTCGAAGAGCGCATCGCGCTGCTGCGAGACGGGACGCTTGAGAAGGACATGCTGGACGAGCAGACGCGCCGTGCGCTCAACATGTCGGCGCCGGACGAGCTCACCATCATGCGCGCCTTTGGCAAATCAAATTAACCGAATACCGGTTAATAGCGCATTTTCCGTGCGATCATAAGTGCTTAGCTGCATGACTGCCATGCACTTTTCCGCGTGGCTGAAAGCGTGAAGCCGTGTTAGCTTTCCTTCCATCCTGGGGAGGAACGCCAAGACGCAGCCTCCCCGCCGTCCGTAAGAAGACAGGAACAGGGAGTGACGCATGAAGGCCGCGACGAAGAAGACGTCCGCGAAACCGAAGGCCGCTGCCGATAGCGCCGCGGCGGTAAAGGCCCCCGAACCCTCCGAGTTCGACAAGGACCAGGAACTCGCCGCCTATCGCGGCATGCTTCTGATCCGGCGCTTCGAGGAGAAGGCCGGCCAGCTCTACGGCATGGGTTTCATCGGCGGCTTCTGCCACCTCTACATCGGCCAAGAGGCCGTCGTCACCGGCCTCAGGCTGGCGATGAAGGACGGTGACCAGATGATCACCGCCTATCGCGACCACGGCCACATGCTGGCCATGGAGATGGAGCCGCGCGGCGTCATGGCGGAGCTGACCGGACGCCGAGGAGGCTATTCCCGCGGCAAGGGTGGCTCCATGCACATGTTCTCCAAGGAGAAGAATTTCTATGGCGGCCACGGCATCGTCGGCGCGCAGGTACCACTGGGGACGGGGCTCGCCTTCGCCAACCGCTACCGCGACAACGACAACGTGTCGCTGACCTTCTTCGGCGACGGCGCGGCCAATCAGGGCCAAGTCTACGAGAGCTTCAACATGGCTTCGCTGTGGAAGCTGCCGGTTGTCTACGTCATCGAGAACAATCGCTACGCCATGGGCACCTCGGTCACGCGCTCCTCGGCCGAGACGGACTTTTCCCACCGCGGGCTCTCCTTCAAGATCCCCGGCGTGCAGATCGATGGCATGGACGTGCGCGCAGTGAAGGCCGCGGGCGAGATGGCGCTCGACTGGTGCCGGTCCGGCAAGGGGCCGATCATCCTGGAGATGCAGACCTACCGCTACCGGGGGCACTCCATGTCCGACCCGGCGAAATACCGCTCCAAGGACGAAGTGCAGAAGATGCGGTCCGAACACGACCCGATCGAGCAGGTGAAGGCGCGCCTGATCGAGAAGAAATGGGCGAGCGAGGACGAGCTGAAGGCGATCGACAAGGAGGTGCGCGACATCGTGGCCGATGCGGCCGAGTTCGCGCAGAACGACGCCGAACCCGACGTGTCCGAACTCTATACCGACATTCTGCGCTGAGGGAGACGGACATGCCTGTGGAAATTCTCATGCCCGCCCTCTCGCCGACCATGGAAGAGGGCAACCTATCGAAATGGCTGAAGAAGGAAGGCGACACGGTCGCCGCCGGTGACGTCATCGCCGAGATCGAGACCGACAAGGCGACCATGGAGGTCGAGGCGGTCGACGAAGGCACGCTCGGCAAGATCCTCGTGGCGGAGGGCTCTGAGGGCGTGAAGGTCAACACGCCGATCGCCGTGCTGCTCCAGGAAGGCGAAAGCGCGGACGACATCGGCTCGGAAAAGCCCGCGGCTTCGCCCAAGCCGGAAGCCTCCGACAAGTCCGACGCCGACACGCCGAAGGAAACGGCCAAGGACGCAGGCGGAAAGGCGCGGGGGGCGACGGACGAGCCGAGTGCGCAGAAGGAGGCCGCCAAGGCGCCGGCCGCGCCCAAGGTCGAGACCGCGGCCGATCCCGACATTCCCTCCGGCACCGAGATGGTGCCGACCACCGTGCGCGAGGCGCTTCGCGACGCCATGGCGGAAGAAATGCGCCGCGACGGCGACGTCTTCGTCATGGGCGAGGAGGTGGCCGAGTACCAGGGCGCCTACAAGATCACGCAGGGGTTGTTGCAGGAGTTCGGTGCCAAGCGCGTGGTCGACACGCCGATCACCGAGCACGGTTTCGCCGGCGTCGGGGTGGGTGCCGCCATGGCCGGCCTGAAGCCGATCGTGGAGTTCATGACCTTCAACTTCGCCATGCAGGCGATCGACCAGATCATCAATTCGGCCGCCAAGACGCTCTACATGTCGGGCGGCCAGATGGGCGCGCCGATCGTGTTCCGCGGCCCCAACGGCGCGGCGGCGCGCGTGGCGGCCCAGCACAGCCAGGACTACGCCGCCTGGTACAGCCACGTTCCGGGCTTGAAGGTGGTACAGCCCTACACCGCCGCCGACGCCAAGGGCTTGCTGAAGGCCGCGATCCGCGATCCGAACCCGGTGATCTTCCTCGAGAACGAGATCCTCTACGGTCAGACCTTCGACGTGCCGAAGCTCGACGATTTCGTGCTGCCGATCGGCAAGGCGCGGATCCACAAAAAGGGCAAGGACGCCACCATCGTCTCCTTCGGCATCGGCATGACCTATGCGGTGAAGGCAGCGGACGCGCTGGCGAGCGAGGGCATCGACGTCGAGCTCATCGATCTCAGGACCATCCGGCCGATGGACCTCGATACGGTGATCGAGTCGGTGAAGAAGACCAACCGCCTGGTGACGGTCGAGGAAGGCTTTCCGCAATCATCCGTCGGCGACCACATCGCCAGCCAGGTGATGCAGCGCGCCTTCGACTGGCTCGACGCGCCGGTGATCACCATCTGCGGCAAGGACGTGCCGATGCCCTACGCGGCGAACCTGGAGAAGCTGGCGCTGCCGAATGTCGGCGAGGTGGTCGAGGCGGTGAAGGCGGTGTGCTACCGTAGCTGATGGCGGACCGGAGGATCGTCCGATGAATGCATCAGCGACGGACAGCAAGCGACCGGCGACCTATGCCGATCTGGAGGCCGTGCCGGACCATCTCGTGGCGGAGATCATCGACGGCGTGCTGCGGACCCACCCGCGGCCGTCTCCGAGGCATGGCTTGTCCGCCTTGGCGCTCGGCACAAAGCTATCCGAGCCATTTCAGAATGGCTCAGGCGGTCCGGGCGGCTGGCTGTTCATTGCTGAGCCGGAACTGCACATAGGGCTACATGTCCTGGTACCGGATCTGGCGGGCTGGCGTCGCGAGCGCCTGCCGGCATTGCCCGAGACTGCCTATCTCGACGTTGTTCCCGATTGGATCTGCGAAGTGCTGTCCGCGTCGACCGAACGACGGGATAGGACGGTGAAGTCTCGCATCTATGCCGAGCTGGGTGTCTCACATTATTGGCTGATCGACCCCCGCCAACAGCTTCTGGAAGCGTTTGAACTGATCGATGGTCAGTGGCTTTTGATCGGGACTTGGAGTTCCGCCGATATCGTCCGCGCCGCGCCCTTCGATGCCATCGTGTTCTCGCTCGCCGACCTGTGGCCCCTCGACCGGCCGCTCGGCCTGAACGAAGACCCCACGCCCTATTACGCCGGAGACCGATAGATGCCGATCAACATCACCATGCCGGCCCTCTCGCCCACGATGGAGGAGGGCAATCTCGCCAAGTGGCTGGTCAAGGAAGGCGACCTGGTGGCGCCCGGCGACGTAATCGCCGAGATCGAGACGGACAAGGCGACCATGGAGGTCGAGGCGGTTGACGAGGGCACGGTGGCCAAGATCGTCGTGCCGGCCGGGACGGAGGGCGTGAAGGTCAATGCGCTGATCGCAGTGCTGGCGGAAGAGGGTGAGGACGTTTCCGAGGCCGCGAAGGGCGGCGGGGACGGCGCGGCGCCCAAAGCCGAAAAGAAGGCAGAGAAGGCCGAGGGGAAGCCGGAAAAGGCGGAGGCGCCATCCGCTCCTCCCGCAGCGAAGCCCGCGGAGGGCGGCGGCTCCGCCGCCAAGTCCGAGCAAGCGGCGTCACCCGTGTCCGACACGGCCTCATCCGACCGGCCCTCGAAGAAGCAGGGCAACGGCGCGGACACCTCCCGCACCTTCGCCTCGCCGCTGGCGCGGCGGCTGGCCAAGGACGCCGGCATCGACCTGTCGGCCATAGAAGGGTCCGGGCCGCACGGGCGCGTGGTAAAGGCCGACGTGGAGGCCGCGTCGGCCGGCGGCACGGCGAAGGCGGCGCCAGCAGGCAAGGCTTCGGAGGAGAAGCCGGCGGCGGCCGCCCCTGCATCCGCTCCGAAGACCATGTCGGACGACGCGGTGCTGAAGCTCTTCGAGGAGGGCTCCTACGAACTCGTGCCGCACGACGGCATGCGCAAGACGATCGCGGCGCGGCTGACCGAATCGCACCAGACCGTGCCGGCCTACTTCGTCTCCATGGATTGCGAGATCGACGCGCTGCTTAAGCTGCGCGCCGAGATCAACGCGGCATCGCCGATGCGCAAGACGGAAAAGGGCGACGTGCCGGCCTACAAGCTCTCGGTCAACGACTTCATCATCAAGGCGATGGCGCTGGCGCTGCGCGACGTGCCGATGGCGAACGCCTCCTGGACGTCGACGGCTCGGGTCCGGCACCGGCATTCCGACGTTGGCGTCGCGGTGGCGATCCCCGACGGGCTTATAACGCCGATCATCCGCAAGGCGGAGGAAAAGACCCTGTCGGTGATTTCCAACGAGATGAAGGACCTGGCCAAACGGGCCCGCGACAAGAAGCTGAAGCCGCAGGAATACCAGGGCGGCACGACGGCGGTGTCAAACCTCGGCATGTTCGGCGTGTCGAATTTCACCTCCATCATCAACCCGCCGCACGCCTCGATCGTCTCGGTCGGCGCTGGCGTGGAGAAGCCGGTGGTGAAGGGCGGCGAGATCAAGGTAGCCACCATCATGACCGCGACCTTCGCCTTCGACCACCGGGTGATTGACGGCGCGCTGGGCGCGGAACTGGCGGCGGCGTTCCAGCGGCACATCGAGAAGCCGATGGGGATGTTGGTGTGAGCATGGCTGAAGGGGGAGGGGTGGAGCGGAGCCCCGCATGAAAACCGTCCTCTGCTACGGCGATTCGCTTACCTGGGGCTATTCGGCCGAGGGGCCGGCGCGGCATGCGCATGAGGATCGGTGGCCGAACGTGCTGCAGGCGAGCCTCGGGCAGAGCGTGCAGGTGATCGCGGAAGGGCTGAACGGGCGCACGACGGCGTTCGACGACCATCTGGCGTCGTCCGACCGCAACGGCGCGCGGGTGCTTCCGACGCTGCTGGTCACGCACGCGCCGCTCGACCTCGTCATCATCATGCTCGGGTCGAACGACATGAAGCCCTTCGTGTGCGGGCGGGCGGTCGGGGCCGTGCAGGGGATGCGGCGGCTGGTCGACATCGTGCGTGGCACGGCCTATCCGCTGGAGCAGGAGCCGCCGGAGATCCTGCTGGTGGCCCCGCCGCCGCTCTGCGAGACGGCCGACCCGGACTTCGCCGCCATGTTCGAAGGCATGATCGGGGAGTCGAGGATGCTGGCGAGCCTCTATTCCGACCTCGCCGACGACACCGGCTGCGGCTTCTTCGACGCCGGATCTGTGGCGCCGACGACGCCGCTCGACGGGGTGCATCTTGATGCCAAGAGCACGCGCGCGGTGGGAAAGGCGCTGGAGCCGATCGTGCGCATGATGCTCGGGCTGTGAGGCCATGGACGTTGATCGAAATCAAGGAGGCCAGAAGCTGGCGGGCTAGCGTGGGGGCATTCGGACAGGAGAATGGACCATGTCGCACACGCCACACGAAATCGCCGAGGAATTCCCGGAGCACGTCGCCCTCATCCACCATCTGCGGGAGACCGACGGGCACTTCCACCGGATCGCCAACGAATACCACGAGGTGAACCGGGCCGTTCACCGGGGCGAGACCAACGTCGAGCCGCTCGACGACTTCCATCTGGCCGACCTGCGCAAAGAGCGGATGCGGCTGAAGGACGAGATATACCGGATGCTGGTGCAGCACGAGCCTGTGCTGGAGCCGATCGCGGAAGGGTGAGGCCGACGCTTCCACTCTTCCCCTTGAAGGCGGGCGGCCAGAACGCCCCTGCCGGGAACGAAAGGAGTGGAAGCGCTCATGGCTGAGAACTACGACGTCATCATCATCGGCGCCGGGCCCGGCGGCTACGTCACTGCGGTGCGCTCGGCGCAGCTGGGGCTAAAGACCGCGATCGTGGAGCGCGAGCATCTCGGCGGCATCTGCTCCAACTGGGGTTGCATCCCGACCAAGGCGCTTTTGCGCTCGGCCGAGGTGATTCATCTGGCCGAACACGCCAAGGACTACGGGCTGACGCTGGAGGGCCGCATCTCGCCCGACCTGAAGGCCGTTGTCGATCGCGCGCGCGGGGTGGCGGGGCGGATGAACAACGGCGTCGGCTTCCTGATGAAGAAGAACAAGGTCGACGTGATCTGGGGCGAGGCGAAGATTTCCAAGGCGGGCAAGGGCGACCAGCCGGCCGAGATCGTCGTGTCCAAGCCGTCGAAGAAGCCGATGCAGCCGCAGCATCCGGCGCCGAAGAACACCAAGGGCGAGGGGACGTACACGGCCAAGCACGTGATCGTGGCGACCGGCGCGCGGCCGCGCGCGCTGCCCGGCATCGAGCCGGACGGCAAGCTGATCTGGACCTATTTCGAGGCCATGGTGCCCGACAAGATGCCGAAGTCCCTGCTGGTCATGGGGTCCGGCGCCATCGGCATCGAGTTCGCGTCCTTCTACCAGACGATGGGCGTCGAGGTGACGGTGGTCGAGGTGATGAAGACGGTGATGCCGGTGGAGGATCCGGAGATCTCCGAACTCGCCCGCAAGCGCTTCGAGAAGCAGGGCATGAAGATCCTGCTCGAGGCGAAGGTGACGAAGGTGGAGAAGGGGTCCGACAGTGTCACGGCGCATGTCGAGACCAAGGACGGCAAGGTGGAGAAGATCACCGCCGACAGGATGATCTCGGCGGTCGGCGTGGTCGGCAACGTCGAGGGGTTCGGGCTGGAAGAGCTCGGCGTGAAGACCGAGCGCGGCACGATCGTCATCGACGAATGGTGCCGCACCTCGGTGCCCGGCATATACGCCATCGGCGACGTCGCCGGGCCGCCGATGCTCGCCCACAAGGCCGAGCACGAGGGTGTGATCTGCATCGAGAAGATCGCCGGGCTCCATCCGCACCCGCTCGACAAGGCGCTCATCCCCGGCTGCACCTACTGCCAGCCGCAGGTGGCCTCGGTGGGGCTCACCGAGGCGAAGGCGAAGGAGGCAGGCCACGAGGTGCGCGTCGGCCGCTTCCCGTTCGTGGCCAACGGGAAGGCGGTGGCGCTGGGCGAGGACCAAGGGCTGGTGAAGACGGTGTTCGACGCCAAGACCGGGCAGCTGCTCGGCGCGCACATGGTGGGGGCGGAGGTGACCGAACTCATCCAGGGTTTCGTCGTCGCCATGAACCTGGAGACCACCGAGGAAGAGCTGATGCACACGATCTTCCCGCACCCGACGCTGTCGGAAATGATGAAGGAGAGCGTGCTGGACGCCTACGGGCGGGCGCTGAACGCCTGACCGGAAGGCAGGCGTGCGGGCGCGCCCGCCGGCGGACGAAGTCCGGGCGGGTGACGGCGAACGGGACATCCGGCGGAGAGCGCCGGCCTCAGGACGTGTCGAACGCCGGATGAATAAGGCCGCCGCACGCAGCGGCGATCGGTTCGATCGCGACGCGGCGAGGATCTCGGGCGGAGATGAGGCGCGGGTCCATGCGGCCATCGGGCGGCAGAACGGCGCGGAGCAGGGCGGCGAGCATGCGCAGGCGCCCGGCGAGGAGCGCGGCATCCGCGGGTCTGGTGCCGAGCGGAGCCTCCGGGCAAAGCGGCGCGGCGCCGGTGGTCTCGACGACGAAATCGCGCGCGACGACCTCCGCGTGGCGCAGGAGGACGAGCACGAACCAGCGGACCGGAAACGACCGGCGGCCGGCCCGCTCGGCAAGGACGGCGAGCGAGACAAGCAGCGTCACGACCTGCCGCAGCCTCCGCCCCTCCCTTTCCGCACCGTGCATGTCCGCGCCTTTCGACAAAACCGGCGACCATTGTGGGGGAGGGCGTGGGGGCGTGGATGGATGGCGGGCGGATTTCGTGCAAGGCGTTGGTTTGTCTGGGGGTGGGGGCGGGTTCTGCCCACGATTCCTGAGGCGGACCGGGCGGGGTGAACATCGATCTCGCTTGAGTCGGCGTCGTTCTTGGCCGCGTGCCCAACGCTTGAAGCCGTAATGGGGTGGAAAGGGGACGGGCAGGTTTTGTAGAGCAGCCCGCGATGGCGGCCATTCATCAGAATTTCGAATTCTGTTCATCGTGTGCCGCTTGACCATCGACCGGACGGTTGATCGCTACGCCATGAGGCGGGCCATGGCGTCGGCGATGGCGTGGTCATCGTACGGTTTTGAGAAGAACCTACTCCCGGTGGGCAGACTGCTTTCTTCGAGAATCGCGTTGCCCGACGCGACGAGCAGCTTCACGGGAGGCCATCGCTCGCGGATGTAGTGGGATAGCTTGATGCCGTCCATGGTGCCGGGCATTTGGACATCCGTGAACACCAAATCAATGTCGGCGCGCGACTCCAGGATGCGGATTGCCTCATCCGCGTCGCGCGCCTCCAGCGCTTCGTAACCTGCCGATATGACCAGATCGACTGCACCCATGCGAATGAGGGGGCTATCTTCGACGACGAGGACGACCTTTTTGCCGTTGTTCATTGGCCACTCAGGTTGCGTAGATTGCAGGCCGGGCTCGGCTCTAGACGTAGTGCTTCGGAGGAGATTAGGTTCCTACGCGGCTTCTGGAAGGTCGGCCCGGAGACCGGTGTTTTCCTGATGGCTTATCGTTATGGCGGTACCCGGGTCGGCATCGCTTAACTGAATCTCACTCTGTAGATTTCTTGCCAGCGCTTCGACGATGCCGGTGCCGAGGCCCGCCTTGGGTGCATCGCTTCCCTTTGGCATACCGATGCCGTCATCGGTGACCGAAAGGGACCAGTCCTTGCCCGCCGAGCGATAGTCGATGGTGATCGTGCCCGTTCGTTCATGGGGAAAGGCGTGCTTTAGCGCATTGATGACGAGTTCGGTAACGATAAGCCCCAGACTGACGGAAATGTCCGCGTCCACGGCGCTGCCATCGACCGTTACCGATATCGAGAGGCGGTTCGGGTCTTCGATCATCGACGCGCCAAGGCTCTGGCTCAGCTGCGTGAAATAGTTGCGCAGCTCGACGTTGCCGCCTCTGGAGGTGGAGAGCTGGCGCTGCAAGGCTGCGATCGACATGACCCTGTGGTGGGCATTTTGGATGTGCCCGCGCGCTTCTTCGGACTGAACCCTGCGTGCGCTCTGCATGAGGACGCTCGCGATGATCTGGAGGCTGTTTGCCACTCGATGTTGGACCTCATACAGAAGGTTCTCCTTATCGCGAACCAGATCATCTTTTATCCGAGCCTCGGCACGAGCGTCGGTTACATCCGTCACCGCTGACCTGCCACTGAGTTTTTCCTCCACCTGGAGTTAGAGTCCGGCTCTCGATCGAAGGACGGACAGATGAAGCGAAAGCGATTTACGGAAGAGCAGATCATCGGGGTTCTACGCGAGCACGAGGCGGGTGCGAAGGCAGGTGACCTGGCCCGCAAGCACGGGGTCTCTGAGGCGACGCTGTATAACTGGAAGGCGAAGTATGGCGGCATGGACGTGTCCGACGCCAAGCGCCTGAGGGCTTTGGAAGACGAGAACGGGAGGCTGAAGAACCTGCTCGCCGAGCAGATGCTGGAAGCCTCGGCCCTTCGCGAGCTCCTGTCAAAAAAATGGTAGGGCCCGCCGCCAAGCGCGAAGCCGTCGCGCATCTGCAGGCCGTCATGGGTCTGTCGGAGCGTCGGGCCTGTTCCATCGTCGGTGCCGATCGCACGATGATCCGCTACCAGTCGTGCCGGGCGCCGGAGACCGAACTGCGCGGCCGGCTGCGCGATCTCGCCAACGAGCGCCGGCGTTTCGGCTATCGGCGCCTGTTCATCCTGCTGCGGCGCGAGGGCGAGCCATCAGGGATCAACCGCATCTATCGGCTCTACCGCGAGGAGGGGCTGACAGTGCGCAAGCGCCGGGCGCGGCGACGCGCGGTGGGCACGCGGGCGCCGATCCTGGTCGAGGCGAGGCCGAACGCGCGTTGGTCGCTGGACTTCGTGCACGACCAGTTTGCCTGCGGGCGGCGGTTCCGCGTGCTCAACATCGTCGACGACGTGACCCGCGAATGCCTGGGCGCCATCCCCGACACGTCGATCTCCGGTCGTCGGGTGGCCCGTGAGCTGACCGATCTGATCAGCCGTCGCGGCAAGCCGGACATGATCGTTTCCGACCACGGCACGGAGTTCACCTCGAACGCGATCCTCGCCTGGTCGAAGGATCATCGCGTCGAATGGCACTACATCGCGCCGGGCAAGCCCATGCAAAACGGTTACGTCGAATCCTTCAACGGCCGGATGCGCGACGAACTCCTGAACGAGAGCCTGTTCTTCGGCCTCGACCACGCCCGCAACGCCATCGCCGAGTGGCGGCAGGACTTCAACTCTGCGAGACCTCATTCCTCGCTCGGATACCAGACCCCGGCGGCCTTCGCCGGAACTCTCGCCGCAACCGCCTCCGACGCTTCGCTCGATAAGGGCTTCGCGTCTCCACCGGTTGCTCGAACCGCGCCCTACGGCGTAACAGAAACGGCCAAGGCTCTAACCGCCGCTGGATGAAAGTTCAGTGGCAGGTCACCGACATGTTGTTCTGACATTGGCCGACGTCCTGTCGTCGGCGCAATTCATTCCGAAATGTTCAGCAAGATTGCATCGGTGACCCCGGCGAGGAGATACTCCATGACAGATCGGTCAGCGATAATCGAGACCGACAGTGGCACGATAAACGTCGGCTGGTCGACGTTGGATGGGGTTATCGTCCAAGTCTCGGAGAATGGCTCCTTGCACGCACAGATGCATTTCTCCGTCGATCAAGCGGGGGAATTGGCATCGGTACTGCTGTCGGCATGCCGAACGGCAGGATCAGACCTCCAAGCCGCCGAACCCCACGTGGCAGACGAACTGATCGCACTGGCGGAGCGGTTTCGAACGGATCAGAAAAATATCACACCTGCGGACATGCGAATTGCCGCCGGCTATATGGAACTTCTTCTCAAGTTCGACGCGGGCAACGCGCTCGGAGCACGAGAGGCGTAGTCCCACTGCCGTATCAGATCTGGGATGATCGACGCGGGCTGCGGCCTTCCAAAGAGATACCCTTGACCATGATCGCATCCGAGGGCCGCAACGATGCCTTCGGTCTCCGCATCTTCAATGCCTTCCGCCACGACGCTTAAACCAAGCTCATGCGCAAGATGAGTGACTGCGCGGACGACCGCGCGGGCTTTTCGGCTGGTCTTCAATTCCTTCACGAACGACATGTCGATTTTGATCTCATCGAGAGGAAATTGCGACATGTGGGATAGTGAGGCGTATCCCGTTCCAAAATCATCCAGAGAGACTGAGAACCCTGACTCTCGAAGGCGATTCAGAACAGAGCAGATGTGATTGTCCGTATCGCCAATGACTACATCCTCGGTAATCTCCAGCTTGATCTAATCCGCGCACACTGCGCGGGCGGAAGTCTCTCTTGAGAGGAATTCAACGAAGTTTGCGTTCTGTAACTGATCGGCAGTGAGATTGACGCTCACCCGAACACTGGGTATCCGATCGCCTTCCCATGCCGACAAATGCTCGATTACGTTGAGCATCACCGCCTGAGAGACTGCCGTGCCCAGGTGCCGGTCTTTCAAGACGGGGAGGAAGTGGGCGGGGGAGATCAGCCCTTTTGTGGGGTGTCGCCAACGCACCAACGCTTCAAGCCCGACCAAAGACTTGTCTTTCAAGCGCACGATCGGCTGGAAATGTGTCTCGAACTCGTTCCTAGCGAGCGCAGCGCGCGTTTCGGTGAACAACGCCGTCCGCTGCTCAATCTCCTCGCGCAGGCTCGTTGTGAAGAAGACGTAGCGGCTGCGTCCCCCCTCCTTGGCTCCATAAAGCGCGAGATCAGCAGCCTTCATGAGAGACTCCGGCGTCCCGGCATCCATCGGGTAGAAGGCAATCCCGATTGAGGCTGCGGATAGCACCTTTTCGCTACCGATCGAGTAGGGCGCACTGAGCAGGGCGAAGACTTCCTCTGCGATAGGAACGACACTCCATGGTCGCGGGACCTCAAGAAGAACGGCGAATTCGTCTCCCCCCATGCGGGCGAGAACCACCGACTGCAAGTGCGACGTAACGGATGAAATGCGCTCGGCGACCTGTCGGAGGATGTGATCGCCCGCGTCGTGCCCGGCCGTGTCGTTTATTTCTTTGAAATTGTCTAGGTCGAGCAGACACAGAGCAAGCGTCGAACCGGCTTGCAATTTGGTGGCCGAACTTTCGATCTTTTCGAGTAGGTAGCGGCGGTTCTTTAGCCCGGTAAGCTCGTCAGTCTCTGCGAGCCTCGTCAGCCTTAGTTCAAGCAGCTTCCTGATCGATATATCCTGATGCGTGATAACGGCTCCCAGGACCTCGGTGCCCAACTTGTTCCGGGGTTGCGCTTGCAGCGGCGTGACCCGCGCCAAAAACCACCGTTGTTCGTCAGGCGAGTGGCAAGGGTATTCGATCTCGAAGCCATGGCACTCCCCGTTCAAGACCTCCCTTATCGCCTTTCTGAATTCAGCCTCTCCTTCACTTTCGCCATCGATGGCCTTGGTAACGACCGGCAGATAGCTTTCCCCGATGTAGGAGTCCTTTCCGCCGTTGCGCTTGGAAAAATTTCGCCGAGCATCGTTCTCAGCGCGGATGATGCCCTCTTGGTCGATGATGCAGATGCTTGCCGTGAGCGCATCAACTATGGATCGCTCCACATGGGTCTCATCGAGCCAGTTCATTTCTCGCATTCTCCAAGTCGAGAACTGCACCTAAGCGCTGGAACGTTAAGAATCGATAGGCAGGGCCGGCAGCGGTGGTTGCCATGGCGGTTCAGCATCGTGAGCATTCGCCGCTTTGGAAGCCCTTCCTTGAACTCGGAAAGGAGGTCTCGAATGGCAGGTTTCGGGACGCGGGCGGACCAAGCTAAACGACCAGGATGGCGTCGATTCCTGCCATTGCGCACCTGTTCCAGGTGCCCGATTCGCACTACCATTTTACGCGGTCTTCCCCATCACCCGCTTTCGTGCCGCGTGCCGCGTGCCGGCGCCCGCGCTGCTGCGCTGGTCTCGTCGCCCTTGTCGCCGGTTGCCACGCGTCGCAGAATGCGTTGCATCGAAATCTCGGGAGCTTTGGCGCGATGGAAGTTGGGTGGTTCGTGGCGATCGTGGTGGGCGGGCTCGCGGGATGGCTGGCCGGCAAGCTGATGGACATGCGCTTCGGCGTGATCATGAACATCATCATCGGCATCGTCGGCGCGGTGATCGGGAACGCGGTGCTGGCGCGGTTCGGGGTGTTCGTGGAGGGCGACTGGCTCGGCTATCTCATCACAGGCTTCATGGGCGCATGCATCCTGCTTTTCGTGGTCAAGCTCGTGCGGCGGTGAGGACGGGGCGGCTCGCCGGCTGACACATGGCTGTCGCAGGGCGGGTCCACCATCTGGGTTGCGAAGCGCGACGCGTGTGGGTTCTTCTGGAACCCGGCGGGGTGGGGTTGCGTTGTTGGGCGGCGGATTTACCGTACAGGCAACCGGAGAAAATGACATGGAAGACGCAGGCGTAGGCTGGATTGCAGCGATCATCATCGGCGGCATCGCCGGATGGCTGGCCGAAAAGTTCATGAAGAGCAACATGGGCGTGCTCATGAACATCATCCTCGGCATAGTCGGCGCGATCATCGCCAATGCCCTGCTGGGTATTTTCGGCGTCGCGCTCGGCGGCTGGATCGGTTACCTCATCGCCGGCTTCATCGGCGCGTGCATCCTGATCGCCATCGCACGCATGTTCCGACGCTGACAGGCGCAGCACCCATGCAGAAATGGCCGCCGTGGCATTCGCCCGGCGGCCTTTCGTTTTGTGCCCGAAGCGCCTAGATATCCCCTGTGCCCCGCAGCCCGGGGCGCGGGAGAACAGCGAGCGGGAGCACAATGGTCACCGTCATCGACACGATAGCGCGTCCGCGCCTTCGCCATCCCGAAAAGGCGCACCGCCCCGACCAGGAGGTGTTGCGCAAGCCGGAATGGATCCGCGTGAAGGCGCCGGTGTCGAAAGGCTATTCCGAGACGCGCGAGATCGTGCGCTCGCACGGGCTGGTCACGGTGTGCGAGGAAGCCGGCTGCCCCAACATCGGCGAGTGCTGGGACAAGAAGCACGCCACCTTCATGATCATGGGCGAGATCTGCACACGCGCCTGCGCGTTCTGCAACGTGGCGACGGGGCGCCCACACGCGCTCGACCGCTCGGAGCCGGAAAGCGTCGCGCGGGCGGTGGCCAAGATGGGACTGAACCACGTCGTGATCACCTCGGTCGACCGCGACGATCTCGACGACGGCGGGGCGCGGCATTTCGCAGAGGTCATCCAAGCCATCCGCGCGGCGGCGCCCGGCACGACGATCGAGATTTTGACGCCGGACTTCCTGCGCAAGGACGGGGCGCTGGAGATCGTGGTCGAAGCCAGGCCCGACGTCTTCAACCACAATCTCGAGACGGTGCCGTCGAACTACCTGACAGTGCGGCCCGGCGCGCGCTACTTCCACTCGATCCGGCTCCTGCAACGGGTGCGGGAACTCGATCCCTCGATCTTCACCAAGTCGGGAATCATGGTGGGGCTGGGCGAAGAGCGCAACGAGGTGCTGCAGCTCATGGACGACCTCAGGGTCGCCGACGTGGATTTCCTGACCATCGGGCAGTATCTGCAGCCGACGAAGAAGCACCATCCGGTGAAGACGTTCGTGACGCCGGATGAGTTCAAGTCCTACGAGGCGGTGGCCTACACCAAGGGTTTCCTGATGGTCTCGGCCTCGCCGCTCACCCGCTCGTCGCACCATGCCGGCGACGATTTCGCGCGGCTGAGGGCGGCGCGGGAAAAGAAGCTCGCATCCGCCGCCTGAGCCGCCCGAACGATGCCGAAACACGAGACCGTCCGCCACGTCCGCCATTCGCCCGAGCGCATGTTCGCGCTGGTGGCCGACATCGAGAAATATCCCCAATTCCTGCCGATGTGCGAGGCGCTGAGCGTGCGCTCGCGCAAGGAGCGCGACGGGGTCGAGGTGATCGTGGCGGACATGACCGTCGGCTACAAGGCGATCCGCGAGACCTTCACCAGCCAGGTGGTCACGCGCATCGGCGAGCTTGCCATCGACGTGAAGTATCTCGACGGGCCGTTCCGCTATCTCGAAAACCGCTGGCGCTTCGAGCCCGATGGGGAGGGCGGCACGAACATCTGCTTCTTCATCGATTACGAGTTCAAGAGCCGGATGCTGGGCATGCTGATGGGCGCCATGTTCGATCGTGCCTTCCGCACCTTTGCCGGTGCGTTCGAGCGGCGCGCGGATGCGATCTACGGCGCACCGGCCGACCGGATCAGCGAGCCGTCAGCTTCGCGAGCATGAGATCGAGCGCGGTGCGGACAGTCTCCTGGCGGATGTGATCGCGGCCTAGGTCTTCGAACCGCCGGCACTCGGCTTCCGGTTCCTCTCCCTTTTTCGCCACACCGAACCAGACCAGGCCCACGGGCTTGTCGGCGCTGCCGCCGCCGGGGCCGGCGACGCCGGTGACGGCGACCGCGATGCCGGCGCGCGAGCGGGCCAAAGCGCCCGCCGCCATCTCGAGGGCCGTCTCGCGGGAGACGGCGCCGTGAGCGTCGAGGGTCGCAGGTGTGACGCCGAGCATCTCCTGCTTGGCCTCGTTGGAATAGGTGACGAAGCCGCGATCCACCACGCTCGACGAGCCGGGAATGTCGGTGAGGGCTGCGGCGATCATGCCGCCGGTGCAGGATTCGGCCGTCGCAAGCATGATGCCCTGACGGTCGCAAGCGGCGAGCACCTGCCGCGCGAGGTCTTCGTGCGGGCTCATGCCGGCAGTCCGCCGGGATAGACGACGGTGGCGGTGGCGATCGCGGCGATGCCTTCGCCGCGCCCGATGAAGCCGAGCTTCTCGTTGGTGGTGGCCTTCACCGAGACCCGGTCGCGGGCGATGCCGAGCATCGCCGCCATGGCATCCACCATGGCCTCGCGGCGCGGGCCGATCTTCGGGGCCTCGCAAATCAGGGTCACGTCGGCATTGGCGATGCGCCCGCCGCGGGCGCGCACGAGGCCGGCGGCGTGCTCGACGAACAGGCGCGAGGCCGCTCCCTTCCACTGCGGATCGGAGGGAGGGAAGTGGGTTCCGATGTCGCCGGCGCCGCAGGTTGCAAGCAGCGCGTCGGTCAGCGCGTGCAGGCCGACGTCGGCGTCGGAATGGCCGAGGAGCCGGCGGTCGTGCACGATTTCGACGCCGCACAAGGTGACGTGGTCGCCCGGCGCGAAGCAGTGCACGTCGTAGCCGTTTCCGGTCCGCACGTCGGGGAAGGATGCCGACGCTCCGTTCAGCCTTTCGTCCGCCATGGCGATGTCCCTCGCATAGGTGAGTTTCACGTTGCCGGCCGCGCCTTCCACGATCTTCACCGGAATGCCGGACCATTCGGCGATCGCGGCGTCGTCGGTGAAGTCGAGGAGGCCGTCGGCGCAGGCCTTCTCGTGCGCGGCGAGGATGGCGTCGAAGGCAAAGCCCTGCGGGGTCTGCGCAGTATGGAGGCCGGTGCGCGGGACGGTGGCCTCGACGAGCCCCGCGCCATCCGCGCGCTTGACGGTGTCGGAGACGGGCAGGGCGGGCAGGACGCCATCGTGGTCACCGAGCGCGGCGACGACGCGGCCGATCAGGTCCGGATCGACGAAGGGGCGTACGCCGTCGTGGATCAGGACGCTTGCCGGGCGGCGGTCGGCCAGCGCCCGCAGCGCGCGCAGCGTCGAATCCTGTCGGGTCGGACCGCCGGTGACCAGGACGATCCGGTCGTCGATCGGGCCGACGGCTTCGCGGCAGAGTGCCTCGTCGTCGGCGTGGATGGCGACGACGATGTCGCCGATCGCGGGGTGCCGTCGAAAAGCCTCGAGGGTGTGGGAGAGCACCGCGCGGCCGCCGATGCGGCGGTACTGCTTGGGACCGTTCTCCTGGCCGGCGCGCGCGCCGCGACCGGCGGCCACGATAACCACTGCGACGCTTTTGGTCTGGGAGTCCGGTCCGGTCATGGGTATACCTCGCCCGTTCGTGTCCTGGCGACGCGTCTAGCCCAGGCGGGTCCGGAATGGCCAGACATTTGTATAAGTGGAGTTTTTGCGTCGTTTTTGCGTTGCAACAACTCCGCAGGATGGCTAATAGATAAGCACATTCAGGTGCTGCGCGGTTTTTGTGCATGTTGGAGTTTGAAAAGCTGGCCGAAGCACTCGATATCGGCGGCGCGGTGATCCGCAACCGGGTCTTCCTGGCGCCGCTCTCGGGGATCACCGATCGTGCGTTCCGCAGCCGTGCATACATGCACGGCGCCGGCATGGTTGTGTCGGAGATGGTGGCGAGCGGCGAACTGGCGCGCGGACGGGTGGATTCGCAGCGGCGGATCGGCCGCTCGGGCGCGGCGCTGCACGTGGTGCAGCTCGCCGGGCGCGACGCGCGCTGGATGGCCGAGGGCGCGCGCATCGCCGTGGGCGAGGGAGCCGACATCGTCGACATCAACATGGGGTGCCCGGCCAAGAAGGTGACGGGTGGCTATTGCGGGTCGGCGCTGATGCGCGACCTCGACCTCGCCGAGAGCCTCATCGCTGCCGTCGTGGGCGCGGTCGAGGTTCCCGTGACGGTGAAGATGCGGCTCGGATGGGACGAGACGGAGCTGGTCGCGCCGGAACTGGCGTGCCGCGCCGAGCAGGCCGGCGTGCGCATGGTGACGGTGCACGGGCGCACGCGCTGCCAGTTCTACAAGGGGCAGGCGGACTGGAAGGCCATCGCGGCTGTGAAACAGGCGGTCGGCATTCCGGTGGTCGCGAACGGGGACATCCTTTCGGCGGAGGACGCGCGCCGGGCGCTGGCGCAGTCGGGCGCCGACGCCGTCATGATCGGCCGGGCGCATTGCGGGGCGCCCTGGGTGGCGGGCGAAATCGCGGCGGAGGCCGCCGGTACGGTCGCGCCGGGGGTGCCGAGCACGCCGGAGGCGCTCGCCGACTATGTCCAGGCGCACTACGAGGACATGCTGTCGCTCTATGGCGTGGAGCCAGGGGTGCGGCATGCGCGAAAACATCTTGGCTGGTATCTCGACCGCCATGCGGGCGACGTTTCGGCAGCCGACCGCCGCGCCGTGATGACGTCGACCGACCCGAAGCAGGTGACGGCGCATCTGCGCGCTGCGCTGCTTGCCGGTGGCGATGCGGGGAACGCATCGCAGTTTCTGGGCAAAGCAGCATGAGCGCCGACACGATGTCGAAACCGGCGGGCGCAGATGCGGCGCAGATGGTGCTGAACACGATCCGGCATCCGGTCGTCATGGTCGATGGCGAGGGGCGCATAACCTACGCCAATGCCGACGCGGAGGATTTCTTCCGGTCGAGCGCGTCGATCCTGGCGCGAAACGCGATCGACCACTTCGTGCCGTTCGGCAGCCCGCTGCTGACGCTGATCGAGCAGGTGCGCGAGCGCCAGTCGCCGGTGAACGAGTACCGCGTCGACATTTCCTCTCCAAGGATCGGCTCCGACAAGCTGGTGGACATCTATGTCGCGCCTGTCGCCGAGCTTGCCGGGTCGGTCGTGATCATGTTCCAGGAGCGATCCATGGCCGACAAGATCGACCGGCAGATGACGCACCGGGGTGCCGCCCGCTCCGTGACGGGCCTCGCAGCCATGCTTGCGCACGAGATCAAGAACCCGTTGTCGGGCATCCGCGGCGCGGCGCAACTGCTCGAGAGCGCGGTCTCGGACGAGGACCGCGCGCTGACGCGGCTGATCACCGACGAGACCGACCGCATCGTCGCTCTGGTCGACAGGATGGAGGTGTTTTCGGACGAGCGGCCGATCGACCGAGATCCGGTCAACATCCACGTCGTGCTCGACCACGTTAAAGCGATCGCGCGCACCGGCTTTGCAAACCGCATTCGGATCGTCGAAGACTACGATCCCTCGCTGCCGCCGGTGCTGGGAAACCGCGACCAGCTCGTGCAGGTGTTCCTCAACCTGGTGAAGAACGCGGCGGAGGCGATCTCGGGCGATCCGGCCGGCGAGATCACGCTATCCACGGCGTTCCGGCCCGGCATACGGCTTTCGGTGCCGGGGACGCAGGATCGCGTCTCGCTGCCGCTCCAGTTCTGCGTGCACGACAATGGCGGCGGCGTTCCCGAGGACATCAGGCCGATCCTGTTCGATCCCTTCATCACCACCAAGCCGAACGGCTCGGGTCTCGGCCTTGCGCTCGTCGCCAAGATCGTCGGCGAACACGGCGGGGTGATCGAATGCGATTCCTCGCCGCGCGGAACGACCTTCCGCATCCTCATGCCCGCCTGGAAGGACGATCCCGTTCGGCCCGGCTACGAGATCGATGGAGACGAGACCCGATGAACCGCGGCAGCATCCTCGTTGCGGACGACGACGCGGCGATAAGGACGGTCCTGAACCAGGCCCTGTCGCGGGTGGGTCATGACGTGCGCGTGACATCGAACGCCGCCACGCTGTGGCGCTGGGTCGCGGCGGGCGATGGCGACCTGGTCATCACCGACGTGGTGATGCCGGACGAGAACGCCTTCGACATGCTGCCGCGCATCAAGAAGGCGCGCCCGCATCTGCCGGTGATCGTCATGAGCGCGCAGAACACCTTCATGACGGCGATCCGCGCGTCGGAGAAGGGGGCCTACGAATACCTGCCCAAGCCCTTCGACCTCACCGAGCTCCTGAACATCGTCAACCGGGCTCTGTCGGAGCCGAAACGCACCTCGTCGGAGCAGCGCAGCGAGGAGCAGCCCGAATCGATGCCGCTGGTCGGACGCTCGGCCGCGATGCAGGACATCTACCGGATGCTCGCGCGCATGATGCAGACCGATCTGACGGTGATGATCACCGGCGAATCGGGCACCGGGAAGGAACTGGTGGCGCGCGCCCTGCACGAATACGGCCGGCGCCGCAACGGGCCGTTCGTGGCGATCAATATGGCCGCGATCCCGCGCGACCTGATCGAATCGGAACTCTTCGGGCACGAGAAGGGCGCCTTTACCGGCGCCCAGAACCGTTCCACCGGGCGATTCGAGCAGGCGGAGGGCGGCACGCTGTTCCTCGACGAGATCGGCGACATGCCGATGGAAGCGCAGACGCGGCTGCTGCGCGTGCTCCAGCAGGGCGAATACACCACCGTCGGCGGCCGCACGCCGATCAAGACCGACGTGCGCATCGTCGCGGCGACGAACAAGGACCTGCGCACGCTGATCAACCAGGGGCTCTTCCGTGAGGACCTGTTCTACCGGCTGAACGTGGTTCCGCTTCGCCTGCCCGCCCTTCGCGAACGCTCCGAAGACGTCCCGGACCTCGTCCGGCACTTCTTCATCCAGGTCGAGGCCGAGGGGCTGCAGGCCAAGCGCATCTCGACGGCCGGGCTCGACCTGATGAAGCGCTATTCCTGGCCGGGCAACGTGCGGGAACTTGAAAACCTCGTCCGGCGCCTGGCCGCGCTGTATCCACAGGACGAGATTTCGGCCGAGATCATCGAATCCGAACTCCAGACCTCCGACCGGCCATCCTCGCCGCCCAACGGCGTGATGATGCCGGAGGACCTGACCATCGGCCAGGCGATGGAGCATTATCTTCAGCGCTACTTCGCCTCCTTCGGCGACGAGTTGCCGCCGGCCGGGCTCTACCAGCGCATCCTCGAGGAAGTGGAATATCCGCTGGTGCTGGCCTCCATGACGGCCACACGTGGCAACCAGATCAGGGCGGCCGAACTGCTCGGCCTGAACCGCAACACGCTGCGCAAGAAGATCCGCGAACTCGGCGTCAACGTCTACCGGACGTCGCGCACCTCCTGATTCTCACAAGAAAGTCATCCCTGACGGACGTGGCGGCCATTCGTGCCGTCCGCCTTCTACTCCGTCCCAGACCGGTTGCGATCTTCGAAGAGGCTGTTTAGGCGGGCTCCGAGAACGCCGACTGAAAATGGCTGCATCGCCGTTTTGTTGCAGAAAAGCCACAATGCGTTGCACAATAGCCACGTACGATTCGGAGTGGCACCGCGCCTATGGCAGCACATACCGATATGGCCGACGGGGCCGGGGGGGACCCGCCGGAGGAGGCTGCGTCCGCCGAAGGGCGCCGGCATTCGGTGCTGCCTGGGATGATGACGGTGATCGCGGCGCTCGTCTGCGCCGCCGTCTCCTTCGTCATCCTCGTCGGGCTCGGCCCGATCGCGCCGACCAACGAGGTGATGCTGACGCTGATCGGCATCAACGTCGCGCTGATCCTCCTCCTGGTCTTCCTGATCGGCCGCGAAGTGCAGCAGATCGCGCTGGCGCGGCGGCGCGGCAAGGCGGCCTCGCGGCTGCACGTGCGCATCGTGACGCTGTTCTCGCTGATCGCGGCGGTGCCGGCCATCATCATCGCCATCGTGGCGTCGATCACGCTCGACATCGGGCTCGACCGCTGGTTCGAGGTGAAGACCAAGGCGATCGTCAGTTCGTCGCTGTCGATCGCTGAGGCCTATATCCAGGAAAACGCGCGCAACCTTCAGGGCACTACGCTGTCGATGGCGATCGACCTCGATCAGCGGCGCTCGCTTTACGGGCTCGACCGCATCGGTTTCCAGGCGCTCCTGACCCAGCAGGCGGTGGGCCGTGCGCTCGCCCACGCCGCGCTGATCGACGCTAACGGCAATTTCATCATGCAGGCCGAGACGCCCGCCGATTTCGACATGCCGGAGGCGCCGGCCGGCGCCGTGGAGGAAGCCGCGGACGGACGGCCTGTGCTGATCGAGCCGCGCACCCGCAACATCGTCGGCGCCATCATCCGCCTGCGCGAGATCGAGGACGTCTATCTCTACACGATCCGGCTGGTGGACCCCGAGGTGATCCGGGCGCGGCAGATCGTGCGGGCCAACGCGGACGACTACGGCGCGCTCGAAGACAGCCGCACGACGGTGCAGGTCGCGTTCGCCTTAATCTATCTGGGGTTGACGCTGATCATCATCCTGTCGGCGATCTGGACTGGCATCGCGGTGGCCGACAGGCTGGTGCGGCCGATTCGCCGCCTGATCGGCGCGGCGGACGAGGTCGCGACGGGAAACCTCGACGTGTCGGTTCCGGTCCGCAATTCCGACGGCGACGTGGCCTCGCTCAGCGACACGTTCAACAAGATGCTGCTGCAGCTGAAGTCGCAGCGCAACGAGATCCTCTCGACCAAGGACCAGATCGACGAGCGGCGGCGTTTTTCGGAGGCCGTGCTGGCGGGCGTCAGTGCCGGCATCGTAGGCGTCGACGCAGACGGCATGATCACCATCGTCAACCGGTCGGCCGAGACCATGCTCGGGATCCGGGCGACGAGTTCGGAAGGCGAGCGCCTGTCGTCGATCCTGCCGCACATCGGACGGGTGTTCGAGGTGTCGCGCTCCTCGGGCAGGGCGGTGCATCGCGAGCAGGTCGCCTTCAGCCGCGGCGGCGTGGAGCGCACCTTCAACGTCCAGGTGACGATCGAGGAGGGCGACAAGAAATCCGAACTGCCGTCCTACGTCGTCACCATCGACGACATCACCGACCTGGTGCAGGCGCAGCGATCCTCGGCATGGGCGGACGTGGCACGGCGCATCGCCCACGAGATCAAGAACCCGCTGACGCCGATCCAGCTTTCGGCGGAACGCATCCGCCGGCGCTATGGCAAGGTGATCACCGAGGACCGTGGGGTCTTCGACCAGTGCGTCGACACGATCATCCGCCAGGTCGGGGACATCGGACGCATGGTCGACGAATTCTCCGCCTTCGCGCGCATGCCCAAGCCCGCGATGGAACCGATGGATCTGCGCGAGGCGCTGCGGGAGGCGTCGTTCCTGGTCGAGGTCGGCAATTCCGACGTGGAGTTCCGCAGGGCCTTCGGCAGCGAGCCCCTCGTTGGCCGGTTCGACAGCCGGCTGATGAGCCAGGCCTTCGGCAACCTGATCAAGAACGCCTCCGAGGCGATCGAATCGAACGAGACGAAGGACGGGCAGTCCGGCGTCATCATGATCGCGGCCTCGCGAAAGGACGACTGGATCACCGTGGACGTGGTGGACAACGGCAAAGGGCTGCCGGCCGAAAACCGGCAGAAACTGCTCGAGCCCTACATGACCACGCGGGCGAAGGGTACGGGGCTCGGTCTCGCTATCGTCAAGAAGATCATCGAGGATCACGGAGGTCGGCTGGAGCTCCACGATGCTCCGGCCGACTTCTTCGGGGGGAAGGGGGCATTGATCCGCGTGATCCTGCCGGCTTCCGAGGGCGGGTCCGCCGCCGAACTCCCGGACACCACGGCAAAGCAGGAAGAGAAGGTTCAAAATGGCGTCTGACATTCTTGTCGTCGACGACGAGGAGGACATCAGGGAACTCGTCGCGGGTATCCTGAGCGACGAAGGGCATGAGACCCGCACAGCCTTCGACAGCGACAGCGCGCTGGCGTCGATCGCGGAGCGCGTGCCCCGGCTGATCCTGCTCGACATCTGGCTGCAAGGATCGCGGCTGGACGGACTGGCGCTTCTGGACGAGATCAAGACGATCCACCCGAACGTGCCCGTCGTCATGATCTCGGGCCACGGCACGGTCGAGACCGCTGTCTCCGCGATCAAGCGCGGCGCCTACGATTTCATCGAGAAGCCGTTCAAGACCGACCGGCTGATCCTCATCTGCGAGCGGGCGCTGGAAACCTCGAAGCTGCGGCGCGAGGTGACGGAACTCAAGAAGCGCACTGCCGACACGTTCGACCTGATCGGCAATTCGGCGGCAATGAACCATCTGCGTCATTCGATCGAGAAGATCGCGCCGACCAACAGCCGGGTGATGGTCATCGGCCCCTCGGGTTCGGGCAAGGAAGCGGCGGCGCGCGCCATCCATGCGCTCTCGGCGCGCAAGGACGCGCCGTTCGTGTCGATGAACGCGGCATCGATCACGCCCGACCGGATGGAGATCGAGCTGTTCGGCACCGAGCCGAACGGGGCCGAACGCAAGGTCGGGGCGCTGGAAGAGGCGCATCGCGGGACGCTCTATCTCGACGAGGTGGCCGACATGCCGCGCGAGACGCAGAACAAGATCCTGCGCGTGCTGGTCGACCAGCAGTTCGAGCGGGTCGGCGGGGCCAAGCGCGTGAAGGTCGACGTCAGGATCATCTCCTCCACGGCGCAGAACCTCGAGGCGATGATCGCGGAGGGTCGATTCCGCGAGGACCTCTATCACCGGCTCGCCGTTGTTCCGGTGATCGTGCCGGCGCTGTCGGAACGGCGCGAGGACATTCCGTACCTCGTCGACCACTTCATGAAGCAGGTCGTGCGCCAGTCGGGCATCCGGAACCGGCGCATCGGAGACGACGTGCTGGCCGTGCTGCAGGCGCACAACTGGCCGGGCAACGTCCGCCAGCTGCGCAACAACGTCGAGCGGCTGATGATCCTGTCGCGCGGCGACGACGTGGACGCTCCGATCACGACCAACCTCCTGCCGGCGGAGATCGGCGACGTGATGCCGCGCGCGCCCAACCAGTCGGACCAGCACATCATGGCCCTGCCGCTGCGCGAGGCGCGCGAGATGTTCGAGAAGGAATATCTGATCGCCCAGATCAACCGTTTCGGCGGCAACATCTCGCGCACGGCCGAGTTCGTTGGTATGGAACGGTCCGCCTTGCACAGGAAGCTGAAGTCGCTCGGCGTTTGACGGATCGGAGCAGCAAGGAATGCGCGTGATCATTTGCGGTGCCGGCCAGGTCGGCTACGGCATCGCCGAGCGGCTCGCCGCCGAACAGAACGACGTTTCCGTCATCGATACATCGCCGGAACTGGTACGCACGATCCGCGACCAGCTCGACGTGCGCGGCTTCGTCGGGCACGGCGCGCATCCGGACGTGCTGGAGATGGCGGGTGCCCAGCAGGCCGACATGTTCATCGCCGTGACGCTCTACGACGAGGTCAACATGACGGCGTGCCAGGTGGCGCACTCGCTGTTCAATATCCCCACCAAGATCGCGCGCATCCGGGCGCAGTCCTATCTGTTGCCGCACTACCAGAACCTGTTCTCGCGCGAGAACCTGCCGATCGACGTGATCATCTCGCCCGAGATCGAAGTCGGCGAGATGGTGCTGCGGCGCATCGCCCTGCCGGGCGCCACCGACGTCGTGCGCTTCGCCGACGACCAGGTGGCGATGGTGGCGATCGAGTGCCTGGAGGAATGCCCGGTCATCAACACGCCGCTGTCGCAGCTCTCGGACCTCTTCCCGGACCTGCCCTCGACCGTGGTCGGCGTGTGGCGCAACGGACGGCTGTTCATCCCGCATTCGGCCGACCAGCTGGTCGCGGGCGACCTCGCCTACGTGGTGACGCGCAAGGACCAGGTGCGGCGCACGCTCGGCCTCTTCGGACACGAGGAATCGGAGGCGCTGCGCATCGTGATCGCCGGCGGCGGCAACATCGGGCTCTACGTCGCCAAGGCGCTGGAGGCGCGGCAGACCCGCACCAAGGTGAAGATCATCGAGGATACGCGCGAGCGCGCGGTGACGATCGCCGACAAGCTGCGCCGCACCGTCGTGCTGCACGGCAGCGCGCTGGACCAGAAGCTGCTCCTGGAGGCCGACATCCAGGACGCCGACCTGATGGTGGCGTTGACCAACAACGACCAGGTGAACATCCTGTCGAGCGTGATGTCGAAGCGGCTCGGCTGCAAGTCCAACCTGGTCCTGATCAACAATCCGACCTATCACGACTTCACCAAGACACTCGGCATCGACGCGCACGTCAACCCGCGCTCCGTGACGATTTCGCGCGTGCTCCAGCACGTGCGGCGCGGGCGCATCCGGGCGGTCCACAGCGTGCAGCGGGGTGCTGCCGAGATCATCGAGGCAGAGGCGCTGGAAACCTCGCCGCTGGTCGGATCGCCGTTGCGCGATCTCGACCTTCCCGACGGCATGCGGCTCGGCATCGTCTATCGCGACGGACAGGTGATCAAGCCGAGCGGCTCGCTGCTCATCCGCCCCGGCGACCGGGTGGTGATCTTCGCCATGGCGAACGCGGTGCGCCAGGTCGAACAGATGTTCCGCGTCAGTCTCGAGTTCTTCTAGAAGCGCGCCGGTCGGAGCCGAGGGGACAATGCCGAGAATTTCCTACGTGAACGGGCGCTACGTGCGCCATGCCGAGGCCGCGGTGCACATCGAGGACCGCGGCTACCAGTTCGCCGACGGCGTCTACGAGGTGTGCGAGGTGGCGCGCGGCTTCATCGTGGACATGAAGGGGCATCTCGACCGGCTCGATCGGTCGCTGCGGGAACTGGCGATGGACTGGCCGCTCGGCCGCAAGGCGCTGGAGGTTATCATTCGCGAGGTGGTGGCGCGCAACCGGGTGCGCGACGGCCTTGTCTATCTCCAGGTGACGCGCGGCGTTGCCCCGCGCGACTTCCTGTTTCCCAAGGATACCGCGCCGTCTCTCGTCGTCACGGCGCGCAAGGTCGATCCCGCCGTTGGTGCCAAGCGGGCCGGAACCGGCATCAAGGTGATCACCGTGCCGGAAAACCGCTGGGACCGCGTCGACGTCAAGACGGTGGGCCTCCTGCCCAACGTACTGGCCAAGCAGGCGGCCAGGGACGCGGGCGCGCAGGAGGCGTGGTTCGTCGACACCGACGGCATGGTGAAGGAGGGCGGATCCTCGAATGCCTGGATCGTCACGAAGGATGGCCGTCTCGTCACCAGGCCGGCCGACCACGGCATCCTGCGGGGCATCACCCGCACAACGCTGTTCGAGGTCGCCGCCAAGCTCGGCCTCGCGATCGAGGAGCGCGGCTTCACGGTCGCGGAGGCGAAGGACGCCCGGGAAGCCTTCATCAGTTCGGCGACGACCATCGCGATGCCGGTGGTCGAGATCGACGGCCATGTGATCGCTAACGGCCACCCGGGTTCGGTGGTACTTTCGCTGCGCGAGGCTTTTTTTGACGTTGCGGAAAAAAGCCAAGCCTGATAACCGCATTGAGGGGGAGTGGGGCGAGCTATTGCGCCAACCCTTCCGAGGTGGGTAGTTTTTCGTACATTTGGAACGGGCGTTTACGTGTTGACGCCGTCGTGTACGGGGGACGGGGAACGGCGAAAGAAAAGAAAAATGGCGGAACGTTCGCAGAATCTTCAGGATCTGTTCCTGAATTCAGTACGCAAGAGCAAGAATCCTCTTACGATCTTCCTGATCAATGGTGTGAAGCTTACGGGCGTGGTGACATCGTTCGACAATTTCTGTGTTCTCCTGCGCCGCGACGGGCACTCGCAGCTCGTCTACAAGCATGCCATTTCCACCATCATGCCGAGCCAGCCGGTTCAGATGTTCGATGGCGAGGAAAGCAGCCGGGAAAGCTGATTGGACGCTAGCAATCCGGGCGGGCGCCAGCAGGGGGCGAAGGACCGGCAGGCCGACGAGGCACTGAAGGGCAAGACGGCGCGCGCCGCGATCGTCGTGCCCGTGCTGCCGCGATTTTCCCGCGAGGACGACGAGAGCAAGGCCCGTCCGCGGCTGTCGCGGTCTCCCGAAGCGCGCTTCGCGGAGGCGATCGGGCTTGCAAGGGCGATCGATCTCGATCCGGTCTACACGGAAATCGTGACGGTGAACGTGCCGCGTCCGGCGACGCTTCTTGGAACCGGCAAGATCGAGGAACTGGCCGAACACATCAAGCAGGCGGAAGCGTCGCTGGTCATCATCGACCATCCGCTGACCCCCGTGCAGCAGCGCAACCTCGAAAAGGCGCTGAACGCCAAGGTGCTGGACCGCACCGGCATCATCCTGGAAATCTTTGGCGAACGGGCGCGCACCAAGGAAGGCGCGCTGCAGGTGGAACTCGCCCATCTGAACTACCAGAAGGGCCGCCTCGTGCGCAGCTGGACGCACCTTGAACGCCAGCGCGGCGGCGCGGGGTTCCTTGGCGGTCCCGGCGAAACCCAGATCGAGGCCGACCGGCGCATCCTGCAGGACAAGATCACCAAGCTGAAGCGCGAGCTCGAAACCGTGCGGCGCACGCGCGAACTGCACCGCTCCAAGCGCCGCAAGGTTCCGTTCCCGGTGGTGGCGATCGTGGGCTACACCAATGCCGGCAAGTCGACGCTGTTCAACCGGCTGACCGGCGCCGAGGTGCTGGCCGAGAACATGCTCTTCGCCACGCTCGACCCGACCCTGCGTCGTGTGCGGCTGCCGCATGGCACGATCGTCATCCTGTCCGACACCGTCGGCTTCATCTCCGACTTGCCGACGCATCTGGTGGCAGCGTTCCGGGCAACGCTGGAAGAAGTGGTCGAGGCCGATCTCGTCATCCACCTGCGCGACATTTCCGATCCGGACACGGCCGCGCAGGCCGAGGACGTCGAGCGGATTCTCTCCGACCTCGGCGTCGACACCGCGCCCGACGGCAAGGTGGTTGAGGTCTGGAACAAGATCGATCAGCTGGACGCGCAAAACCGCGAGCGGCTGATGCAGCAGGCTGCGCGCGACCCGCAGGCGCCGCCCGTGGCGGTGTCGGCGATCAGCGGGGAGGGGCTGGAAAACCTTCTCGCCATCGTGGAAAGCCGCGTCTCGGGGGATCTGGAGACGATGACGGTGCAGGTCCCGCCGGACGGCCTGCGCCACCTCGACTGGATCTACCGGAACGCCGAGATCATCACGCGCAAGGACCTCGATGACGGCGGCGCGGAACTGACGATCCGCGTCACGCGCGCAACACGCGCCGAACTGGAAAGCCGGCTAACGACCGCTGGGCCGGCGCCGGAGTAGCGATACTACTCGGCCGCTTTCGCGCGCTGCCAGAGATCTTCCATCTCATCGAGCGAGGCGTCTTCGAGACGGCTTCCGGACGCGTTCAGCGCCCGTTCGATGTAGTGGAAGCGGCGGCGGAACTTTGCGTTCGTCCCGTGGAGCGCCGTCTCGCCGTCGATGCCGGCGTGACGGCCGAAATTGACCAGCGCGAAGAGCACGTCGCCGAACTCGTCCTGCGTGGACGCCTGGTCGCCGTCGGCGATCGCCTTACGCAGTTCTGCGATCTCCTCCTCGATCTTGTCGAGGATGGGTCCGGCCTCCTTCCAGTCGAAACCGACCTTCGCCGCGCGCTCCTGGAGCTTCTTCGCACGAACGAGCGCCGGCAGCCCGACCGGCACGCTGTCGAGGAAACCGTCGCCGCTGTCTTCGGCCGACAGGCCGCGGGCGAGGCGCCTCTGGCGCTTCTCGGCCTTCTCCTCGGCCTTGATGCTGTCCCACATTCCCTTCGCGGACCCGGCCGCGCGCGCCTCGGCGTTGCCGAACACGTGCGGATGTCGGCGAATCATCTTGGTGGTGATGGCATCGACGACGTCGCCGAATGAGAACTCACCGGCCTCCTCGGCCATGCGCGCGTGGAAGACGACCTGGAGCAGGAGGTCACCCAGTTCCTCGCGCAGGTCGTCCATGTCGCCGCGCTCAATCGCGTCCGCGACCTCGTAGGCTTCCTCCAGAGTATAGGGCGCTATGGTGGCAAAGTCCTGCTCCAGGTCCCACGGGCATCCGGTGCCGGGGGTGCGCAGGGCGGTCATGATTTCAAGAAGGCGGGAGATGTAGGGGGAGGGGAGCATGGCCGAGCCTAGCGCGGTGGCAGTCCGGTTCCAAGCCGCGTCTTCAAGCGGCGGCGTCGTTCCCACGCGCAGAGGCCGCACTGTCCTCGATGCCGATGCGGATCTTTTCCATCAGCTTCAGGAGTTGCGCCCTTTCGGATTCGGTCAGGCTGCCGCGGACGAGATCGTCGCTTTCGCGCACCACCGGGATGGCTGCGTCGAGGATCTGCTTGCCGCGTTCGGTGATCCAGATCGCGCGGACGCGGCGATCGTTGGCGAGCGGACGCCGCTCCAGCAGGCCGTCGCGTTCGAGCCGGTCGATCATCGGAACGAGCGTGGACTTGTCCAGCCCGCGCGCTTTGGCCAGCAAGGTCTGGCGGGCGCCGGGGTTGCGCTCGACGACGACCAGGAGCGCGAATTGCTGCGGGGTTATGCCGACTTTTTCCAGCTGGTCCTCGACCCTCCGGAACACCGCGAGATACGTAACACGCAGTTCGCGCCCCATGAGCCCGAGAAGCATGCCCTGATCCAGGGAAGGCGCCTCGTCGTCGTCGGCAATACCGCTGTCACCGCTCGTCAGCATCCATTCCAGCCTGCTATTTGGTATATCAAATGGATAGACGCATGAGCGCCATCCATTCAAGTCGAGAACTCGTCTGGCCTAAAATAGTTTCAGGGCAGATGTGCCGAACCTGCCCGCCAAAATTGCAACTGCACGTCTCGTGCCCGGAAACACGGCCGGGACTTTGCGGCGGCGCTTTCGCGTGCAAGTCTGTGGCGATTTCAGGTCGGCCAGAGGCATGCGACTCACCCGATTTCACGTCCGATTCGTCCTACTCGTCATCTTTCTGCTCGTTCCGGCCACGCTGGGGTTCGACGCGGCTTTCGCGCATGCGTCGGATCGCGGATACGTCATGCTTCTGCCGACGGGATATTACCTTCTGGGCGGAGCCGTCGCCGTAGCGCTCAGTTTTCTCGTGCTTTTCTTCATCGACCCGCGTTCGCTCGACCGGCTGGCCCAATCGCGGGCGACCATCGCGCGGATGCCGAGGAGCGGTGTGCCGGTGTCGAGTTCGGCGTCGTTCCTCGTGCTGGCCGGCCTCGTGGCGGCAGGGTTCTGGGGCAGTCGCGACCCGCTGTCGAACCCGTTGCCGCTGATGGTCTGGACCGTGCTTTGGGTGGCGATCGTGCTGGCGCAGGGGCTGTTTGGCGACCTGTGGCGCTGGATCAATCCCTGGTACGGGCCCTGGCGTCTCCTGGTGCTGGCCGCAGGCAGGGGGGAGACGGGATGGCTGGCCTATCCGGAAAAGCTCGGCCGCTGGCCGGCCTTCGTCGGACTGGCATGCTTCGCGTGGTTCGAACTGGTCTATCCGGCACCCGACGACCCTGCACGGCTCGCCGCGATCGTCGCGGTCTACTGGGCCGGTACGTTCGTGCTGATGGTGCTTTTCGGCTTCGACCGGTGGAGCCGGGACGGCGAGTTCCTGACCGTCTTCCTGCGCATGATCTCCCGGATCGGGATCCTCGCCAGCGAAGGGCTGCCGGGTCCAAAGGAACTGCGCCTCAATCTTCCGGGCGCCCGGCTGGCGGAGCAGCCTTCGCTGCCGGTTGCCGGAACGGCGTTCCTGCTGCTGGCACTCGCCTCGGTTTCCTTCGACGGGCTGATGCGGACCTTTTCCTGGTTGGGCATGATCGGCATCAATCCGCTGGAGTTTCCCGGCCGCAGCGCGGTCATGACGGCCAACACGCTCGGCCTGACCGCGACGTTCTGCGTACTCGGCGCCGGGTTCTTCCTTGCGGTCGCCTCGGGCGAGCGGCTGGCGGGGCGAAAGGGTTCGGCGGTGGAGGCCGCTGGCGCGCTCGTCTGGTCGATCATGCCGATCGCGCTCGCCTACCATTTCTCGCACTACCTGACGTCACTGGCGGTGAACGGGCAATACGCGCTTGCCGCGATCTCCGATCCGTTCTCCAACGGCTGGAACCTCTTCGGCACGGCCGGATACCACGTGTCGGCGGGGACGGTGCTCGGCGCCGAGTCGGCCTGGGTGATCTGGAACCTTCAGGCGACCGCCATCATCGCCGGACACGTGCTTGCGGTGGTGAGCGCGCATGTGATCGCCTGGCGGCGGCACGGATCGGCCCGGCTGGCGACGATCAGCCAGATGCCGCTCGCCGTGCTGATGGTCGCCTATACGGTGTTCGGCCTGTGGCTGCTCTCGACGCCCACCGGCTACTGAGCGAGCGCCTTTCGGCCGCCCGTGTCTTCCCCAGCGGCAGTTCCTGTTGCCACGGTCGGGCATTGATGATTTAGTTTGTACACATGCAAAATCTCGTGCCACGGCGGCGGCGCGAAAGGCAGTGCTTCGGTCGAATTACAACGAACACACAGGGGAACCGGCATGACTGAAAACAGCAACAAAACCAGTTTCTTGCGGAAGTCCATCAACCGCCGCTCCGCCCTCGTCGGCATCGGCGCGGCCGCCGGCGCGACGCTGGCGCCGGGCTTCGTGCGCTATTCGCAGGCGCAGTCGTCGGAGCCGATCAGGATCGGCTTCCAGTGCCACCGCACCGGCATCGGCGCCGCCTATGGCCGCTGGTACGAACGCGTCACCAACGCCGCGGCCAAGCGGATCAACGATGCCGGCGGGATCAACGGCCGGCCCATCGAGATCATCATCGAGGACGACGGCACCGACCCCAAGCGGGGTGCCGAGGTGGTGGAGAAGTTCGCCAGCCAGCACAAGACGGACGTCGTCTTCGGCACGCTGTTCAGCCACGTGGTCGCCGGCTCCGCCCCGGTCGCGGGCGAACTGAAGATGCCGTACTACGTGGTGAGCGAGGGCTACCACGTCGCCTCGGGCAAGCTGAACCGCTACGTCTTCCAGCCCGGCATCACCGACGTACGCTCGCAGGTGACGGCCATGGCGCCGTGGATTTCGCAGAACCTCGGCAAGAAAGTCACGATGATCTACCCGGACTACGCGTTCGGCCACGACCACCGCGACTTCTTCACGCCAGCCATGAAGAACGCCGGCGGGGAGGTGATCGCGCAGGTGCCGATCCCGCCGACGGAAAGCTCGTTCACGCGCTACTTCCCGAACATCCCGCACGACACCGAGGTGCTCTACCACGTCATGGTGGGGCCGGCCGTGCTCACCTTCGTGAAGGAGCTCGGCGAGTTCTACGGACCGACGGCGCCGAAACTGTTCGGGTTCGTCGATTCTCTGGAGGCTGTGGACATCAACAGCCCGGGCCTGGAGTTCCTCCAGGGCAGCCATTTCTGGGAAGGCATGCCGCGCTACCTGCAACCGGACGCACCGGATTATGTGAAGGCCTATCGCGACGCGGTCGGCATCAACGAACAGGGCGCCTCCGTCGACGATCCGAAGGACGTCTCGACGGCCGCGCACATGTTCGGCTGCTGGGAGACGCTTTACATCATCAAGCAGGCGATGGAAGCGGCCGGCTATGCCGGGCCGGACGATCGGGCCAAGCTGATCGAGGCAACCGAGGCACTGACCGAATTCCCGGCCGGCCCGGAGCACCCGCAGGGCGACAAGATCTTCAACGGCAAGAACCACCAGACCTACGGCCACCAGAACATCTCGCTGGTGGAAGGCGGCATGCTGAAGGTGGTGCACACCTCGTCGATCGAAGACGGGATGTACGAGCCGGAGGCGGACTACACGACGCAGCCGCTCTGAGCGAGGCGAGGGATCGCCTTTCAGGTACTGACGAGGTATATACGTCGTCAGTACCGATAGCGGGAGACTGTCATGGCGAAGGAAGCGGTTTTCACGATGAAGCTGGAGCCGGAGCTGCGCGACGCCTTTATGGCCGAAGCGGAGGCGGTCGATCGTCCGGCGTCGCAGATCGTCCGCGAGTTGATGCGGGACTACGTGGAGAAACGACGCCACGATCGTGGTTATCGCGACTTCGTCGCGAGAAAAGTCGAGATTGCAAGACGGTCCATGGACGCGGAGCGGGGGCGGTCAGGCGAGGATGTGGAAAGATCGTTTGCGGAGCGCGCCGCCGTTTGGTCACGCCGGATCAGTGAGAATGATGAGTGAAGTTGATCTGGACGCCAGAGGCGGAAAAAGATCGACTGGACGTGCTCGACTACATTGCTGTGGACGATCCGGCCGCCGCTCTTCGGATGAACAGGGTTTTTCAGCTCGCGGCCGAACGAGCTGCAACCTTTCCGATGGCAGCGCGAGCAGGCGATGTCCCGGGAACGCGTGAATTGATTCCGCATCCCCATTACCGACTAGTGTACCAGATCAAGGGCGAAGCCGTCTGGATTCTCGGCATCATCCACACTGCGCGGCAGTGGCCGCCGGCGGGCGACGGGACGTCCTGATGGCGCTCGGTCCGCATCTCCTGCTCGCCACCCTCGAAGGGCTCGTCACCTCGGCCGTGCTGGCGCTGATGGCGCTAGGGCTGTCGCTGGTGTTCGGCGTGATGCGCATCGTCAACGTGGCGCATGGCGAGTTTTTCATGCTGGGCGCGGTGCTGGCCTGGTTCTTCTCCACGATGGTCACCGGCAATCCGGCGCTCGGGTTCCTGCTGGCGCTGTTGCTCAGCCCGCTGGTGGTGGGCGCGGTGGCGCTGGTGTCGGAACGGCTGGTGCTGAAGCGGCTGAACTACGATCCCGAGGCGACGATCGTCGCCACGATCGGCCTTCTCTACATCATCCAGCAGCTGGCGCTGACCTTCTACGGCCCCGAGGCGCGGCCGGTACAGGCGCCGTTCAACTACCGTGTCGTCCTGCCCTGGTTCGGCTATTCGGGCTACAAGCTGGCGGTGATCGGCGCCTCGGCGGTGCTGGTGGCTGCGACCTGGTTCGTGCTGACCAAGACGCGCATTGGGCTCGTCATGCGGGCGACGCAGTACGACCGCGAGACGGCGCAGAATTTCGGCATTCCGGTCGACCGGGTCTATGCCGGTGTGTTCGCGCTCGGCGCGGTGCTGGCCGCCGTGGCAGCCGTGCTGGTCGTGCCGATCAGCCAGGCGCACTACCTGATGGGGCTTGACCCGCTTTTGTTGTCCTTCATCGTGGTCATCATCGGCGGGCTCGGATCGCTGCGCGGCACCGTGCTCGCTGCGGTTCTGATCGGCGTGTCGGACGGCGTGATCTCCGTCTTCTTCTCGCCGACGCTGGCCAAGATGATCGCCACGCTGGCGGTCGCGATGGTGCTCGTCTTCAGGCCGCAAGGCCTGTTCGGAACCGCGCCGCGATGATGGCGGGGGCGGGGACACGGGCGGTGCTGCTGCATCTCGGCGTCATCGCCGTTCTCGTCCTGTTGCAGTTCGTCCTGCCCGAATACCACCGGGGGGTCATGTCGCGGGTGCTGGTGCTCGCGGTCTTCGCGATGGGCTACAATCTGCTGTTCGGTTATGCCGGGCTGCTCAGCCTCGGGCACGCCATGTTCTTTTCGGCCGGTCTCTACGGTGCCGGGCTGGCGCTCTATTACCTCGACTGGGGGATCGTTGCCGGGTTCGCGACGGGCCTCGCCTGCGGGCTGGTGCTGGCACTGGTGGTCGGCCTGCTGGCGCTGCGCACGACGGGTGTCGCCTTCATGATCGTGACGCTGATGTTCTCGCAGGTGTTCTATCTCACCACGCTCTATTTCACGCAGTGGACGCGGGGGGAGGAGGGTTTGGTGCTCGGGCCGGAGATGCGGACGGTCGCGTCGGCTGCCTTCACGCTTGAACTCTGGGACCCGACCGTCCGCTATTTCGCGGCTCTGGCGCTCTTTTCGGTGGTGCTTCTGGCGACCATGGCCATCGCGCGGGCGCCGTTCGGCAGGGTGCTGGTGGCGATCCGCGAGAACGAGGAGCGCATGCGCATGCTGGGTTACGACGTCCAGCGCAACAAGCTGTCGGCCATGGTGCTGTCGGGCCTGTTCTGCGCCGCTTCGGGGGCGGCGTACGCGCTGCTCTTCGGATATGTCGGTTCCACCTTCGCCTCGATCCAGTACTCGATCCTGCCGCTGCTGTGGGTGCTTCTGGGAGGAGCGGCGACGACGCTTGGGCCGCTGCTCGGGACGCTCTTCATGTTCTACGTGATCGACGTGACGTCCGGCTACACCTCGGCCTGGCTGTTGATCGTCGGCGTGGCATTGATCCTGCTGGTGCTGTTCTTTCCCAAGGGCGTGCTCGGCACGGTGCGCGAACGGTGGCTGCCATGGCTGCCGTGACGCCGCTGCTCGTCACGCGCGGGCTGACGCGCCGCTTCGGCGGGCTTACCGCGGTCGACCATGTCGATTTCGAACTGCCGGCCGGCCAGATCCGGGCGGTGATCGGCCCGAACGGGGCGGGCAAGACGACCTTCGTCAGCCTCGTCTGCGGCCGGATCATGCCGACGTGCGGCGAGGTGGTCTTCGACGGCGAGAACATCACCGCGCTGCCGGCACACGAACGGGTGCGGCGCGGCATCGCCTATACGTTCCAGATCACCTCGGTGTTTCCCAACCTCACCGTTTTCGACAACGTCGCGCTGTCGGTGCAGCGCAGCCTGATCGACGGCAAGACCGGCGGCGGTGGCCGCTTCTCCGGCAAGGAGCTGTCGCGCGGGGTGGAGGAGGCGCTGGCGCGGGTGCATCTTTCCGACCGCACGGACATGCCGGCCGGCAAGCTCGCCTACGGCCATCAGCGGCTGCTGGAAGTGGCGATGGGGCTGGCGCTGAAGCCGCGCCTGCTGATCCTCGACGAACCGACGCAGGGGCTGTCGGACGCGGAGATCGAAAGCTTCATCGCGCTGGTGAAGGAGATCGCGCGGGACGCGACCGTGCTCCTGATCGAGCACAACATGCCGGTGGTGATGGCGCTGGCCGACCGGATCACCGTCATGAGCACCGGAGCCGTGCTGGCGGAAGGCACGCCGGACGAGATCCGCGCCGACCCGCACGTGCAGCACGCCTATCTGGGATCGCCCGAAGATGCCTGACGCGCTGACGATCAATGGCATCAACTGCTTCTATGGCGACGTTCAGGTGTTGCGCGATTTCTCGCTCGACCTGCGCAAGGGCGAGGTACTGTGCCTTCTGGGGCGCAACGGGGCGGGCAAGACGACGGCGCTGAAGGCCATCATGGGGCTGGTGCCGGTGCGCTCGGGCGCAATCCTGCTCGGCGCGACCGACATTTCGCGGTTGCCTGCACACGAGGTGCCGAAGGCAGGCGTCGCCTACGTGCCGCAGGGACGGCGGCTGTTTTCAGAACTCACGGTGGCGGAAAATATCGAGATCGGGCTTATGGCGCGCGGCAAGGGTGCTGCCACGCGCAAGGACGTTCTCGACCTCTTTCCGGTGCTGAGGGACCGGCTCTCGCAGCGCTCCGGGACGCTTTCGGGCGGCGAACAGCAGATGCTGGCGATGGCGCGGGCGCTCTGCCTGGAACCGGACGTGCTGCTGCTGGACGAGCCGACGGAGGGATTGATGCCTTCCATGATCGCGCGGATCCGCGAGACGGTGACGGCGCTGCGCGCGCGCGGCGTCTCGACCATCCTGGTCGAGCAGCGGGTGGACGCCGTTCTGCCGGTCGCCGACCGCGTCGCCTTTGTGGAAAACGGGCGCAACCGCAGGACCGTGGACGTCGCGGAACTGAAGGACGACCCGGCGATGGTCCGCCACTATGTGGGGGTGGGCTGAGGCGGCACAGCGGTCCGTCAGACCGGCGCGAGGAGATCTGCCGCGCGGTGGGCAATGGCAGCGAGCGTACGGCGGGTGGCGGCGAGGTCGGCGGCGTCGAGGCCCTCCTCCAGGCCGCGGGTGATCGCCCCGACCTCATCGAGCAGTGGCCGCGCCGTTTCCAATCCCCGTGCGGTCAGTCGCACCGTCTCGCTGCGCTCCTCGCCGCGGACCGCTAGCAGCCCGGCCGCGGCCATACGGGCGAGAAGGCTATTTGCCTCGGCGCCCGCCGCGATGCGGCCCGCCGCAAGCTGCGCGAGCAGGCCGGGAACGGGCATTGGCGCCCCTGATTGAAGGAAAACCAGAACGGTCCATTCGGGGAAGGAGAGGCCGGCAGTCGCGAGTCGGCTGTCGAGCAGGTCGCGCAGCGTGCGCTCCGTGGCGCCGATCGCGCGGGTGAGAGGTGGCGTGGTCATGAATCGGATCCTTCGCAGGCGGGATCGGGGGGGATGAGACCGGCAGCGTCGAGAAGCGTGGCGAGCGCGGCCGCGAGTTGTACGGTGTCGCGGCTTTGGGGGCCACCGAGCGGCGCCGTCAGCTGACGATCCAGAGCCGCCACGACAGCGCGCGCTTCCGACGCGGTCGCGGCGCCGGCACCGGTAAGCGTGAGCCGCAGCGCACGGCTGTCGCGTCCGTCCGGCCGCCGGGTCACCAGGCCGAGCGATTCCAGAGAGCGAACCAGCTTGGAGACGTAGATCGGCTGCAGCGTGGCGTAGCCGGCGAGTTCGCGCTGCGTCGGCTCAGTGCCGCGGGCCGCCATGACGTGGAGTGATGCGAGTAGCGAGTATTGCGCATGGGTGAGCCCGAGATGCGCCACCGCGCGATCAACCTCGGTCCGCCAACGCATCGCGAGGTGCCAGACGAGTGAGCCGGTGGTGCGGGTTTCACGGGACATGCAAATAGATTACATGGAAACAATATCCATGGCAACTATTGACGCGCCCCCAGTTGTCAGTGTCGCGCGACTGGCGCGTCTTGGTAGATGTTGCCGAGGAAGCGTGGCCGACGAGGCAGCCAACGCGACCAGAAGGCGATGCGTATCGGTATGAGAGGCGGGTCCGTCCACGACCCCACCTGGCGCTCCCGCTTTCCGCGCATCTTTCGGGAAGAAAGAAGCGGGCGGTTGCTTCATCTTGCTGCGTCTGCCCTCGACCAACATTCGTGGACGCGGAAGTCGCGCCTCCAGTTCAGGCGAGGCTGACGCCGGCTTCCTTCATGCGCTGCGTCATCGCTTCGAGGGAGCCGCCGAGGTCAATGGCGCGGCAGGCTTCGAGGGTGACGGTGACGGAGAAGCCTTCGCGAACGGCGTCGAGCGCCGAATAGGCGACGCAGAAATCGGTCGCGAGGCCGACCATCGTGAGTTCCGAAATGCCGCGCTCGCGCAGGTAGCCGGCGAGGCCGGTCGGGGTCTTGTGGTCGTTTTCGTAGAAAGCGGAGTAGCTGTCGATCGAGGGGCGAAAACCCTTTCGGATGACGAGTTCGGCCTTGGTCCATTCGAGGTCGGGATGGAAGGCGGCGCCCTGCGAGCCCTGGATGCAGTGGTCGGGCCAGAGCGTCTGCTCGCCGTAGGGCATGGCGACGGTTTCGAACGGGTTTTTGCCCGCATGGGTGGAGGCGAAACTCGAATGGCCGGCGGGGTGCCAGTCCTGCGTCAGGATCACGTGGGGGGCGTCCGCGATCATGCGATTGACCAGCGGCACGATGGCGTCGCCGCCAGACACGGCGAGCGCTCCGCCGGGACAGAAATCGTTCTGCACGTCGATAACGATCAGCGCCTGTGTCGCCATTGCCTGCTCCGCCTCGTTGCCAAACCAGGCCATCGTGCGCACGAAGGCCGGCTTTGACAAGCCGCCGCTTGCTGATATCATTTGCATACGAATGAATTTCGCAGCCGCGCGACGGCCGAAATCCGGGCCGCGCGCGGGCAGGGAACCGCCGTCTTGGCACGCTACGCAAGGCCCGCATCGTCCGACGAAGCACTGGCCCTTCTTTCGGAAGGGGAATGGCGCGTCCTTGCCGGCGGCACCGATTTCTATCCGGCCCAGGGCGCGCGCCCGATCACCGAAGACGTTCTCGACATCAACGGCATCGACGCGTTGCGCGGCATTCGCGAGACGGACGGGCATATCGTCATTGGCGCGCGCACGACCTGGACAGACGTGCTGCGGCACGATCTGCCACCAGCCTTCGATGCGCTGAAAATGGCCGCGCGCGAGGTGGGGTCGGTGCAGATCCAGAATGCCGGCACGGTGGCGGGGAACCTCTGCAACGCCTCGCCGGCGGCGGACGGGGTGCCGGCGCTGATGATCCTCGACGCCGAGGTGGAATTGTCCTCCAAGGGCGGCGTGCGAGACCTCGCGCTGGCCGACTTCGTTCTCGGGAACCGAAGGACGGCCCGACGCCCCGATGAACTCCTCACGGCCATTCGCATCCCGAAGACCTCCACGACCGGCACCTCGCATTTCCTCAAGCTCGGCGCGCGGCGATACCTGGTGATCTCGATCGCCATGGTCGCAGTGCGGATCGATCTTGCCGGGGACGGAAGCATCGGAAGCGCGGCGGTCGCGGTCGGGGCCTGCTCGCCGGTCGCCCGGCGTCTGGGCGGGCTTGAACAGGTGCTTGCCGGGGCGGCGCCGGACGAGATTGCGGGTCGCGTGGAGGCCCGGCATTTCGAGGAGTTGACGCCGATCGACGACGTGCGCGGCAGCGCCGGCTATCGCAAGGAGGCCGCGCGGGAGCTCGTTTTGCGCGCGCTTTTCGAGGCATTGGGGACGCCGCGGATACGGGAGGTGGCAGCGTGACGCTGGAGCGACAGGCGATCGCCTTCGACCTGAACGGCAGCCCGGTGTCGGTCTCGGTTTCGCCCGTCGCGCGGCTTTCGGCGGTGCTGCGCGACGAGTTGCGCCAGACCGGAACGAAGGTGGGTTGCGACGCCGGCGACTGCGGTGCTTGTACGGTGCTGGTCGACGGCGCGGCGGTCTGCGCCTGCCTGATGCCGGCGGCAGGCGTCGCCAGCCGCGCGGTGCGGACGGTGGAAGGGCTCGCCAACGGGAGCCTCGCGGCTGTGCAGGATTCCTTCCTGCGCCATGGCGCAGCCCAGTGCGGCATCTGCACGCCCGGCTTCCTGATGGCGGCGACGGCGCTGCTGGAGCGCAATCCGCGGCCGTGCGAGGCGGAGGTGAAGGACGCGCTCGGCGGCGTGCTTTGCCGCTGTACCGGATACCGCAAGGTGATCGAGGCGGTGATGAACGCGCATCTGCCGGACCGGCTGCACAACAATCCGCCGCCGGAAGCGGGGCTCGCGGTCGGCGCGCGCGCACCGCGGCTGGACGGGCTGCCGAAGGTGACGGGCGCCGAAGCCTTTGGCGCCGACGAGCGGCCGGCGGACGCGCTATCGGTGCTGGTGATCCGCTCTCCGCACTGGCACGCGGATTTTTCCTTCGGCGATATTGAGGGGTTCGTCGCGAACCGTCCGGGCCTCGTCGCCGTCTATACCGCCAGGGATATTCCGGGCGATAACCGGTTCGGCGTCATTCCGGCCTTTGCCGACCAGCCGGCGCTCGCCGACGGTACGGCGCGCTTCCGCGGCGAGGCGGTGGCGCTGATCGCCGGGGAACGCGCGGCGATCGAGGCGCTCGACGCGGCGTCGTTTCCGGTCGAATGGCGGGAACGGCCGCATGTTCTCGAACAGGCCGAGGCGAAGCAGGCGGCGGAACCGGTCCACGCCGCGCGCCGGAACAATCTCCTTATCGAAGGCAAGGTGGAACGCGGCGACCCGGAGGCAGCGCTCGGGGCCGCGCACGCGACGGCGTCGGGCGAAATCAGGACCGCCTATGTCGAGCACGCCTACATCGAGCCCGAGGCCGGATACGCGGCGATGGACGGCGACACGCTGGTCATCAAGGCCTGCACTCAATCGCCCTTCATGGACCGGGACGACACGGCGAAGGTGCTGGGGTTGGCGCCGGACAAGGTGCGGATCGTGCCGACCGCCACCGGGGGTGGTTTCGGCTCCAAGCTCGACCTCTCGCTACAGCCGCTGATCGGGCTGGTGGCGCTGAAGACGGGACGGCCGGCAGCACTCGCTTACACGCGGGCAGAATCGATGATGTCGACCACCAAGCGGCATCCGGCCGACATGCGCGCCACGATCGGCGCGGATGCGGAGGGCCGCGTCACCGGCATGGTGTTCGAAGGCGATTTCAACACCGGCGCCTATGCGAGCTGGGGGCCGACAGTGGCAGTGCGGGTGCCTGTCCATGCATCGGGGCCGTATTTCACGCCGAACTACCGGGCGGTCGGTCGGGCAGTCCACACCAACGGGCCAATTTCGGGCGCCTTCCGCGGCTTCGGCGTGCCGCAGGCGACGATCATGCAGGAGACGCTCTACGACGAGTTGGCCACCAAGCTTGGCATGGACCGGCTGGCCTTCCGGCTGAAGAACGCGCTGCGCGACGGCATGCCGACGGTGAGCGGCCACGTGATGGCAAGCGGCGTGGGGATCGCCGCCTGCCTGGAGGCGCTGGAGGGGCCGTGGGAGCGCGCCTGCGCCGAGGCCGAGCGGTTCAACGCGGGGTCCAACGGCGTCGCGCGCCGCGGTGTCGGGATCGCGTCGTGCTGGTACGGTTGCGGCAACACCGGCATCCCCAACCCCTCGACGATCAAGGCGGGCGTGACGGCGGCGGGCGAGGTCGTGCTGCACCAGGGGGCGGTCGACATCGGGCAGGGCTCGAACACGGTGATCGCGCAGATTTTTGCAGACGCGCTCGGCCTGGCGCTGTCAGAGATCCAGTTGGAAGGGGCCGATACGGCCATCACGCCGGATGCGGGAAAGACCTCCGGTTCGCGCCAGACCTTTATTTCCGGCAAGGCGGCCGAGAAGGCGGGGAGGGCGCTGCGCGAGCGCATCCTTCGGACGGCGAACGTTTCGGGTGCGGCGACGATCGCGCTGGAGGAGGGTGCGGTCGTGGTCAGCGAAGGCGAGGCGCGGCGGCGCATCGACCTTTCCGGGCTCGCGGCCGACGCGGACGGCTACGTGCTGGCGGTGGCGGAAAGCTACGATCCGCCGACCAGGCCGCTCGACGCGCAGGGGCAGGGCGAGCCCTACGCGGTCTACGGCTACGGCGCGCAGATCGTCGAGCTCGATGTCGACATGGCGCTCGGCACGGTGCGGCTGGTGAAGATCACCGCGGCGCACGACGTCGGGCGGGCGATCAATCCGGTGCTGGCGGAAGGACAGATCGAGGGCGGCATCGCGCAGGGAATCGGCATGGCGCTGATGGAGGACTACGTTCCCGGCCGCACTGAAAACCTGCACGACTACCTCATTCCGACCATCGGCGACGTGCCGGAGATCGATACGATCCTGGTCGAAGTGCCCGATCCGGAAGGCCCGTTCGGCGCCAAGGGGCTCGGCGAGCACGTGCTGATCCCCACCGCGCCGGCGATCCTCAACGCCATCCGCGACGCGACCGGAGCGCTGGTGACGCAGCTGCCGGCGACGCCGACGCGGGTGCTGGACGCGATGAGGCCGGCGAGGGTAGCGCGATGAGCGAGCTTTCGGAGCGGTTCGAGCCGGGGGTGGCGAAGCCGGCGGGGGAGAAGATCCGGTGCGATGCGTGTCCGGTGATGTGCTACATCGCCGAGGGGCGGACGGGGGGTTGCGATCGCTACGGCAACCGCGAGGGGCATATCGTGCGGCTCGATGCGCTGACGATCCTGCACCATGCGGAAGAAGAGGGCGGGGCGGTGGTGCCGTTCCTCGACGCGGCGGAGGACTGGGGCGGCGATCTGGTCAATGGCGGGCGGCGCTTCGTCAGTGCTATCGGCGCCGGCACGACCTATCCCGACTACAAGCCGGCGCCCTTCATCGTCAGTCAGGAGGTCGAGGGTGTGGACCTGGTAACGGTCGTCACCGAAGGCATTTTTTCCTACTGCGGCGTCAAGGTGAAGATCGACACCGACCGGCACATCGGGCCGGAGACCGCGACCGTGCGCGCCAAGGGCGAGGCGGTCGGGCATGTCACCACCGGCGAATACGGTTCGCAGATGCTGTCGCTCGGCGGCGTGCATCACCTGACCGGTGGGTCGAAAGCGGAAGGGCGCGTCACCTGCGAGACGCTGATGGATCTGTGCAACCGCAAGCCGGTGGAGCTTTCCATCGACGGCGGTGCCACCGTGATCGTGGAGGCAGGAAAGGCGCCGGTGATCGATGGCAAGACCGAGCACCGCATGCGGGTCGGCTGCGGGTCGGCGACGATCGGCATGTTCGCCACGCAGTGGCGCGGGCTGGTGGACGAGGTGGTGGTGGTGGACGACCACATAACCGGGGTGGTGTCGGAGCATCAGGCGGGGAAGGTGCTCGGCTGGGAGGATACGGGCATCAAGATCGTCGGGCGGCGCTCGACGCCGGGCCGCTACTTCAAGGTCTCCGAGCCGGGGCTCGGCTGGGGCGGCACGACGATTTCCGACCCGCTGGAGATACTCGGCGACTGGAACCCGAAGAAGGGGGCGCGGCCGGGGCTGTCGCTCATGATGGTGTCGACCACGGGCGAGCAGTTCGCCTATTTCGAACTCGACGATGAGCTGAAACCGGTCGAGAAGCCTTTCCCGCAAAGGTTGAGAAAGTCGGTCGATCTGATTGAGGATAACTGCGAACCGGCGCTCTGCACAGTGCTGTTCATGGCCGGTGCCGGTGGCTCGCTGCGGGCGGGGGTGACGGAGAACCCGGTGAACCTCACACGCTCGGTGCAGGGGCTGTCGACCTATGTGACGTGCGGCGGCGCGCCGGTCTACGTGTGGCCGGGCGGCGGCATCACGCTGATGGTCGACGTTATGCGCATGCCGGAAAACGCGTTCGGCTACGTGCCGACGCCGGCGCTCGTGGCGCCGATCGAGTTCACGCTGCGGCGCGACGACTACGTGCGGCTCGGTGGCTACGAGAGCGAGATCCGTTCCGTGGACGACGTGCTGGCGCGCGGCGGAGAGTACCGGAACGCGCGCAGTGCCTCGGCGGCGCCGCCGCGCAACCTCTGGCCGCCGCTGGCGCAACTGCGCCGGAACGGGCAGCCGTGAACGGCCCGCGCATCGCCTGGCTGCCGGACGGGCGACGGCTGCACATGAACCACGGGCCGATCGACCTGATCGTGGAAGCGTGGGGCAGGGCGGACGAATGCCAGGCGGCATATGGGCAGGCAGCGGCGCGGTTCGAGATGGTTCTCGGCGAACTGGTCGAGGAGCTACCGGAGCTTCGGCGGCCGTCGGGCGGCGAGCCGCGGCGCTTCTCCGGGCCGACGGCGCGGCGGATGGAGAGCGCGGCCTGCCGATTTGCGAACGGTGCCGAGTTCGTCACGCCCATGGCGGCGGTAGCGGGTGCTGTGGCCGACGACGTGCTCGCGGCGATGACCGAGGGACGTACACTGGATCGTGCCTACGTCAACGACGGCGGCGACATCGCCATCCATCTGTCGCAAGGCGCGAGCCTGCGGCTGGCGATCGGCGGAAGGAGCAATGGCTTCGACGACCGGATCCTCGTGCATGACCACGACGCGGTGCGCGGCATCGCGACCTCGGGCTGGCGCGGACGCAGCCATTCGCTGGGCATCGCCGACGCGGTGACGGTACTTGCCCGCGACGGGGCGAGCGCCGACGTTGCCGCGACGCTGATCGCCAATGCCGTCGACCTTCCGCGCCATCCGGCGATCGGGCGGACGCCGGCTATCGAGCTGTCCCCCGACAGCGATCTGGGGGAGCGGCTGGTGACCACGGCGGTCGGCGCGCTGACTGCGGGAGAGGTCTCCAAGGCGCTGGAGAGGGGGCTGGCGGTGGCCCGGGATTTTCACCGGCGTGGGCTGATCGTCGCGGCAGCGCTGTTCCTCGCGGAAGAATCGCGTTTCTGCGGCGCATTTCCGTCTTCCATTTTATCCCGGCATTATTTCGACGTGAAGGTTCCCGCCCATGCCTGAATTTCCCATCCGCAAGATCGTGGTTGCGATGGAGGACGTCTTTCACGATGGCGGGCCCGTCGCGGAAAGGCCCCGGCGGCGGGGTGCCGCGCTCGCGCTGGTGAAGAACCCGTTCGCGGGGCGCTACGAGCCGGACCTGCAAGCGGCCATGGAAGACCTGAAGCCGCTCGGGTCGATGCTGACGGAGCGGCTGATCGCGGCCTTCGGCGACCAGGCCGGCTTGATCGACGCCTATGGCAAGGGCGCGATCGTGGGGACGGCGGGCGAGATCGAGCACGGGGCGCTGTGGCACGTGCCGGGCGGCTATGCCATGCGCGACAGGATTTCGCCGTCGAAGGCGATCGTGCCATCGGCGATGAAGGTCGGCGGCTTCGGCGCCTCGCTCGACGTGCCGCTTGGCCACGTCAACGCAGCCTATGTTCGCAGCCATTTCGATGCGATACCCGTCAGCGCGCCGGACGGGCCGCGCCCCGACGAAATCCTGTTCTGCCTGGTCATGAGCTGTGGCGGACGCGTGCATGCGCGCATGGGCGGCCTGGAAGCGAAGGACGTCACGGGCGAGGACGGCCTTAGATGAGCGCGCGCAAGCCGCTGGCGGTGGTTGGCGAGGCCGCGCCCGGCGGCTACCGGCTGGAGGAGCAGGTCGGCTTTGCGCTGCGCAAGGCCAACCAGCGGCACATGGTGATCTTCGCTTCGCGCATTTCCGACATGACGCCGCCGCAGTTTGCCGCGCTCGCCAAGCTCTACGAGATCGGTGAGACGTCGCAGAACCAGCTCGGCAGCCAGATCGCGATGGACGCAGCGACGGTGAAAGGCGTGATCGATCGGCTGAAGGCGCGCGGACTGGTCGCGTTGGATAGTCACAAGGACGACAAGCGGCGCATCGTCGTCAGCCTGACGGACGAGGGGCGACAGACGATCGAAAAGCTGCTGCCGCTCGCGGAGGCGATCACAGCGGAGACGCTGGCGCCGCTGAATTCTCGCGACGCCGCCGCTCTGATGCGGCTGCTCTCGAAACTGGCCTGACGGGCTGACATTTTTTTTTCCAGCCCGACTTGAGGTGCTTCAGCCCGGCGAGGCGGGTGGCGCATCGCCGGCTTGACCCGGCGCGGCGGGCGTCGCTTCTGGGACCGACGGCACGGGGCCGCCGGGTGCCGCCGGAGCGGTTTCGGCCATGGCTGCGGGCCCTGCTGGCGACGGCGCGGGGTCCTCGGGTGCCGCGGGTGCCGTCTCCATCATGGGTACCGGGCTTTCCGGGGACGGCGCGGGGCTCGCGGCGGCTTCGGCGCTCACGGTTTCGTCGGGATCGGCCACGACCGGGGCGTCGGGGTCCCAGCCGATCGGAGCCGGCGGCGCGACCTCGGTGGCCGCTGCTTCTTGCGAGGCGGCGTCGGCCCCGGCATCCGTCATCGCCGGGACTTGCTCGGGACTGATCGGAACGGCTTGCCGGGCGGGTTCCGCTTCCCGGGAGGCTACGGCGCCCTCTTCCGCGTCCGTGAAGCGCGGGTCGTTGCCGACATCAGCAGCGCTCACTCCATCGGGGAAGGCGTTCAACATGCCTTCCGCCGGATTCGCCTCCTGTCCCATCATGACGGCGGTGACCGCGTTGGCGGTCGTGGCCGCACGTCCACCGCCGCCGCCGATGAAGGTGATGCGGCTGGGACGGCCGTCGCGATAGGCGATGGCATAGTTGTGCTGGGGCAGAATGGCTTTCAGGATGTGGTTCAGATCGCCGTTGAACTTACCGCTGATCGCCGCCGTGCCGCCGGCGGCGTTCTGGATACCGAGCGAGAAGCGTTTTGCGATTTCGGCGATGATGTCCTTCGACGGCGTCTGGTTCGCCTCGAGCCTCATGGCGTCGAGGTCGCCCTCGATGGTGAAGCCGGCAGCGACGGCGCCCTGGATTGCCGATATCAGCAATCCGGCGCCGATGACGGCTGCCGTCATGACGGACTTCGTCACTCGCTCTCTCCCTCGCGATCTGCGGCCGCGACGTAACCACATCCGGCACGGATTTGGAACCGTCCGGCCCCGCCGCCTTAAGTGAGGCGGCACGTTTGCGGTCCTTCCGCGAAGGTTTGCCATGACTTCCTGGCGAAAAAGCGGTCGGTCAGGCCACGCGACGAGAGCTTTCGCGGGCGTCACCGACAATGGCTCTTGCTACCGATATGAGCTTTCACCAACTCTTCTCTCACAGTCGGGGCCCAGGATATCATGACAAAACGCCCGATGCTTGGGTTAAGCCCTATGCCGAGTGCTGCTGCAGAGCGTGCTGCCGGACTGCCAAGTTGGCTACCGCTGCGATCGGCATCATCCGTGCGTAAGACGAGAGTCGAAAAACGCGGATCAGCCGCCCCAGCCTGACCAAGAGTAACCTATTCAGTCTCTAAAAAGTGTCAGCCCTTAGAGCGCTGTTTCCCGAGACCATTCCCGTCATTGCGAAACCTGCTCCGGCGGCCTCAGCGGGCCCGGATGGCGTTGAGGGTGAAGTCGATGATGTGGGCGCGGCGTTCCGCGCTGGCGGGCGGCGAGGCGAGGGGGCGCTCGAAAATGCGGCTTAGCGTGTGGACGTTGGAGAAGTAGAAGAACGCCATGCCGGCGATCGACAGGTAGACGTGCAGGGGATCGAGCCCCTTGCGGAAGACGCCGTCCGCCTCGCCGCGCTTCAGCGTTTCGGCCAGGAGTTCGACGATCGGACGGTTCACCGCCTCCACGTCGGCAGCCCCTTGCAGGTGCCGGCCGCCATGGGCGTTCTCGTCCGCGATGAGCGCCACGAAGTCGGGGTGCTCGGCCAGGTAGTCGAAGGAAAACTCCACCAGGCGGCGCATGGCTTCCTCGGCCGGGAAGCGGCTCAGGTCGAGCGCCTGCTCGCGCTGCCGGATCTCCTTGTAGACGTGCTCAAGGACCGCCGCGTAGAGGCCGTCCTTGTTGTCGAAATAATGGTAGACGAGTTGCTTGTTCACCTGCGCCCGGCGGGCGATATCGTCGACGCGGGCGCCTTCCAGTCCCCGCTCGGCGAACACCTGCCGCGCCGCGCGCAACAGGACGTCGCGCGACGACGCCTTGGCGAGATCGCCGCGCTTGCGGCCCGACACCGTTGCTGCATCTGCGTCCATCAGATCAACCGGATAGTTGGAATTCATTGACTTGCCTTCTACCCTACCGCATCCTCCTCGGGCAACCGGCAACGTCGAGGGGGCTGCGAGGCGATGATGGATGAAGGCGGGCAGGCACCGGCCCGAAACGCCGGTTCGCGAAGCAAAGCGAGGCGGGCATGGCGTCGGGAATGACGCCGCTTCACATCTATCTCTGCAACGAGGTCGTTCGCGATCTCGACTTTCCCGCACAATGCCGCTTGGCGCGCGAGACGGGTTATGACGGGCTGGAGATCGCACCGTTCACCCTGGCCGACGACCCGACGCGCCTGACGCCGGCGCAGGCGCGGGAGTTCCGGTCCATTGCCGAGGGGGAGGGGGTGGCGATCAAGGGTCTCCACTGGCTGCTGGCCGCGCCGGCGGGGCTGTCCATCACGGCCGCGGACGAGCGTACCTCGCGGCTGACGCGCGAGGCGGGGCGGCGCCTCATCGGTCTTTGCGCCGAACTCGGCGGCTCGTATCTCGTGCACGGTTCGCCGCAGCAGCGAACGCTTCCGCCCGGAAAGGAAGCAGAGGCTCGCGCGCGCGGGATCGCGTACTTCGCCGCGATGGCCGGGGAGGCGCAGGCCGCCGGGCTCGCCTACGTGATCGAGCCGCTGTCGCGGCTGGACACAGCCTTCGTGACCACCGTCGACGAAGCACTCGCCATCATCGCGGAGATCGGTTCGCCGGCACTGAAGACGATGGTCGACTGCTACGCAGCGGCTGCCAATGGCGAAGACGTTCCAGGCCTGCTCGACCGGCATCTCGCGTCGTCAGAGATATTCCACGTCCATTTCAACGACGACGACAAGCGCGGTCCAGGCGAAGGCGGGATCGATTTCGCGGCGGTGCTCGTCGCGCTGCAGCGCCACGGCTATGCCGGCGCGGCGGCGGTCGAACCGTTCGTCTACCTGCCGGATGGACCCGCCTGCGCGGCGCGCGCGATCGGCTATCTGCGTGGCATCGAGGCCGGGCTTCGTAATGCCTCGGATCCCATTGCCGAGCCATCCGGATGAGGATCAGCATCGTCACGGACGAACTTTCGGCCGATCCCGAGACCGCATTCGAACTCGGGCTCGAATGGGGCGTGACGGAATTCGAACTGCGCGGCGTCCACGAGGGGCGGCTGCCGCGGATATCGCCGCATGCCCGGCGCCGCCTGGTTCGCGCGGTGCGGGAGTTCGGTGTGACGATCACCGCGGTCTCGCCGGGGCTGTTCAAGGGGCCGTTTCCGTCCGATGCGCCGCAACGGTCGAACCTCCACTGGATGGATGCCGGCTTCGACAGCGCGTGGTCGCAGGCGCGCGCCATGCTCTCCGATCATCTGGACGCGCTCCTGCCGGAGACGCTCGACTTCGCCGGCGAAGTGGGCGCGAGGAGCGTCATCGCCTTCAGCTTCCGGCGGGAGGGAATGGTCGGGGACGGCATTCCGGGCACGGTAGTCGAGGCTGTCGCGCGGGCGGCCGAACGCGCGGGCGCAGCGGGCCTGGACCTGCTGGTCGAGACCGAGGAGGGCCATTGGGCCAACACCGGGGCGCGAACAGCGGCGCTGATCGCAGCGGCCGGGAGACCAGCGAATCTCGGTGTGAACTGGGATCCCGCGAATGCGCTGATCGACGGCGACGTACCGTATCCCGACGGGTGGAGCGAGGTGCGGCCGCTGGTTCGCAACGTTCATTTCAAGGACGTCCGCGTCGAGCCGTCCGGCACCTGGCGCATCGTCGAGCAAGGCGGCGTCGACTGGGAAGGGCAGATCGGCGCCTTGCTCGAGGAGGGCTACGCCGGCGCGATCGGGGTCGAGCCGCATCTGTCGCCTTCGGTGGCCTCGACCCGGCGCGCGCTCGAACGACTGCGGCGGCTGATCGCCGCGGCCGAGGGTAGGCGAGAAAAGAATCAACCAGGTAGTTGAAACCTGTCGCGGGACGGTCTAGCGTTCGGTCGGCAAGGCGTCTGAAGGGGAACGAGGATGCGTGTTTCGACTGCCCAGCGAGCCGATGCGGACGAGACGCCGGATGAAGGTTCGGCCGCGTCCCAGGCGCCTCGCGGCGCTGCCCCGTCAAGCCCGCCCGACTCCTTCCCCGACATCGAGACGCTCGACGATTTCCTCACCACGCCGGACGATGCGCTGGTCGCGGACATGGCCAGGCTCGACGGCGACATCCTGATCCTCGGAGTTTCAGGCAAGATGGGGCCGACGCTGGCGCGGCTCGCTCGGCGCGCCGCACCGGACAAGCGGGTTATCGGGGTCGCGCGGTTCAGCGAGGCCGGGCTTGAGGAGGAATTGCGCGCGCACGGCATCGAGACGATCAAGGCCGATCTCCTCGACCAGGCGCAGGTGGAAAACCTTCCCCGGACGAAGAACGTGATCTTCATGGCCGGACGGAAATTCGGGGCGAGGGGCGCGCCGGCGCTGACCTGGGCGATGAACGTCCACTCGCCGTCGATCGTGGCATCGGTGTTCAGGGAATCGCGCATCGTGGCGTTCTCCACGGGCAACATCTATCCGCTTGTCGACGTGATGCGGCAGGGCGCGCTGGAATCGACGCCGCCGGGACCGCGCGGCGAATATGCGCAGAGCTGTCTCGGGCGCGAGCGCATGGTGGAATACTTCTCCGAGCTCTACGGCACGCCCGGGCGGCTGTTCCGTCTGAACTACGCGATCGACCTGCGCTACGGCGTGCTCCACGACCTGGCGAGCCGAGTGAAGGCCGGCACTCCCATCGACCTGTCGCTCATGGGGCACGTCAACGTGATCTGGCAGGGCGACGCCAATGCCTTCGCGCTGCGTTCGCTGCTCCACTGCACGACGCCGACCAGCCCGCTCAACGTCAGCGGCCCCGAAACCTTGTCGGTGCGATGGCTGGCCGAGGAGTTCGGCGCGCGTCTCGGCGTCGAGGCCAAGATCGTCGGAGACGAGGCGCCGACCGCCTGGCTGACCAACAGCGCTGAGGCGACGCGGCTCTTCGGCTATCCGCGCGTGCCGCTGATGCGGATGCTGGACTGGGTGGCCGACTGGGTGGCGCGCGACATGCAGAGTTTCGGCAAGCCGACCAAGTACGAGGTCCGCGATGGCGGTTTCTGAGGCCGGCACGATCGAGAGGCTGACGACGGCGGACATCGCGTCTGGCATGGCGCTGTCGACGGAGGCCGGCTGGAACCAGACGGAGGCCGACTGGCGGCATTTCATCGTCGAGGGTCATGCCATCGGGATGCGGGCGCCGGACGGCAGGCTCGTGGCGAGCGCCGCCGCCTTGCCATACGACGGCCCGTTCGGCTTCGTCGGCATGGTGCTGGTCACCGCGGACTGGCGCCGGCGGGGGATCGCCACCCGCCTGGTCGACCAATGCGTGGCCGAACTCCGCGGGAGGGGCCTGGTGCCGGTGCTCGACGCCACGGCCGCCGGAGCGGAAGTCTATCGCCGCCAGGGTTTCGTGGGCCAGTTCGGGTTCGACCGCTGGGAAGGAAAGCTGGAGCCGTCCGCGCCAGGGGACGGTCGTCTCGGTTCGCTCTCGGGGGACCCGGTGGAACTGGACGCAGAAGCATTCGGGGCACGTCGGGGGAAGCTGCTGGCGGATTTCCTGTCGCGCCCGGGCACATCCGCGCGGGGCAATTCAGGCCGGTTCGCGTTGTTGCGCAACGGCCGCAGGGCTCTCCAGGCGGGACCCGTGGTCGCCGCGGGCGAAGACGCGGCCATCGACCTGCTCGGCGATCTTTTCGCCGGGACACGTGGTCCGGTGTTCATCGACGTGCTGGCCGGCAGGAGCCGCGTGGGGGACTGGCTGGCGGCCCGCGGCTTCACCATCCAGCGCAGCTTCACCCGCATGGCACTGGGTCGCGAGGCGCCTTTCGGAAGGCCCGAGCGTCTGTTCGCCGTGGCCGGACCGGAGTTCGGATGATGGCGCACACAGATGCAATGGCGGCGCTGAAGGCTGGGACGGTCATACCGGCGCATCCGCTGGCGCTCGACGCGTCGCGCACGTTCGACCGGCGCCGCCAAAGGGCGCTGACGCGGTACTATCTCGATGCCGGGGCGGGCGGGCTGGCGGTGGGCGTGCATACGACGCAGTTCGCGATCCGCGAGGCCGGCCTCTACGAGGACGTACTCGGACTGGCCGCCGAGACGGCGGCGGCATGGACAGATCGCGACCCGGTGATGGTCGCTGGCCTGGCGGGCGCCACCGCGCAGGCCGCGAAGGAGGCCGAGACCGCGTCGTCGCTCGGCTATCATGCTGGGCTCCTGAGCCTCGCCGCGATGAAGGGCAACGACCACGACGCCATCATCGAACATTGCGAGGCCGTGGCCGAACGGATGCCGCTGGTCGGCTTCTACCTTCAGCCGGCGGTCGGCGGCATTCACCTCGACGCGGCGTTCTGGACGCGGTTCGCGTCGATCCCCAACGTCGTGGCGATCAAGGTGGCGCCGTTCAACCGCTACCGGACGCTGGACGTGATGCGCGGCGTGGCCGAGGCCGGGGCGCAGGACCGGATCGCGCTCTACACCGGCAATGACGACCACATCGTGCTCGACCTCGTCACACCGTTCCAGGTGGTGGTGGAAGGCCGGCCCGTCACGCTGCGGTTCGTCGGCGGGCTGCTTGGCCACTGGTCAGTGTGGACGAAGGCGGCGGTCAGCATCTTCGACAGGTGCCGCGCCGAGGCGGGCGAAAACGCGGTGACGGCGGAACTGCTGGCACTGGATGCCCGCGTTACAGATTGCAACAGCGCGTTCTTCGACGTGGCCAACGATTTCCACGGCTGCATCGCGGGATGCCACGAGGTGCTGCGCCGGCAGGGCCTGCTCGAGGGGACCTGGTGTCTCGATCCGGAAGAGGGCCTGAGTCCTGGCCAGTCGGCCGAGATCGACCGGGTGCTGCGCCAGCACGCCGATCTCTCCGACGACGCCTTCGTGGCGGCCAACCTGGAGCGGTGGTTGGCCTGATGAAGATCGCCCGCGTCGAAGTCTTCCCGCTGGAGTTTCCGTTCAGGAGCGCTTTCCTGATCGCCGGCGGCGTGGCCGGGCGGCCGGGCGAGCCTTCGGTTCGGGTGCTGGTCAGGCTGGAGACCGAAGGCGGGGCGGTCGGCTGGGGCGAGGCGACGCCGACGCCGCGCTGGACCTACGAGACGACCGAGAGCATCGTCTCGACCCTGCGGAAATACCTGGCGCCCGCGGTGAAAGGCATCGAGATCTGGAACTTCGACGCCCTGCATCGCGCCATGGACCGGGCGATCAGCCCCGGCGTGACGACGGGTTCGCCGCTGGCGAAATCGGCAATCGACGTGGCCGCGCACGACGCGCTCGGGCGGGCGCTCGGCGTTCCCGTGCACCAGCTTCTCGGCGGGCGCCGGCGCGAAGAGTTCCAGCTGTCGTGGATGATCTCGGTGTCCGAGCCGGCGGGAGCGCAAAGGCTCGCCGAGGAGGGGCTCGAAGCCGGCTACGAGGTCTTCGACGTCAAGGTGGGCATGCACGGCGAAGCCGGCGATCTCGAACTCGTGCGGGCCACTCGGGCGGTCGTGGGCGACCGCGTCGTCCAGGTCGACGCCAACCGCGGCTACTCGCTGGCTGCGGCCCGGCGCCAGGCGGCGCGCTTCGCTGACCATGGCGTGACGCTGTTCGAACAGCCGCTGGACGGCTTCAATCTCTCCGGCTACCGCGCGCTCTGCGCCGCGAGCGCGGTCGAAATCGGCATCGACGAGAGCCTGCGTTCGACCGCCGATCTCATCGAGTACGTACGAGCGGACGCCATCCACGTGGCCGTTGCCAAGGTCCAGCGCAATTCAGGCCTCTACCGGTCGCGGCAGCTCTGCGAGACCGCGCAGGCCGCGGGGCTCGGCCTGTCGCTGTCGGGCCTGACGGAAACGGATCTCGGCCTCGCGGCGGGGCTTCATCTCGCGGCGGCGTTCGACATCTCGCCCCTTCAGCTCAACGGCCCGCAATACATCGAGACGCCGTTCCTGGCCGAGCGGGTGTGGCGGGGAGGCGGAACGGTCCGTCTTCCGGACGGTCCGGGCCTGGGCGTCGACGTGGACGAAGGCTGGGTGCGCAGCCATGCCGTGGAGGTCAGCCTGTGAACGTCCTGACGCGCAAGTTCATGGACTACCTGCCGGCGCTGGTGCTCTTCGGAGCGCTCGTCCTCCTGTGGCAGATGGCGGTGTCGGTGTTCGGGATACGCCAGTACCTGCTGCCGAGCCCCGCCTCGGTGCTGGCGGCGATGACGTCTGGCCAGATCGACTGGGCAGGGCACATCGCGGTGACCGCGGCGGCAATCTTCGGCGCCTTCGTGATCGCGGCGGTCGGCGGCATCGCGCTCGGCGTCGTGATCGCCTGGTCCGACGTCATGAGCCGCGCGCTGATGCCGTTCCTGGTCTTCGTCAACACCTTGCCGAAGGTGGCCGTGGCACCGCTTTTCCTGCTGTGGCTCGGCTACGGCATATTCCCCAACATGCTGATCGGCGCGCTGATCGGCTTTTTCCCGGTCGTTATCAACACGGCCGTCGGCCTGTCGCAGATCGACAGCGATATGCTCGACCTCGGCCGCGTGTTCAACGCACCGAAATGGAAGGTGTTCGCCAAGATCCGCATACCCAATGCCTATCCCTACATCCTTTCCGCTTTGAAGGTGACCGCAACGGCGGCCGTCGTGGGTGCCATCGTGGGGGAGTTCGTGGCCTCGCAGCGCGGGCTCGGCTACGTGATCATCACCTCCCAGAGCAGCATGAACACGCCGCTGGCCTTCGGGGCGCTGGTCTGGATCTCGGTCATCGGACTGGTCCTGTTCGGCGCCGTCGCGGCCCTGTCGCGCGTGCTGGCCCCCTGGGCCGAGGGACAAGAAGCGAATTAACCGCCCGAAAACGGGCACACAATGGGAGACTGGACATGCTGAAAAGACTGATTGCGACTGCGGCCCTGGCCGGCCTGATGGCTTCACCGGCATTCGCCCAGGAGAAGTTCAAATTCTCGCTCAACTGGTTCCCGGTCGGCGACCATGCGGCCTACTGGGTGGCGCTCGACAAGGGTTACTTCTCCGACAAGGGCCTCGACGTGACGCTGGAAAACTCGAAGGGCTCGGCCGATTCGATCGCCAAGGTCGACACAGGGGGCGCCGATGCGGGCCTGGCCGACAGCGCGGTCGTGATCGCGTCGCGGGCGAGGGGCACGACGGTCAAGGTGGTGGGCATGGTGTTCGACAAGACCCCGCTCAACATCTTCTCGTCGAAAGAGAACCCGGTCACCGAACCGAAGCAGCTCGAGGGCAAGACGATCGGCGCGCCTCCCGGAGACGGCCAGCGCCAGATGTGGCCGGCCTTCGCGAAGGCGAACGGCATCGACGACAGCAAGGTGACCTGGGTCAACATCGAGCCGGCGGCCAAGATCGCCGCGCTGGCCGAAAAGCGCGTCGACACGGTGGCGGACTACACGACCGGCCTGCCGCTCTACGAGAAGCCGATGGGCGAAGGCAATGTCGTCATGATGCCCTGGGCGGATCACGGCTTCGACATGTATTCGATGTCGATCATGGCGAGCGAAGCGACGATGACCGAGCGGCCGGAGGTGCTGAAGGCGTTCCTCGAAGCCGCCTACATGGGCTGGCGCGACGTGCTCGCCAATCCGGACGAGGCGATGGCGATCTTCAAGAAGCGCGTGCCGGAAATCGACGAGACCCTGATCGCCGCCAACATGAAGATGGGCCTCGAACTGCTGAAGACCGACCGTTACAAGGAAAACGGCATCGGCTGGATCGAGGAAGCCAAGATGTGCGCCTCCGTCGACCTGGTGAACACCTATATGGGCCTGCCGAGCGAAGTGGCCTGCGCCGACACCTACACGACCGAGTTCCTGCCCAAGATCGAGATGCCTTGAGCAGACACGTCATCGGCGGGGCTCTCACGTGACGCAGGATATGATCAATCTCGATCGGGTCGGCATGGTCTACGAGACCGGAAGCGGCCCGGTCGAGGCATTGCGCGACATCACGCTGTCGGTGGCCGACGGGGAATTCGTTTCCCTCGTCGGTCCCAGCGGCTGCGGGAAATCGACGATGCTGCGCGTGCTGGCGGGCCTGAGGCCCGCCACCTCGGGTTCCATTATCGTCGATGGCCAGCCGGTGACGCGGCCGATCTCGAAAGTCGGCATGGTGTTCCAGGCCGCGGTGCTGCTCAAATGGCGCACCGTGCTGGAAAACGTGCTCCTTCCGGCCGAACTCGCGGGCCTGAACCCCCGGCGCTACCGCGACCGGGCGAACGACCTTTTGAAGCTGGTGGGGCTCGAGGGCTTTGCCACGAAGCGGCCGGGCGAGCTCTCCGGCGGCATGCAGCAGCGCGTGGCGCTGTGCCGCGCGCTGCTGCTCGATCCGCCGCTACTGCTCATGGACGAGCCGTTCGGCGCGCTGGACGCTATGACCAGGGACGACATGAACCTGGAACTGCTGCGCGTCTGGGGCGAGGCGGGCGAGGGAGGCCGCAAGACGGTTCTGTTCGTTACCCACTCCATCCCCGAGGCGGTGTTCCTTTCCGACAGGGTGGTGGTCATGTCGCCGCGTCCAGGCCGGATCGCGGACGTCGTGACCGTCGACCTGCCGCGACCGCGCACGGTGGAATCGCGCGCGACCGCCGAGTTCGGTGCCCTGTCGCTTCGCATCTACGACCTGCTGACCGGACGCCGGGCCGACGCGCCGGGCCGTCCGCTCCAGGCATTGTCCTGAGACGATGAAGGTTCGTCTCCTCGAAATTGAACGCCGCGAACGGCCCTACCGCCTGAGAATGCCGTTCCGCTTCGGCGTGACCACGGCAACCCACGGCCGCCAGGCGATCGTGCGGGCGCGGGTGGCGCTCGAAGACGGCCGGGAGGCTTTCGGCTGGTCGGCGGAGGCGCTCGGCGCCAAATGGTTCGACAAGAACCTCGCGCTCAGCGACGACGACAACCACCACCAGCTTCGCCGCGCACTGGAGCTTGCCTCCGACGCCCGGCTCGCCGCTGGAGCGGATACGCCGTTCGGCCACTTCGCCGCCGGATACGGGCCGCACATCGCCGCCTGCGCGGCACAAGACCTTAACCCGCTGATCGCGAGTTACGGCCAGTCCCTCGTCGACCGGGCGCTGCTCGACGGTTTCTGCCGGGCGTTGGGGATCTCGTTCTATGAGGCGCTGCGGACGAACGCCGTGGGCCTGCGCGCCGCCAGCACGGCCCCGGACCTCGGCGACGCCGATCTCTCCGGGCTCTTCGACGATTTCGTTCCGGCCGGGAGCATCTCCGTGCGCCACACGGTCGGGTTGGTCGATCCGATCCTGGCGAGCGATCTCGCGCCCGAGGCTCGCGTGAACGACGGCTTGCCGGAGACGCTGGAAGAAATCGTCGCGTTCTACGGCAACCGGCATTTCAAGCTGAAGATCGGCGGCGACGCGGAAGCAGACATCGACCGGCTGACGCGCATTGCGAGCGTGCTCGACCGGATCGCGGAACCGTATGCCGTGACGCTCGACGGCAACGAGCAATATGCGGATGCCGAAGCGATCGCCGACTTCTGGGAGCGGATCGCCGAAATGCCCGCGCTTTCCCGGCTGGTCTCCTCGACACTCTATGTCGAGCAGCCGATCGCACGCGCCAGGGCGCTGTCGACATCGGTGGAGGCGCTGGCGCGGCGCATTCCCGTGATCATCGACGAGTCCGACGGTGAACTCTCCGCCTTCGTCGAGGCGCGCCGGCTCGGATATTCCGGCGTCTCCTCGAAGGCCTGCAAGGGGATCTGGAAGTCCATCCTCAATCACGCGCGGTGCCGCGCCTGGAACGCCGGGGGCGAGCGCCGATTCTTCATGTCGGCCGAGGACCTGACCTGCGAGCCCGGCATCTCGCTCCAGCAGGATCTGGCGCTGGTCAACCTGCTCGGCCTCACGCATGTGGAGCGCAACGCGCACCATTTCATCGACGGGTTCGGTGGAGGTCGCGACGCGGAGGCGGAGCGATTCCTCGACGCCCATCCCGACCTCTATCACCGGCAGGATGGACGCATCCGGTCACGCGTGGACGGCGGTGCGTTTTCCATTGCCTCACTGGACACTGCCGGCTTCGGGGCGAACCTCGACCCGGATTTCGATCGCGCCGAAACCATGCCGCAGTCCGCCTGGGGCGGGAAGAACAGCGTCTGAGGGGAGGGCTTCATGTCCGACGAACTGGAAGAGATGGACGCCCTCGGCGTCGCCGAGCGCATCCGGGCCGGGGATGTGACGGAAACGGAAGTGCTCGACGCGACGATCCAGCGGATCGAGGCCCGCAACCCGCAACTCAACGCCGTGGTGGCGACGCTCTACGACGAGGCGCGGGAGGCCATCGGGGCAGGGTTGCCTGACGGACCCTTCCGAGGCGTCCCGTATCTCTTCAAGGAACTGGTGGTCTCCGTGCGCGGCGCTGCCACCACGCTCGGCTCCCGGCTCTATGAGCACAACCGCTCGACCGCCGAAAGCGAACTCGTGCGCCGGTGCCGGGCGGCCGGCCTGGTCGTCGTCGGCAAGACCAACTCTTCGGAATTCGGGCTGCAGCCGGTGACGGAGCCGCATCTGTTCGGCCCCACGCGCAATCCGTGGAACCTTGAATACTCGCCGGGAGGGTCGAGCGGCGGTTCGGCCGCGGCGGTGGCGGCCGGAATTCTTCCCATGGCGCACGCGACGGACGGCGGCGGCTCCATCCGCATCCCGGCCTCCTGCTGCGGGCTCTTCGGCTTGAAGCCGACGCGCGCCAGGATCACGGCCGGGCCCGAAGGGGGCGAGGGCATGGCCGGCCTGGCGAGCCAGCACGCGGTGACGTGGTCGGTGCGCGACAGCGCGGCACTGCTGGACGCCACCGCCGGTCCGCTGCCGGGCGACCCCTATGCCCCGGCGCCGCCCGCGCGGCCCTATCTCCAGGAGGCTCGCGAGGACCCGGCGCGCCTGCGGGTGGCGTTCTCGACGACAGCGCCCAACGGCGCGAACGTCGATCCCGAATGCGCCGAAGCGGTGCGCGAGGCGGCGCGGCTCTGCGAGGGTTTGGGCCACCATGTCGAGGAAGCCTCTCCCGATTTCGACGTCGCGGCGGCGGAGGCCGGGTTCGCGGCCGTCTTCCAGGCCAACACGATGGTCAATGTCGGACGGGCGACCGGCGGCGTCCTGCCCGAGGAAGGACTGATCGAGCCGCTGACGCGCGCCGTCGCCGAGCGCGGCCTGGCGATGCCGGCACCCGACTACATCCGCTCCTTGCAGGCGATCCATCGCGAGAGCCGCCGCATTGCCGCGTTTTTCGAGAATCACGACGTCTGGTTGACGCCGACACTGGCGACGCCGCCACCGCGCACGGGCTACTACGATTCCGACATCACCGACGTCGGGGTCTGGATGCAGCGCTTGATGGAGTTCATCCCCTTCACCTGGATATCGAACGTGACCGGCCAGCCCGCGATGTCCGTCCCGTTCGCGCTTTCACGAGACGGGCTGCCGCTCGGCATCCATTTCGCCGCGCGCAGCGGCGAGGAAGGGCTTCTTTTCGCCCTGGCAGGCCAGATTGAGCGTGCACGTCCGTGGACGCACATGCGTCCGGGCTGAAGCGCGCCGCGATCTTCCAGGTCTGCTCCCTTTCGTGAAACCGGATCCCATTTCGGGAGAGATGCCCCGGCATCCCGACGATCAGCCGCGCAGGCATCATCATTGCATGGCGGGCGGCGAGCGTGTAGGCGGGCATCTTCCGCCGATTCGAACCATGTCCGCCAGGCGAGAAAGGTTTTTCGTGACGATCGAGCCCGCTTCATCTCCGGCCCGGCCCGGGATTGATCGAGATCAGCTCGCTTGAAGAAAAACACCGGCCTATACAAACCCGTGCTTGACGCGACGGAGTACACTGGAGTTCACAGGAGCCCGGATCGGTTCTCATTCACGCCGTATCGTGAAGAGTCACGATTTTGCCGCCTTTGTATTGGCGAAGGCTAATATATAATGAGCGCCGCAGTTCGGGAATATGAGTGCAGTGTCGAAAGCGAGATCCCTATGGGCCATCATGTCGCCATCCTGATGGCAACACGGAACGGCGATCGCTTCCTTCAACAGCAACTCGAGACGATCGCCTATCAGGACGGGTCCACTCTCGACCTCTGGATATCCGACGACGGGTCGGCGGACCGAACGCCGCGGATTCTGGGACGTCTCGAAAAATCCTGGGAGCGTGGCGAGGTTCACGTGCAGGACGGTCCGCAGGGCGGGTTCGCGGAGAATTTCCGCAGCCTCATCGTCTCGACCGGGAGCGAGGCCGACTACTTCGCCTTCAGCGACCAGGACGACATCTGGGAGGAAGGCAAGCTCGCCGCTGCACTTTCCTGGCTGACCGCCCAGGATCCCGCGCGGCCGTCGCTGTTCTGCACCCGCACGCGGCTCATCGACGAGAGCGGCGAAACGATCGGTTATTCCCCGCTTTTCCGGCGCGAGCCGTGCTTCCGCAATGCCATGGTCCAGAGCATCGCGGGCGGCAACACCATGGTCATGAATCGCGCCGCGTTCACAGTCGTCCAGGCCGCATCCAGGCGGGCCGCCTTCGTCAGCCACGACTGGTGGTGCTATCAGGTCGTCACGGGGATCGGCGGTACGGTCCATTACTCCGCCACGCCGGGGCTCGGCTACCGGCAGCACGGCGCCAACCTCGTCGGCGACAACAGCACCTGGAGGGCGCGCTACGACCGGGTCCGGCGCATCGCGGCCGGGCGGTTTCGGAACTGGAACACGATCAACATCAAGGCGCTCGAGGCGATCGCCGACATGCTGACTGACGACGCGCGCGAGGTCCTCTCGAACTTCAAGCAAGCCCGCGAGGGGACCGTCGGCAACCGCCTGGCCGCGCTGCGCCGTTCGGGCGCGCACCGGCAGAGGGCCGTCGAGCAGACAATGCTCTACCTCGCCTGTGCGATGGGGAAGCTCTGACCGACGCTCTGAAGCTCCTCGGATAATCAGGCCATCGGGAGGCGAGTGAATCGCGCATTGGAGGGTGGTACGGGCGGCCGGACTCGAACCGGCACGGGGTTGCCCCCTACGGATTTTCGTACCAGCTACGGCTTTCGCCGCCGCCCCGAAGGGCGTTTGTGGTCTGGACTATCCCTTCACCGTGCCCCGCGGGAGCGGGGGGTAGGTGCTGCCCGTCTAGTCTCTACACCTTCCCGAGGACCCTCGGGCTTGGCTCGGGATCGCCATCTGACAGGTTTCCCCGACTTTGAGCAGTTCTGCATCGCCGGTTTCCCGGCGAGCACTCAAGCCTCCGCGCAAGTCCGTTGCGTCTACCATTCCGCCACGCCCGCGTGTGCCCAGAGGCTTAATGGGTGGGACGCGGATAGCCAAGCGGAAATGCGCGCGGAACGTGTCTCCCCAGCGGCCGGCCGGCCACGCGATCTTCAAGCGAAGGCGCGATCGGCGATGCGGCGGATGAAGGCGGCGACCTTCTCGGCCTCCACGAACTGCGGCATGTGGCCGATGCCGTCGAGAATCTCGATCTCGATGCCCTCGATCTTGCCCTGCATCGACAGGCCGTGCTGGGTGTGGTTCAGGACACGGTCGCGGCTGCCAAACAGAACGCCGACCGGCATGCGGACCTCTCCATAGCGGCCGACCTGCTGCGGCAGGTCCTGCTCCACCGCCACGAGATCGGAGGAGGTGGCGTGGAAATGGCTCGGGCGCAGGCCGAGATAGCCGCCGCCGGCGATCGCATAGTCGGCCGGCACCGGCTGGGGTCCGAAGACGAAATCAAGCGTCTGCTGCGCGTTCTTCAGCGAGGCCGGCACGGCCAGCGTACCGGCGATCACGCGCCGCATGAGCGGCGAGCGGATGTAGAGGCCGCCGAATTCCTTCGGCGGCGTCGGGATGAAGTGGGTGAGGGGGGAAATCAGCGCCAGCCCCGAAATCTTCTCCGGATGGTCGAGCGCCACGCGGAGCGCGATCGCGCCGCCGAGCGAGTGGCCCACGAGAAGCGGTTTTTCAAGTCCGAGCGCGTCGATGAATTTCGCGATGAGTTCGGCCTGCTCCGGAATGCGCGCGCCGCTGGAGACGCGCGTGGAATAGCCCGAACCGGCACGATCGATAGCGACGAGACGGTAGCCGTCACCGATGGCGGGAAAGAGCGGATGGCGGAAATGGTGCAGCTGTCCGCCGAGCCCGTGCACGAACAGGATGGGCCGGCCGGCGCCCTGGTTGACATAGTGGATGCGGTCGCCGCCGATCGAGATGGTCTTTCCGGCCATCGGAATCTGGCTTTCGGAGCGCGCCGCGATCCTCCCCGAAGCCAGCATGTTCCAGCCGAGCCATCCGAGGACGGCCAGAAGGGCAGCGAGCAGGACATAGAACAGCACGGCCATAGGCTCTGTCTCCAGGCTGGGCGCCGGCGCGGCACGGGGTCGATGAACCAAGCTCTGCCTTGCCGGGGCGCCGAGATCAATAGCCTGATCGCGCGCGCGGTGACGGCCAAGCGGAGGCAAGATGGCCCGGCGGTATATCGCCAGACCGTCCGGATCGCAGGTTAACACTCACCCGGAGGTGCGAGCCAGACGACGGTTCGTGCCCGGTATGCTCGCGGAGGGAATTCGCCGATGCCCCAACTCCGGCCTCATTGAGCCTTAGAATCGAGACCGATCGAAGAGGAGGCATTTCGTGCTCGGGAAAGTGTCGGCGGCAGCGGCGATCCTCGTCGCCGCGGTCTGGGCCTGGAACACGACGCTGCTGGCAACTGTGCCGGAGGCAGGCGAGATCAAGCTCCTGTCCCACCGGGGCGTCCACCAGACATTTGCGTCCGAAAACCTCGAGAACGACACCTGTACGGCGAAACTCATCGAGCCTCCGACACATGAGTACCTGGAGAACACAATGCCTTCCATGCGCGCCGCACTGGACTATGGCGCCGACGTCGTGGAACTCGACGTCCATCTGACGCCGGACGGCAGTTTCGCCATCTTCCACGACTGGACCCTCGACTGCAGGACGGATGGATCCGGCATCACCCAGGAAACGGAGATGGCAAGGCTGAAGGAGCTGGACATCGGGTACGGTTACACGGCCGATGGCGGCAAGACCCATCCGTTCAGGGGCAGGGGCGTCGGGCTGATGCCGTCTCTCGAAGAGGTTTTGCTGGCGTTTCCGGAAGGCCGCTTCCTGATCAATTTCAAGAGCGAACGGCCGGAAGAGGCGGTCGCCCTCGCCGATATGCTGAACAGCCATCCGGAGTGGCAGGAGGCGATTTTCGGGGTGTATGGCGGCGGCGTCCCGACGCGCGAGACCCTTCGCCTCGTCAAGGGGTTGCGAGGCTACGACAAGAGGGCGGTGGTTTCCTGCCTCGCCCAGTATCTGACTTATGGATGGACGGGTATCGTTCCCCGGGCGTGCTCCGACACCCTGGTGATCGTGCCGGCGAACTATGCCTGGATGATGTGGGGCTGGCCGTACCGATTCTCCGAGCGCATGCGCGATGCCGGTAGCGAAGTTATCCTGCTCGGCCCCTATGGCGGCGGCGGATTCACCTCGGGGATCGATGATCCCTCACAGGTAGACTTCGTTCCCGAGAGATTCGACGGCTACGTCTGGACCAATCGAATCGAGATTATCGGACCGCTCCTGAGCCGAGACTGAACCTGCAGCAACCGGAAGCGACGGGGCCCGCGGGCGTTACTGCCGGGGTCATGGTATCCGGTAGACCGCGACCTTCGGGGGCAGCCGGTTGGCCACCCCCTTCGCGTCCGAACGACGGGGAGCTGTGTATCGCGGCCACCCAGCCGCGCTACGCTCAACCGTGCAGCTTGGCGGTGATCTCTGCCACGCGCTTGCCCTGGAACTTCGCGCCTTCGAGCTCCTGCTCGGAAGGCATGCGCGAGCCGTCGGTGTTGGAGGTCGTTGTCATGCCGTAGGGCGAACCGCCGCGCACGACGTCGTTGCCGGACTGGCCCTGATATGCGTAGGACAATGGCACGATCACCATGCCGTGGTGCTGGAGCGAGACCTGGGCGGAGATGATCGCGAACTCCGCGCCGCCGTGCTGCGTGGCCGTCGAGGACATGACCGAGGCGACCTTGTTGACCAGCGCCCCCTTTGCCCAGAGCGGCCCGGTCTGGTCGAGAAAGTTCTTCATCTGGGCCGACATTGCGCCGTAGCGCGTCGAGATGCCGAAGATGATGGCGTCGTAATTCTCGAGTTCCAGGGGATCGGCGATCGGGGCTTCCTGGTCGAGCTTGTAGTAGGCGGCCTTCGCCACCTCGACCGGCACGAGTTCGGGAACACGCTTGATGGTGACGTCGGCGCCGGCTTCCCGGGCGCCATCAGCGGCGGACTTCGCCATCGCTTCCATGTGTCCCCAGCTGGAATAATAAAGCACGAGTACTTTCGCCATGAGAATTCTCCTTCGACGGTGGTGTCGTTTTGAATGATGCGGCCGGCGGACCGGAGTGGCCGCAATCGCCCGATCCACCTGATCTAGGGCACGTGGCCGTCAACAGGAACGGCCCATCGGGCGCACAGTTCGTTCACAGATCGAGCGCCATTGCCGTCGGCCGGTGCCGGCTGTATGTCGGTTCGTCCCGCCGCGAGGAGCCGTCATGACCGACATCGTCACCGCCGCCATGATCGTCATCGGCGACGAAATCCTGTCCGGCCGGACGAAGGACAAGAACATCGGCCACCTCGCCGACATCATGAGCGCGATCGGCATCGACCTGAAGGAAGTGCGTATCGTTCCGGACGAGGAAGACGAGATCGTCGCGGCGGTGAACACGCTGCGTGAGCGCTACACCTACCTCTTCACCACCGGCGGCATCGGGCCGACGCATGACGACATCACCGCCGATTCGATTTCGAAGGCTTTCGGTGTGCCGTGCGAATACGACAGCCGGGCCTATGCCATGCTGGAGGAGAACTACGCCAAGCGCGAGATGGAGTTCACCGAAGCCCGCAAGCGCATGGCGCGCATGCCGCGCGGCGCCGAGCACATCGACAATCCGGTCTCGCTGGCGCCCGGCTTCCGGATCGGAAATGTCCACGTCATGGCAGGCGTGCCTGCGATCTTCCAGGCGATGCTCGACAACGTCGTGCCGACACTGAAGACGGGTGCGAAGCTGATTTCGGCGACCGTCCACTGCCCTTATGGCGAGGGCGTCATCGGCGACGCGCTGGGCAAGATCCAGAAGGAGCACCCGCAAACCATCATCGGCTCCTACCCGAAGTATCAGGACGGAACGTTCTGGACCGAACTCGTGGTGCGGGCCCGGTCGGAGGAAATCCTCGAGCCGGCGCGCGCGGCGATCGAACGGATGGTCGGGGGGCTGGCCGACACCTCCGCCGGCATCGGCGCGCCGCGCGTGACCCGCTGATCGTCCACAATTCTGTCGCGCCGAGAATTGCGCTATGGTGCTCGTCGCGTTGGGGGCGAGGAGTGAAGGCCATGGGCTACAAGACGATCGTTGCGGTGCTGCAGGACGAGAAGGGCGCCACCGCGGTGCTCGACGTGGCCGTCGCCCTTGCCGGCGATTCGCAGGGCCATCTGGTCGGCGTGCATGCCGAACCGCTGCCGATGCCGATCGCATCGCCGATGGGTTTTCCGGACGCGACCATCATCGGCGCAGGCGAGGACGTGAACCGTGACCGAGAGGAGAAGCTGGGCAAGCTTTTCGAGGAGCGGATGCGGCGCGAGGACGTCTCGTCCGAATGGCGGTCGCTGCGGACGTTTTCGGGTGACAGTGCACTCTCGGCACTCGAGAGCGCGCGTTGCGGCGACATCGTCGTGGCGGGCAATGCACAGGGCGACGGCGGCGCGCCGGACATCGACACGCTGATCCAGAGCGCCGGCCGCCCCGTGCTGATCGTGCCGAGCGAGCGGCCGGCGAACGTGCGGGCAAAGCGGGTCATGCTCGCCTGGAACGGATCGCGCGAGGCCGCGCGCGCCGCATTCGACGCGTTGCCCTTCATGCTGGCGGCCGAGGAGACGATCGTGCTGACCGTCAATCCGGCCGCGCGGTCGGTCGATCCGGGCGCGCGTCCCGGCCACCAGATCGCCGCGGCGCTGGCGCGTCACGGCGCCACGGTGACGGTGGAGGACGCGAGTTCCGGCAAGGGATCTGTCGCCGAAGCGATGTCGCGAGTGGTGGAGGACAGGAAAGCGGACCTGCTCGTGCTGGGCGCCTTCAGCCACTCGCGGTTCAAGGAAATGTTCTTCGGCGGCACGACCCGTTCCATCATCGACAAGCCGCCCTGCCTGACGCTGATGGCCCGCTGATCAGTCAGGCAGCGATGCGATCCACTCGGTGATCGCCTTGGCAACCATGTCGTTGTTGGAGGGCGACAGCGCGTCGCCGGCGATGACGTGGTTGGACGGGTCGTCGCTCCTTTCCACCGCGAGGATCTCGTGCGCAGCGCCCCAACGTTCGGCGATAGCGCGCGTGACCTCGGGCCGCACCACCTGGTCCTTGTCGGAAAAGATGAAGAGCGCCGGGACGTCGATCGTCCCGACCGGCGCGGAGGCGGCCATGTCGACGATCGCGGCCATGGGAAGCGTCGCCTCGATCGGATAGCGCGTCGTCCAGTAGCGCCGCTGCGCCTCGTTGGCCGGCTCGAAGCCACGCTCGCTGCCCGCGACCAGCCGGGCGATCTGCAATCCCCACGGACCGGCGAGCAATCCCGCACCTGCAGCCTGGACGCCGAAATTCGGCGAGATCATCACCAGCCCGGCCATCTGGTCGCGGAACTCCGGCCGGGTCGCAGCCCATGTCGCGATGGAACCGCCCGTGGAAACCGCGATAACGACGACCTTCTCGCCGATGGCATGGCCGACCGCGAGAGCTTCGGCGAAGTCGTTGACCCAGGCGTTGACGGAGGCTTCAGCCATGGCCGGGCCGTCACGGCCGTGGCCGGTCAGGCGCGTGTAGAAGAGGTTGGCGCCGAGGGCCTTCGCGACCTCGTCGGGGACCGGGCGGATCTCGTACTTCGAAGCCGAGAAGCCATGGACGTAGACGATCGCGAGCGGCGTGCGAGCCCGGGAGGCCGGGAAGGCCCACACGACCTCCTTGGCATGACCCTCCCGGATGTCGGGAACGGCCGCCTCTCGCGACGCGAGCCAGGCTTCCAGATCGTAGCCGATCGCGGCCGGGTCGAAGGTCACGGTGGTGTCGCGTGACACACGCGGTCCCGCGAACCAGGCGACCGTCGCAGCTGCGGCAAGCACCAGGATGACGATCAGAACGACACCCACCCGTCTCATATGTCCTCGTGGCGATGAGCCCGGCGTGCGGGCCATGAACGATGATTTCTCCCGCTGGGATGTGCCATGGAAGCGGGCGGATGCGAAGCGGGCATGTCTCCTTTTTTCGCCCACGCCGCGCGGATCGGAAACGATCGTGCCGCCGGAGGCGAAATGGCGGAAAATCGCTCCTTGAAAGGCACGCCCGGGCTCCTTAGACCAAGGTTCGCCGCCACCAACAGCTTCGAGCGCGCCGCAGAGCGCGCCCAGGAAAAAGGAAATCCCATGTACCGCTCGGTGATCGACGCTATCGGCAACACGCCGCTGATCCGGCTCAAGCGGGCATCGGAGGAGACCGGCTGCGAGATCCTCGGCAAGGCCGAGTTCATGAACCCGGGACAGTCGGTGAAGGATCGCGCCGGGCTCTTCATCATCCGGGACGCGGAGAAGAAGGGGCTATTGAAGCCCGGTGGGATCATCGTGGAAGGGACGGCCGGTAACACCGGTATCGGCCTCACCGTGGTCGGCAAGGCGCTCGGCTACCGCACCGTTATCGTCATCCCCGACACCCAGAGCCAGGAGAAGAAGGATGCGCTGCGGCTTCTGGGCGCCGAACTGATCGAGGTGCCGGCGGTGCCCTACAAGAACCCGAACAACTACGTGAAGGTCTCGGGCCGCCTGGCCGAGCAGCTGGCCAGGACCAGCGGGAGCGGCGCGATCTGGGCGAACCAGTTCGACAACACAGCCAACCGGCAAGGCCACGTCGAGACGACGGCCGAGGAGATCTGGCGCGAAACCGACGGGAAGGTGGATGGTTTCGTCTGCGCCGTCGGCACCGGCGGGACGTTGGCAGGCGTCGCGGAAGGGCTCAAGGCCAAGAGCGGCGCGGTGAAGATCGCGCTCGCCGATCCGCTCGGGGCGGCACTCCATTCCTTCTACACCGAGGGCGTCCTGAAGTCGGAGGGCAGCTCGATCACCGAAGGCATCGGCCAGGGCCGTATCACCGCCAACCTCGAAGGCTTCGATCCGGATTTCTCCGTCCAGATCCCGGACGAGGAAGCCCTGCCGATCATCTTCCATCTCGTGCAGGAGGAGGGGCTCTGCCTGGGTGGATCGTCGGGCATCAACATCGCCGGCGCGATCCGGCTCGCCCGCGAACTGGGGCCGGGACATACGATCGTGACGATCCTGTGCGACTACGGCACGCGCTACCAGTCGAAGCTCTTCAATCCGGAATTCCTGCGCGACAAGAATCTGCCGGTTCCCGAGTGGATGGAGCGGACGCCCGACATTTCGGTCCCGTTCGAGGCGGTGGCGTGATGGCGGCTCCGACCGAGGCCCTGTTCCGCGAGGACGCCTATCTCTCCACCGCCGAAGGCACGGTCGTGGGGCTCAACGACCGTGGCGGGATCCTTCTCGACCGTACCAATTTCTACGCCACCTCCGGCGGACAGCCGGGCGATACGGGCTTCTTCGAGCGGCCCGACGGATCGCGTATCGCCATTTCCGGCACGATCACCGGCGAGACCAAGAACGAGATCGTCCACGTGCCCGCACCTGACCAGGCGCTTCCGGCGGTGGGCGAGACGCTCGTCCTCCACATCGACTGGGCGCACCGCTACAGACTGATGCGCATGCACACGGCCTGCCATCTGCTGAGCGTCGTGTGCCCGTTCCCGATCACCGGCGCGGCGGTGAGCGAGGATGATTCGCGGGTCGACTTCGACCTTCCGGACACGGGCGTGACGAAGGAAGGCGTGACGGAAGAGCTGATGAAGCTCGTTGCGGCCAACCACCCCATCTTCACGCGCTGGATCACCGAGGAGGAACTGAACGCCAATCCGGGCCTGGTGAAATCGAAGAACGTTCGCCCGCCGTTGGGCGCCGGGCGGATCAGGCTCGTGTGCATCGGCGAGAACGCGGTCATCGACAGCCAGCCCTGCGGCGGCACCCACGTCTCCGAGACCCAGGAAGTTGGCGAAATCCACATCGGCAAGATCGAGAAGAAGGGCCGCGAGAACCGCAGGTTCAGGATCAGGTTCGGGGCGATGCCGGCCAACTGAGCAGGCCTTGCCGAGAGGCGGCACGATTAAGTCGGGCAGACCCTTGATCTTCCGGTTGCGAAACCTCGATATGCGGGCGAACGACCGGGAGATACAAATGGCCTCCGACAGAACCGACTTCTTCGTCACCACCGAATGGCTCGCCGAGCACCTGAACGATCCCGGCCTGTCGGTCGTGGACGGGTCGTGGTACCTGCCGGCGCAGGGGCGGGACGCGAAGGGCGAGTACGAGGCGGGGCATATTCCGCGCGCGGTGTTCTTCGACCAGGATCTGGTGGTCGAGCCGGACTCGAAGCTGCCGCATACCCTGCCGTCGCCCGAGATCTTCGCGACTTTTGCCGGATCGATGGGAATTTCGCAGGACGACACGATCGTCGTTTACGACGGACCGGGCGTGTTTTCGGCGCCGCGCGTGTGGTGGATGTTCAAGGTGATGGGGGCGAACAAGGTCTTCATCCTGGAGGGCGGGATCGACCGCTGGAAGGCCGAGGGGCGGCTGGTGACCGCCAAGCCGACCAAGATTGCGTCGTGCCTGTTCGAGGTCGATTTTGACAGAGGGAAGGTGGCGTCGCTCGCGGAGATGCGGTCCGTGGTCGACGAGGGGACGGCGCAGGTCGTGGACGCGCGTCCGGCGGGCCGCTTCGAGGGAACCGATCCCGAGCCCAGGACCGGCATACGGTCCGGCCACATGCCGGGTGCCAGGAACGTGCCCGCGCTGGCGCTTTCGCGAAACGGCGCCCTGTTGCCGGCCGAAGAGCTGAAGGCCGCTTTCGAGCAAGCCGGGGTGGACCTGTCACGTCCCGTCGTCACTTCCTGCGGCTCCGGCGTGACGGCGGCGACGCTGGTTCTGGCGCTGAGCGCGCTCGGGCATGAAGACAACCGGCTCTACGACGGGTCCTGGACGGAATGGGGCAGCCGCGGCGATACGCCCGTCGTGACGGGAAAGGCGTAACCATGCACGGGCAACCCCGCATGCTGACCGCGCGCATCACGCATCTGGAGATGACGCAGAGACCGTCTCGCCGGGTACCGGCGCCGATGGGCAACGCGCTTGCGGTCATGCGCGCCGTAGAGATGCCGCTGCACTTCTACCGGTATCTCTACGAACAGGTGGGGCGGCCGCACCACTGGCAGATGCGCCGCACGATGAAGGACGCCGCGCTGGCTTCCGCGATCCACGCGAAGTCGACCGAGATCGAGGTGCTCTATGCCAACGGCAGCCCGGCCGGGTTCTTCGAACTCGACCTGTCGCGCCTGCCGCATCAGGCCGAGATCGAATATTTCGGGCTGGTGCCGGAGTTCCAAGGCAGGGGCCTCTCCCGCTTCTTCCTGTCATGCGCGATCTACGGCGCATGGGTCCACGATCCGCGCAGGGTCATCATCCAGACCAACTCGCTCGACAGCCCGCGCGCGCTGCAGCTCTACCAGAAGATGGGCTTCGTTCCCGTTGCCTGGTCGGAGGAGCAGATCGAGGCGTGGGACTAGCTACCCGGGCATTTGGCCAACCCGGCCGATGCGGGTTTCGGGTGGCCGGCCGCTATCCGTGCCGATAGATGGAGAGCCTCGTAAGACAGACGAGGTTCCCATGACGATCCGCTTCAGACCGCTTCCAACCGACGAAGTGCGCGCGCTTCAGGACGGTGCGCCGGATGCCTACGGCTTGCCGCCCGAGCGGCGCATCTCCGACGGCGACGGCGTGCCTTGCCGGCATTGCCTGAGAAACGTCGCCAAGGGCGAACCGTATCTCGTGCTCGCCTACCGTCCGTTTCCGGCCTTGCAGCCCTATGCCGAAACCGGTCCGATCTTCCTGCATGCGGAACGATGCGCGCCGGCCGCCCAAACGGACGTCCTGCCCGACCTCTTTAAGGCGACGCCGGACTACATCGTGCGCGGCTACGGCCATGACGACCGAATCGTCTACGGCACTGGCGGCGTGGTCGCCTCGAACCGCATCTGCCAGCGCGTGCATGAATTGCTGGCGCGGCCGGAGATCGCCTATCTGCACATGCGCTCGGCGCGCAACAACTGCTACCAGTGCCGCATCGACAGGGGCTGAGCGGTCGGCCGGAGCGGGCAAAGAAAAGCCCGCCGGTGGTGCGACCGGCGGGCGAGAATTCCGCGAGGGGAGGTGTCTCGCGGAAGATTCTTTTCGGGATCAGGCCGCTTTGAGCGCCGCCTGCGGCTCGGCCATCTCGTAGCCGAGAGCGTCGGCGACGGCGCGGTTGGTGATGCGGCCCTTGTGGACGTTGAGGCCATTGCGCAGGTGCGGATCGTCGACCAGGGCCTTCATGCCTTTGTCGGCGAGCTGGAGGCCGTAGTAGAGCGTGGCGTTGTTGAGCGCGTGGGCCGAGGTGACCGGAACGGCGCCCGGCATGTTGGCCACGCAGTAGTGGATGACGCCGTCGACCTCGTAGGTCGGCTCGGCGTGGGTGGTGGCATGCGAGGTCTCGAAGCAGCCACCCTGGTCGATCGCGACGTCTACCAGCACAGCGCCCTTCTTCATGCCCGACAGCATTTCGCGCGTCACCAGCTTGGGGGCCGCGGCGCCGGGGATGAGCACCGCGCCGACCACCATGTCGGCGGAGAAACACTCTTCCTCGAGCGCCTCGACGGTGGAATAGCGGGTGTGGACGCGGCCGTTGAAGATGTCGTCGAGCTGGCGCAGGCGCGGGATCGAACGGTCGATGATGGTGACGTCGGCGCCGAGGCCGACCGCCATCTTGGCCGCATGCAGGCCGACCACACCGCCGCCGATGACGGCGACCTTGCCCGGCAGCACGCCCGGAACGCCGCCGAGGAGCACGCCGCGACCGCCATTGGCCTTCTGCAGCGCGGTGGCGCCGGCCTGGATGGACAGGCGTCCGGCGACTTCCGACATCGGTGCGAGCAGCGGCAGGCCGCCGCGGTCGTCGGTGACGGTCTCATAGGCGATCGCGGTGACGCCCGAGGCGACGAGGCCCTTTGTCTGCTCCGGATCGGGGGCGAGGTGGAGATAGGTGTAGAGGAGCTGGCCTTCGCGCAGCTGCACCCATTCGCCCGGCTGCGGCTCCTTGACCTTCACGATCATGTCGGCCTTGGCGAAGACCTCCTCGGCCGTCTTGGCGATGGAGGCGCCTGCGGCGCGATAGGCATTATCGTCGGCGCCGATGCCGGCGCCCGCGCCGGTCTCGACCAGGACCTCATGGCCGTGCGCGACATATTCCCGAACCGAACCCGGCGTCAGGCCGACCCGGTATTCGTGGTTCTTGATCTCTTTCGGGCAGCCGACGCGCATGATTTCCTCCTCGGGACGGGCGAATTTGATGAATGCAACAATTAGAACACGGCTCGCGCCGAATGTGTTTGCGAAGATGGTTGTCCGGGCATCCCGTTTTCGCTAATAATTGCGGAAGGGAAGCGAAATCTCGAAGGAAATGGGGGCAATGGCGCTGGACAGGATCGATTTCGCCATCCTCGATACGCTGCAGAAGGACGGCCGGATCTCGAATTCCGCGCTCGCCGAGAAGATCGGCCTGTCGCAGTCGGCCTGTTCGCGGCGGCTGGACCAGCTGGAGAAGAGCGGCGTGATCGAGGGCTATCACGCGCGGCTGTCGAACGGGGCGCTGGGTCACAGGATGACGGCGATCGTGCACATCTCGCTCTCGGGACAGTTCGAGAAGTCGCTGGCCGAATTCGAAGCCGCGATCAAACGCTGCCCGAACGTGCTCTCCTGCCACCTGATGTCGGGCGAATACGACTACGTCGTGCGCATCGCCGCCAAGGATCTGGAGGACTACGAGCGCATCCACAAGGAATGGCTGACCGCCATGCCCCACGTCATCAAGATCAACTCGTCTTTCGCGTTGCGCGAGGTCGTCGACCGGACATCTATGGGGATCAGGCCCGAAACGGCCTGAGGGTCAGCCCGCCTTGCGGATCGGTGTCTCGGCGGACCGTGTGCTCATGTCCTGCGCGATGGAGCGTAGCCGGTTCGCCATCTCCGGCTGCATGTCTCGGGCCTGGGCGATGATCGAAGCGACTTCCTGATCGGCGTCCGCAGACATCTCACCGATGGGCAGGGGGCGTCCCAGAAGGAAGCCCTGCAGCTCGTTGCATCCGCTCATGGCGAGAATGGCGGCCTCCTCCACCGTTTCGACACCTTCCGCGACGACCTTCATCCTGAGGCCGCAGCCCAGCCCGACGATGGTATTGATGATGGCGCGGGCGTTTTCGGACGAGGTGAGTTCGCGCACGAAGGAGCGATCGATCTTGATGGTGTCGAAGGGGAAACGGCTGAGATAGCCGAGGGAGGAATAGCCGGTGCCGAAGTCGTCGAGGGCGATCGTGATGCCGAGCTGTTTCAACTGCTTGAGGATGAGACCGGCGCGGTTGTCGTCGTCGATCAGCACGCCTTCGGTGATCTCGATCTCGAGCCGTCCCGGCGCCAGCCCGGTTTCCTCCAGGATCGCGGCGACGCTCTCGACGAAGCTCTTCTGACGGAACTGGACGGGGCTGACGTTGACGCTGACGCGCGCTGCGCCGAACTCATTCTGCGCTGCGAGGCAGGCGGTGCGCAGCACCCAATCGCCGATGGCGACGATCTTGCCGCCCTGTTCGGCGATCGGAATGAAGTCCGCGGGGCTCACGAGGCCGCGTTCTGGATGCCGCCAGCGGACGAGGGCCTCGTAGGAGACGATGCGGCTCTGCTCGACGCTGACGCGCGGCTGGAAATGCAGTTCGAACTCGTCCCGTTCGAGCGCGAGGCCGAGGTCGGTTTCCAGCAGCTTGCGCTTTTCCAGGAAGGCGTCCATTCCCGGTTCGAACAGGCAGTAGTTGTTCCGGCCGGTGTTCTTGGCATGGTAGAGGGCGGTGTCGGCGCGCGAGACGAGCAGCGCGGGGTCGTTGCCATCGCGGGGACACAGGGCGACGCCGACGCTGGCGCCGACACGAACCGGGCGGCCGTCCTCCAGCGTGATCGGCTGGATCAGTTGCGTAACGACGCGGAAGGCGAAGTCCGCCGCCAGGTTTCCGAATGCCAGGCCGGACATCAGCACGGCAAACTCGTCGCCGCCCAGTCGCGCCACCGTGACGCCGTCGTTCCCCGCCAGGGCCAAGATACGGTCGGCGGACGTCTTGATCACGAGATCGCCGGCGGGATGGCCGTAGATGTCGTTGATGTCCTTGAAGCGGTCGAGGTCGATGAGCACGACGGCGCCCTGGCCGTTGGCGTCGCTGGCGCGTTTCGCCATCGAGGCGAGCCGTTCGTTGAACAGGGCGCGGTTCGGCAGACCGGTCAAGGGATCGTGCAGGGCGAGGTGGCGGATGCGGGCTTCCGCGTTCTTGCGCTCGCGCAGATCTACAAGGCAGCCGATGCGGGAGGGCTCGCCGCGATAGACGATCTCGCGACCGCGCAGTTCCATTGGAATCGAGGTGCCGTCGGCCATTACAATCTCGGCCTCGTAGGGATCGGCGACCGGCTTCAGCATCGCTTCGCGCACGGATGCACGATGTTGCGGAGCGAAGAGTTCGATGACGGGGCGACCGCGCAGCGTGGCGATAGGTTCGCCAAGAAGTTCCTCGAGCTTGACGTTTCCGTCGACGATCCGGCCGTCCTGGAGGATCCAGATCGCCTCGAAGGTCGCGGCGGCCAGCGCGGACAGGCGCTCCGCTTCCTCGGCGTCGCGCATCATCGACTTGGCTCGGGCGCGCGCGGCTTCCTCGGCCTGAATGTTTTCCATGAGGTCGTTGAACAGGCGGGTCAGGGTTTCGGACTCGTCGCCGGGCTTCAGTTCGAGCCGCATGTTAAGATCCGCATTGCCGCTGACCAGCGTCTGGAGCGCGCGTTCGACGTGCACGACCCCCATGCGCGTGCCGTGCTCGGCCTCGTTGAGCCCGATCAGCTCGGCTTCCCGCGTGACGCGGATGGGGAAGTAGCGGTTCAGAGTCCAGAAGAAGGCGTAGCCGGTTCCGAAGGTCCAGAAGAAGTTGACCGTCACCGCCGTCACCTGAACCTGCAACTGGTCCCACCGGGAGGCCAGCGGCAGGTTCTCGAGCGGCGCCAAGAGCGCGAGGCCGATGGTTCCGGCCATTCCGGCAAAGCCATGGACGCCAATCGCGCCGACAGCGTCGTCAATCCCGAGTTCGTTCTCGAGGACGCTGTTGCCCCATATGGCCGCCAGTCCGCCGATGAGACCTATCGCCAGCGCACCGAAAGGATCGAGCACCATGCAGCCGGCGGTGACTGCGACGAGCCCGCCGAGCATCCCGGAGAGCGTCTGCTCCGGAAGCACGACGCCGTCCTTGTACCAGCCGACGACATAGCCGGCGAGACCGCCCGTGCCGGCGGCCAGGACGGTGTTGGCGATGATATGGGCGATCGCCGGCTTTACCCCGATCGTCGAGCCGCCGTTGAAGCCGATCCATCCCACGAACAGGACAAACGCACCGGCAGCCGCCAAGACGGGGCTGTGCCCGGCAATGCGTATCGGCTTTCCGGCACTGTCGAACCGGCCGAGCCGGGGTCCCAGCACGAGACATGCCGCCAGCGCCACCCAGCCACCGGTCGCATGAACGACGGTGGAGCCGGCGAAATCCACGAAGCCCATGTTCGCCAGGAACGCGGATGAATTGGGGGTGACGGCATTGCCCCAGGCCCAGTGGACGAAAACCGGATAGATGACCCCCGCGACGACCGCTGCGCAGAGCAGGTAGGAGACGAGGCGCATCCGCTCGGCGACCGCGCCCGAGACGATCGTGGCCGCCGTTCCACAAAACATGACCTGGAAGACGAAGAAGCCGACGTGCCAGGTATCGAGCGATCCGAGGAAGAGGAAGTCGCCATCGATACCGAAGGGCCAACCATTGCCGGAAGCGAAGGCGATCATGAAACCGACGGCGCTGAAGGCTATGACCGAAACGGCGAAGTCCAGAAGGTTCTTCTGCGCGACGTTGATGGAGTTTTTCGAGCGGACCATCCCGGCTTCGAGGAGCAGGAAGCCGAGCTGCATCATCAGGACGAGACTGGCTGCCAGCAGCGTCCAGACGAGATCGAGATTCTTCTGGAGCGTTTCCAGCGTCAGCTCCGCCGCCGACGCCGGGGCAGCCGCCGCCAGCATAAAGATCATCGTGGAGACCGTGCGGAAACCCGCGACCGCAGAAGCGCCAACCGTCATTGCCCTTGCCCCATGCCACCCGCGGCAAGATTAGCGGATTCGGATTAACCAAGGGTGTATCGCAGCGCAGCACGACTGCCTTTATGTTGCGGAAATTGCACAGAAAAATGGCATCTGCGCGCCGATCGAACGGGCGCGCGCCGCTTGTGCCGTCTCCCTGGGTCGCCAGGCAGTTCTCAATCGTTCGGCAAATTTCCGTCGCCCGTCCGTCCGGCGCCGCGTCGCGTCAGGATGACTTCGCGGTGGGGGTAGGGGATCTGGACGCCGTTCTCCTTGAACGCGTCCCACAGGGCAAGCAGCACCTTGCCCCTGACGTTGGTGAGGCCCTGCTGGGGATCGTGGATCCAAAAGCGCAGGACGAAATCGAGGGAGGATTCGCCGAAGCCGGTGAGCCAGCAGACCGGGCGCCTCGCGGCCTCGACGCGGCCGACGGTCATCGCCGCGTTGATGGCGAGTTCGGACACCACGTGCGGGTCGGCGTCGTAGGAAACGCCAAACGCCACGTCGAGGCGGACGAGTTCGTCGCTGAAGGACCAGTTGATGACCTGCTGGGTGACGAAGTCCTCGTTTGGGATGAGGTATTCGCGCCCGTCGCGCGTCACGACGGAGACGAAGCGGGCGCGAAGCTCCCTGATCCAGCCGAAGGTCTCGCCGAGCGAGATGGTGTCGCCGGGCTTGATCGACTTGTCCATGAGCATGATGACGCCCGAGATGAAGTTCGACACCACCTTCTGGAGGCCGAAGCCCAGGCCGACACCGACCGCGCCGGAAAAAACCGTCAGCGCCGTCAGGTCGACGCCGACGGCGGTCAGCGCACCGAGGCCGGCGATGATGATCAGGCCGAACTTGGCGACCTTGCCGATCAGCACCCGGATGGAGGGCGTCAGATCGGCCGATTTCTGGACCCGCTCGTCGAAGTAGTTGCCGACCACGGTGGCGATCCAGATGGCGGCGGTCAGAAGGACCGTGACCTTGACGACAGTGAGCACCGAGATCCGGGCCTCGCCGACCGGCATGGCGAGGCTGTCGAGGAAGAGCGCGGCGCGATCGTGGAGCCCGAGGATGGCGAGGGCGGCGTAGATCCAGACCATCCACGCGACGGCGCGCGCGGCGAGGCGATTGCGGATCACCCGCGAGAGGATGGCGACAACGACCCAGGTGAGCGCCAGCCACAGCGCGATGGCCAGAAGCCAACTGCGGCTCGGCCACGTCGCGGCGCGCATGACCGTGATCGCCACGAACATGAAAACGACGAACAGGATCCAGTCGGATCGGCGCATGGTCGCCACGACGACGCGGAGCAGACCGGGATGACCGCGGATGGAGCGTGCCCGGCTCTCGAGACGGGATTCGATCTTCCGGCCGAATACCTTCGCGGCGATGAAGAGGACAACGATCAGCGCGACCTGATACGCGAGCCAAGGGTCGGTCGCATACACCGCCCACCGATCGAGGTAGGCGGCAATTCGTTCGGCGATGGCCCCGACGTCCAGATCCATTCGTGGTCCCGTTCCTGCCGCAACCGCGGCGGGCCTGCTCTGCCGCCGCCCTGAGATACTTAGCGCGCGCCCGGCGGCGCGACAAACCGGCGCTGCCGCATCGTCATGAACGTGTCGTTTGAATCTGCTGGACTCGGAATGCTACCGGCGCGACAATTTCCGCTCGCAAAGCCGGCTCATCATCGGAATGTAGAGCGCTTCCAGGAGGCAACCATGTCCACCCTCATCCATCGCATGTCGCGGCGATCCTTCCTCTCGGGCGCGGCCGCCGTCGGCGGCCTCGTCGTGCTGCACCCGTTCGCGGCGCGCGCCCAGGCCAACCAGGCGCACCTGCGCATCATGGAAACGACCGACATCCACGTCCACGTCTATCCCTACGACTATTACGCCGACAAACCGAACGACACGATGGGCCTTGCCCGCACGGCATCGCTCATCGACGCGGTCCGCGCCGAGGCGGGCAACTCGATGCTGGTGGACAATGGCGACTTCCTGCAGGGCAACCCGATGGGCGACTACATCGCGTACGAGCGGGGCATGAAGGAAGGCGACACGCACCCGGTGATCGCGGCGATGAACGTGCTGGGCTACGACGTCGGCACGCTCGGCAACCACGAGTTCAACTACGGCCTGGACTTCATGTTCAACGTCGTGAACGGCGCGGGTTTCCCATGGGTTTGCGCCAACCTCACCAAGGGCCAGCTGGCCTCCGATCCGAAGGACGACGAACTGTTCTTCAAGCCCTACGTCATCCTCGAGAAGATGGTGAAGGATGGCGCAGGCAACGAAAGCCCGGTCAAGGTCGGCTTCATCGGCTTCGTGCCGCCGCAGATCATGGTGTGGGACGTCCGCCACCTAGAAGGCAAGGCGCAGACCCGCGACATCGTCGAGGCCGCCAAGGCCTGGGTGCCGGCGATGAAGGAGGAGGGCGCCGACATCGTCATCGCGCTCTCGCACTCCGGTATCGACGGCAGCGGCCCGGTGGAGCGGATGGAGAACGCCTCGCTCTATCTCGCGGGCGTCGAGGGCATCGATGCCGTCATGACCGGCCACCAGCACCTCGTCTTCCCCGGACCGAAATCCTGGGACGCGATCGAGGGCGTTGATCCCGTCAAGGGCACGCTGCAGGGCAAGCCGGCCGTGATGGGCGGATTCTGGGGGTCGCACATGGGCCTCATCGACCTCCTGCTCGAAAAGGACGGCAATAGCTGGCGCATCGCCGACTTCACCACCGAGGCGCGGCCGATCTACGAGCGTACCGAGGACCGCAAGATCGTCCCGCTGGTCGAGAGTAAGGAGGCGGTCCTCGCCGCGGCCAAGGACGAGCACGAGGCGACGCTCGAATACGTCCGCACCTCGGTCGGCCAGACCTCGGCGCCGCTGCATTCCTTCTTCGCGCTGGTTGCCGACGATCCGTCGGTACAGATCGTGAGCCAGGCGCAGACCTGGTACATCAAGGACATGCTGAAGGAGACCGAGTACAAGGACCTGCCGGTGCTTTCGGCGGCGGCGCCCTTCAAGGCCGGCGGCCGCGGCGGTCCGGAGTATTTCACCGAGGTGAAGGCGGGGGACGTGGCGATCAAGAACGTCGCCGACCTCTACCTCTACCCTAACACGGTCCAGGCTGTGGTGATCACCGGCGCGGACGTGAAGAACTGGCTGGAGATGTCGGCCGGCATGTTCAACCAGGTCGAGCCCGGCGCGACGGACGCCCCGCTGCTCAACACCGACTTCCCGTCCTACAATTTCGACATCATCGACGGCGTGACCTACGAGATCGACCTGTCGGAGCCGATGAAGTACGACAAGACCGGCGCGGTCATCAACGCGGACGCCAACCGCATCAAGAACCTCGAGTTCGACGGCAAGCCGATCGATCCGGAGCAGAAGTTCGTGGTCGCTTCTAACAACTACCGCGCCGGCGGCGGCGGAAACTTCCCGGGCATCACCAGCGAAAAGGTCGTCTTCGCCGCACCCGACACCAACCGCGACGTGATCGTGCGGTACATCATCGATCAGGGCACCATCAATCCGTCGGCCGACGCCAACTGGCATTTCGCCCCGTTGGAGAACACGACCGTGGTCTTCGAGACGGGACCGCGCGCCAAGGAGTACCTGAGCGACGTCAAGGGCGTGAACATCGAGCCGGCGGGCGAGGGCGCCGACGGATTTGCGAAGTACCGTATTACGCTGTAATTGCAGTCTTATCCGGATCGAGAAGGGGCCGCATGTCGCGGCCCTTTTTCCATTGGTCGGCGGAGAATTCACGGGAATAAAACGTGCAGGTTCGGTCGGTGGAGTTTTGCTCCCCTAAACATCCGGCAGCCGGCGTGGTCCCGGCCGATTAGGCTCAGTTGAACGCAGTTCTAAGAGGGCTCTTGCGGCAGAGGATATTCTTTCTTCCGTTGCTTCCGCGAGGTGCTGTTGCTTGATAGTATGGTTCCGTTCACGAACCCGAGGAGGTAGGGATGAACAGGATACTGTCGGCGATGTGCGTCGCGGCGATCACGCTCACCATGGGAGCGATGTCGCCTGCTTCCGCCATGTCCGTGCCTTCGAAGCCGAGCGTTTCGACCGTAGGCGCGTCGGACGGCGTCGTTAAGGTCGACTACAGGCGTTACGGTCAGCGTCGCCACTGGCGCAACCACGGTCCGCGGCATTACTACCGGCATCGGCACAATGATTTCGGGCCGATCGTCGGCAAGCTGGTTGCAGGCGCGATCATCTCCGGCATCATTGCGAGCCAGCAACCGGCGCCGGTCTATCGCCAGCGGTACTACCGCGGCTACGACGCCCATGCCGACTGGTGCCTGCGCCGGTACCGGTCCTACGACGTCCACTCCGACACGTTCCAGCCGTATCACGGCCCGCGCCGTTATTGCCGGTCGCCCTACCGGTAAGTTCCGGCACCAGCTTTTCGAGAAGATCGTGAAGCCTGGCCTTGGCCGGGCTTCGTCGCGTCGTGCCTGGATTGCATGAGGAAAACGGTGATTTCGTCGCGCACCGGCCCTGCGATGCGCTATAAACGGGCAAATCAGGGCCGACGGGGTATCGCAGTTGACGCATGACGTAACCAACCAGCCGCCGCTGCTGTCGGGCACGAATGCATGGCGCGGCGATCCTCTCCTGGTGCAACTGTCGGAAGACTTCTCCCCGGAAGTGCGCAAGGAGCTGGATTCGGTCGGCCGCTTCGTCATGTCGGCCGAAGCGCAGGATCTCGCCCGGCTCGCCAATACCGAAACGCCCAAGCTCAGGACGCACGACCGGCAGGGCCACCGGGCCGACCTGGTCGAGTTTCACCCCGCCTACCACGCGCTCATGCGGCGGTCGGTCACGACGGGCCTCCATTCATCGGTGTGGGAGAACGGCGAGCACGAAGCCGGCCGCCGCCACCAGGTGAGGGCGGCGCGCTTCTACATGACGGCCGAACTGGAATGTGGCCATCTCTGCCCGATCACGATGACGAACGCTTCGCTCGCGGCGCTGATGGCGGCGCCGAAGCTGTTTCGCGAGTGGGCGCCGCGGATCACCACGCGCAAGTACGATCCGGCGCAGAAGCCGCCGGTCGAGAAGGCCGGCCTGACGCTTGGCATGGGGATGACCGAGAAGCAGGGCGGCACCGACGTGCGCGCCAACACGACGCGCGCCGAGCGCACGGAAAGCGGCTTCTATCGGATCACCGGCCACAAATGGTTCATGTCGGCGCCGATGTGCGACGCGTTCCTGGTTCTTGCGCAGGCGCCCGAGGGGCTATCGTGCTTCCTGCTGCCGCGCATTCTTTCCAACGGCGACAATAACGGGTTCCGTTTCCAGCGGCTGAAGGACAAGCTCGGGAACCGCTCCAACGCCTCTTCGGAGGTGGAGTTCGCCGGTGCGATGGCGGAGATGGTCGGGGCGCCGGGCGCCGGGGTCAAGACGATCATGGACATGGTAACGCTGACAAGGCTCGACTGCGCGCTGGCGTCCGCGGGCATCATGCGGGCGGCGCTTGCGGAGGCGGTCCATCATACGCGGCATCGCATGGTCTTCGGCAACGTTCTGGTCGACCAGCCGATCATGCAGCGCGTGCTGGCGGACCTGGCGCTGGACGTCGCGGCCGCCACCGCGCTGGCCTTCCGCCTGGCGCGCGCCTTCGACCAAGCCGCCGAGGACCGGGCGGAGGCGGCGTTCGCGCGCGCCATGACGCCGGTCGTCAAATACTGGGTTTGCAAGATCTGTCCGAGCGTCGTCTACGAGGCCATGGAGTGCCTCGGCGGCAACGGCTACGTCGAGGAAGCGCCGCTGGCACGATACTTCCGCGAGTCGCCGCTGAACGCGATCTGGGAGGGTTCGGGCAACGTCATGGCGCTCGACGTGCTGAGGGTGCTGGTGCAGGCGCCGAGCCTCTTCAACGAGGTGATGGGCACGATCGAGCGGGATCTCGGCCCCAACGGCAAGGGGACGTCCGGAGTATTGCGGGCGGCACTGGAAGTGGCGCAGTCGGACGAGGGGTCGGCGCGCATCCTGACCGAGCAGCTTGCGCTTGCGGCCGCGGCGGCCGAACTGAAGCGGCTGGGAGCTGGGCGCATCGCCGATGCCTTCATGGAAACCCGGCTCGCCGGGCAGTGGCGCACGACCTACGGCATGCTCGATTCGCGCCACGACAGTCGCATGATCATCGACACGCTCTACCCCGAAGCGCTCTGATCGGTCCTGCCGACAGCGGCGCCGGGGAGGAAGACCGATCCGGCGCGCCTCAAGTTTTATCCAGATCGCAGGGATTTCGTTAACCTTAACGAATGGTTTCGTTTGCCCTGACCCGCCCACCGCTCCATCGTTGTCAGTGAAACGGAAGAGCGATGCGACGGATTATCGGCATATTCGTACCGGCCTACTGGATGGCCTTCTTCGGCCTCCTGGCGCTCGCCGCCATGGCCGAGGCGACCGGGGAGGTCTTCGCGATCTTCCAGGCGCTCAGCTTCCCGGGCGGTTTCCTCGGCAACGAGATCCCGGCGGGTCCGGTGCTTTCGACCGCGCTCGCCTTCGGCTTTTCGCTCACCTCCGTTCTGTTCCTTTGGATGATCGTCACCGCGATCGCGCAGATCCGCGGCTCCCAGCGGGAGAGCGACGAGATCGCGCGCACGGCGTTCGGCGTGGCGACGGCCATGATGACGGTCCTGCTCGCGATCGGGGCAATCTTCCTCGTGCGGGGGCTGTTCGCCTCGGCGTCGCTGCAGCTGCTCGCGTTGCTCGTTTCCTACATGGCCCTGCAGGCCGAGCAGCGCCGGACCGCCGATGCGCCGCGCGAGGTCGGCGACGCGGCGGAGATCACCGCACGCCTGATGGCGATCGGGGCGGCGCACAATTCCATGCTGACACGCTTCTCGCGTCGGCCAGGCAACAGGAACGAGGCATTCTGATGCGCTACATCCTGCTCTTCTGGGGCCTGCCGATGGGCACTTTCTGGGCCTGGTACTTCCTGTCGGTCAACGACATGAATTTCGGCATGCTCTTCTTCAGCCGCCAGATCCACGACCAGGTCTTCGACCTGTACGGTCATGTGCTCGGTATGGATCCGGCCTCGCTTCCGCCGCTTGTCGCGCGTGCGTGCGTGGTCGACACGGCGATCATCTTCGGCATCCTGGCCTTGCGCCGCCGGCGCGAGATCATCGGTTGGGCGCGGTCGCTGCGCCTGCGCTATCTCGAAGGCTCCGCGCCGAGCGCCTGAAGCCGGTCGAGAACGCCCTGGAGAATGAAGGCGGCGGCCGCCGAATCGATTCGGTCCCCCCGCTTGCGCCGCGACACGTCCATCGAGATCAGCACGCGTTCGGCGGCCACGGTGGACAGGCGCTCGTCCCAGAAGAGGAACGGCAGGTCGGTCAGGGGCTGCATGTTGCGCACGAATGCGCGGCTTGCCTGAACGCGGGGCCCCTCGCTGCCGTCCATGTTTACCGGCAATCCCATGACGACGGCCGCGCAGCCTTCCTTGCCGAGGGCGAGCAGCAGGCGCTGCGCATCCACCCCGAACTTCTTGCGCAGGATGACGGGGCGAGGATGGGCGAAGAGCAGCCCCCTGTCGGAGACGGCGAGGCCGATCGTCTTTTCCCCCAGATCGAGCGCGGCCAGCGTCGCTCCGCCCGTGAGCAGGCCGGGAAGTTCCTCGACAGAGATGATCGGCACGATGGGCTCTTTCGTTTCGGCGCCGTCGCGTTCTATCCTGACGGCAGCCATTCTCAAGGAGGACCAGAATGAAGATCACCTGGCTCGGACATTCGGCATTCCGCATCGAGGCGGGCGAAGCCAAGATCCTGATCGACCCGTTTCTCACCGGAAATCCGTCCTGGGACAAGGGCTGGGAGCAGATATCGGAAGGCGTGACGCATGTGCTCCTGACTCACGGGCACAACGATCACGTCGGGGACGCGGAGGCAATCCTGAAGAAGACGGGGGCGATGCTGGTCGCCAGCTTCGAGATCTGCATGTTCCTGGTCGGCAAGGGCGTCGACCAGAACAAGATCAACCCCGGCAACACCGGCGGCACGGTGGATTGCGGCGGCTTCACCACGACCTTCGTTCAGGCGCTGCATTCCTCGTCCTTCGGCGGCGAGGGTGGACAGAACACGTATCTAGGCAACCCGCTCGGCCTGGTGCTGCATTTCCCGGCCGACAAGACCCTCTACCACATGGGCGATACGGATATCTTTTCCGACATGGGGCTGATCAACGAACTGCACGAGCCGAAGATCGGACTGGTTCCGATCGGCGACCGCTTCACCATGGGCGGCGCGGTGGCCGCGCTCGCCTGCCGCCGCTTCTTCAAGTTCGAGACGGTGATCCCCTGCCACTACGCATCCTTCCCGATTGTCGACCAGAGCGCAGACAAGTTCATCTCGGGCATGGAGGGATCGGGCACGAAGGTCCTGACGCCGAAGGTCGGGGAGGCGTTCGAAGCATAGCCTCCCGCGGCCGACGAGAAGGAGCCCCGGCTACGCGGCGGGCTTCGCGTCCGGGGCTTGCGGTGCTTGTCGGGCGTTGCGCGGCGCCCGCCCTACCGTTATAGCCCGGAGCGGCCGTTTCCAGCCGTTCCGGAGAGTTCCATGTCCGTCGATATCGCCACCGTGAAGCGCGTCGCGCATCTGGCCCGCATCGCCGTCACCGACGAGGACGCCCAGCGCATGACGGGCGAACTCAATGCCATTCTAGGCTTCGTCGAGCAGCTGAACGAGGTCGATGTCTCGGGCGTGGAGCCGATGACGTCGGTCATCCCGATGGATATGAAGAAGCGCGAGGATGTCGTGACCGATGGCGACAAGGCGAACGACATCGTCGCCAACGCGCCCGCCACCGACGAGAATTTCTTCCTCGTGCCGAAGGTGGTCGAGTAGCCGGCATGGCGATCGCGATTTCCGTGGAGAGCCCGCTGCAGGACGCGGTGCGCGTGATGGTCGCCGAACTCAACGCGTACATGATGCCGCTCACGCCGCGCGAGTTCCAGTTTCAGCTGACCGTCGAGCAGATGGCGGAGCCGACGGTGACCGTTCTAATCGCGCGGGACGCGGACGGTCGGGCCGTCGGCATGGCCTCGCTCAAGGACCACGGCGGGGGATTGGGCGAGGTCAAGCGCATGTACACCATGCCGGAGGTGCGCGGACAGCGCGTCGGCTCGCTGCTCCTGCGGCGGATCGAGGCGCTCGCCCGCGAGAAGGGGCTGAACCGGCTCGTGCTCGAGACCGGCGAGGCGCCGGGTTTCGAGCCTGCATGGCGCGTCTACGAGCGCGGCGGCTTCAAGGTCTGCGGCGCCGTTCTCGACTACCCCGATTCCGGCTATTCCCGATTCTACGAGAAGAACCTCATCCGATGACCGATCTGACCAGACTGACGATTTCGCAGGCGCGCGAGAAGCTGCGCGGCAAGGAGATCAAGGCGGCCGAGCTGACGGACGCCTATCTCGCGGCGATCGACGCGGCCAATCCGCAGCTCAACGCCTATGTGGCGGTCACTCCCGAGAAGGCACGCGGGATGGCGAAAGCCTCGGACCAGCGGCTGGGGAAGGGCGAGGGCGGTGCGCTCGAAGGCATTCCGCTCGGCATCAAGGATCTCTTCGGCACCGAGGGCGTGCACACGCAGGCCTGCAGCCACGTGCTCGACGGGTTCCAGCCACGCTACGAATCGACCGTGACGTCGAACCTGTGGGCCGACGGTGCGGTGATGCTGGGCAAGCTCAACATGGACGAGTTCGCCATGGGCTCGTCCAACGAGACGTCCTACTACGGCCCGGTGAAGAACCCGTGGCGGGCGCAGGGATCGAATCTCGACCTGGTGCCCGGAGGCTCGTCCGGCGGATCGGCGGCGTCCGTCTCGGCATGGCTCTGTGCCGGCGCGACCGCGACCGACACGGGCGGCTCGATCCGCCAGCCGGCGGCCCTGACGGGCACGGTCGGCATCAAGCCGACCTACGGCCGCTGCTCGCGCTGGGGCATCGTGGCCTTCGCCTCGTCGCTCGACCAGGCCGGCCCGATCGCCCGCGACGTGCGCGACGCGGCGATCCTCCTGAAGTCGATGGCCTCGGTCGATCCGAAGGACACCACCTCGGTCGACCGGCCGGTGCCGGATTACGAAGCGGCGCTCGGCCAGTCCATCAAGGGCATGCGGATCGGCATTCCTCGGGAATACCGCGTCGACGGCATGCCGGAAGAGATCGAGACGCTGTGGCAGAAGGGCATCGCCTGGATGCGCGACGCGGGCGCGGAGATCGTCGACATCTCGCTGCCGCACACGAAGTATGCCCTGCCGGCCTATTACATCGTCGCGCCAGCGGAAGCCTCCTCGAACCTCGCCCGGTACGACGGCGTGCGCTACGGCCTGCGCGTGCCCGGCAAGGACATTTCCGACATGTACGAGAAGACCCGCGCGGAAGGCTTCGGCCGCGAGGTGAAGCGGCGTATCATGATCGGCACCTACGTGCTTTCGGCAGGATACTACGATGCCTACTACCTGAAGGCGCAGAAGGTGCGCACGCTGATCAAGCGCGACTTCGAGGAGGTCTTCGCAGCGGGCGTCGATGCGATCCTGACGCCGGCCACGCCGTCCGCCGCCTTCGGTATCGCCGATCAGGACATGGCGGCGGATCCGGTGAAGATGTACCTGAACGACATCTTCACCGTGACGGTGAACATGGCAGGACTGCCGGGTATCGCGGTCCCAGCGGGCCTCGACGCCAAGGGCCTTCCGCTCGGGCTCCAGCTCATCGGCAAGCCTTTCGACGAGGAGACCCTGTTCCGCACCGCGCACGTCATCGAGCAGGCGGCCGGCCGGTTCGAGCCGGAGAAGTGGTGGTAGCGATTTCCGGCGCGAGGTTCCGACATTGATCAACGCCCCGCGCCTTTGGCTGGAGCGCGAACTGGAGCGGTTCGCGGGCACGCTGCCGGCCGGTTCGATGGTGCTGGACGCCGGCGCGGGGCGGCAACCCTATCGCGGCCTGTTCGCGCACTGCACCTACGAATCGACGGACTTCGAGCAGGTCGACAAGACCTACGCGTCCAGCACTTATGTCTGCGATCTCGCTGCCATTCCCGTCGAGGACGGCCGGTTCGACGCGGTGGTGTTCACGCAAGTGATGGAGCACCTACCCGACCCGGCCGCGGTGCTACGCGAACTCTACCGGGTGACCAAGCCGGGTGGCGTTCTGTTCTACACTGGCCCGCTCGTCTACGAGGAACACGAGGTTCCCTATGATTTCTATCGCTATACCCAGTTCGGCGTGCGCCACCTGCTGACCGGCGCTGGATTCTCGGTGGAGGAGTTGCGGCCCCTCGACGGGACGCTGTCGACGGTGGCGCATCAATTGCGCTTCGTCTCGCGCCGCCTGCCGTGGAAACCGACGGACTATGCACCGGGCATTGCGGGCGTCCTTTTCATGCTGGCCTTCACGCCTTTTCGCCTGCTCGCCCGCATGATGGCGGGACTGGCGGCGCGCGCGGCGGCGAAATCGCGCTACAATCGCGGCGGAATGCCGATGAACTACCTGGCCATCGCCCGGCGGTGACGCCGCTGCGCGTTGACAGGTTTGCGCGGCACCGGTGCAGTTGCTAGCCTGCGGCCATTGCTGGAGGGGAGAGGCGGATGGCGGTCGACGACTTGCAGAACTTGAGCGATCGGCCGGCGGGCGGCCCGGCGCGCATGACCATCCGCAAGACCGCCGACGGCATCGGCGTCTACAATCCCACCCGGCGCAAGATCGCGCTGGTGCTGTTCCTGATCGTGTGGCTGGCGGGCTGGTCGGTCGGCGAATTCTTTGCCCTCTGGGGGCTATTCGGCAGCAGCAGCCCGTTCGCGGTCGACCTGTTCCTGCTGGTGTGGGTGACCGCCTGGACCTTCGGCGGCCTCGTCGTATGGTCGGTGGTCGCCTGGCAATTGTTCGGTGTCGAAAAGCTGTTCCTGATCGATGGCGGGGCGATCGTCACCGAGCGCGGCTTCGGACCTTTCACGCGTCGGAAGGTCTTTCCCGTCGAAAAGGTGACGGAGGTCGGGTACGCCCCGCCTGCCGCGAAAAGCGCCGCCGACGGTTTCCTGTCGCGCGGAAAAGTGAAGTTCATGGTCGACGGCAAGCCGGCAGGTTTCGGCATCGAGCTCGACGACAAGGAGGCCGGGCAGGTCGTCGACCTCATGCGCCGCTTCATCGAACGGCACACGGTAGAAGCTTCGCCCGCAGACGAGCCCGGCGAGGCCGCCGCCACGGCCTGATTCCGGATCGGCCGCCGCTGCCCGGTTTCCACAGGAGCACCGCGACTTGTTCTTCATCGCTTCGAAAGTGTTTTGGGCGGTCGCCAATCCGCTGAGCCTGACGGCTCTTCTCGTCCTGGCAGGCATTTTGCTGGCGATCGGAGGTTTCAAGCGGCTCTCCGCGATGGCCACCGGCCTCGCGCTTCTGGTCCTCGGCCTCTCGGGCTGGACGACGCTGGGCGCCGTCATGCTGCATCCGCTCGAGGATCGGTTCGCGCGGCCCGCCGAGATGCCGGAACGGGTCGACGGCATCGTAGTGCTCGGCGGCGGCTTCGAGGGAGGCGTGAACCGGGCGAGGGGCGGGTACGAGCTGAATTCAGCGGCTGATCGTTTCGTCGAGACGGCTATCCTGGCGCGGCGCTATCCGCAGGCGACGGTACTGGTGTCGGGCGGAACGGGCGCGCTGTTGCTGAAGGGCGAGGCCGATGCCGAGACCGCTCCGAGGCTTCTCGAAGCGCTGGGTGTCGATGGCGAGCGTCTCGTTCTGGAGGGGCAGTCACGCGACACCTACGAGAACGCGGTCTTTTCCAGGCAACTCGCCGACCCGCAGGAAGGGGAGACGTGGCTCCTGGTGACATCGGCGTTCCACATGCCGCGCTCGGTTGGGCTCTTCCGCGAAGCCGGCTTTCCCGTCGTGCCCTGGCCGGCCGACTACCGCACGGCCGGCGACGAGGGTTTCGGGCTGGCGCGCGACAACGCCTTCGATTCGCTGCAGAACACCGCCATCGCCATGCGCGAGTGGATCGGCCTCATCGCCTACCGGCTGACCGGGAGGACGAAGGTGCTGCTTCCCGCTCCCGGTTGAGCGGCCCGCCGAGTCAGGGCCTCATGCCGCCAGCAGGGCCGCGCGTGCGTCGGAGAAGAACTGGCGCCGGACCAGGACGAACAGGATGAGCATCGTCGTCGCGACCAAGACCAGGGGACCGACGAACCAGCCGAGATAGCCGATGGAGAAGAACAGCCCTCTCAGCCCGGAATTGAAGTGTTTGCCGGCGATCACGTTCATCCGCGCCGCGTGCAACAGGCCGGACTCCATCGAACCCGGCTCGGCGTCCCTGGCCATCGGGACGGCCCCGATCAGGATCGAGCAATAATTGAACAGCCGGTAGGCCCAGCCAAACTTGAAGAAGGTGTAGGCGAGAATCACCATCAGCCCGAGGACCTTCATTTCATAGACCGCCCTGTCCGGCGGCCCGGCGAAAGGAATGTCTCGCAGAAGCGAAAGGACTTCCTCGGACGACTGGAGCAGGGCGAAGCAGCTGCCAAGCGCGATCAGGGCGCTCGAGGCGAAGAAGGCGGTCCCTTGCTGAAGCCCGGTCATGATGCCGGTGTCGATCATGCGCAACTCGCGCTGCGCCATCGTCCGCATCCATTCCTCGCGCTGGAGATTCATGAGCTTCGTCAACGACATGCGGCGCACGAACCGGCCCGACGCGGCCTGCGAGAACATCGCCCACGCCACGACGAATACGCCGAGTGCGAAGGCGTCGTGCCAGTGCAGGGAATCAGCATCCATGGGACCGAGAATACTCCGGCATCGGCAAAAGTTCACGGCTGCCATGCGCCTCCGCCATAGTTTGGTCAAATCGATTAAAAATGTTACCTCTCATTCGTTCCGTTAAGTGCTTGTTTTACCTTGCAGGGGTATGCTGGTCCGCAGGGTGGGCATCTCCCGCGCGCCCTGATCCGGCCTTTTTTGCTGTTGCGAAGGGGGGACGGAGAGGTTACATGCGGGACGTGAATGCGGCGCGGACGGTAACAAGAAGACGGCGCGCCGGGGGCAATCAAACAACGGAAAATCATGGACGATACTGTTCAGAAATCGTGCTGGGGCGTGACCGCCAAGGCGATTTTGGGATTTGCGGGAGTGATCCTCCTTGCGTGGCTGATCGGTGGGGCCGAGACCGTAGCGGTCATCGCGGCGAACTGACAGCCGGAACATGACGGACTTTCGAGGGCGCGGCAGGCAATGCCGCGCCCTCTTCATTTTGGAGAGCCGCGCATGCGCGTGTCGCTTGCGGAGCAGGGCTGGTCGGCCCAGATACGTCCTCGACGCGGTGAAATGCCGAAGAATGCGGCCAGCAGCATCGGACCTCGCGAATGTTTCTCTCGGTCTTCGACCTCTACAAGATCGGCATAGGGCCCTCGAGCTCCCACACGATGGGACCGATGACGGCAGCCGCGCGCTTCCTGGACGAGATCGAGAGCGGCGACTGGCCGCGGCCGAGTGGTGCCGAGGTGGTGCGCATCGGCGTCAGCCTTCACGGCTCGCTGGCCTTCACCGGCGTCGGGCACGGGACCGACCGGGCGGTGATCCTTGGTCTTGCCGGCGAGAAGCCCACCACCATCGATCCCGATCGGATCGACGAGATCCTGGGCAGGATAGCTGCGGAGAAGGCCGTCCATCCGGAAGGTCGGAAGTCCTATCTCTTTGATCCCGCAGTCGATCTCGTGTTCGACAAGTCCTCGCCGCTGCCGGGCCACGCCAACGGCATGGCCTTCGCCGGCTATGATGGCGACGACCGGCTGCTCTTGCGGCGCATCTACTATTCCGTAGGCGGTGGGTTCGTGGTCTCGGAGGAGGAACTGCAGCGCCTGCAGACGCGCAGCGAGCCGGAAGCCGGAGCGGCGGTGCCGCACCCTTTCCGGACAGCGGCCGAAATGCTGACGATGGCCAAGAAGAGCGGTCTTTCCATTGCCGAGATGAAGCGCGCCAACGAGGAGGCGCATCGCGGGCGCGACGAACTCGATGCCGGGCTGGACGGCATCTGGAATGCCATGAACGCCTGTATCGAGCGCGGACTGAACAAGGACGGCATCATGCCCGGCGGCCTGAAGGTTCGCCGCCGCGCCAAAATGCTGTTCGAGCGCATGCAGAACGACTGGAAGGAGAACCGGCCGAACCCGCTGCTCGCCAATGACTGGCTGTCGGTCTACGCCATGGCGGTCAACGAGGAGAACGCGGCGGGCGGCCGCGTGGTCACAGCGCCGACGAACGGCGCCGCCGGCGTGATACCGGCCGTCATCCGCTACTGGCAGCATTTCTTCCCCGACGCGGACCAGGACGACGTGCGCGAGTTCCTGCTCACCTCGGCCGCGATCGGCGGAATCATCAAGCACAACGCCTCGATCTCCGGCGCCGAGGTCGGCTGCCAGGGCGAGGTCGGCTCGGCCTCCGCGATGGCGGCGGCGGGCCTCGCGGCGGTCATGGGCGGCACGCCCGAGCAGATCGAGAACGCCGCCGAAATCGCGCTGGAACATCACCTCGGCATGACCTGCGACCCGGTGGGCGGCCTCGTTCAGGTTCCCTGCATCGAGCGCAACGCGCTGGGCGCGGTAAAGGCGGTGACGGCCGCGTCGCTGGCGCTCAAGGGCGACGGCAGCCATTTCGTGCCGCTCGACGCCGCGGTCGAGACGATGCGCCAGACCGGGCTCGACATGAACGAGAAGTACAAGGAAACCAGCCTTGGCGGCCTGGCGGTCAATGTCGTGGAGTGCTGAGCCCGCGACTGTGGAGAACCCCGCCGCGGCGTTGACCGGGCGGCTCGAAACGCTACACCATCGGCCATGGCCCTGAACCTGGTAAAGCTCTGCGTGGGCGCCGACAGCGTCGAGGATCTCGAGACCTGGATCGAGTTCCGGCGCAACGAGATGCGCCGCGCGGGCGAGACGCCGGAACACCGGCACACCACCCGAATGATCCCGAAACGCCGCGAGGAACTTCTCGACGGCGGGTCGCTCTACTGGGTCATCAAGGGCAACGTCCAGTGCCGCCAGCGGCTGCTGGATATCCGCCCCTTCACCGACGCGGACGGCATCGAGCGCTGCCACCTCGTCTTCGATCCCAAGGTGATCGAGACCGACTGGCAGCCCCGCCGGGCCTTCCAGGGTTGGCGGTATCTGACGGCCGCCGATGCGCCGGCCGATGTCGGGCAGGGCAGGGCGGGCGCGACCGCTCTGCCGTCTGACCTGCGCCGCGAACTGGCCGATCTCGGGCTTCTCTAGCAAACCCCGAAGTCCCCCCGTCGCGAAGACTTCCGCGGCGAATCCGTAGTCTTGCCTATTGTTTTGCGCACCAGCCTTGATGCACGGCGGAAATAAAGGCATCTTGCGATGGGGCGTGGGAGTTTGGGACATTGACGTTCTCGGGGCTAAACGGCTCTCCCGAAAGGCGGCAACGCGGCGCGCACGTGATCGTGTGCGGCAACGAGAAGGGCGGGTCAGGCAAGTCGACCACCGCAATGCACATCGCGGTTGCCCTGCTGCGATCGGGATACTCGGTCGCTACCGTCGATCTTGACGGCCGGCAGCTGACGCTCACCCGCTACGTCGAGAACCGGCGCCGATGGTCGGTCAAGGCGGAACTGTCGCTTCTCGTTCCTCACCATTTCCACGTGCCGCCGGCGCGCAAGGACAGCGTGACGGATGCCGAGAGCGAGGAGTTTCGGCAGCTTTCGGAAGGCCTTGCCGAGATCGAGAGCAGCTACGACTTCGTGGTCGTCGACACGCCGGGCGCCGACACATTCCTCAGCCGGCTGGCGCACCGGATCGCCGATACGCTGATCACGCCGATGAACGACAGCTTCATCGATTTCGACGTGCTGGCGCGTGTCGATCCGGTGAGCAACGAGGTGCTGGAGGTTTCCCAGTACGCTTCGGCCGTGCGCGACGCGCGGCGCGAGCGCCGGCAGACCGACAATCTGATCCTCGACTGGGTGGTGGTCCGCAACCGCATGTCGAACATCACCTCGCGCAACGAACAGAAGATCGATACCTGCCTGAAGAGCCTCGCGGCACAACTCGGGTTCCGTATTGCCGACGGAATCTCCGAGCGCGTGATCTTCCGCGAGTTCTTTCCGATCGGCCTCACCGCCCTCGACGAGTTCGAGGAGCACGTCCTGGCGACCAAGCCGACCTTGTCCCATCTGGCGGCGCGGCAGGAGATTCGCCAGCTCATCTCGGCGCTGCGCTTGCCGACCGACGAGCGCGGGCGCAACCGCGCCGATATCAGGCGCAAATTCGCCGAGGCGACCAGCCGGCCTATTTCACTGCCCGACATCTTCGTCAGCTGACGCGCGAAGACCGGGGGCGGCACCCGGCCGGGGCTTGCATAGCAGTGTGTTGCGCCACATCTTTGCATCGATGAGCAATCACAGAACGCCCACTCCGAGGCGCGAAGAGACGCCCGCCGAACGCGCCGAATCGAGCGGCGGCGAAGTCGCGGCCTTCTTGAAGCAGGTGAAGGAACTCGGCGCGATCTCCGGCGGCGCGAAGGGGCGGCTGGTTCTGGCGATGGACGCCACAATGAGCCGCCAGCCGACCTGGGATCTCGCTTGCCGCCTGCAGGGCGAGATGTTCGAGACGGTCGGCAAGGCGGGCGGCCTCAACGTCCAGCTGGTGTATTTCCGCGGTTTCGGAGAATGCCGCGCGTCGAAGTTCGTGCGCGACACCGACGAACTTACCCGCATCATGACCAGGATCGACTGCCGGGGCGGACACACGCAGATCGGCAAGGTGCTGTCGCACGCGATCAAGGAGAACACGCGGTCCAAGATCGACGCGCTCGTCTACATCGGCGATGCGATGGAGGAGAATGTCGACGATCTCGCCGAGAAGGCAGGCCGGCTCGGTCTGCATGGCGTCCCAGTCTTCGTCTTCCAGGAAGGGCGGGACCCTGGCGCCGAGACCGCATTCAAGGAGATCGCACGGCTGTCGCGCGGCGCATGGTTCCGCTTCGACCAGCGGTCGGCGGCGACGCTGGCGCGTCTGCTGTCATCCATCGCCGTCTTCGCGACCGGTGGGCTGAAGGCGCTGGAGGCACGCGGCAGCGAGTCCGACCGGCTGCTGCTGGAAAACCTGTCTGGAAAGCGCCGCGGTTCCGGGCCATGACCTTCATGTTCTATGCGACCGCCGCCTTCGCAGTCGCATTTCTTCTCCTGCTCGCCTTCGTCCGCGCCGATGCCGCAAAGGTGGCGGGCGCGATCAATGTGGCGGGACCGGTGGTCGTCGGGCTCGGCGGACTGGCGATGCTGCTGCTCGGCCGCGCGGGACTGGCGGGGATCGCACTGTCGGCCGCGGTGGCCTGGTATATGTCAGGCCGCTCGCGTCGCGCCTCCCAGCCGAGCCGCGGCAAGCGCTCCACCGTCAGGACAGCGGCCCTCGAGATGGAACTCGATCACGATACCGGCGGGCTGGAAGGCATCGTCCTTGCGGGACAGTACGAAGGCAAGGTGCTCGGCACGCTCGGCAAGGACGATCTCGTCGCGCTGCATGCGGAGCTTTCGGGAGACGGGGAGAGCCTACAGCTCCTGGAAGCCTATCTTGACAGCCGGTTTCCCGGTTGGCGTGAAGGCGCGGACACGGACGGTGGCCGGCGGGAGCGAGCAGCGCCAAGCGCGGGCGCCATGACTAAGCAGGAGGCCTACCAGATCCTTGGTCTTGAAGCGGGTGCCAGCACGGCCGACATCCGAAAGGCGCATCGCCGCCTTATGAAGAGCCTGCACCCCGACCTCGGTGGGTCCGACTTCCTTGCGGCGCGGATCAACGAAGCCAAGGATGTCCTGCTGAATAGTCATTGAAGAAGTCTCCGTCGACTCAAGCACATTTCCGGGAGACCGGGGCGCGGACGCCCCGGATTTGAACGCTTCTTACTGCTGCTGCACCGCGTAGCAGTCGATTCTCTTCTTTTTGAGGGCGGAACAGGCATCGAATGCCGCCGTCTTGGTGGTGAAGCCGCCGAACCGGGCGCGGTGGTAGACGTTGCCCTTGAGCTCGAAGAGCTCGGTGAAAGGCGAAGCGCCCGCCAGGATCGATCCCGCCCGCTGGCTGGTCTGGCTCAGCACCGACAGGGCCTGCTGCTTGCTGGGCGTGGAGGCGACCTGCACGACCCAGCCGCCCGACGGCGTCGAAGCGGTGTTCACGGGATCGATGTCGCCCTGTCCGATGCCTTCTTCAACCATCTCGGCCACTTCGGCCTGGGTCGGGGTGACGGCCTCTTCGGGATCGGCATAAGCCGTCACGACCTCGATCGGCGTGGGACGGAATTCCGGGGTCGGCACGTCCACCTTCGGCAGCGCGATGCCGGCGATGGCGACCGGACCGCCCTTGTTGACGACGCGTCCGGCGACGACAGGGCCGGTATCCCGCGTGGAGGCCTTCGGAAGATACTTCCTGATCAGTTCCGCCATGTGGGCGTCGCGGCTGGCGCCGGTGTTGCCGCCCATGACGACCGCCACGAGGCTCTTGCCGCCCGTCTTCACCGACGAGACCAGATTGAAGCCTGATGCGCGGATGTAGCCGGTCTTGATGCCATCGACGCCCTTCACGCGGCCGAGCAACTTGTTGTGATTGCCCATGCGCGTCTTGCCGAAGGTGAAGGAGCGGGTGGAAAAATACGAGTAGTACTGCGGATAGTGCTCACGCAAGGCAATGCCGAGGGTCGCCATGTCACGGGCGGTGGTCTTCTGCTCGCCGTTGGGCAGGCCCGACGCATTGCGGAACGTCGTGGATCGCATACCGAGCTGGCGTGCCTTCGCCGTCATCAGGCGGGCAAAGCCCATCTCGCTGCCGCCAAGCATCTCGCCCAGGGCGGCGGCCGCATCGTTGGCCGACTTGGTGACCAGTGCATAGATGGCCGTTTCGACCGTGATCGAGTTGCCGGCCCGGACACCGAGCTTCGTCGGCGGCTGTGCCGCAGCATGGGCGGAGAACGGAACCCGTGTCTGCTTGTTGATGCGCCCGGCCTGCATGGCCTCGAACACCATGTATAGCGTCATCATCTTGGTCAGGGAGGCGGGAAAGCGGGGCTCCTCGGCATGCGAGGAGAACAGGGTCTTGCCGGTGTTGGCATCGACCACGATGGCCGCGTACTTGCCGGCCCAGGCCGGAGCCGCCGCGACACTCGTCGCGACCGCCACGATCATGGCGATCAGCATGTTGGCGGGGGAGAATCTGCGGGAATGAGCTTTGGTTGACTGACGCACTGTCACACCTTCGAAGTCTTCTTATTGAGGCTCTACGGCTTGGCACCGCTGTTCGTGTAGAAACGGTAGGGGGACGTCGTTACCAATCCGTTTAAGGTAACCGGTTTCTTTCCCGAATCGGGAGGATTTGGGGCGTATTCGAGCCAATGCCGCGGCATGGCAGCATCGTTTGCGTTGACTTTTTGTGCACTGCACACTATCAAGATGCGCCGCACAACGGGCGATCACCCCTTCCGACAATCAGCTACGCGAGGACCGAGGACATGCTTTCGTTCGAAGACGCCAACAAGTTTGGCAAGGAGTTCATGGATACGAGCCTCAAGAGCGTCGCTGCCCTTTCCAAGGGCGCGCAGTCGATCACCGCGGAGGCGACCGAGTACTCCAAGAAGTCGGTAGAAGCCGGCAGCGCGACGCTCGAGAAGCTGTTTGCGTCGAAGTCGCTGGACAAGGCGGTCGAGGTCCAGACCGACTATGCGCGCCAGGCCTACGAGGCCTTCGTGGCCGAGACCACCAAGATGGGCGAACTTTTCGCCGACATGGCGAAAGATGCGTTCCAGCCCTTCGAATCAGTTATGAAGAGCTCGAAGTAGGCATTTTCCTTCGAGGCGGGGACGGCGCACCGCAAGGTGCGCATGGCAGCCCGGTCGCGTTGCGCGGCCGGGCTTTCGTGCTTTCAGGCGGCGGCTGCGTCGCGCGGATGACGAAAAAATCCCGGTCCTGAGGATTCCCTCCATATTGTCAGCGCGAAAGAACACCTTAAAATCTGGAGACGAGCGCCTACATTGAGCATTCTCTCAGATGACCGGGACAAGGAACAGCTGGACTTGAAGACGGGTGGGGTAGCCATGGCAAACCACACAAGGCGAGCGCAGGGCGACGACGAGCGGTCGAACACACCCGGGCGTGGCACCGCCGTCATCACGCGGACCAAGCCGAAGACCAAGAAGCCCAGCCTGTATCGCGTGTTGATCCTCAACGACGACTACACGCCGATGGAATTCGTCGTCCACATCCTGGAACGGTTTTTCCAGAAGGACAGGGAGGCGGCGACACGGATCATGCTCCACGTTCACAATCACGGGGTTGGGGAATGCGGGGTCTATACATTCGAGGTCGCCGAGACCAAAGTGTCGCAAGTCATGGATTTTGCCCGTCAGCATCAGCACCCGCTGCAATGCGTGATGGAGAAGAAGTGAGGTACTGAATGCCGGCTTTCTCCCAAGGCCTGGAACGGGCGCTGCACCAGGCGCTCACCTTTGCCAACGAGCGTCACCACGAATACGCGACGCTCGAACACCTCCTGTTGTCGCTCATCGAGGATACTGACGCGGCCGCCGTCATGCGCGCCTGCAACGTTGATCTCGACGAGTTGCGGCAGACCGTCCTCAGCTACATCGATACGGAACTGGACAACCTCGTCACCGGCTACGACGAGGATTCCAAACCGACCGCCGGTTTCCAGCGCGTCATCCAGCGCGCCGTGATCCACGTGCAATCCTCCGGTCGCGAGGAAGTCTCGGGCGCCAACGTGCTCGTGGCGATCTTCGCCGAGCGCGAGAGCCATGCCGCCTATTTCCTGCAGGAACAACAGATGACGCGCTACGACGCCGTCAACTACATTTCGCACGGGATAGCCAAGCGTCCTGGCGCGACGGAAACGCGTCCGCCACGGGGTGCCGAGGACGACCAGCCGGGCCAGGCAGGTCCTGAGCCGGAGGAGGGCGGCAAGAAGAAGCAGCAGCAGGACGCGCTGACGGCCTACTGCGTCAACCTCAACGCGAAGGCCAAGTCGGGCCGAATCGACCCGCTGATCGGCCGCGAGAACGAGATCAACCGCACCATCCAGGTGCTGTGTCGCCGTTCCAAGAACAACCCGCTCTATGTGGGCGATCCGGGCGTCGGCAAGACGGCGATCGCCGAAGGCCTGGCCAAGCGCATCGTCGAGGGCGAGGTGCCGGGCGTGCTGGCCAATGCCACGATCTTCGCGCTCGACATGGGCACGCTGCTCGCCGGCACCCGCTATCGCGGCGACTTCGAGGAGCGGCTGAAGCAGGTCGTAAAGGAACTCGAGGATTATCCCGGCGCGGTGCTGTTCATCGACGAGATTCATACGGTGATCGGCGCCGGCGCGACGTCGGGCGGCGCCATGGATGCGTCGAACCTGTTGAAGCCGGCGCTTTCCTCGGGAGCGATCCGCTGCATCGGCTCGACCACCTACAAGGAGTTCCGCCAGTTCTTCGAGAAGGACCGCGCGCTGGTGCGGCGCTTCCAGAAGATCGACGTGAACGAGCCGTCGCTCGACGATGCGATCGCGATCATGAAGGGGCTGAAGCCCTATTATGAGGACTTCCACAAGGTGAAGTTCACCAACGACGCCATCAAGGCGGCGGTGGAGCTGTCGTCGCGCTACATCAACGACCGCAAGCTGCCCGACAAGGCGATCGACGTGATCGACGAGACGGGTGCGTCGCAGATGCTTCTGCCGGAGAGCCGGCGCAAGAAGACCATCAGTGTCAAGGAGATCGAGGCTACGATCGCCACGATGGCCCGCATCCCGCCCAAGACGGTCTCGGCCGACGACGAGAAGGTCTTGGCCAATCTGGACCAGGAACTGAAGAGCGTTGTCTACGGGCAGGACACCGCGATCACCGCGCTCGCTTCGGCGATCAAGCTTGCCCGTGCCGGCCTTCGGGAACCGGAAAAGCCGATCGGGTCGTACCTGTTCTCGGGTCCGACCGGCGTCGGCAAGACCGAGGTCGCCAAGCAATTGGCGTCGTCGCTCGGCGTCGAGCTCCTGCGCTTCGACATGTCGGAGTACATGGAGCGGCATACCGTGTCTCGACTGATCGGTGCGCCTCCCGGCTATGTCGGCTTCGACCAGGGCGGCCTGCTGACTGACGGCGTCGACCAGCATCCGCACTGCGTGCTTCTGCTCGACGAGGTCGAGAAGGCGCATCCGGACCTGTTCAACATCCTGCTGCAGGTGATGGATCACGGCAAGCTGACGGACCATAACGGCAAGCAGATCGACTTCCGCAACGTCATCCTGATCATGACGACCAATGCGGGAGCCGCCGAGGCGCAGAAGGCGGCGATCGGCTTCGGATCGACCAAGCGCGAGGGCGACGACGTGGAGGCGATCAACCGCCTGTTCACGCCGGAGTTCCGCAACCGGCTCGATGCGATCATCCCGTTCGGCTCACTGCCGGTGCCGGTGGTGCATCAGGTGGTGCAGAAGTTCGTCATGCAGCTGGAAGCGCAGCTTTCCGAACGCGGGGTCACCTTCGACCTCTCGCCGGAGGCGATCGCCTGGCTCGCCGACAAGGGCTATGACGAGCGCATGGGCGCGCGCCCGCTCGGACGCGTCATCCAGGAGCACATCAAGAAGCCCCTGGCGGAAGAGGTGTTGTTCGGCAAGCTCAAGAAGGGCGGCACGGTGCGCGTCACCGTCGAGACCGTCGAGGGCGGCACGACCGGCCTGAAGCTCGAGACGATCGCCGACGAGACCCCGGTGCGGCCGAAGAAGGAGAACCCCGAAGGCCGTCCGGCGCCGCGCAAGCCGAAGGCCAAGAAGGCAAAGCCGGCCAAGGCCGCCGCGAAGCCGAAGGGACCGACGGGCGAGAAGGATGCGCCCAAGCGCAGCCTGGTGCCGCAGCTGCCGCGCAAGAACTGAGGCATTCCGCGACCCGCGGTGACGAAAACGAGGCCCGGCAGGTTTTTCACCCGCCGGGCCTTTTCCTTGGCTCTCCCGCCATCGGCCGGCATATTCGATGCTGGTGCAATATCCCGGCCGCTATTGGCTTCGCCACGGCAAGGACCCTGTGCTAAGCGCGCATCATGGTTGAGAACGAACCCCGATCATCGGCTGCCGTCGCGGGCGAGGGGCGTCGCTGGTTCCTGCGCGGCGCTGCGGCGGCATTCTCGATACCAGGCCTCATCCTGGCCAGCGCCTTCGTCGGCTTCGCGGGGCTCGCCAAGGCGTCCGGCCTAACAGTCGTCGAGACGGTGTTCATGACAGCCGTCGTGTGGGCGCTGCCGGCGAAGGTCGTGCTCATCGGGGCGATCCTGTCGAAATCGTCGATCTTCGCAGCGGCCTTCGCGGTGGCGCTCTCGTCGGTTCGGCTCATGCCGATGGTCGTGGCGCTAGTACCCGAGATGCGGGTCGAGAAGACCCGTCCCTGGGTACTCTATGCCCTGTCGCATTTCGTGGCGGTGACCTCCTGGGTGCTGGCGCTCGAACGCTTCCGCGACGTGCCGCCGGAAAGGCGCACCATCTTCTATGCCGGCCTCGGCGGGACGCTGGTGGCGGGCAACATGACCGTCGTCACGGTCGTCTACCTTGTCGCCGACACGCTGCCGCCCGCGGCTTCGGCCGCACTTTTTCTGCTCACGCCCATGTACTTCCTCACCTCGCTCTGGGGTTCGGCGCGGGAGAGTGCGGCGCATGTGGCGATGGTGCTCGGCCTTGGGCTCGGGCCGCTGTTCCACGTGCTCGTGCCGGGCTTCGATCTGCTCGCGGCCGGCCTCATCGGCGGTGGAGCGGCTTATGGATGGCACCGGTTTTCCCGGCGGAGCCGCCCCGCATGAGCTTCGACAGCATCGATGCCTGGTGGTGGCCTTTTCTGTTCATCCTCGTGGCGGGATGGCTGGCGACCGATTCCTGGCGCTTCCTCGGCGTCTATCTCGGCGGGCGGATCTCCGACGATTCGGACATCCTGGTGCTGGTGCGCGCCGTGGCGACCGCGCTGGTCGCGGCCGTCATCGCGAACCTCGTGATGTTTCCGGGCGGCGCGCTTGCCGCAACGCCGGTGCCGCTGAGGCTGGCAGCGGCGGCGGCCGGCTTCGCCGCCTATCTGCTGCTCGGACGGAAGATCGTCATCGGCATCGCGGCGGCCGAGGCCGTGTTCATCGCCGGGTACTTTGCGCTGGGCCTGTGACCGCTCAGCCTTCGGTCAGCGCGGCCTTTATCTTTTCCGCATTCGCTTCAAGCGAGGCCTTGTCCGCCATCTCGCCCGTGTGCGGGCGCAGCGACACGCCTTCGTGGCGCGGCAGGATGTGGACGTGGAGGTGGAAGACGACCTGCCCGCCGGCGGGCTCGTTGAACTGCTGGACCGTGATGCCGTGGGCCGAGAACGCCTTCATGACGGCGCGCGCCAGCTTCTGCACGGTGCGCATGACGGCCGCCAGGCTGTCGTGATCGACGTCCAGGATGTTGCGCGACGGATGTTTAGGGATCACCAGGCAATGGCCGTCGGCGCGCGGCATGATGTCCATGAAGGCGAAGGTCGCGTCGTCCTCGTAAAGCTTGTAGCAGGGCATCTCGCCGCGCAGGATCTTTGCGAAGACGTTCTGGTCGTCATAGGCGCTCTGGCTCATCGGGTCCTCGTGCGGTACGCATGGAAGGCCGCATGTTTCGTCGCTACGATCGGCCCCGTCAACCTCGCCCCGAGCAGTGGAGTGCGGTCGTGAATTATGTCTTCCTGGCTATCGCCATCGTCTTCGAGGTTCTCGCCACGACGGCGCTCAAGCAGTCGTATGGCTTCACGCGCCTGTGGCCTTCCTTGGCGACGGTCGCGGGGTACGGGCTGGCCTTCTACTTCCTGTCGCTGCCGCTGAGGGTGCTGCCGGTCGGCGTCGTCTACGCGCTGTGGTCGGGCTTCGGTATCCTGTTCATCACCGCGATCGGATGGTTCTGGTTCCGCCAATCCCTCGATTTGGCGGCGATCGTGGGCATCGGGCTCATCCTCGCCGGCGTGCTGGTCGTGAACCTGTTCTCCCGGTCAATCGTCCACTGACGTTCAGCCCTTCCTGAACGGCCCGCGCTCTTCCAGATACTCCCCGACCGCCGTCACCTCCGCGCGCTCGCGCACGAGATAGTCGGCCACCGCGCGGCGCAGGCCGGGGTGGGCGAGGTAGTGGGCGGAGTGGGTCTTCACCGGCATGTAGCCGCGCGCCAGCTTGTGTTCGCCCTGGGCGCCTGCCTCGACGACCTTCAGCTTGCGGTCGATCGCGAAGTCGATGGCCTGATGGTAGCAGACCTCGAAATGCAGGAAAGGATGGTCTTCCACGCAGCCCCAATTGCGGCCGAAGAGCGTATCGCCGCCGATGAAGTTGATCGCGCCCGCGATGAAGCGGCCGTTGCGGCGGGCCATCACCAGGAGGATGTCGTCCGCCATGCGCTCGCCGATCAGCGAATAGTAGCGCCGGTTGAGATAGGGGCGGCCCCATTTGCGGCTGCCGGTATCCATGTAGAAACGGAAGAAATCATCCCAGACGGCTTCGGTCAGGTCGCTGCCGGTCAGCCATTCGATGTCGATGCCATTTTCGACGGCGGTGCGGCGCTCTTTCTTCAGCGCCTTGCGTTTGCGGGAGGCGAGCGAGGCGAGGAAGTCGTCGTAGGAGCCGTAACCCTCGTTGAAGAAGTGGAACTGCTGGTCGTTGCGGCGCAGGAAGCCGGCTTCCTCGAGTGCTTCGGCTTCCGGCTCGCGGGCGAAGGTGACGTGCGCCGAAGACGCGCCGATCTGGTCGGTGAGCGCTTTCAGGCCGGCCGCGAGAGCGGCGCGTACGGTCTCCTCGTCGGTTCCCCTCCTCGCAAGAAGGCGCGGACCCGTCGCGGGGGTGAAGGGAACGCTCGCCTGGAGCTTGGGATAGTAGCGGCCGCCAGCGCGCTCGAAGGCGTCGGCCCAGCCATGATCGAAGACGTACTCGCCCTGGCTATGGGATTTCAGATAGCAGGGGACAGCCCCGAGCAGGCTTCCGTCCGGCGCCTCCAGGCGAAGGTGCTGACCCTGCCAGCCGGTGGCGCGCGCGGCACAGCCGGAGTCCTCCAGCGCGGAGAGAAAATCGTATGACACGAATGGGTTGTAAGGCGTATCCGATGCACCACGCGAAGTGCCGGAAAGCTGATCCCATTCCTCGCGGGTGAAGTCGCCGAAGGATGGCACGATGCGGATGACGAACTCGCCCTTGTCCAATTTCAGGTCGCCGCCTTCCTTCGCACGCATCCTAGCCAACATATTGCGCCGCAACAGCGATGCAAGACGCGCAATGCGCATTGCTGCGATCAGGCGTCGGGGTCGAAGCCCTCGAAGGTCATCTGGTCCGCATGCCGAAAGGTGTCCTCGACCTCCCGAGGCTTGCGCACCGTCCAGGTGATGACCGGCATCGAGAGCTTTTCCTTCACGAAGGTGACGAAGGGATTGGGCAGGTCGAAGACGCCGTAGGAGACGAAATCGATGCCGTGACCAAGCATCGAGAAGTGAGCTTCGAGTTCATGCGTCTTCGTCCCGCAGGCGGTGAGCCCGCAGGGGATGCCGCTCGCCTCCGCAGGAAACCGGCGCACGAGCCAGTGGTCGAAGGACATGATGGCGGCATGGCCGGAGTAGCCTCTCAGAAGTTCGGCAACTCTTGCGACGAGGCCTTCGTCGTGGCCGGGGATGCCCTTGAGTTCGATGACCAGCGGGACGCGCCCGCCGACGAATTCGAGCATTTCGGACAGGGAGGGGGCGTGGTCGGCGGTGCCGCCGATGCTGAGCGCGGCCATTTCCGCCGCCGAGCGCTGCCAGACGAAGCCGTCCGCGCCTGCGAGACGGTCGAGCTTGTCGTCATGGAAGACGACCGGCACGCCGTCTGCGCTCAGGTGGACGTCGCATTCGATGGCGAAGTTCTTCTCGATCGCCGCGGCGAAGGCGGAGAGGGTGTTCTCCCAGCGGGAGACGTTGAGGTCGTGATAGCCCCGATGTGCGATCGGTCGCTTCGTCATCCATGAAATGTCGGTCATGCTGTTTCCAAAGGATTTTCAGGCGATCTCGATGATCGCCTCGACCTCGACCGGCGCGTTCATTGGCAGGGACGCCATGCCGACGGCCGAACGCGCATGCTTGCCGCGCTCGCCGAGTGCTTCGGCGAGAAGGTCTGACGCGCCGTTCGCGACCAGGTGCTGTTCGGTGAAATCGGGCGTGGAAGCGACGAAGACGGTGATCTTCACCAGACGGGCGATCTTATCGAGGTCGCCGGTCGCTGCCTTCGCCTGGGCGAGGATGTTGACGGCGCAGAGCCGGGCCGCCTCCTTGCCCGCAGCGGTATCGAGATCGCGACCGAGCAGGCCCGTGGCCGCGAGTTTGCCGTCCTTCAGCGGAAGCTGGCCGGCGGTGAAGAGGAGATTGCCCGATCGGCAGAAGGGAACGTAATTCGCGGCAGGGGCCGCGGCGGGGGGCAGCGTGATGCCCATGGATTCGAGGCGCGTTTCCACCGTTTCGGACATTGGCAGTCTCCGGTCGTGTGCGGGATGGCGGGTTCGGGGTGCAATCTGCTATTTTCGCCTCGCTTACGCCACGGCTTTTTAATTATCGTCACGAAAGAATCGAGCCGGCACGAGATGCCGGGACTAACTGGAGTTGCACCATGCGCATCATGCGCCCCGCCGCGTTCATCACCGCACTGCTTGCAGGATCGGCCGCCATGCCGGCCCTCGCGCAGCCGACGCTCACGCCGCACCGGGCCGTCTACGACATCGTGCTCGACGAGGCGAGCGACCGCTCGGGAATTACCGGCCTCAACGGACGGATGGTCTACGAATTCAACGGATCCGAGTGCGAGGGCTACACCGTCACGTTCCGTTTCGTGACCCAGATCGACACCAGCGAGACCTCGCGCGTCACCGATCAGCAGACGACGACCTACGAGGATCCGGGCGGAACCTCGTTCGACTTCGCGACGAAATCCTATGTCGACCAGTCGCTCGACCGCGAAATCCGGGGAAGCGCCCACAAGGCAGACGGCTCCACCATCGTCGACATCGACAAGCCGCAGGACAGCGAGGTCACGCTCGACGCAACGCAGTTTCCCACCCAGCATCTGGTGGAACTGATCAGGAAGGCCGAGGCCGGGGAGACGTTCTACGAGACCAACCTGTTCGACGGTTCGGAAGACGCAGACCGGATCATGACCACCACTGTGATCATCGGCAAGGAGAGCACGACCTCAAAGGAGGACGAGGAATTCTCCGTCGCGAAGGCCATCGAGCCGGAAAAGTTCTGGCCGGTGTCGATCGCCTATTTCGATCTGGACAAGGCGGACGGCGAGGAGGTCCCCGACTACCGTATCGACTTCAAGTTGCACGAGAACGGCATCACGCGCGACCTCGTGATGGACTACGGCGATTTCTCCATGAAGGGGAAGCTTGTCGATCTGGCAGTCTTCGACATGCCGAAGGGCTGCCAGAAGTAGCCGGATGGCGGTCTATGTCGACAGGCCGATGTGGTTCTGGGCGGGCCGCAAATGGTGCCACCTCATCGCCGACGACGTGCATGAACTTCACCGGTTCGCCGCCAAGCTCGGCCTGACGATCCACTCCTATCAGGGTCCGCCGAAGACGGCGGCTCCGCACTACGACATCACCGGCCTGGAGCGCAGCCGTGCGCTCAGCCTCGGCGCAGTCAGCGCGAGCCGGCGGGAGATCGTGGAGGTGTATCGCCGCGTGCGGGTGAAGAACGGCAAGCAGCGCAAGGCCGCCTGATCGTCCTGCCGATTTCGCCGGATCGCGCACCGCGCTTGCATTCGACGCCGAAATCACCTATCTGCGCGGCCATTCCACACGCGGGCTTTGGTTTCCGTCCGGGAGAAATCCGGCAGACACCTCCGGTGGCGCATCCGAGCAATCGGTCGCCTATGGCCCGTGGAGGCTTGAACCGGAAAGGACATAACGATGGCTCTGCCTGATTACAGCATGCGCCAGCTTCTCGAGGCTGGTGTTCACTTCGGCCACCAGACTCACCGCTGGAACCCGAAAATGGCGCCCTACATCTTCGGTGCACGCAACAACATCCACATCATCGACCTGTCGCAGACGGTGCCGCTGCTGCACCAGGCGCTCAAGGTCGTGTCCGACACGGTGGCCGGCGGCGGCCGCGTGCTGTTCGTCGGCACCAAGCGCCAGGCGTCGGAAATCGTCGCCGATGCGGCGCAGCGTTCGGCGCAGTACTTCGTGAATGCCCGCTGGCTCGGCGGCATGCTGACGAACTGGAAGACGATTTCGAACTCGATCCAGCGCCTGCGCAAGCTCGACGAGCTGCTCGCCGGCGAGGCCCAGGGCTTCACCAAGAAGGAGCGCCTGAACCTGGAGCGCGAGCGCGAGAAGCTGAACAAGGCGCTCGGCGGCATCAAGGACATGGGCTCGACGCCGGACCTGATGTTCGTGATCGACACCAACAAGGAAGCGATCGCCATCCAGGAAGCCAAGCGTCTTGGCATTCCGGTCGTCGCCGTCATCGATTCGAACTGCGACCCGGACCAGATCGATTATCCGATCCCGGGCAACGACGATGCCGCGCGCGCTATCTCGCTTTACTGCGACCTGATCTCCAAGGCTGCCATCGACGGCATCGCCCGCCAGCAGGGCCAGTCGGGCATGGATATCGGCGCCGCGGAAGAAGCGCCGGTCGAGCCGGCTCTCGAACCTCAAGCCTGATCGGCCCCTTCGAGAGGTAACATCCGCGTCGCACGAATCTGCGATGCGGGAGGCGCGGCCGGTGGGTCGCGCCGGTTTCGTGAAATCATATCAACCCGTTCCGCTGCGCCCGGGGTGGCCGCAGCCGGACCGGGACATGGACGAGAGGTAGCAATGAGCATTTCCGCTTCCCAGGTCAAAGAACTCCGCGAGATGACCGGCGCGGGCATGATGGACTGCAAGACCGCGCTGACCGAGACCAACGGCGACATGGAAGCGGCCGTCGACTGGCTGCGCGCCAAGGGCATCTCCAAGGCCGACAAGAAGGCCGGCCGCACGGCCGCCGAGGGCCTGATCGGCATCGCGTCCGACGCTTCGAGCGCGGTGGTGGTCGAGGTCAACTCCGAGACCGACTTCGTGGCCCGCAACGACGCCTTCCAGGATATCGTGCGCAACGTCGCAACGGTGGCGCTGTCGACGGACGGCTCGGTCGAGGCAGTGGGCGCCGCGAGCTATCCGAGCGGCGGAAAGAGCGTCAACGACACGATCAAGGACGCCATCGGCACGATCGGCGAGAACATGAGCCTGCGCCGTTCGGCCAAGCTCGGCGTCTCCTCGGGCGCTGTCGCGACCTACGTCCACAACGCGGTGGCCGAGAACCTCGGCAAGCTCGGCGTGCTGGTCGGCGTGGAGACCACGGGCGACGCGGAAGCCGCGCGCGCCTTCGGCCGCCAGGTGGCCATGCACGTCGCGGCGACGAACCCGCTGGCGCTCACGGCCGACCAGGTGGACCCGGCCGCGGTCGAACGCGAGAAGGCGATCTTCACCGAGCAGGCGCGCGGTTCCGGCAAGCCCGACAACATCATCGAGAAGATGGTGGAAGGGCGGCTGCGCAAGTTCTACGAGGAAGTCGTCCTCCTGAAGCAGGCCTTCGTCATCAACCCGGACATGACGGTGGAGCAGGCGCTCAAGGCTGCCGAAAAGGACATCGGCGCTCCCGCGAAGCTGACGGGTTTCGTGCGTTTCGCGCTCGGCGAAGGCGTCGAGAAGGAGACCTCGGACTTCGCCGCCGAAGTGGCGGCGGCCGCCAAGAAGTAACGGTTCACGGCCCATCCAGCCGTCTCAAGGGCGCTGCGTGACATCGCGGCGCCCTTCGTGTATCGCAGACCCCGCCCAACGCACCAGAAGAGGTGATAATGCCCGCCCAGCCCCCGTATCGCCGTGTGCTCCTGAAGGCTTCCGGCGAGGCGCTTATGGGCGAGCAGGGGTTCGGGATCGACGTGTCGGTGGTGGACCGGATCGCCTCCGACATCGCGGAGGCCCGCTCGCTCGGCGTGGAAGTCGGCGTCGTGATCGGCGGCGGCAACATTTTCCGAGGGGTGGCGGTGGCCTCCAAGGGCGGCGACCGCGTGACGGGCGACCACATGGGCATGCTGGCGACCGTCATCAATTCGCTGGCGCTGCGCACGTCGCTGATCAAGATCGGCGTCGATGCGGTGGTCCTGTCCGCGATCGCCATGCCGGAACTGTGCGAGAGCTTCTCGCAGCGGCAGGCGACCCAGTACATGGACGCGGGGAAGGTCGTAATTTTCGCCGGCGGCACCGGCAATCCCTTCTTCACCACCGATTCGGCGGCGGCGCTGCGCGCGGCCGAGATCGGGGCGGACGCGCTGTTCAAGGGAACCCAGGTCGACGGGGTCTACACGGCCGATCCGAAAAAGGATCCCACGGCCACGCGCTACGAGCACCTCAGTCATCTGGAAGTCTTGCAGAAGGGGCTGGCGATCATGGATACGGCAGCCATTGCGCTTGCGCGCGAGAACAACATACCGATAATCGTCTATTCGATCCACGAGAAGGGCGGATTCGGAGACATTCTGAAGGGAGAAGGCCGCTGCACGATCGTGGCGGATGCATGATGCGTCCGTTCGGGTCGCGGCCGGAGCATGGAGCCTCGACATGAGTACCTCATTTGATTTCAAGGATCTGCAGCGGCGCATGGACGGTGCGATAAGCGCCTTCAAGTCCGATCTCGCATCGCTCCGCACCGGGCGGGCATCCAGCAATCTCCTCGATCCGATCATGGTGTCGGCCTACGGCTCGCAGATGCCGATCAACCAGGTGGCCAACGTCACCGTGCCGGAACCGCGCATGATCTCCGTGTCGGTCTGGGACAAGCAGATGGTCGGCGCGGTCGATCGCGCGATCCGCGAGTCCAACCTCGGATTCAACCCGATCGTCGATGGCACCAACCTGCGCATTCCGCTGCCCGAACTCAACGAGCAGCGCCGAAAGGAATTGGTAAAGATCGCCCATCAGTATGCCGAACAGGCCCGCGTCGCCGTCCGGCATGTCCGCCGCGACGGCATGGACAATCTGAAGAAGGCCGAGAAGGAAGGCGACCTGAGCCAGGACGACGTTCGTTCCCGGTCGGACAAGGTGCAGAAGCTCACCGACGACACGATCGCCGCCATCGATGCCGCGCTCGTGGAAAAGGAAGCCGAGATCATGCACGTCTGAGGAGCGAAAGCTCCGCTGGCGCCAGTCGGAAGGGATCATGTCCAAGCCTGCCCATATCGGGATCATCATGGACGGGAACGGTCGCTGGGCGACCGCGCGCGGCTTGCCCCGCGCCGCCGGGCATCGCGCCGGCGTCGAGGCGTTGCGCAAGGTGGTGCGCGCCACCGGCGACCAAGGTGTCCGATGGCTGACCGTCTATGCGTTCTCGTCGGAAAACTGGACGCGTCCGCCCACCGAGGTCAGCGACCTGATGGGCCTGCTGAAGCTCTTCATCCGCCGCGACCTGGCCGAACTGCACCAGAACGGCGTGCGGGTGCGCATCGTCGGCGACCGCAGGGGCCTTGCGCCCGACATCCGCAACTTGCTCGAGGAGGCAGAGGCGCTGACGGCGGACAACACCGAGATGACGCTTGTCATCGCCTTCAGCTACGGTTCGCGCGACGAGATCGCGCGTGCCGCGGCAAAGATCGCCCGCATGGCGTCGGAAGGCGAGATATCCTGGAGTCAGGTGACGGCCGAAACCTTCGGTGCCTTCCTCGACACGGCCGGCATGCCGGATCCGGACCTGATCATACGCACCGGCGGCGACCAGCGACTGTCGAACTTCCTTCTGTGGCAGGCCGCTTACGCGGAGCTGATCTTCCTTCCTTGCTACTGGCCCGATTTCGGTCCGAAGGACCTGGCGGAGGCGATCCACTGGTTCGAGGGTCGCGACCGCCGGTTCGGCGGGGTCTCGGCCCGAGACGTGGCGTCTTGACCCTCCTCGCGCGGCGTCCGGGACGGCAATGACGAGCAACCTGAGACTGCGCATCCTTTCCGCCGTCGTGATGGCCGCGGTCGCTCTCGGCGCGACGTGGATCGGCGGCTGGCCTTTCCGCCTGCTCGCCGTGGCCGCCGGGCTGGCGATCTTTACCGAGTGGACGACGATCTGCGGAATCGCGTCCCGGCGCGTGGCTTTCCTAGTCTATCTCGTCCTGGTTGGCATTCCCCTGCTGCTTGTCCTCATCGGCATCCCGGCCGGCGTCGTCCTGCTCGCGCTTCTCTCGATGTTCCTGCTCGGCCTCGCCACTCCGGGCCCGGCGGGACAGTCCCGATGGGGCGCCGGGGGAATTCTCTACGTGGTGCTCCCGGTGGTTTCCATGTCGATGGTTCGGGGCGATGGCATGCCCGGGCTGGTCGGCATCCTTTTCCTCTTCGCCGTGGTCTGGGGCACCGACATCTTCGCCTATTTCGTCGGTCGCGCGGTTGGCGGGCCCAAGCTCGCGCCGGCCATTTCGCCGGGCAAGACCTGGAGCGGGGCCGTCGGCGGCGCCATTTGCGGTGTAGCGGCAGGCATAGTGGTCCTCGCGGTCGCGGGGACGCGCCTCGGATGGGCATTCGTCGCGATTGCGCTGGTGCTTTCCGTTCTCTCGCAGATTGGCGACCTGTTCGAATCCTGGATCAAGCGGCGTTTCGGAATCAAGGATTCCTCTTCGTTCATCCCCGGGCACGGCGGCGTCATGGACCGGCTGGATGGGCTTGTGACCGCCGCGATTGGGCTGTACGTCATCGGCTGGCTCGTTTCCGGAGCTGAAACACCGGCGGCGGGGCTCTTCGGCAACTGATCCGTTCTGGGCCGCGCCATTCGAGCGCCTGCATTGTCGCTTCAATTCACCGGATCGCAGAAAACAAGACAGGTACGCAGTTTGGGTGACATCGCAGCCTCCATCTTCAGCACGGACGGTTTCATTCTGGGCACGATCGTGCCCTTCCTCTTCGTCCTGACCGTCGTCGTCTTCGTCCACGAGATGGGGCACTATCTCGTCGGGCGCTGGTGCGGGATAGGCGTGAGCGCGTTTTCGATCGGCTTCGGGCCGGAGCTGATCGGCTTCAACGACAGCCACGGAACACGCTGGAAACTCTCGGCGATTCCGCTTGGCGGATACGTCAAGTTCGTGGGCGACATGACCGCGACCAGCCAGCCGCACCCGGACGATATCGATCAGCTCAGCGAGGAAGATCGGGCGCGGGCGTTCCACCTTCAGCCGGTGTGGAAACGTTTCGCAACTGTGCTGGCAGGGCCGCTCTTCAACTTCCTGCTGACTATCGCGGTCTTCGCGGTCATGTTCTCGATCTACGGTCGGTACGTCGCCGAGCCGATGGTCGCGGAGGTACGCGAGGGCAGCCCCGCCGCCGCTGCGGGCATCCAGCCGGGCGACAGGTTCGTCATGGTCGACGGCAACCGGGTGGAGACGTTCGGCGACGTACAGCGCTACGTAACCGGCAGAGCCGGCGATCCGATCGCCTTCGTGATGCTGCGGGACGGCAGCGAGGTGGAACTCACCGCCACGCCGGAGCTCGTGGAACAGACCGACGCCATGGGCAACGTGGTGAAGATCGGCATCATCGGCGTCGTCAACAATCAGGAAGTCGGCCAGCCGCGGATGATCGAATACGGGCCGGCGGAGGCGCTGGGTGAAGCGGTGGCGGAAACCGGGCACATCATCGTGCGGACCGGACAATTTTTGCGGCGTTTTGTTGCAGGACGTGAAGACCGCTGCCAGCTCGGCGGTCCGGTCAAGATCGCGGACATGGCGGGCAGGGCGGCTTCGATGGGGTTCGAGTGGCTGGTGCAACTGGTCGCGCTGCTTTCGGTCGGCATTGGAGTGCTCAACCTTCTTCCCATTCCGCCGCTGGACGGCGGCCATCTCGTATTCTATGCCATCGAGGCGGTACGCCGGAAACCGGTCTCCGAACGTGTCATGGATGCGTTCTACCGGGCGGGTCTCTTCCTCGTTCTGGCATTCATGGCCTTCGTGTTCTGGAACGACATCTTCGGCTGTTGAACAGGATCGGGCCTCGGCGCTAGGTGGTTGGATTGACGAGACATTTACCATGAGGGGAAAATGCGTGGCGGGAACGACACGCCAGCGGGATTAGTAAACTCAAATTAACCAGAAGCCTTGCGTGTATAGGAAATCCGGGTCATACGGGAGTCGGTCACGATCGACACTCCGGTTTCTCGCCGTGGGGACTACGAGAACAAGGTAATAAAGCCCGATGAAGGCAGGTAGTAAATTCGTGAGCGCCGTATCGGCACTCGCCCTTTCAGCCGGCTTGGTCGCTACCGGTTCGATTGCTGTTCAGTTCGCGGCCGTCGCTTCAGCAGAGGCCGCAGTCGTCCGCAGCATCGAAGTTCGCGGCAACCGCCGCGTCGATTCCGGCACCATCCGCGAATATGTCGGCATCTCTCCGGGCCAGAATTTTAGTCCGGCCGACATCAACGAGGCCGTCAAGACGCTCTTCGGAACCGGGCTGTTCTCGGATGTCCGCATCAACCAGGTCGGCTCGACGCTGGTGGTGGAAGTCGACGAGTACGCGATCGTCAACGCCGTCATTTTCCAGGGCAACAAGAAGGTCAAGGACGCCGACCTCGCCGCCGCGGTCCAGCTGAAGCCGCGTAGCACCTATTCGCAGGCAGCGCTCGACGCCGACATCGAAGCGGTGCGCCAGGCCTACAGCCGGGTCGGTCGCGAGGACGCGACCGTCAGCGGGCGTATCATGGATCTCGGCGAGAACCGTGTGAACGTCGTCTTCGAGATCGTCGAAGGCGGTCGCACGAAAATCACTGGTGTGACCTTCGTGGGCAACAACGCCTTCAGCGACGGGCGCCTGCGGGACGTCATCTCGACGAAGCAGTCCAACCTATTGTCCTTCCTGTTCCGCAACGACGTCTACAGCGACGACCGTCTGCGCGCCGACGAGGAAGCGCTGCGGCGCTTCTACTACAATCGCGGCTACGCCGATTTCCGCGTGATCTCGTCGTCGGCGGAACTGGATGAAGCGCAGAACCAATACACCGTCACGTTCACGGTGGAGGAAGGCGAGCGCTACACCTTCGGGGACATCTCGATTGAAAGCACGCTCGACGGCGTGGATGCGCAATCGCTCAACTCTCAGATCGAAACGCGCAGCGGCAGCGTCTACAGTGCCGACAATGTCGAGGACACGATCATTGCGCTGACGGAGGAAGTCGTCGGGCGGGGCTACGCCTTCGCGCAGGTGACGCCGCGCGGCAACCGGAATTTCGAAAGCCGCACGATCGACGTCGCCTACTCCATCGATCAGGGTCCGCGTACCTACATCGAGCGCATCGAGATCCGCGGCAATGACCGGACGCGCGACTACGTGATCCGCCGCGAGTTCGACGTCAGCGAAGGCGACGCCTTTAACCAGGTAATGGTTCAGCGGGCAAAGCGCCGCCTCGACAGGCTCGACTACTTCCAGACGGTGAACATCTCGACGGTGCCGGGCTCGCAGCCGGATCAGGTCTACCTGATCATCGACGTCGTCGAGAAGCCGACGGGCGAATTCTCGGTCGGTGCGGGTTACTCGACGAAGAGCGAATCAACCGGTACCGGCGGAGTGAGCCTCGAGGGATCGGTGTCGGAGCGCAATTTCCTGGGTCGCGGCCAGTACATCAAGGTATCGGCCGGCGGTGGCACGAATTCTCGCGACTACAGCCTCTCCTTCACCGAGCCCTATTTTCTCGGTCGCCGCATTGCGGCGGGTTTCGACATCTACCGGCAGACGCGAGAGTACAACGACCGCTACTCGTCGGATACGACCGGCGCGACGATCCGCCTTGGGCTTCCGATCACCGATTCGCTTACCTCGCAGATCGCGTACAACTATTCGCGCGAGGAATATGAACTGACCGGCATATGCCTGACGGATCCGACAGACCCCAATTGTAATATCGCTCCGCAGATCCTCGATGCGATCACGCAGAGTCCCTGGGTCAAGTCCTCGGTTAGCTGGACGCTGCTCTACAACACCATCGACGATCCGAAGAACCCGAGGGAAGGTCTGTACTCAACCTTCAGCGTCGAGTATGCGGGTCTCGGTGGGGATGCGGAGTTCGTCAAGCTGACCGGACGCGGCTCCTACTATCACATGCTTCTGGAAGAGCAGGATGTTGTGGGTGTGGTGTCGGTGGGGGCTGGCCACATCGTTCAGACTGGTGGCCCACTTCGCCTGTTCGACTATTTTCAGAACGACTCCAAGATGATCCGCGGTTTCGAATCGAGCGGTATCGGACCGGTTGCAGCAAATGGCACCGACCATCTCGGCGGCGACACCTACATCTCCGCTAGCGCGGAAGCGCAGTTTCCGCTTCCGGCAGTCCCGGAGAGTCTTGGCATAAAAGGCGCGGTGTTCGCGGATGCGGCGACCCTGTTCGGAAACGATCTGGGCGGCGCGAATGCGACCGACATGGAGTGGCGTGCATCGGTCGGCGCGAGCCTTCTGTGGCAGTCGCCGTTCGGACCGATCCGGTTCGACTACGCCGTCCCGGTCGTGAAGGAGCCCACCGACCAGGTTCAGCACTTCAACTTCGGCGTTTCGACGCGCTTCTAGCTTTGACTTTCGCTCGCGGGCCTACAGGCCGGCGAGCGGGTCCGAGGGTCCTGATTGAGAATGGCTGAGCCCGTTTTCTTCTCGCCTGCGCGAGCGATCTCGGTGGGCGAAGCCGCCGCCATGATCGATGGTATCCTGCTGGACCCGTCGACTGCTTCCAGACGCATCGACGGTCTGGCTGTTGCTGGCGAAGGCGGCGGCGGAAAGCTGGTTTTCGTCGATGGAAAACGCAATGCCGCGATGATGACGGGACTGTCGGCGGCAGCGGTACTGTGCCAGCCCGAAATCGCCTCCCTCGCGCCGCCCGGCGTCGCGGTCATAACCACCAAATCTCCCGCGCTCGCATTCGCCCGTATCGGCCGAGAGCTGTTTCCGCTCGCGACGTATCCCGCCGCCGTCACCGCCGAGACCGGCGTCTCCGAACATGCTCACGTCGCCGAGGACGCGCTGATAGAGGATGGAGCGATCGTCGAGCATAGCGCGGTCGTCGGACCGAGAGCCGAGATCGGCCGCGATGCCGTAATCGGTCCGGGAGCGATCGTCGGTCCGGATTGCAGGATCGGACGGCAGGCGCGGATAGGAGCCAATGCGAGCATTCTCGCGTCGCTGATCGGTGATCGCGTCGTGGTTCATCCCGGCGCGCGTATCGGCCAGGACGGCTTTCGTTTCATTCCGGGTCCTGCCGGTCTCGAGAAGGTCCCGCAGATCGGGCGGGTGATCATCCAGGCCGATGTCGAGATCGGTGCAAACACGACGATCGACCGTGGAGGACTTGGCGACACGGTGATCGGCGAAGGGACCAAGATCGACAATCAGGTGCAGGTCGGCCACAATGTGAGGATCGGCAGGCACTGCGCGATAGCCGCGCATGTCGGTATCTCCGGATCGGTCACGCTCGGCGACTTCGTCATGCTGGGAGGCCGCGTGGGCATCTCCGACCACGTCGCGATCGGCGACCGCGTGCAGATCGCAGCCGGTAGCGGTGTCATGCATGACGTGCCGGCCGGACAGAGGTGGGCGGGATTCCCCGCGAAACTCGCCACCGATTTCTTTCGCGAGACGAATGTCATAAAGAAGCTCGCCGCAGACACGAGACGCAAGGGACCGGGAACATGAGCGACGCAGCTTCCTCGACACTCGAGTCGGTCGGAATCATGGAGTTGCTGCGTCTGTTGCCGCATCGCTATCCGTTCCTGCTCGTCGACCGCATCGTGGAGATCGAGGGAAACAATTCGGCCGTCGGCATCAAGAACGTGACCATCAACGAACCGCATTTCCAGGGCCACTTTCCCGGTCATCCCGTCATGCCGGGCGTTCTCATCGTGGAAGCGATGGCGCAGACGGCCGGCGCGATCTGCATCCACGAGAGCGCGGCGACGAGCCCGAGCCTCGTCTATTTCATGGCGATTGACGAAGCGAAGTTCCGCAAGCCGGTACAACCGGGGGACCAGTTGAGGATCCACGTCAGGAAGTTGAAGCAAAGGGGTGGGGTGTTCCGCTTCGCCTGCGAAGCGACGGTCGAGGGCAACAAGGTCGCGGAAGCGCAGTTGACCGCGATGATGACTCCTAAGGTGGAAGGCTAAATTTTGGCCGAGACTTTCATTCACCCGGCGGCAGTCGTCGAAGATGGAGCGCAGATCGGGAAGGGCGCCCAGATCGGACCGTTCTGCCACATCGGCCCGCACGCGGTGATCGGCGGCAACGTGGAACTGATGAGCCACGTTTCGGTTATGAACGCCACCCGCATCGGAGACGGGACGAAGGTCTACCCCAACGTAACACTCGGCGGACCTCCGCAAGACACCAAGCACAAAGGCAGCGTCACGCGGCTTGAAATCGGCCGCAACTGCAAGATCCGGGAAAATGTCACGATGCACGTGGGCTCCGATGCGAGCAGCGGCGTCACTATGGTGGGCGACGACGGGTTCTTCCTCGCCAATTCGCACGTAGCCCATGACTGCGTGGTCGGAAACAACGTGACGCTAACCCACGGTGCAACCCTGGGTGGTCATTGCGAGATCGGGGATCACGCCATCGTAGGAGGGCTGACGGGCGTGCACCAGTTCGTCCGGGTCGGCAGACGCGCATTCCTGGGCGGCAGCTCCGCCGTCATGGGCGACGTCATCCCCTACGGCATGGTCGTGGGGAACCGGGCGAAGCTGCACGGATTCAACCTCGTCGGCATGCGCCGGTCCGGTATGGCCCGGGCTGAGATCTATCGTATGCGGGAAGCCTATCGCCGCATCTTCGATCCGGCACGACCGGTTGCGGTGAACCTCGAATCGGTAGCGGTCGAATTTGCGGATACCCCGTCGGTGATGGAGATCGTGGCCTTCATGACGAATCGCCGGAAGCGTTATTATTGCGTACCGCCCTATCTGAAGGCCGAAGATAGCGGCGATGACCCCATCGGCTGATCCGTCGCGTCATGGCCATGCCGCGCGAGACGGTCGCGTCGCCATCGTGGCAGGCGGGGGAGCACTGCCCGGCGAACTGGCCGCTGGGCTGTCGCTGGCCGCCCGCCCGCCGTTCCTCGTAATCATCGAGGATCAGCCCGACACCGATCCGGATCTGTTCCGCTTCGAGCACCGGATGCTGAAGGTGGAGGACTACGGAACGCTCATCTCGATACTGCGGCGTGCGGAAGCCACGCACGTCGTCCTGGCCGGAGCCATTTCCCGGCGACCGGCGCTGCGATCGATCCGCTGGAACTTCAGCCTCCTGAAAGTGCTGCCGACCGTCGTCGCCGGTCTCGCGCGCGGCGATGACGCTATCCTTCGCGCGATCGTGCGGCATCTCGAGGCTGAAGGCTTCAACGTCCTGGGCGCACACGAGATCCTGCCGGACCTCATCGCGCGAGAGGGACAGATCTCGCAGGTGAAACCCTCCACCACGGAACGCCGCAACATCGCAGCCGCGATGGAGGCGGCGCGGGCGATCGGCGCTCTCGACATCGGTCAGGCAGCGATCGCCGTGAGGGGCCGCGTCGTGGCGCTGGAAGGCGCTGAAGGGACGGCGGAGATGATCGATCGCGTGCGACGATTGCGGACCGAGGGGCGGATCGGCAAGGCCGGCGGTGTCCTCGTCAAGTGCGCCAAGCCGAACCAGGAGCTTCGCGCCGATCTTCCCTCGATAGGTCCCGATACCGTCAGGGGCGTTCACGCGGCGGGACTTGCAGGAATTGCCGTCGAGGCGGGGAGGGCAATCGTGCTGCAGCGGAAGCAAGTCATCGAACTGGCCGACGAACTCGGTATCTTCGTGACCGGTATTGCCGGCGGCACGCCATGACGGCGGACCGCATGCGCATCGCCATCGTCGCCGGAGAGGAATCGGGCGATATTCTCGCGGCCGACCTAGTATCGGCGTTGGCGAAGGAGAGCGGCAAGGCCATCGAACTTTCGGGCGTGGGCGGCAGCCATCTCCAGGCGCTCGGGCTCGAAACGCTGTTTGATCCGGGCGAGATTTCGCTGATGGGGATCTCGGCGGTCCTGGCGCGGCTTCCGCAACTCTTTCGCCGGATCTCGGCGACCGCGGACGCCGTGGTGGAGAGCAATCCGGACTGTCTCATCACCGTCGACGTCCCCGATTTCAGCCTGCGCGTGGCCAGGAAGGTCCGCGCGGCCGACCCGTCCATTCCGATCATCCACTATGTTTGCCCCAGCGTGTGGGCGTGGCGGCCGCAGAGGGCGGCCGACATGCGCGGCTTCGTGGATCATGTCCTGTGCGTCCTCCCCTTCGAGGTGGCGGAACTCGAACGGCTCGACGGGCCCTCCGCGACCTATGTCGGCCATCGCCTGACGCACGATACCGGGCTGTCGGCGGCGGCCGAACGGCAGAAGGCCGCGCCACCGCGCGAGCCGCGCGCGGCCAGGACGCTGCTCCTGTTGCCTGGTTCCAGGCGCAGCGAGGTGACGAAGCTGCTCGATCCCTTCAGGGAAACCGTGGAAACGCTGATCGCACGCGGCATGACCCTTCGGCTCGTCATTCCGACCGTCCCTCATGTCGCCGACATGGTTCGCGAAGGCACGGCGGACTGGCCGGTCAAACCCGAAATCGTCCTGGGAAAGGACGCCAGGTACGAGGCGTTCGGCCAGGCGGACGCGGCACTGGCCGCGTCGGGGACCGTGACCCTGGAACTGGCGCTCGCCCGGGTACCGACGCTTTCCTGCTACAAGACCGATGCGTTCGGCCGGCTTGCCTATTCCATGATCCATGCCTGGAGCGCATCGCTTCCGAACCTGATAGCGGATCGGCCGGTCATTCCGGAATACTACGACCATTTCGTGCGGGCCGGTACGATCGCGCGGCATCTCGAACAACTGGCCGGCGACACGTCGGCACGTGCAGCTCAGCTGGACGGGTTCGACGCGATCGCCGCTGCCATGGCGACGGATCGCCCTTCGGGCGAAATCGCCGCGCACGCCGCTCTCGAAGCGATGAGGAAACATCGCGGCTGACTTTGGCCGCGGCTTCGCAAACCCCTTCAACGAAAAACGGCGCCCGGAGGCACCGTTCGAATTGCGAAATCGATCTGCTTCGAGCGGTCAGCGCTTGGCGATCGCCACGTAGTCGCGCTTCGGCGCGCCGATATAGAGCTGGCGCGGCCGGCCGATCTTCTGGTGCGGATCCTCGATCATTTCCTTCCACTGCGCCACCCAGCCGACGGTACGGGCGACCGCGAACAGCACGGTGAACATGGTGGTGGGGAAGCCGAGCGCCTTCAGCGTTATGCCGGAATAGAAGTCGATGTTGGGATAGAGCTTCTTCTCGATGAAGTACTCGTCCGTCAGCGCGATCTTCTCGAGCTCCATCGCCACGTCGAGCAGCGGATCGTCCTTGATGCCGAGTTCGCCGAGCACCTCGTGCGTGGTCTTCTGCATGATCTTGGCGCGCGGATCGTAGTTCTTGTAGACGCGGTGCCCGAAGCCCATGAGGCGGAAAGGATCGTTCTTGTCCTTGGCGCGGGCGACGAATTCGGGGATGCGGTCGACCGAGCCGATTTCCGACAGCATGTTCAATGCCGCCTCGTTAGCTCCGCCATGGGCGGGACCCCACAGGCAGGCGATGCCGGCCGCGATGCAAGCAAACGGATTGGCGCCCGAGGACCCGGCGAGACGAACGGTCGAGGTCGACGCATTCTGCTCATGGTCGGCGTGCAGGATGAAGATGCGGTCCATGGCGCGCGCCAGAACCGGGTTCACCTTGTAGTCCTCGCACGGCACCGCGAAACACATGTTGAGGAAGTTCGCCGCGTAGTCGAGGTCGTTCTTCGGGTAAACGAACGGCTGGCCAATGTGGTACTTGTAGGCCATCGCTGCGATCGTCGGCGTCTTGGCGATCAGCCGCATGGAGGCGACCATGCGCTGGTAGGGATCCGAGATGTCGGTGGAATCGTGGTAGAAGGCCGACAGCGCGCCGACCACGCCGCACATCACCGCCATCGGATGGGCATCGCGGCGGAAGCCGGTGAAGAAGCGCGACATCTGCTCGTGCACCATCGTGTGACGGGTGACGCGGTAGTCGAAGTCCTCCTTCTGCGTCTTCGTCGGCAATTCGCCATAGAGCAGCAGATAGCAGACTTCCAGGAAGTCGCCGTGCTCGGCAAGCTGCTCGATCGGGTAGCCGCGATGGAGCAGCATGCCCTCGTCGCCATCGATGAAGGTGATCTCGGATTCGCAGCTCGCGGTGGACGTGAAGCCCGGATCGTAGGTGAAGGCGCCGGTCTGGGCGTAGAGTTTGCCGATGTCGATGACTTCGGGTCCGATCGAGCCCTGACGGACGTTGAGGTCGATTTCCTTGCCGCCGAAATCGAGTTTTGCGGTTGAATCGGTCATCGCGGACTCCTTATCGTCAATCGGCTGTGTGGAAGAGTTCCGCGATGAAAAATCGCGGTCTGGAATGGCGATCTAGCTATCCCATTTCACCGCCGATGCCAAGTTGCGGCAACGTCTAATGTTGCAGCGCGAAAAGGCCGGTCATTTTGAAACGAACAGGCGGTTATCCACGAGTGTGCGTACGCCTCACAGCAGGTCGCCGAGGCGGCCGAGGCTCTCCTCGCGTCCGAGCACCGCGAGCACGTCGAAGACGCCGGGCGACGTCGAACGGCCGGTGAGAGCTGCACGCAGGGGCTGCGCCACCGCGCCGAGCTTGAGCCCGGTTTCGGCGACGTAGGCGCGGATCGCGGCTTCGGTCGTCTCCGCATTCCATTCGCCCGTGATGTTCTCGAGGGCCGCCTTCGCGCCCGCGAGAATCTCGCGCGGAGGCTCCCCGACCAGCTTTTCCGCCTTCTCGTCCAGGGTCAGCGGCCTTTCGGAGAACAGATAGCCGGCGCTGTCGGCCAGTTCCACCAGCGTCTTCGCACGCTCCTTCAGACCTGGCATGGCCTGAAGCAGCATGGCCTTGCGCCTGTCGTCGAGCTTGTCGGCCATCGCCTTGCCGCCCTCGATATAGGGCAGCGTCGCGAGAAGGTTGTCGAGGAGTTCGGCATCCGGCGTGCGGCGCATGTGCATGCCGTTCAGGGCTTCCAGTTTCTGGAAATCGAAGCGCGCGGCGCCCTTGTTCACGTCCTCGATCTCGAACCAGCCGATCATCTCTTCCGTCGACATCACCTCGTCGTCGCCGTGGCTCCAGCCGAGCCGCGCCAGATAGTTGCGCAGCGCTTCCGGCAGGTAGCCCATGGCCCGGTAGGCCTCGACGCCGAGCGCTCCGTGCCGCTTCGACAGCTTCGCGCCGTCCGCTCCGTGGATGAGCGGAATGTGGGCCATCACCGGTACGTCCCAATCCATCGCCTGATAGATGATCGTCTGACGCGCAGCATTGGTCAGATGATCGTCGCCGCGGATGATGTGTGTGACGCCCATGTCATGATCGTCGACCACGACGGCGTGCATGTAGGTCGGGTTGCCGTCCGAGCGCAGAATGATGAAGTCGTCGAGGTCCTTGTTGGGAAAACGGACGTCGCCCTGCACCTTGTCGTGCACGACGGTCTCGCCTTCTTGGGGCGCCTTGATGCGGATGACCGGCCTGACGCCGGCCGGCGCCTCGGCCGAATCGCGGTCGCGCCAGCGGCCGTCGTAGCGGGGAGGGCGTCCTTCTGCGCGCGCCTTCTCGCGCATTTCCTCCAGTTCGGCCTGGGACGCATAGCAGCGATAGGCCTTGCCGCGCCGGACGAGTTCCTCGCCGATCTCTCGATGGCGCTCGGCGCGCGCGAATTGCGAGACGGGTTCGCCGTCCCAGGCGAGGCCGAGCCAGGAAAGACCGTCGAGGATCGCCGCGGTCGCCGCTTCGGTCGAGCGCTCGCGATCAGTGTCCTCGATCCGCAGCAGCATCTTGCCGCCCGTGTGCCGGGAGAAGAGCCAGTTGAAGAGCGCGGTGCGCGCGCCGCCGATGTGGAGGTAACCGGTGGGGGACGGCGCGAAGCGCGTGACGACGGGTGCGGGCATCGGATTCCGGAGGCTTTGCGTGCTGGGCGCCTTGGCGCCACTGCGCGGGTGATTTCGGGTCGCGTTCATGTAGCATAGGATGATCGGGGTGCAAGCCGTCGGGCTTGCCGGGGCTTTCGGGAACCGGCTTTCGGACGGCAGTGACGGGGTCGCGATGGCGACGATCGACGAACCGGATCCGGACGAAAGGGGGATGCTGCCCGTGCCGGGCATGCTCTTGCCGGCAGGCGTGCACCGTGGGCAAGCAGACGCGGAAGGGAGCGCGGCATACCGTCCGGGCACGAGGCGGGAGCGGGCGTTTGCTGCCGTCCAAGCAGCGCTGGCGGAGGCCCTCGCTGCCGAGCGCGACCGGGGGACGGCCTTCCTGTTCCTCCCGGTCATCCTGTGCGCGGGCGCGGCGTTCTACTGGGCGCTGCCCCTGGAGCCGTCGTTTCCCATCGTCGCCGCCGGCATCGGGTCGGCCGTGCTTGCGCGCGCCTTCTTCCGGCGCGCGGGCCTCGGCCGGGTCGTATCGACGATCCTCATCGTCTCCATGCTAGGCGTGCTCGCAGGCAAGCTGGAGACGTGGCGGGCCGGCACCAAGATGCTCGGTTCTGAGATCCCGACGCTCGTGACCGGTCGGGTGGTGACGGTCGAACGACAGGCGAGCGGTCGGGTGCGGCTGACGATCGACGTTCATTCCACCGACCGGCCGGTGCTCCGCCATGCGCCCGACCGGGTGCGGCTTTCCGCGCGGTCCTTGCCGCCCGAAATCCATGCCGGAAACGGCGTTTCGGGTTATGCACGGCTCTTTCCGCCTTCGGGCCCCGCGCGTCCATTCGGCTACGACTTCGCCTTCGAGAGTTATATGGATGGCATCGGCGCGACCGGGTTCTTCCTTTCCGATCCCAGACCCTCGCGGCTCGACGCCGAAGCTGGCTGGCGCGCCGCACTCTCGGCCCGGATCGCGGACATGCGCCAGGCGATCGCGGGCCGCATCACCAGCCGGATCGAAGGACCGGAGGGACAGATCGCGACGGCGCTTATCGCCGGGACGCGCGCCGGCATTCCCGAGGAGATCAACGAGGCGCTGCGCAAGACCGGCCTCGCGCACGTCCTTTCGATCTCGGGTCTCCACATGGCGCTCGTCGCCGGCACGGTCATGTTCGGACTGCGCTTCGTCTTCGCGCTGTTTCCCGGCTTCGCCTCTCGCTTGCCCGTGAAGAAGTATGCGGCGGCCGTCGCGTTGCTGGCCGCGTCCTATTACCTGCTGATTTCCGGAGCGGCGGTCGCGGCGCAGCGCAGCTTCGTCATGATCGCCGTGATGCTGGTGGCGCTGCTCTTCGACCGGTCGGCGATCACGATGCGCAATCTCGCCATCTCGGCGCTCGTCGTCATTGCGATAGCGCCGCATGAGGTGGTCGGGCCGAGCTTCCAGATGTCGTTCGCCGCCACGGCTGCGCTCATCGCGGCCTATGCCTGGTGGTCGGAGCGTCGGCTGAACGGTTTCACGGGCGGACAGCCGCGGCAACGCTCGCTGGTCGGAGGCGGCTTTCGGCTTCTGCTTCTCTATTGCGCCGGAATTGCGATGACCTCGCTGGTGGCGGGGACGGCAACGGCGCTGTACGGCGTCTGGCACTTCCACCGCATGGCGCCACTCGGCCTCCTCGCCAACCTCGGCGCGATGCCCGTCGTATCCTTCGTCATCATGCCCTCGGCGGTTCTCGCTGGCATCCTTATGCCGTTCGGCCTCGAAGGCTTCGCGCTCGACATCATGGGGTGGGGCATCGGGATCATGGTCTCGATCGCGGGATGGCTCGCCGAACGCACGCCTTTCGATGCCGTGGGCACGATCCCGCTATCGGCGGTGCTGTCGATGACCATTGCTCTCGTCCTCTTGACTGTCCTTTCGACCTGGCTTCGTCTCGCCGCCGTTCCGTTGCTCGTTGCCGGTATAGTGCTCATCGCGACGCGGGATCTCCCGAACCTCCTGCTCTCGGAGGAGGGAGACTTGATCGCCATGCGGACGGAGGCCGGGGAACTGGCGGTCAACAAGAGGCGACCCAACCGCTTCGTCACTGGCATCTGGATGGACGCGGCGATGACGCACGGTGTTGCTGTGCCGGTCGTCAGCGCCGAACCGCTGACCGCCGCCATGCTGGACGGGCTGGTCCCCGGAGCTTTCGCTTGCGACGAGACAAGTTGCATCGCGCGACACGGCGGCGGTGCGATCGTGGCGTTCGTTTCCGCGGAGGGGAACGCGCGCCAATTCTGCGATTTTGCCGACGTCCTCGTTATTGACGATGCCACGGCGGTTAACCCGTGCGACCCGGCGAAGTTGCTCGTGGTCACCAAGCGCGACCTTGCGCGGCGCGGCAGCGCCGAAATCCGCTTCGCCGGGGCAGGGCAGGGAAGGCCTGCGGAGATACGGTTCGCCGTCCGGGAACCCTACAGGCCCTGGCACGAGCATCGGCGTTGGTCCCGCGAAGCCCGCGGAATGCCGCCCTACAAGCGCGATGCGGACTGATTGCGCAGGGTAAGCATCAGGCGGCGTATGCGAACGCCGAAGACGTCTGGCGTTTAGTAGCGCCGGATCAGACCGACGAGACGGCCTTGGACCTTCACCCGGTCCGGCCCGAAGATGCGCGTCTCGTAGGCTGGATTGGCCGCTTCGAGCGCGATCGAGGCGCCCTTGCGGCGGAACCGCTTGAGGGTGGCTTCCTCGTCGTCGACCAGGGCCACGACGATCTCGCCCGGACTGGCGGTGGAGGTGCTGCGGATCACGACGGTGTCGCCGTCGAGTATGCCCGCTTCGATCATGGAATCGCCGCGGACCTCGAGCGCGAAATGTTCGCCGCCGGAGAGCATGTCGGGCGGCACCGCGACCGAATGCGTCTGGTGCTGGATGGCGTCGATCGGCACACCGGCGGCGATCCGGCCCATGACGGGGATGGAGATGCCGGCCGCGTCGTCGTTGCTCGCCTGGCGCGCGGGCGCCGGATCGGGGCGCTTTCCGAGGCTGCCCTCGATGACGCTCGGGGAGAACTTGCGCGGTCCACCCAGCCCCGGCGCGATGGAATCGGGCAGCCGGATGACCTCCAGCGCGCGGGCCCGGTTGGGCAGCCGCCGGATGAAGCCGCGCTCCTCGAGCGCTGTTATCAGGCGATGGATGCCCGATTTAGACGCCAGGTCGAGCGCCTCCTTCATCTCGTCGAAGGACGGAGGAATACCGGATTCCTTCAGCCGCTCATGGATGAAGAGCAGGAGTTCGTGTTGCTTGCGCGTGAGCATATTGGCACCCCTCAGGGAATCGAACGCCTAAAAACAAAACCGGAACAAACCTATCTGTTCCATTCTTGTTCCGCAATAGTTTTAATTCGAGTAAACAGTCCGGCGTCGCCGAGCTGGAAGCCAGTTGACGCTGGCGGGGCCGAAATACGCCAACCGGTGCCGAGGGTGCGGTACGGCTGATCGGCGACGGCGAAACAGCCCGGCGCCGCAATGGGGGCGTGTCTATCCGCTTGTGGCGAACACGAAAGCCGGCTGGAAGGCGCCGATCGCGATCAAGCGGTTGCAGCGCGAAGGCGACGCGCTCAGGCGGCGCCGTCCTTCTCCTCGCGAAGGTTGGATATGACGCGGCGGTTCTGCACCTTGCAGGCGGTGTCGGCGCAGTCGCGAACCACGCGCTCCTTCCCGTATCCCTTGGCCCACATGCGGTCGCGGGCGACGCCGGCGGCGGCGAGGTAGTTCATCACTGCCTCGGCGCGGCGGCGCGACAGCTCCACCATGGCCGCATCGCCGCCGGGGTCGTCGGCGAACCCCTGTAGCTTGACCAGCCATTGCGGATGCTTCTGCAGCCAGGCGGCCTGGTTGTCGAGCGTCACCCTGGCGGTCTGGTCGAGTTCGGCCGATCCTTGCGCGAAGTAGGTCCGGCGGCCGACGTTGAGGATAAAATCCTCCTCGCTGCCCGGCTGGACGTTGGCGAAGCCGGCGGCCGGCGCGTTGGTGACGTCGGGCACCGGCGGTTCAAGCGTGGCCGTGGTGGAGGTGCAGCCGGCCAGCAGAGCGAACGCGAGCGCGGCGAAGAGCCGGCGCCTCATTCCGAAGAAAAGGGTCATGTCGGTTCAGCTCTTCTTCGGCGCGTTGTCGGCGATATGCGGCAGGACCTGGACCGCGGTGCCGACCGGGCAGCGCTGGTAGAGGTCCATCACGTCCTCGTTGAACATGCGGATACAGCCGGACGAGACGTCCTTGCCGATGCTCCATGGCTCGACGGTACCGTGGAAGCGGTAGCCCGTGTCGGCCCCGTCGCGATGGAGGTAGAGCGCGCGCGGGCCGAGCGGATTGTCCGGCGCGCCGCCCTCGATGAACTGCGGCAGGCCGGGCTTGCGCTCGTGCATCTCCGGCGGCGGGGTCCAGCGCGGCCACAGCGCCTTGCGCGCCACGTTGGCGCGCCCGTACCATTTGAAGCCCTCCTTGCCGACGCCGACGCCATAGCGCACCGCCGTCTGGTTCTCGACGATCAGATAGAGGAAATGGTGCTGGGTATCGACGACCACCGTGCCCGCCGGTTCGGCGGAAAAGTACTTGACGATCTGCTTGTGCCAGATCGGATCGATGACATCGAAATTGGTGCGCTTCCAGCTGACGCCATTGTCGATGCCGGTGCCGGCGTACCAGGATTTCTTCGCGGCAGCCCGGGCCGGAACGCCCATCGCCGTCGTCGCCGCCAGCGCCAGTCCGCCTGCCAGCAAGTCACGCCGCGTCACATTCATCTCGATCCCCTCCGACGATCACCCTGCGGAAGCTTATAGAATCGATTCTGTAACCTTCCAATGTCGAAGTTGCGGGTAAGCCGCTACGATGGGGCCTTCCGGAACGTTGCCCGCAGTGCTTATAGGGGACCCATGAACGCACCGAAGGAACTGAGGGTCTCGAAGGATCGCCGCCTGCTGACGGTGAGCTTCCCCGACCATGCGCCGATCGAGCTTGCCGCCGAGATGCTGCGGGTGCTCTCGCCATCGGCCGAGGTGCAGGGCCATTCGCCCGACCAGCGCGTGACTGTACCCGGCAAGCGCGACGTGGCGATCCGCAAGCTGGAGCCGGTCGGCAATTACGCGGTCAGGATCGGCTTCGACGACGGCCACGACACCGGCATCTTCACTTGGTCCTATCTTCACCAGCTCGGCCACGAGAAGGAGGCGCGCTGGCAGGCCTACCTCGACGAACTCGCCGAGAAGCGGCTGAGCCGCGATCCCCGCTGAGGCGTCACTTCTTCTTCCGTGCCTTCTCCGACACGTTCCGGGCGACCGCCGCACGGATCAGTGCGCCGAAGGCGTCCGCGTCCACCGTATCGCCCTCGAAGAGATCGATGGCTCTGCGCGCATTGCCTTCGAGGCTGGCGTTGAAGAGGCCGGACGGGTCGTCGAGCGCAGCGCCATTGGCAAACGTCAGCTTCACCTTGTCCTTGTAGGTCTCGCCCGTGCACACGATGCCGTCATGCTCCCAGACCGGCACGCCGGAGGGGTTCGTCGGCTTCACCCACTTCACCGTCTCGACCATGGCGGGATCGGCCTGGCGGATGAGTTGCCGGACGCGGGTGAGCGTCTGGCCGCGCCAGCCACCCAGTTCTGATATCTTCGCGTCGATAAGCCGGTCGGGCGTGATGTCGTGGTCCATGGAGTTGCCATTCGTCTCTATGAAGCCAGTTCTGCCCGTCGGGCGACGGGCAATGTCGAGGAGCACGGCGGACGATTTACAGGGCGACGGTGTCGGACGGCTCTGCGGCGCGGCAAAACGCGTTCAGCGCCTCCTGGATCCGTTGCGATCGCCGAAGCCGATCTCGTAGGACACGCTGCCCGAGATGCGGATGTCCCAGTTTCCCGCACGGATGCTGCCGGGCTGGCTACCCGCGGCCAGCGCTTCGTCTGGCTCGGGCTGCGGTTCCGCGGCGACGGGCGAAATGGAGCCGGTGGTCACGCCCGGCAGGGCGTCATCGGTCGGTGCCCGCTGGTCATCGGCAAATGCCGGTGCGCAGAACAGGGTCAGCACGAGCAGTGCCAGGGTTTTCCTCATCGGAACCTCCTCATGGACGATGCGATGTTTGCGTCCGGTCATGCCGGCCTGTCAAGCCGCAGCCGTTTTCAAGCATCCGGCGGCGGCGACATTGCGTCCGAGCTGGAGGCGTGATAGGAACATATCAAGAACGAAACTCGTGTGGACATGTCCGGTAAATCATCGCGCTCCCGTGCGGTGGCGGCCCGCTTGGGCTATAACGGGTACAGGCTGAAAAGCGACCATTCCGGACAAGCGTGGAGATGTGAGATGGCAGGAAGCGTCAACAAGGTCATTCTGGTCGGCAACCTGGGCGCGGACCCCGAAGTCCGGCGCCTGCCGTCCGGCGATCCGATCGTGAATCTCAGCGTCGCGACGTCGGAAACCTGGCGCGACAAGAATTCCGGGGAGCGCAAGGAAAAGACCGAGTGGCACCGGGTCGTCATCTTCAACGACAACCTCGCCAAGGTGGCCGAGCAGTACCTGAAGAAGGGCATGAAGGTCTACGTGGAAGGATCGATCCAGACGCGCAAGTGGCAGGATCAGTCGGGCCAGGATCGCTACTCGACCGAGGTCGTGCTGCAGAAGTTCCGCGGCGAGCTGCAGATGCTGGATGCACGCGGCCAGGGCGAAGGCCAGGGCGGCGGCTATTCCGGCGGTCGGGGCTCCGACTTCGGCTCTTCGGGACCGATGGATGACGATCGCGGGCGCGGCGGCAGCAGCGGCGGTGGCGGTGGTTTCTCGCGCGAACTGGACGACGAGATTCCGTTCTGAGAGGGGCAGGCGACCCTGCGAACCAGGGTTGTGTTTCCAATCGACTGGCGAAGCCGAACTGATTCCGCTGGCGCGCCGCCCCGAGCTTGCGCGGGTGTGGTTCGTCTTGCGCCGGATGATCACATAGACGCAGTGTGCATACCAGGCGTCGCTCCGCGGCTCTTGCGGGCGCAGCGTCCTCGACCTAGCTCCGTCTTGAAATAAGCCTCAGCCGGTCGGGACCGTTGGAATGATCGTCAAGCCGCATCCAGAGACACGCGTCGATGCTCCGGCATCCGACGAGGTGAACGATCTGCGGATTACGGGCCTGATCGCGTGGATGGTCGACGGAGCGCGGTCGAGCACGAGCCCCGATGCTTTCGTGAACGATTTCTGCCATCGTCTCGTGACTGCCGGTATACCGCTCGATCGCTTCGGCCTCTTCGTCAACACGCTCCATCCGAACGTCGCCGCGCGGCGCTTTCTCTGGACCGCCGCTGAGGGCGTGCAGATGCGCGAAGGCGCCCTCAGCATCTTCTCGGAAGATCAGTACCTGAAGAACCCGCTTCCGGCCGTTACCTCGCAGCAGGTAACGATCCGGCGCAGGCTGACCGACATCGCGGCAATCGACGAATTCGTCATCCTGGGCGAACTGAGGGATGAAGGCTTCGCCGACTATCTGGCGCAGCCGCTGATCTTCACGACGGGCGAGACGCATGCCGCCACGTTCTCGACCAGGCACCCGCGCGGCTTCTCCGATCACCAGCTCGCGGCGCTGGATCGCATCCGCCAGCCTCTGGCGCGTCTCGTCGAAGCCTACCTCTTGAGGCTCAACGCGGCATCCATCCTCTCGACCTATGTCGGCCGGGGAAGCGGCGAGCAGATCCTGAACGGGCGCGTCCACAGAGGCGATGGAACGGAAATCGAGGCGGCGATCCTCTTCACGGACCTCATCGGCTTCACCGAAATCTCCAACCGGATCTCCGGGCAGAAGGTGGTCGAGATGCTGAACGACGCCTTCGACCTGATGGTGCCTCCGGTAGAGGCGCACGGCGGCGAGATCCTCAAATTCCTCGGGGACGGTTTCTTCGCGATCTTCCCCTACGACGGCTCGCGGGCGCTCGAGCAAGCCGTGAAGGCGGCGAGCGAGACGATCATGGAGGGAGAGGCGAAACTGGCGGCCAGTCCGCTCGGAGAGAGCCTGGCCTTCCGCTCGGCCCTGCATGCCGGGCGCTTCCACTACGGCAACATCGGCGGGGCGAACCGCCTCGACTTCACGGCGATCGGCCGCCCCGTGAACTATGCCGCGAGGCTGCTCGCCGCCGCGTCCGACCTGTCGCTCCGGCGTGTCGCATCGTCGGACATCGCCATCAATCTCTGCACCGTCCCGCGGCTCGCGGCAGAGGTCGAGTTCAAGGGGTTCGAGGGCAAACAGAAGGTGTTCTCGTACTGAGCTTGCACGGATGCGCCGGCTTCGGCCGCTGTGTGACCAGCCACGAGCGGCGCCGTGCCAAGGGTCATATCTTCAGATCGAGATACTCGTCGATCTACGCTTCCTGCGAATCCTGAAACTCCCTGCGCTTGGCGCGTCTCGCCAGTGTGAGTGCTTCGTCGAGAGCCCCGTCCGGCCGTACTACGACACCATAGAGTTGTTCCGCGGCCTCGCGGCTGACGATGCCGCCCATGACATCGGTCATAACCGCGGCGAGGGGGCGCTGGAACGGGTCGCCGAAGCCGCCGCCGCCGCCCGACAAAATCTCGAAGCGGGGATTGTCGAGTGTGAGCTTTCCATAGCGAGGCAATTGGGGGCGTGTACCGTCGGGCTGGACGACCGCGATCCGGCAGTTGTCGCCGTCGCCGCCCCCATTGACGCCGAAGCCTGCGGAATGTCCCAGGCCCTCGCTGCGGAACGTGTGGATCACCTGACCGATGACTTCGGCTTCGTAGGCAACGCCCGCGCCGCCGCGCTTCAGGCCGGGCCCCCCCGAATCGCAGCGGATCTCACAGCGATGGACCCGGATCGGATAGAGCCGCTCATAGGCTTCGATGTTCGGGATGGTCAGGCCGCCGAGGGAGCCGAGGAGCCCGATCTGGTCGAAACCGTCTCGCTCGCGCACCGCGCCAGCGCCAGACAGCGCATTCCAGTGGTACATCACATAGGGCTCGGCCTGGCGGTTCAGTCCGGTGGAGATGCCGTGGATGGTCTTGGACCATCCGGCGCACGCCTTCTCGGGCGCGGCCTTGGCCAGAGCCTGCCAGACCGCGTGCACGATCTCGTGGCCCATGTACATGGTGCTCATGGTCTGTGCGGCAGGCGCGCGCGGATTGACCAGCGTCCCCTCGGGAAGGATGAGCCTGGCGCAGCGGAACGTGCCCTCGTTGATTGGGACGTCGTCGCAAAGGAACGAGGCGAGGCCGACATAGGTCAGCGAATGGCTGTTGGCGATGGGGCTGTTCTTGAAACCGATCATCTGCGGATCGGTGCCGGTGAAGTCGATGAGAAGATTGTCTCCCTCGATGGTGAGCTTGATGCGGATGGCGTGGTGACCATCGGTGAAGCAGTCGTTGTCGGTGTATTCCTCGCCCTCATACGTGCCGTCCGGCAGCGCGGCCACTACGTTGCGGAACGACGCATCCGCGTGATCCAGCACCGCGGCGAAGCAGTCGATCAGACCATCCGACCCGAGTTCGGCGGCAATCGCCTGGATGCGCTCGCAGCCGATGCGCGTGGCGCCGATCATGGCCTGAAGGTCGCCATCGAGCAGCTCCGGCGTGCGGCTGTTCAGAAGCAGCAGCCTCCAAAGGTCGCGCCGCACCTCGCCGCGCTCGATCAGGCGGACCGGGGGGAGCCTCAGGCCCTCGTGGAAGATTTCCGTCGCATCGCCGTTGTAGGTGCCCGGCGCGCCGCCCCCGATGTCGGACTGGTGCGCGCGGTCGCAGGCGATGGCGACCATCCGGCCGTCCACGAAAACGGGTGTGGCGACCACCCAGTCCGGCAGATGGTTGCCGCCCGCCACGTAGGGGTCGTTCATCAGGAAAACGTCGTCTTCGGCGATATCGTCGAAGGATTCGATCAGTGCGCGCGCGGCGAAGCCACCCCCGGCCGCGTGTGCCGGCAACCCGTCGGCCTGGCTGATGATAAAGCCGTTGGCGTCGGTGATGTAGCACGTGAAATCGTGCGCCTGGCTGAAGATCGGACTCAGGGCGGTCTGCGACATCACCCAGCCCATCTGCTTGCAGATGTGGTCGAGGCGGTTCTGGACGAGGGCGAGACGGACGGGATCGATGGCGGTCATGGTCGTTTCTAGCCAATCTCGATGAGGTAGTTGCCGGATGGATCGACGCTGACGACATCGTCGCGGCCGGCGAAGAGGGTGGTGGTCGCTTCCTGGATGACGAGCGGTCCGTCCATCCTGTGGCCGGGGCGCAACTGCGCCCCGTCATAGACCGGCACATCGAGCCACCCAGCGGTGCGATCGACATAGACGCGCCGCGACCCCGCCGCTCTCGCTGGGCCATCGGCGGCGGGGGGGCGAGGGGCAGCCAGCCGTATCGCCGGGATTGTGGCGATCAGGCGCAGGCCGACGATGCGTATCGGCGTGATCGGCTTGATGTGGCCGTAGGTGCGCTGGTGCTCGGCCTCGAAACGCGATCTGATGTCACTTGCCGCGTCGACGCCGCGCGAAAACGGCACGCGCAGGGCCCGGAGTTGGCCCTTGTAGGTCAAGTCGAGTTCGGCTTCGTAGGTCACGGCGTCGGCTTCGTAGCCCTCGCCAGCGATTTCGTCGGCCGCGTCCTTGCCCATTTCCGCCAGTGCGGCGTCGAGGCCCGCGACACCCGTATCGCCGAGTTCGACATCGGTGACCTGCATGAAGTCCAGGCGCAGATCGCTGTCGAGCATGCCGAGCGCGCAGAACACGCCGGCGTGGCGGGGAACGTAGACGCGTGTGCAACCCAGCATCCGGCCGACCGCTGCACCATGCATAGGGCCCGCCCCGCCGGCTGCCACCAGGGTGTAGCGGGCCGGGTCGACGCCGCGTTTGACGCTGATTTCCTCGACCGCATGCAGGAGGTTCTGTTCCAGGAGGCGGATCATTCCGGCCGCGGCTTCTTCCTCGGAGACGCCCAGGGGGCGGGCCACTTTCTCGGCCACGGCCGCACGGGCGCGCTCCTCATCGATTTCGATGGCGCCGTCGCCGATCGGCCCCGGCCGCATCCGCCCCAGGATCACCAGGGCGTCGGTGGTGGTCGGGTCTTTCCCGCCACGTCCGTAGGCGGCTGGACCCGGATCGGCGCCGGCCCCCTGCGGTCCGCAGATGAGCAGCCCGGCATCATCGACGCGGGCGATCGTCCCGCCACCGGCGCCGACGGTATGAATTTCGACCGCCGGCTGGGCAACGTGAAAGCCGCCGATCTCGTACAGATCGACGAGTTGCGCCCGCCCGCCGCTCATCATGGTGACGTCACAGCTGGTGCCGCCGATCTCCATGGTTATGAGGTCGTCGGTGCCGCACATCTTGCCGAAGTAGCGCATGGCTCCAACGCCCGCGGCCGGGCCGGAAAGGCAGATCCCGACAGGAGCGCGCGCCACGCGGTCCACCGAGACAGCGCCGCCGTTGCTCTGCACGATCAGGATGTCCTGCGACAAGCCGAGTGCGCGCAGCCTCTCCTCGAGCGCCTTCAGATAGCTGACGACGCGCGCACGGATGTGCGCGTCGATGACGGTCGTGGAGCCGCGCTCGTATTCGCCCATGATCGGCGCCAGCGCCGAAGATAGGGAAACCGGCAACTCGCAGCCGAGACTACGGATCGCGCGTTCAGCCGCCTGCTCGTGACGGGGATCCACATAGGCGTTCATGAAGCAGACTGCGATCGCTTCGACGCCGTAACCGTCGAACGTCGCCAGCGCCGCCTCGATGTCGGCCTCTTCCAGCGCCTCGATCTCCTGTCCTTCCACGTCGAGACGTCCGCGCACCCCGAGCCGGAGATGGCGTGGAACGAGCGGCTCGGCAAAAGGCGTGCGGTGGTCCCAGGGATTGGTCCTAAGCCCCCGCCGGATCGCGATCGAATCGCGAAAGCCGGCGGTGGTCAGCATGCCGACCCGCGCACCCTTGCGCTCCAGCACGGTGTTGGTGGCGATGGTCGATCCGTGCACAAAGGCGTCGCAGCGTGCCAGAAGCTCGGGAACGCCGAGACCGAGCCCGATGGCAGCTGCTTTGACCGCCTCGATCACGCCCGCGCTCGGGTCGGCGGGTGACGATGGCACCTTGAAGACCTCCGAGCGACCATCCTGCATGACCGCGACAAGGTCGGTGAACGTGCCGCCGACATCGACGCCGATGCGCAGTCGCGAGGGCCGTGTCTCTTCGGTCTTTCGTGGCGATTCCATGGTGCTCTGCATTGTGAACGATTGCGGGGAGGGCGTATTAGGCGCCGGTCATTCGTCCCGGATGATGCCTTGTCGCTTCAGCCAGTCCTTGTGCCTGAGCTGGTTCGGATCGGCGGTCCGGGCGAGGAAGTAGGGGATCAGCGGACGGTACCAGTCGAAAATGCGGCGCAATTCCGCTACGGGTTCCGGAGAATGGTCGACGCGCAGATCGCAGCGCGCGAAGGTCTCTGGGCCGAAGCTCAGGATGGAGGCCGACAATTGCCCTTCCTCCTGCCCACCCGCGTCACGGCCGGCCTCGATGGCGCGAACCAGCCGCTCTTCGAGGATTTCATCCTCGCTGTCCCTGAAAGCGGTCTCGATCGCTTCGACGACCTTGGCGCTTGCGAGGAGATTGCCCATCGCCACATAGCCAGGTCCGATGCGATGGCCTGCCCACTCCATGTTGTTCGAGCCGGTGAACGCGGCAGCGCGACCGTCGGCATCGACGATCCCGATCTGGCGGTGTTCGGGCCAATCGTCGGCCTGGCCGATGAGATCGATCGCCGCGCGCGGCGAGTTGCGCGCTTCGATGAGACGCAGCGTTGCAGCTCCCAGTCGCGGTTCCGCGATCGCCTGGAACCCCACCGCGCCATCGCGCGAGACGAAGGCGCAGCGATTGCCGACCGCGGGCGAACTCGTCGCCATGCAGACGCCAAGGTGACCGGTCCGCGCGCAACGGCCGACGATCGTGAATGTCATGGAATGGTCCTTTCTGCTGTGCAGGCGTGAGGCTCACACCTGAGGGGCCATGACCACGACGTCGTCGCCGGAAAAACCGACCGGAACGAGGTCGCCGGCCGAAGCGGCCAGCCGGCCTCTGTGGTCGATGGAAAGCGGCAGGCCGCCGCAATCGACGATCACGCGCGTCACCGCGCCCAGGAACGAAATCTGCCTGATGGTACCCCTCGTCTGGTTCGAAAGGCCTTCGGCGCCTTCGCCCAGGGCCAGGTTCTCCGGCCGGATGGCGACCACCACGGGGTCGCCGTCGCGGGCTTCGAGGCCGACTGCGGGTCTCGCAACGATTTCCCCCAGAGCGGAGCTGGTGACGATCCTTCCGTCGCGGCGCGAAGCGATCACGGCTTCGACGAGGTTCGTCTCGCCGATGAAGTCGGCGACGTACGGCGTGGCAGGCGAACCGTATATCTGTTCCGGAGTGCCCGACTGCACGATCCTGCCCCGATCCATCACGACGATCTCGTCCGACAGGTTCATCGCCTCTTCCTGGTCGTGGGTGACGTAGATGAAGGTGATTCCGACTTCCCTTTGGAGGTTCTTCAACTCGATCTGCATCCGCTTGCGCATCTTGAGATCGAGGGCACCGAGCGGTTCGTCCAGCAGGAGAACCCGGGGCCGCGTCACCAGGGCGCGCGCCAGCGCGACGCGCTGCTGCTGTCCGCCGCTCAACTGGTTGGGATACTTGTCTTCCTGACCGGCGAGGCCGAGCATCTCGATGATCTCCGCGCAGCTGCGGCGGATCGCCTCGTTCGGCATTCGCGCCATGCGCAGTCCGAACGCGATGTTTTCGGAAACCTTCATGTGCGGAAAGAGCGCATAGCTCTGGAAAACCATCCGAGTGTGGTGGCGGGAGGAGGAGCCTGTGACCGGTTCGCCCCCAACCTGGATGTCGCCTGCGTCTGGATGCTCGAAACCGCCGATCATCCGCAGAGTGGTGGTCTTTCCGCAACCGCTAGGACCGAGCAGGGTCACGAAACGGCCATGCCTGATGTCGAGATCGATGGCATCGACCGCCACGAAGTCGGCGAAGCGCTTGGTCACTCCGCGGAGTCTGACGTCGATATCGGTCATGAAGGCTTTCCCGTTCCGCTGTATCGATATCGGCGCCGCGTGGCCAAAGACCGCGCGGCGCCGGCAGGCTGCCGATCAGGCGGCCTTGACCTCGTTCCAGATCTCGTTCCACCGCGCTTTGTCCGGCGGCACCTGCTTGAACACGAGACGGCTGATCGTGCTCGTGTCGATGCCCAGATCCTTGACCATTTCGGGCTCGAGCTTGTCGACGGCCGCCTTCGAGGCCGGCGCGTAGCGTGTCGTGCGAGCCATCATTTCTCCGAACTCCGCAGAAAGCGTGTGGTTTGCATACTGCTCGACGAGCGCGAGGTTCTGGGTGCCCTTGACCGGGGTGACCGCCTCGTTCCAGCCGACCGCACCTTCCTTTGGCCAGACCCAGCCGGCGTCGATGCCGGCTTCGCGAAGGGGCGCGATGACGGCCAGGAAGGTCCAGGCCACCACCACCTCTCCGGACGCCAGCATGTTGCGCACGTCGGCGAAATCGCGCCAGTAGGAGCGCACGAGCGGCTTCTGCGAGATGAGGAGCTTCTTGACCTCCTGAAGCTCTGCCTCGCCCATCTGGAACGGCTTCTCGATGCCGAGGCGCATAGCGCCGACCGCCAGCGAGTCTTCAGGCTCGTCGCGCATGGCGATCTTGCCCGCGTATTTCGGATCGAACAGCGGATCCATCGAGGTGACGTCGCCGGTCTCCTTGCGGTTGAAGGCGATGGCATTGGCTCCCCAGACGAAGGGAACGCCGTAGAGCTTGCCTTCGTAGCTCCAGTCCTCGGTGCCCTGGAACTCCGGGAACACCAGACTTGCGTTCGGCAGGTTGGCTGGATCCATCGGCTCGATGAGCCCGGCCTTGGCGGCAAGGTGCACGTAGTTCTGCACCGGCACGATCATGTCGTAGAGACGCGTGCCGCCGCCGCGCAGCTTGGCCATCATCTCGTCGGAACTCGAATAGAAGGTCGTCTTCAGATCGAGGCCGGCGTTCTCCTTGGCGTCGGCGACGAACTGCTTGTCGCCCCAGGCCGACCAGGTGAAGTAGTTCAGCGTCTTGTCCTGCGCGAAGGACGGCCGCAGTCCGCCGGCGAGTGCGACGCCGCCGAGCCCCGGCGGCCCCATCGCTTTGAGCAGGCCGCGTCGGCTTATGTTGGATGGTGCGAGGATGTTGAATGTTGGTCTATGCGTCATAGTCACATGCTCCCTCTGGTTTGAGCTCTCTTCGCTCAGACGCCGCCTGCTTTTTGCGAACGGCGAATCATGAATTCTGCGGTAACGGCCGCGAGGCCGCTGACGATGATGGTGAAGGTTGCGACAGCGTTGATCTCCGGCGTGATCCCGAAGCGGAGCATCGACCAGATCATCATCGGCAGCGTGTTGTCCGTGCCGGTGGTGAAGAACGTCACGACCACCTCGTCGAACGAGAGGGTGAACGAAAGCAGCGCGCCTCCCAGGATCGCGGGTCGCAATAGGGGCAGCACGATGCGCCAAAACACGGTGAAGGTTCCCGCTCCGAGGTCGCGCGCTGCCTCCTCCAGCGCCGGATTGAACCCGACCAGGCGTGCCGAAACGATCAGGACGACATAGGGGAGCGAGAACACCACGTGGCCCAGGACGACGGTCGCCAGCGACAGATTTGCCTGGAACAGATTGAAGAAGGTCAGGAGCGCGATGCCGAGAATGAGGCGCGGCACCATGATCGGCATGATCGCCGCCGAATTCAGCACCGTTCGCATCCCGCTGGCGTAGCGATGGATGCCGTATGCCGCGGTTACCCCGAGCGTCGTGGAGATGACAACCGTGAATCCGGAGACGATGAGACTGTTGGCCAGCGACGTCCGCAGGTCCTCGTTTGCCAGCATCTGCTGGTACCAGCGCAGGGTGAAGCCGGCGAACGGCAGCGTGCTGATTTCGGAAGCGTTGAAGGAAAACACCACCACGACGACCAGCGGCGCGAACAGGAAGGCGAGCACCAGCCAGAACCAGGCGGCGAAGAGATAGCCGGCGACATCGGCAGGCCTGGAGCCGGACGCGTTCATCGCACGCCCCTCGGTCGTCCGTAGCGTAACGCGACGGCGGCAAACGCCAGGATGGCCGCCATGACAGCCAGCGCCAGCGCCGAGCCGAACGGATAGTCGTATGTGACGCCGAACTGCTGCGCGATGATGCTTCCGATGAGGATGCTCCGGGTGCCGCCGAGCAGCTCGGGGGTGACGAAGGAACCCATCGAGGGGATGAACACGAAGATGCATCCGGTTGCCACGCCCGGCAGGCTGAGGGGCAGCGTCACGTAGAGGAACGTTCGAAGCCGGCCGCCGCCGAGATCGCGCGCCGCCTCGAACAGCGAACCGTCGAGCTTTTCCATGACCGCGTAGAGCGGCAGGATCAGGAAGGGCATATAGATGTGAACCAGCGCCACGGTCACCGCAAAGTCGCTGTAGAGGAGCCAACTGACCGGCTCATCCACGATGCCCACCGCGAGCAGTGCCTTGTTGATGACGCCGTTGGTCCCGAGCAGCAGCATCCAGGCGTAGGTTCGCACGAGATAGCTCGTCCACAGCGGCAGGATGATGAGCATGAGCATCGTCAGCCGGAAGCGCTTGACGCGACGGGCGAGATAGTAGGCGACCGGATATCCGATCAGCAGGGAAAGTGCGGTGACGTAGATCGAGATCTTCACCGTCCGCCAGAAGACGGTGACGTAGAGGTTCTGCGTCAGGCGCTGATAGTTGCGGAAGGTGAAGTCGGCGACGATCTCGTAGTCGATCACCTGCCAGAAGCTGTACAGCACCATCGTGGCCATCGGCAGCACGAAGAAGGCGAACAGCCACGCGTTCGGCAGCGCGAGGAAGCTCAAGGCGGATAGGAGCGGCCTCCGGTCCATCGCGCCTCAGCGCTCCACGAAGGTCTGCAGGTCGAGCGACTTGCTGTTGCGCGTGAAGAGGCGGGAGCCTTGCTGCGTCACGACCATGGTGTCCTCGCAAAGGAACCCCATGACGCCCTGGACGTAATAGCCGACCTCGATGTTGAGGACCATTCCGACCTCGAGCCCCTCCTTGATCTCGGGCATCAGGAAAGCGGACTTGGTCGGGTCGGACGCGGTGACGATCGGCGGATCGTAGACGCTGATCCCGATGCCGTGGCCGCAGTGGAAGCGGTCGAAATTGTCCAGGCCCAGGCGGCGGGCCGGCGCCATTGCCACGTTGAAGAGATCGGCCGCGGTGGCGCCGGGCTTTACCGCCGAAACCGCGTCGTCGACGCCCTGGGCCAGAGCCTCCCAGACGCGGCGCTGTTCGTCCGTGGGCTGGCCGAGGATGATCGCGCGCGCATGGTCGGAGTGGTAGTATCTCCAAGTGCAGCCCACGTCGTAGCGGACAATGTCGCCAGTCTCGATCGCGCGGTCGGAGCGAAGCGAATGCGGGTACGAGGAGCGGCTGCCCGACCCGACGACGCAGAAGGTCGGCCTGGCGCCCGCGTCCGCGAGTTCGCGATGGTAGGCGTCGATGATCTGGCCTTCGGTCACGCCTGGTCGAATGGTGGAATAGGCGGCGCGGATCGCATCCTCCGAGACACGCGTCGATCGCTCGATACGCTCGATCTCCTCGGTTGTCTTAACCATGCGGATTTCCCACAGAAGGTTCGCCGCGTAGGAAATCTTCAGGTTCGGCAGGCGTTTGCGGAGTTCTTCGAGCGCCTGTATCGAAACACCGCTCTCGTCAATTCCAACGCGTCCGGCCTGCAGTCCCCGCGCCTCGATGGCAGCGACGAGGCCGTCCACGGCTGTGCCGACGGACGGCGCCCGGGCGACCAGCGCGGCCCCCTTGCGGCCGATCTCGTCCATCAGCGCGGGATCCGACGCGCGGCCACGCAGGAACGGGCTGAACACGTAGACGTCCTCGACCCAGAGATCGCCTTCCACCAGCGAGTCGATTTCGAGCCCCGGCGCGATCAGCGAGGCGTCGGGGCTGTGGCCGGGCGAGAACAGCGCGTATTGCTGGAAACCCTTGTTGATCCAGTGCGTCGTGCATTCGAAGCCCGTCATGTAGAGGACGTTCTCCGCCGACGACGCGACGACCGCGTCGAGGCCTTGCGCCTCGATCAGGGCTTCAGCCCGCTTTCTGTTGAAGAGCATCCGAGGCCCCCCCTTCCACCGGTTGTGGCGTGTACCCCAGCGCGGCCGAAAGGCCTGCCGCTGCTTGTGCCGTGGGTATCGCGAGTTGGTTCATCCGCTCGTTCGAGAGACGCATGCCCGGACCGGAGATGACGAGGCTACCGGCCACGATGCCGTTCGCGGCGAAGATCGGAGCACCGATCGACCGGGCGCCGGGTGTGATCTCGCTGTCGCTGAAGCCGAAGCCGCGTTCCCTGATGCTGGCAAGGTCGGCGCGCAACGCCTCTGGATCCGTGATGGTGGCATCGGTGTAGCGCTGGAGCGGGGTGTGCGACAGCAGCCGGTCGATCACGGCCGGAGCCTGGAAGGCGAGCATGACCTTGCCCGCGCAGCCCGCGTGCAGCGGGAAGGACTGGCCGGGAGAGATGGTCAGCCGCATCGCGTGCTGGCTTTCCACCACGTCCACGCAGAGACCGTGATCGCCCTGCACGACCTGGATCGACACCGTCTCTCCCGACAGCCGCGCAAGGTCCACCATGAAGGGGCGCGCGAAGCGGTGGAGCAGCCCGTTGCGCTCAACCTGGTTGCCGAGCTGAGCCATGATCGGTCCGAGCCTGTAGAGCCCGCTGCGTGCGTCGCAGATCAGAAGCCCGGACGTCGTCAGGGTCGAGACGAGGCGGTGGGTAACACTCTTATGCAGGGACAGTTCGCGCGCGAGGCCGGAAATCGACCATTCCTCGGCCTTGAGGAAGGCCGTGAGCACTTCCGCGGCACGGGAGACGGATTTTAGGTCGTTGTAGGCCCGGTCCAATCGTTAGCCTCCGATCGTCTCGATATGAGAGACGGCGTCTCGATAATTAAGCTTAGAGATTGTTCGTCCGATCTGTCAACCGTGACTCTTGCGAGATGCAGGGGGGCGCGACCAGTATTCGCGAATGCGGTTTTGCGGCGGGCGGCGACGACAGGAGATATTGGTCCCGCCGAAACAGATCTTGTTCGACCTGGAACGAGCGTAGATATGGAGCGTGCTCTTTTATTCTCGGAGGCCGAGCGGGCGCCGAGCGCAGCTTGCCATGGATTTGCTGCTTACCACCGCGCAGCGGTGTCCCGAACTGTTTGCACTGGCTGGCAGCGCACAAGCGGTGAGAAGCCGTCCGACGGGCTATGGCCCATAGACGGAATGGCTTGCAGGCCATTGAAAACATTCGGTGGAAGAAGCTGCCTGGTACGCCCAAGGGGAATCGAACCCCTGTTTCCGCCGTGAAAGGGCGGCGTCCTAGACCGCTAGACGATGGGCGCTTGGCAGAACGTGCGGCCTTATAGTCAGCTTCCCGCGAGGGGGCAACCCGCTACGTCGCGTCGCAACGAGAATTTTACTTGCGGCGCCGGCAGCGCCAGTTCCAGTCGCGCTCCGGACCGACGTCTATGTGGACCGAGTTGGTGTGGCAGTAGGTTCCGACCCCGCCGCGGCCGGGCATGGAGCGCACGAACTTGGCCAGTTCCCACTTGCTCACGCCGGGTACCTGAACGTCCGCGGCGGCGCAGTACATGTGGAGCGAGTTCTTCGCGCCGCGTGCACGCCGGTTGCGCTCCGGGCTGCGGTAGCCCGAGGTGACGATCATGCGCTTGCCGAAACGCTGCTCGACCGTCTTGAGCACACGCACCAGCGAAGGCTTGAGGCAGGCGACGTCCACGCCCTCCGTCTGCTTGATCAGGCCGTTGGGCGCGAGTCGTGCCAGGCCGGCGGCCGATGCGATCTGGACGGGGCCATCCTCCTCGTGCAGGTCGATGTCCGAGATGTCGTCCATGCCGGATTTGCGGGTGATCTCGAAGAGCGAGTCCTGCCGGACACCGGGCAGCGCATCTCCGGAGAACACCGGTCGGGCGGCCTCTGCCGTGCCGCCGGTGGAGGCCAGCGCAATGATGGGTTTTTCCGCGGCGGGTTTCGTTTCCGCTTTCGGCGCCTGTTTCAACTCGACGATGGGGCTGGCCGATTTCGCTGCCTGGGACTCGCTCGAGAAGAGCGAGGTGAAGAAGCCGCGCTTCTTCTGCGGCTGCGCGGGCGCCGGGCCGGGGCCGTTTTCGATGAAGGCGGTGGGCTTGATTTCGGGCGCGGGGGCTTGCGGCTCGGCAGCGCCTGATGCCGGCGCGGCGGCCAGGGCAAGCTCGACCGGCTTCTTGCCGGCCGGCGTCGCCGAAGCCTTACCGGCCGCAGCCTCGCCGGGCTTGACCTCGGGGACGGACGCGACCTGATCGGGCAGGGCAGGCGCTTCCGCATCCCCGTTCCCCTGGGCGACTGCGGTGGTGTCCGCCGCATCGCCTTCCGCCACGGCGTCAGCCGCTGCATCGGCGGAGAGCTGCGCCTCGGCCTGGGTCAGGACGCCTGCGAGCGAGGGTGCTCCGCCAGCATATCCCGGCGCGGCGACATCAAGGCTAGGGCCGGAGGTGACTGTGCAAGCAGCCAGGAAAGCGGCGCCCAGCGCGCAGGAGGCTGATCGAAGCTTCGCGCCCGCGAGAAGCGTTGCGACTGATCTCAAGCGTGACCCCCTTGGCGCTTCCATCGGAAACGTCCTGCACCCCGGACATCCGGGAAGAATGAATTCAGCCGGACCTTCGAATCGAGATCCTTGCCGCAGCGAACCGGCCTCCGTCAATCAAGGAAACGTTAACGAGGAGTTGCCGAAATCGACGCAAGATACATACAGGCGAAACGTGCGCGATGGCACCTCCGCATGGATCACAGACAGTTACACCGCATTACAGATCAGACGCGAACCGCCACGTAGGTGCCGGGCGCCTCGCCCAGAACTTGTAACCCGCGCGCGCCCGTCTTGCGCGCGGCGACGCGCTTGTCGTCCTGCCGGGCGACCCATTCCTGCCAGTGCGGCCACCACGAGCCCGGATTTTCCTTCGCCGCCGTCACCCAGGCATCGAAATCGCCGACCGGCTTGCCGCCGGTCCAGTACTGGTACTTCTTCATCGCCGGCGGGTTCACCACGCCGGCGATGTGGCCGGATCCCGCCATGACGTATTCGACTTCGCCGCCGAAGAAGGAGCAGCCGGTGAAGACCGAGCGGGCAGGGGCGATGTGATCCTCCCGAGCCGCGAGATTGTATACGGGAATCGTGATGTCGCTCAGTGCCACCTTCTTGCCGGCCAGCATCATCGTTCCCTGCGACAGCGCGTTGTTCATGTAGCAGTTGCGCAGGTAGAAGGAATGATTCGCCGCCGCCATGCGGGTCGAATCGGCGTTCCAGTAGAGCAGGTCGAACGGCATCGGTTCCTTGCCGCGCACATAGTTGCTGACCACGTACGGCCAGATGAGGTCGCCCGCGCGCAGCATGTTGAAGGCCGTCGCCATCCGCGTGCCGTCGAGGTAGCCTTTCTCCTTCATCGCTTTTTCCAGCGCCGCGACCTGCTCCTCGTCGACGAAGACCTTGAGGTCGCCGGCATGGGTGAAATCCACCTGGGTGGTGAAGAAGGTCGCCGAACGGATCCGGTCGTCGCCCTCCTTAGCCATCAGCGCGAGTGCCGCCGCCAGAAGCGTGCCGCCGACGCAATAGCCGATGGCGTTGACGTTCCGCTCGCCGGTCGCCTTCTCGATCGTCTCGAGTGCGAACTTCAAGCCCTCGTCGATATAGGCCTCCCAGTCCTTGAAACCGTGGCGTTCGTCCGGGTTGACCCAGGAGATGACGAAGACAGTGTGCCCTTGTTCGACCGCCCAGGCGATGAAGGATTTCTGCGGGTTGAGGTCGAGGATGTAGTACTTGTTGATCCATGGCGGGCAAATCAGCAGGGGCCGCTTCAGCACCTTCTTGGTCGACGGCTCGTATTGGATGATTTCGGCGAGCTCGCTGCGGGCGATCACCTTGCCCGGCGTGGTGGCGATGTTCTTGCCGACCGCGAACTTGGTGTAGTCGGCCTGACGCAGCTTCAGTTCGCCCTTTCCGGCCGCGATGTCCTCGGCCAGCATTTGCATGCCCTTCACGAGGTTCTCGCCGTGGCTGGAAACCGTCTCGCGGAAGAGTTCCGGGTTGGTGAGGATGAAGTTCGAGGGAGATATCGCCTGCGAGACCTGCCTGACGTAGAAATTCGCCTTGTGGCGGGTGTGCTCGTCGAGGCCTTCCGCGTTCTGCACGAGGTCGTTGGCCCAGCGCGTGGTCACGATGTAGACCTGCTTCAGGAAATCGAAGAAGGCATGCGTGCTCCACTCCGGGTCCTGGAAGCGCTTGTCACCTTTTTCCGGCTCGGCCGGGGAGGGGACGTCCTCGCCACTCAACTTTCTCACCGCGTTGGCCCAGATGGTCATGTAGCTCGAAAACAGCTTCGTCTGGGCCTCCAGAGCGCGGGAGGGGTCGGACAGCCAGTACTCGCTGACCTTGGAAAAGGTCTTGACCATGTCGGCCATCGGCTCGGCCATGCTGTCACGCACCTCGCCGCGTTCGCGCGGCGTCACCCAGGCGGAGGCGGCCTTGCCGGCGTTCTCGATCATGCGCGCCAGATTACGTGCGAAAAGTTCGGGATCCTTGATGATGTATTGTTCGGCGGAAGATGCTTGCCGGGACGAATCCTTGTTGTCCTCAGGGCGGGTCATTTCGGTTGCATCTCCTCCGGGCAGGCGCTTTCTTGACACAATATCATGTGACGACCATACGGGTCCAACTCCCTGGGGGCCGCCGGTCTCCGGCTTCCCTAACGTGTGGTCGGGAAGACAATATGTCCCTTAGGCGTCCTCGATATCGTTTTTGCCTGCCCGGCGCCGGTCGAATCGTCGCATCCGGCGCGTTTCTTGCTTTTTCGCTTCTGCTTCCGGGCTGCGCGAGCGTCTCCATCGAGGAAGCCGTACCGTCGGCGGCGCTGGCATCCAGCGAACCCGTTGCGTCTGGATCCGCCGCGCCCCTTCCCGCACCCGCCACGCCCTCATCGCAGCCCGCCGCATCGACGGAACCCTCAGCCGCCAGTCCGGTAGCGGCTCAGGCTCCGGCCGTGCCACCGGCCCGGACGGCGACCGGCGTCGTCGGCATGGGACCCTCGGCTCCGGCGAACACTGGCCAGTATCCCAACCTCAACATTCCCCGCCGCAGCGCCGCCGAACAGCTCGGCAGCAGCGAGGCAAAGCGGGCGGAACGCGACCTGAAGTCGGCGGCACGCGACCAGGGCAAGGATCTCGACCGCTCCACGGTGGGGAAGAAGGACATGGACGAGCTTCGAAAGCTCGGAGCCACCCACGGCGCCGACGCCCTGAAGGAGATCGAGGGCGAGTGACGCTATCGACCCTCCCGGCGAATGGGTGTATATCGCCGCGAATTTCCGCCCCCTGATCCCGCCGGAACCATCATGGAAGAATTCCACAAGACCCGCAGGCTGCCGCCCTACGTCTTCGAGCAGGTGAACCGGCTCAAGGCCACCGCCCGATCGCAAGGCGCCGACATCATCGATCTCGGCATGGGCAATCCCGATCTTCCAACGCCGAAATCCATCGTGGACAAGCTGTGCGACGTCGTGCGCGACCCGCGCACCCACCGCTATTCGTCCTCGCGCGGCATCCCCGGACTGCGGCGGGCGCAGGCGAACTACTATGCGCGGCGATTCGGCGTGAAGCTCGATCCCGAGCGGCAGGTAGTGGCGACGCTCGGTTCAAAGGAAGGCTTCGCCAACATGGCGCAGGCGATCACCGCGCCCGGCGACGTGGTGCTGTGCCCCAACCCGACCTACCCGATCCACGCCTTCGGGTTCATCATGTCGGGCGGCGTGATCCGCTCGATCCAGGCCCAGCCGGACGACAGCTTCATCCCGGCGCTGGAGCGGGCTGTGAAGCATTCGATCCCCAAGCCGCTCGCGCTGATCCTGAACTATCCGTCCAACCCGACCGCGCATGTCGCCACGCTCGATTTCTACAAGGACGTCGTGGCCTATGCGCGCCGCAACGACATCATCATCCTGTCCGATCTCGCCTATGCCGAGATTTTCTTCGACGGCAATCCGCCGCCCTCAGTGCTGCAGGTGCCCGGCGCGATGGACGTCGCGGTGGAGTTCACCTCCATGTCGAAGACGTTCTCCATGCCCGGCTGGCGCATGGGCTTCGCCGTCGGCAACGAGCGCCTGATTTCGGCACTGACGAGGGTAAAGTCCTATCTCGATTACGGCGCCTTCACGCCCATCCAAGTTGCGGCAACGGCTGCCCTGAACGGCGACGGAACCGAGATCGAGGACGTGCGCGAGGTCTATCGCAAGCGTCGCGACGTGATGGTCGACACCTTCGGGCGTGCTGGCTGGGAGATTCCGGCACCGGCGGCGACGATGTTCGCCTGGGCGCCCATTCCACACCCGTTCAAGTCCATCGGCTCGCTGGAGTTTTCCAAGCTCCTGGTCGAGAAGGCGGACGTGGCGGTGGCGCCCGGTATCGGCTTCGGCGAGCATGGCGACGATTTCGTACGCCTCGCGCTGGTCGAGAACGAGCACCGCATTCGCCAGGCGGCGCGGAATATCAAGCGTTTCCTGTCCACCGCGAGCCAGACGCTCGACAACGTCATTCCGCTCAGCGCGCATCGCTGAGCCATCGAAATTTCCATCAGCGTTCAGGAGGGGTCCGGAACCATGGGCGAAGCATTGCGTGTGGGGATCGCCGGCTTGGGGACGGTCGGCGCGTCGGTCGTGCGGATACTGGCGGAGAAATCCGCCGAACTCACCCGCCAGTGCGGCCGCGCCGTCACTGTGACGGCCGTTTCGGCCCGCAACCGCGCCCGGGACCGCGGCATAACGCTTGACGGCATCGCATGGTTCGACGACCCGGTGGAGCTTGCCCGCAAGGGCGACATCGACGTCTTCGTCGAACTGATCGGCGGTGAGGAGGGGGCGGCCAAGGCGAGCGTGAAGGCGGCGCTGGAAGCCGGCCGTCACGTCGTTACCGCCAACAAGGCGTTGCTTGCAGCCAGCGGACTTGCGCTTGCCGAAATCGCCGAGAAGAAGGGCGTGCTCCTGAACTACGAGGCGGCGGTGGCCGGCGGGATCCCGGTGATCAAGACGATGCGCGAGGCGCTGGCGGGCAATGCGATCACCCGCGTGTTCGGCATCCTCAACGGCACCTGCAACTATATCCTGACGCGCATGGAGCAGGAAGGCATATCCTTCGCCGACTGCCTGGCCGACGCCCAGCGGCTGGGCTACGCCGAAGCCGACCCGACCTTCGACATCGAGGGCCACGACACCGCCCACAAGCTGTCGATCCTGACGAGCCTGGCCTTCGGCACAAAGATCTCTCCCTCGGCGATCTACATGGAAGGGATTTCCAACATCACGCAAGCCGACATCCGCGCCGCCGGGGAACTCGGCTACCGGATCAAGCTTCTCGGCGTGGCGCAGCGGACCGACAGCGGCATCGAGCAGCGCGTGCATCCCACGATGGTTCCGACCGCCTCGGTGATCGCGCAGGTCCATGGCGTCACCAACGCGGTCGCGATCGAGACCGACATTTTGGGCGAACTCCTGCTTTCGGGACCCGGCGCGGGCGGCAACGCAACGGCATCGGCCGTGATCGGCGACATCGCCGACATCGCCAAGAGCCGACCTGGTTTCCAGCACGGTCCCGTCTTCGGCCGTCCGGCGAAGGAACTCGCGCCCTACCGCAAGGCGCGCATGCGCGCCCATGCCGGCGGCTACTTCATCCGCCTGACTGTGCACGACCGGACCGGCGTGTTCGCGGCGATCGCCAAGCGCATGGCCGACAACGACATCTCGCTGGAATCGATCGTGCAGCACGCCAGTGGCGAGGATTCCTCCGATCGCAAGACGGTCATCCTGGTTACGCACGAAACGACCGAAGCGGCCGTCCGAAAGGCGGTCGAGGGCATGGAGAAGGACAAGCACCTGCTCGACAAGCCGCAGGTGATCCGCATCGAACGGGCGGCCTGAGGCCTCAGAGCAATCCGGCTTCGCGGACCTCGCGCAGCTTCGAGCGGCTGACCGGCAGTTCGGCTCCGCCGGCGAGTTGCAACACGATCCGATCGCCCTGGCGCCCAGAGCCGGTGACAGCCTCCCTTGCCACCCAGTGCGAGCGGTGGATCTGCACGCCGTCGATCCCAGCGGTTTCGGCGATGGCGTCCGAAAGCCGCATCAGCACGAGATGCGAGCCCTTGTCGGTGACGACCTCGACATAGTGATCCTGCATGGAGAGGTATCGGAGCCTGCCGCGCAATGCCGGTGGCATCCTGTCGAGCAGCGGCGGCCTTTCCGGAACCACGGCGGGCGCCGTTGCCGAATTTGCCGCGAGACCGCTCGCCATCTTTTCCGAGAACACCGACACGATCGCCGAGACAATGGCGGCCAACATCGTGACGTAGGCGAGCAGCGGCAGGAAGCCGATCCCGTCCTCGGGGAAGATCCAGAGATTGAACACCCAGACCAGCGTCGTCACCGGCAAACCGGCCAGTGCGCCGAACAAGAAGTCGCGGGTGGCGCTTCTCGTGCCCGGCAAAAGCGCGTTCAGCAACGCCACCGATCCGAAGCCGGTGAACCAGGTGACCACCGCCACGAAAGCCCAGTAGGCGAGGCGGCCCGGCAGCGCGAGCCCGTCATAGGTGCCGAAGGGGCCGGCCAGACCCAACACGAGCGCGGCGGCGGCGAGGGCTGCCCACAGCAGTGGCGAGCGGACCGCCGCCTGCAATTCGCGCTTCGTGGATTGCAGAACCGTTCCTCTCACGTATCTCGTCCGTCCGCTCGCGAATGCCTCGTTGAGAAACAGGACGCGGGGGCACAGGTCAAGCGTAGCCGGCCTATGGGCCGCTTCCCTTAAGACCGACAAGGACGATTCACGATGACCCTGTCTCCGCTGCTAGAAGCGAATTTCGCCATCCAGATCCATTCCCTGTTCGCAATCGTCTGCTTCTTCCTCGGCGGGGTGGTGCTGTTTCGCGGGAAGGGCGACAGGGCGCATCGCATTGCCGGTCGCGTCTGGGTAGCCCTTATGCTGGTCGTCGCCGTCAGTTCGCTGTTCATCCACGTCATCCGCCTCATCGGTATCTGGAGCCCGATCCATCTCTTGTCGATCGCGACGATCTGGTTCCTGGTCAAGGGCGTGTGGCTCGCCCGGCAAGGGCGCATCGCGGAGCACCGGACGGCCATGCAGACCACTTATCTCGGCGCGCTGGTCCTGGCCGGCGGCTTCACTTTCTTGCCGGGGCGCATCATGCACGAAGTCTTCTTCGAAGGTCCCCAGCCCTGGGTCGGCATTGTCGTGTCGGCGGTGCTGGTCGCTGGGCTCCTGTTTCTCCTTTTCAGGCTGGCGAAGGAATCGGGGTTCGCGCGGCGGCGGACGGTCACGCGCTGAAACGCCGCTCCCGTTCGGACGGCTGTCGCATTCAATCGATTGATCTTGAAAGCGGGCAATATATCCGACCGCCAGCCACTTGCCGGGTCGTGGCGGCTTTGACAAAAGGAGACGCCGCACAATCATTGTCCTTGCAGGAACCTTCATGTTGAAAAGCGCTTCGGCCGGTCTCGACCGCATCCTGACCCTCGAACTGGTTCGCGTCACCGAACGCGCCGCCGTGGCCGCCGCGAGACTGCGCGGCAGGGGCGACGAGAAGGCGGCCGACCAGGTGGCGGTCGACGCCATGCGCTCCGAGCTCAACCGCCTGCCGATCAAGGGCACCGTCGTGATCGGCGAGGGCGAGCGCGACGAGGCTCCGATGCTCTACATCGGCGAGGAGGTCGGCATCGGCGAGGGGCCGGAAGTCGACATCGCGCTCGATCCGCTGGAAGGCACGACGATCTGCGCCAAGAACCTGCCGAACTCGCTCGCGGTCATTGCCATCGCCGAGAAGGGCAGCCTGCTCTACGCGCCCGACGTCTACATGGACAAGATCGCCGTCGGCCCCGGCTATCCGGCCGGCGTCATCGACATCGACGCGCCGGCGATCGCGAACCTCGAAAGCGTCGCCAAGGCGAAGGGCGTAAAGGTCAACGAGATCACCGCCTGCATTCTGGACCGGCCGCGTCATGCCCGCCTGATCGAGGAAGTGCGCGCCACGGGTGCTGCGATCCGCCTGATCGGCGACGGTGACGTCGCCGGCGTCATCCACACCACCGATCCGGACGAGACAGGCATCGACATCTACATCGGCATCGGCGGGGCGCCGGAGGGCGTGCTGGCGGCGGCGGCGCTACGCTGCATCGGCGGCCAGATGCAGGGGCGCCTGCAGCTGAACACGGACGAAAAGGTCGCCCGTGCCGCCAAGATGGGAATCTCCGATCCCAATAAGGTCTACCAGATGGACGAGATGGCGCGCGGAGACGTGCTCTTCGCCGCGACCGGCGTGACCGACGGCAACCTGCTCGCCGGCGTCAAGTTCGCGCGCGACTACATCCAGACCCACACCATCGTGATGCGTTCGTCTTCGCTTACTGTTCGCGAGATCAAGGCCAAGCACCAAGACCTGGAGAAGTTCTGAAGACCGGCAGGCTTTGCAATCGGTCTTGCGGAACACCTATTTTCCGCTGCATGAACGCACGATTCGGGACGGGCCATGGCTGATCTGCGCCCGTTCCTCAACGTAAAGCGATCGGCATCCGGCCTCTCCTGGGTGCATCGGCTCTCCGTGCGTGACGAGAACGTCGCGCTCGCCATCGCGCAGAACCACGGTCTGCCCGACATCGTGGCACGGGTGCTCGCCGGTCGCGGCATCGATTCAGACGCCTGCCTCGGCTTCCTCGATCCGACCATCCGCGACCTCCTGCCCGATCCGGCCTCACTGACCGACATGGAGAAGGCGGCCGAGCGCCTGGCGCGGGCGGTCGAGCGGCGCGAACGGGTGGCGATCTTCGGCGACTACGACGTCGACGGGGCGGCATCGTCGGCGTTGATGAAGCGTTTCCTCGGCCACTACGGCATCGAGACGGAAATCTACATTCCCGACCGCATCTTCGAGGGCTATGGGCCGAACCCTGACGCCATGCGCGAACTGGTCGGCCGCGGCGCCTCGCTGATCGTGACCGTCGATTGCGGCACTAACAGCGGCCCCTCCATTGCCGCCGCGAACGAAGCGGGGGCGGACGTCGTTGTGCTCGACCATCACCAGGTGGGCGGGCCGCTGCCGGACGCCGTGGCGGTCGTCAATCCCAATCGGGATGACGATCTTTCCGGCCAGGGCCATCTCTGCGCAGCAGGCGTGGTGTTCCTGACGCTGGTGCAGACCGCGAAGATCCTGCGACAACGCCTCGGCGGGACGCGTCCTCCGGACCTGCTTTCCTTGCTCGACCTCGTCGCGCTAGCGACGGTCTGCGACGTCGTTCCGCTCTCCGGCGTCAACCGCGCCTTCGTGGTGAAGGGCCTGATCGCGGCGCGGCATATGCAGAATCCGGGGCTCGCAGCGCTTCAGCGGGTCTCCCGCATTGGCGAGCCGGTGAACACCTTCCACCTCGGTTTCCTGATCGGTCCGCGCATCAATGCCGGCGGACGCATCGGCGACGCCGCGCTCGGCGCGCGCCTGCTTGCCACCGACGACCCGGTGGAAGCGCGCGAGATCGCCGAGACGCTGGATCGCCTGAACCAGGAGCGCCAGGCGCTGGAGCGTACCATGCTGGAGGAAGCGCGCGCCGAAGCGGATGCGGAGCTGATCTCCGGCAAGGGGCCGGCGGTGGTCGTCACTGCCTCGCAGAAATGGCATCCGGGTATTGTCGGCCTGCTCGCTTCCCGCCTGAAGGACCATGCCCGCCGCCCCGCCTTCGCCATCGCCTTCAACGCCAACGGCATGGGAACCGGGTCGGGCCGTTCCATCCCCGGCTTCGATCTCGGGCGGCTCGTACGGGAGGCGGTGTCGCGTGGCCTCCTGGTGAAGGGCGGCGGTCACGCGATGGCGGCGGGTATCACGGTGGAGCGCGAGAAGCTCGGTGCTCTGCGCGCCTTCTTCGAGGAAATGGCGTCGGAGGACGTCTTTCGCCTGCGCCACGAGGAGACGCTGAAGGTTGATGCGGCGCTGCTCGCCGAAGGCGCCAATCTCCAGCTGCTGGAGATCATAGAGAAGGCCGGCCCCTTCGGCGCTGGCCATGCCCAGCCGGTCTTTGTGCTGCCCCGGCACGAGATCGCCCGGGTGCGACCCGTCGGCACCGGCCATCTGCGCGTCGATCTCAAATCGGGGGGCGGTGGCCGCATCCAGGCCATGGCGTTCCGCTGCGCCGAGACCGACCTCGGCAATTTCCTGCTGAAGAGCCAGGGACGGACGGTCCACGTCGCCGGCTCCATTTCGGCGAACTACTGGAACGGCTCGAAATCGATGCAGTTCAGGCTGACGGACGCGGCGATAGCCGGGTGAAGAGCCGGTTCAGGCGAGAACCGTCTGCAATCGTTTTAACTCGTTGAGGTTCGCGATAGTCGCCTCGTAGCCGAGCCGGATCGCCTCGTCGGCGCGGTGGAATTCGGTCAGGCCGATGTGCCCGAGCTTCGGCTGCAGGGACATGTCCGGCGGATCGCCGGCAAGCCGCGCGCGCGAGATACGGTCCTGTATGATGTTGAAGGCCTCGACCATGACGCCGGTAATGCCGATGCGCTTTTCGTGTTCGCTACCCTTCGCGGTGCGGGCATCCGGGCGGGGCGCATCCTTTTCGATCATCAGGTCGCCGGCGCTGTGCTTGATGACGGCGGCGCGGCCGAACAGGTCGTAGTGCAGGTTGACCGCCACCACGAGTGGCTGCTCGTAGGCGCGGCAGACCGAGACGGGAACGGGATTGACAAGCGCGCCGTCGACCAGCACGCGCTTGTTGGCCGTGACCGGCTCGAAGACACCCGGAAGGGCATAGGAAGCGCGCATGGCGGTGATGAGGTTGCCGCTCGACAGCCAGATTTCGTGCCCGGTGCGGATTTCGGCGGCGACGCACACGAACGGCTTCGGCAGATCCTCGAAGGTCAGCCCGTTCATGTGCTCCTTCATGCGGGCCGTCAGCCGCATGCCGCCGAATAGGCCGTTGCCGCCGAAATGGAAGTCGAGCAGACCAAAGACGCGCCGCTTGGTCAGGCCGCGCGCGAATTCCTCCAGTTCGTCCAGCTTCCCGGCGAGATAGCAGCCGCCGACCAGCGCGCCGATCGAGGTGCCGGCGATCATGTCGATCTGGATTCCAGCCTCGTCCAGCGCGCGTAGCACGCCGATATGGGCCCAGCCGCGGGCCGCCCCGCCGCCCAGCGCGAGTGCGATCCCGGTCTTCTTCGCAGGCTCCGGCAGCGGAGGCGCCTCGACGGGAACACTGCCGTGTCCGTCACGCAACTCCTGCTTCGCGCGAAGCGATGCCCACTCGAGCATCGTGATCTCCCCTAGGTCCCAGCTCCGATGGTGCCAGAGACACCTATCTTTTTCATGAATCTGTGACGGACCGCACGTTGGTGCAGCTATTTCAATTTGCCGTAGACGGTAGCGGGATCGAAGACCGGCTCGCTGCCGTCATTCTCCAGCCTCGCAACGCCATCGTCCTCAACCACTTTCCTGTAGAAGCAGGAACGCCGTCCCGTGTGGCAGGTTGCCTGGTCTCCTTCGACATTGACGCTCAGCCAGACCGCGTCCTGATCGCAGTCGGTTCGGAGGTCCACCACGTGCTGGAAGTTTCCCGATGTCTCGCCCTTTTTCCAGAGCGAATTGCGCGAGCGGGACCAGTAGTGCGCGATGCCAGTGCGCAGCGTCAGCGCCAGTGCTTCGGCATTCATGTATGCGACCATCAGGAGCATGCCGTCGCCCGCATCGGTAACGACGGCCGTGATGAGGCCCGATGAATCGAAGCGCGGCGAAAAGACCGCGCCTTCCTCGAGCACGGCCTTGTCGGGCGAGGGGGGAGGGAAGATCGTGTCGGCCATGCCTGTTTCGCCGCCGGTGTGGCGGATCACCCTCGTCCGCCGGCGCGAAGCAGCGTCATGAAGCGGACCTGCTCCTCGGGACTGTCGCGGAATGCCCCGGTGAAGGTGGATGTGATCGTGGTAGCACCCTGCTTGCGGATGCCGCGCATGGCCATGCACATGTGCTCCGCCTCGATGATGACGGCCACGCCGAGCGGGTTCAGCACGTCCTGGATCGCGCCGGCGATCTGCGCCGTCATCGCTTCCTGCGTCTGCAGGCGCTGCGCGAAGATGTCGACCACGCGGGCGAGCTTCGACAGGCCGACGACCTTGCCGTCCGGCAGGTAGCCGATATGGGCCTTGCCGATGATCGGCACCATGTGGTGCTCGCAGTGCGAGTGGAAGGTGATGTCCTTCTCGATGACGAGGTCGTCGAAGCCCGCGACCTCCTCAAAGGTGCGGCCGAGCTCATCGGCCGGGTCGCGGCCGTACCCAGAGAACATCTCGGTATAAGCTTTCGCGACGCGTTCGGGCGTTTCGAGAAGGCCTTCGCGCTGCGGGTTCTCGCCGATCCACAGGAGAAGGGTTCGCACAGCCGCCTCGACTTCGGCCTGCGACGGGCGCTCTACCTCGGGCTGGGTGGCGGCTACGGCGATATCTTCGAATTTCTTCACGATGGCGTCCATGAAAAGCGTCTCCCGTAGTTCCCCTCATACGGAGGAACGAGTTGAACGGACCACAGCCTTTTCAGGGGAAACGGATTTCCGATGATTGCCCGAAAACGGCGTCGACGATCCCGGTTCATGCCAGACGCGCGCATGCGCCTTGTCGCATCGGGATCGTGATCATTATATATTGGCTCAAGGTCCAAATGAAAGGTGGTCGGGGGGAACGGATTGTCACCGAAACCCGCGGCCCGCGCAAAACCATGATCGACGACGTCTATAACGCGAAAATACTCGGTTTTGCGGGAAACATCCCCCGCATCGGCCGCCTGGAGCATCCGGACGCGAGCGCGACAGCGCATTCGAAGCTCTGCGGCTCCACGGTGGTGGTCGACCTGACGATGAAGGACGGCGTGGTGACCGACTTCGCCCATGACGTGAAGGCCTGTGCGCTCGGTCAGGCGTCCTCCTCGATCATGGCGAGCCACGTGGTCGGCGCCAGCGCGGAGGAACTGCGTGGAGTGCGGGAGACGATGCGCAAGATGCTGAAGGAGAACGGCGCGCCGCCGGAAGGCCGCTTCGAGGATCTCAAATATCTGGAGCCGGTGCGCGACTACAAGGCGCGGCACGCCTCGACCATGCTGACCTTCGACGCCGTGGTGGACGCGATCGGCCAGATCGAACGGAAGTCCGCCGAGGCGGCGGCCTGAGCAGGCCGATGCGACCCTCGGAAGCGCTGGCCAGACACCGCGACGAGGTCCTTGCGATCATCGCCAGATATGTCCCGTTGCATCGAATGCATCGGCGAAGCACCCCGCCAGATCATGAAGCACGGCCATGCAGAGCAATCTCCGCAGATGAAGCTCGTTCAGGCCTTTCGGACACGCAATCGCATCCCGGGTGGGCACTATGACATCAGCAATGAACGGATCTGGATCCCCGCAACCGAAGCGGGACCGCAGTTTGTGCTGAATGCGAGGCGGGTGATCCGTGAATACTGTTCGTAGGGGCTCAGCCACTTCCCGCAACTACACCGGCCCGTGGTCTCGCACGCCCGGTCGCCTTCTCGGCACCGGGCTGGTGCGGCTCTACCAGCTCACCCTGTCCGGCTTCATCGGCAACACGTGCCGGCACATGCCGACCTGCTCGGAATATGCCTACGAGGCGGTGGCGCGGCACGGGCTCTGGTCGGGCGGCTGGATGGGGTTGTTCCGCGTCATGCGCTGCGGGCCCGGCGGCACCCACGGCATCGACAACGTGCCCGACCGACTGGCACCCGACCTGCGGTGGTGGACACCCTGGCGCTTCTGGCGGCTTTCCGCCCGGCATTCCCACGGATAAACCGCTCCAAGACGTTCGGCTTGGCATCTTCCGCTTGTCCAATCCGGCGAGTGCTGGCACTCTAACTATTGTTAAACAGCACAGGAGGGGGTGCCGGCATGGCCCACAAGTTCGAGATTTGGAAGGACAAGCGGGGCGAGTTCCGTGTCCGATTCAAATACAACAGCGAGGTGATGTTCTCGACCGAGGGATACAGCTCGAAGGCAAGTGCCCAGAACGCGATCGACTCGATCAAGAAGAACGGTCCTGACGCGCCCATCGAGGACAACAGCAGCGCTTCATAGGCGCCGAATCCTCCGATCCCCATACCCGCTCCGGCGGGGGCATCGATGCGGCGGTCATGCCCCGCAGGTCTTTACGCGCGCCGGCGCGTGACATATGTAGCGCGCCGGCTGCGGCATCGTCCCAAGTGACTGGCCGCCATTGCAAGAACCACCCGCGTCCGTAGGCGGGACTGGACAGAAAGGACAGACAATCATGGCTTCCGCCATCTCCCTCTCTTTTCCCGATGGCTCTGTCCGCGAATACGACGCGGCATTGACCGGTGCCGCGCTGGCCGAATCCATCTCGAAGTCGCTGGCGAAGAAATCGGTCGCCTATGCTCTCGACGGCCAGGTGCGCGACCTTTCCGATCCGGTGGGACGCAGTGGCGCTGTGGAGATCATCACCCGCGACGATCCGCGCGCGCTCGAGCTGATCCGCCACGATACTGCGCACGTGCTGGCCGAGGCCGTGCAGGAACTGTGGCCCGGCACGCAGGTGACGATCGGCCCGGTGATCGAGAACGGCTTCTACTACGACTTCGCGCGCAACGAGCCGTTCACCCCGGACGATTTTCCGGTCATCGAAAAGAAGATGCGCGAGATCATCCAGCGCAACCGGTCTTTTGCCAAGGAGGTCTGGGACCGCGAGCAGGCGCGCAAGGTGTTTCGCGACAAGGGCGAGAGCTACAAGGTCGAACTGATCGACGCGATCCCCGAGGACCAGGATCTCAAGATCTATTTCCAGGGCGACTGGTTCGACCTCTGCCGCGGACCGCACATGGCCTCGACGGGGCAGATCGGCAACGCCTTCAAGCTGATGAAGGTGGCTGGCGCCTACTGGCGCGGGGATGCCAACAACGCGATGCTGACGCGCATTTACGGCACCGCCTGGGCCAACCAGGAGCAGCTCGACGCCTATCTCCACATGCTGGAGGAGGCCGAGAAGCGCGACCATCGCCGTCTCGGGCGGGAGATGGACCTGTTCCACTTCCAGGAGGAGGGACCGGGCGTCGTGTTCTGGCACTCGAAGGGCTGGCGAATGTTCCAGACCCTCGTCGCCTACATGCGCCGCAGGCTTGAAGGCACCTACGAGGAGGTCAACGCGCCGCAGATCCTCGACAAGTCTCTGTGGGAGACGTCCGGCCACTGGGGCTGGTACCAGGAGAACATGTTCGCGGTGAAATCCGCGCACGCCTTCACCAATCCGGACGATGAGGAGGCCGACCACCGGGTTTTCGCCATCAAGCCGATGAACTGCCCGGGGCACGTCCAGATCTTCAAGCACGGCCTGAAGAGCTACCGCGAACTCCCTATCCGCTATGCAGAATTCGGCAACGTGCATCGGTACGAACCGTCGGGCGCGCTGCACGGACTGATGCGCGTGCGCGGTTTCACGCAGGACGACGCCCACGTCTTCTGCACCGAGGACCAGCTCGCGGCCGAGTGCCTGCGCATCAACGACCTGATCCTGTCGACCTATGCCGATTTCGGCTTCGAGCATGTGAGCGTCAAGCTCTCGACCCGGCCCGAGAAGCGTGTCGGCTCGGACGAGGCGTGGGATCACGCCGAGGCCATCATGGGCGAGGTCCTGAAGACGATCGAAGAGCAGTCGGGCGGGCGCATCAAGACCTCGATCAACCCGGGCGAGGGCGCCTTCTACGGGCCGAAGTTCGAGTACGTGCTGAAGGACGCGATCGGCCGCGAATGGCAGTGCGGCACCACGCAGGTGGACTTCAACCTGCCGGAGCGTTTCGGAGCCTTCTACATCGACAGGGATTCGGAGAAGAAGCAGCCAGTGATGGTCCATCGGGCGATCTGCGGCTCGATGGAGCGCTTCCTCGGCATCCTGATCGAAAACTACGCCGGTCACGTACCGCTGTGGTTCGCGCCGGTGCAGGTGGCGGTCGCCACCATCACGTCGGATGCGGACGAATACGCGCTCGCTGTCGTAGAGAAGCTGAAGGCGGCGGGGCTGCAGGCGCGGGCGGACCTGCGCAACGAGAAGATCAACTACAAGGTCCGCGAGCACTCGCTCGCCAAGGTGCCTGTCATGCTGGTGTGCGGCCGGCGCGAGGCGGAGGAAGGCACCGTCAACATCCGTCGCCTCGGCTCGCGCGACCAGCAATCGATGGCGCTCGACGAGGCCATCGCCCAACTGGCGTCGGAGGCGGTTCCGCCGGACATCCGGCGCAAGCAGGCGAAAGCGGCCGCCTGACCTAGGTATTTGCGGGGCGGGGAGATGCAGCCCCGCCCGCTTCATACGGCTGTCATCGAACGCGGGCACAAGCGCGCTCATGCTGCCCCGCCTGCGCACCCGACCGATTCCGTTTCCCGAGCTGTCCTATGCGAACGCAGCTCAGGCGCCGATCAAGCGCTGGGTGATCCGCTCGATCGAGGGCGTGTCGGGCCGCGACAAGTACGCCGCGCTCTATGGGATCTGGAAGACCGAGATCGTTCCGAGCGGGCACCGCATCTTCGGTCGCATGCTGGACCTGATCGGCGTGCGCGTCCTTCACTCCGAAGCCTGGCCGCCGACGATCGAGCCCTGCGTGCCCCTGGTGATCGTCGCGAATCATCCATTCGGCATCGGCGACGGGATCGCAGTCCTGTCGCTGGCCGAGCAGCTCGGCCGGCCGTTCCGCGTGATGATCAATTCCGAACTGCTCAAGGTGCCGGAGATCGAACCCTATTCGCTGCCTATCGATTTCTCCGAATCGAAGGAGGCGCTGAAGAACAATCTCCAGGTTCGCCACGAAGCGCTGCGGCTCCTGCGGGAAGGCGTGACGATCGTGATCTTCCCTGCCGGCGGGGTCGCGACGGCGCCGAAGGGCTTCGGCAAGGCGCAGGATCTGCCCTGGAAGATGTTCGCTGCCCGCCTGGTTCAGGACGCCCGAGCCTCCGTGATCCCGCTCTATTTCTCGGGCCAGTGCGGAAGGCTCTTCCATCTCGTCAGCCGCCACATGGACCTGACCGCCGACAAGCGGCCGCTGCCGCGCATGATCGGCAACATCTCGCTGACGCTGCGCACCTCGCTCTTGATCCGCGAGTTCGCCCGCCTTTCCGGCGGCACGATCGACGTGCGCATCGGGCGCGTAGTCCCGTGGGATGAGATGGAACCAATCCGCGAGCGCAAGGCGCTGCTGAACTTCCTGAAGAACGCCGTTTTCTCCATGGCGCCTGTGGTGGCCGAACGGCGGCGCGGGGCAAGGCGTTTCCCGCTGCGACCGGGCAACCGGCGACCGGCCAATTGCTGAGGCGGAACGGACAAGGGCAGCGCTATTCGACGGCGGCGCGTTCGCTGCCGTCCGAGCGTATGTCGGCCCCGTCTTCCGAGGTGATGACCTCGACGTCGCGGTTTTGTCCAGCCTGAACCTCGAAATCCTTCTGGTAGATCCGGTCGCGGTTTTTGGCGACGATGGTGTAGTTGCCTTCCGCCAGCACCATCGAGGCGAACGGCCCGACGCTTTCGCGCACCACGTCGCCCGATTCGGTCAGCACGGACCAGGACGTGTCGGCGATCGCCTCGCCGCCCGACGCGCGCACCAGCTTCAGGGTCAGTTGGGCGGCCTTGTGCTCCACCGTGGCCTCGGTCAGCTTTCCTGCCTCGACACGGATGTCGGAGCGGATCACCGCGTTGACCACGCCGTAGGTCGACACGACGTGATAGACGCCGGCGTTCAGCCGCACGATGCTGTTCGGGCTGACGTTCGGCACGATCAGGGCTCGATCGCCGTCGGAGCCTTCGGCCGCTTCGTATATGGAGAACTTGAGCTTCGACGGCGGGATCGGCATGCCGTTGGCCAGCACTGCGTCGAGTTTCAGGCCGCCCGCTTCGAGGATGAAGTTCTCGCGCTGCTCGTCGTTGCCGACAGTGATGCGCTTGGTGGCGCCGGCCCGGCCGAAGGCGGCGTGGACGAGATAGCTGCCTGGCTCCAGCGAGATGATGCGGGTGCCGCCCTGCTCGTCGGCGACCAGCGGCAGCTTGCCGTCGTCGCCCGGTTCGGGGCGGAACACGCGCCAGATCACACCCCGGGCGAGCTCCGGCAAATCGGCGGTCAGCTGCGCGGAGAGCGTGACCTGTTTCATGTTGCCGAGGGCGAGCGGCCGGTCGCCTGTGGCAGGCGCATAGCCGGAAATGCCGCCGGGCAGAGTGAGCTTGAGATCGATGTCGACGTCATCCTGCGCCAGCGCGTGAAGCGGCGCCAACGCGAACAGGACGACCAGGGCGCGACGGATGAACAGACTGTATTTTCCCTCTGACATCGGGCCCCCTGACATCGACTTGCCATCAAGCCCAATGCAATGGCAATTTCAAGGCTGCCGGAACGATGGTTTCGCGCCGTGGTTTTCCAAGTCCTCCCGAATTTCAGGATCAGACATTTGAACTCATCCATCATCGATTTCATGCTCGCTCGCAAGTCCGCGCCCATCAACGAGCTTTCCGAACCGGGGCCAAGCGAGGACGACATCGCGACCATGATCCGGATCGCCAGCCGCGTGCCGGATCATGGGCGGCTGGCGCCGTGGCGTTTCATCCTCTACCGCGGAGATATCCGTCACGCGATCGGGGAGAAGCTGGCGGAACTGGCCGAGAAGCGCGAAGGTCCGCTGGCCGACGCCCGCCGCGAGCAGGAGCGCACGCGCTTCACCCGCGCGCCGCTGGTCATTGGCGTCGTCTCCTCGCCGAAGGAAAACCCCAAGATCCCGCAGTGGGAAATGTTGCTGTCCGGCGGCATGGCGGCCATGAACCTGATTATCGCTGCCAACGCGCTGGGCTATGGCGCCAATCTGATCACCAACTGGTACTCCGACGCGGAGGAGGGCCGAACCATCCTGGGGCTCGCGCCGCACGAGAGCGTGGTGGGATTCGTCCACATCGGCACGCACACCGGCGTGATCCTGGAGCGCCCGCGACCCGACCCGACCGCGCTCGTCAGCGACTACTCCGGACCGTGGCAGGGCTGACATGTTCTACGAAGCGTCCAAGGGTCACGGGCTGCCGCACGACCCGCTGAAGGCGATCGTTTCACCGCGGCCCATCGGCTGGATCTCGAGCCGCAGCGCGTCGGGTGAACTGAACCTCGCGCCCTATTCGTTCTTCGGCCCGCTCTCCGGCCGTCCGATGCTCGTCTGGTTTTCGTCGGAGAGCGAGAAGGACAGTTTTTCCATCGCGCGCGAGACTGGCGAGTTCGTCGCCAACCTCGCCTCCCGCGATCTCGCCGAAAAGATCAACGCGACGTCGGTGGCAGCGCCGCGCGGCACGAGCGAATTCGGCATCGCAGGGCTGACACCGGCGCCCTCCCGGTTGATCGCGGCCCCTCGGGTCGCCGAGGCCCACGCGGCCTTGGAGTGCAAAGTCACCGACATCTTCCTGCCGAAACTCTTGTCAGGTGAACCAGCTGGCGGGTTGGTGGTCGTCGGCCAGGTGATCGGCGTCCACATCGACGACGCGGTGCTGACCGACGGGCTGTTCGACTACGTCAAGGCAGGCAATCTCACCCGGCTGGGCTACATGGACTACGCCTCGGTGACGGAGACGTTCGCCATGCGGCGGCCACGGTGGGAGAAGGGCTGAGCGCCTTGCCCATCGGCGGTTTCGGCCTGCCGCGCGCGCGAAGACGGCGTGGCGGATCGGTCAGGTATGGGTGGCTTCGCGAAGCTTCAGGTGCTGAATGAGCATGATCGTCTTGGCGTCGATGATCCGTCCATCGAGACAGGCCGCGTAAGCGTCGTCCACCGTCATCTCCAGGACTTCGAGGTCTTCGCCTTCGTCTTCTGCACCGCCACCGGACGAAATCCGGTCGCTTTGCGAATAGTGCCCGGTGAAGAACCAGATGCGCTCCGAGACGCTGCCGGGCGACATGTAAGGAGAAAAGAGCGGCTCGATGGCGCGCAACCTGTAACCCAGTTCCTCTTCGGCCTCCTTGCGGATGCAGGTCTCCGGATCGTCTCCCTCAAGCTTTCCCGCGCAGGCCTCGATGAGTGGTTCGGGATGGCCGGTGACGAAGGCCGGAAAGCGAAGCTGGCGCACCAGAAGCACCGTGGACCGCGTCGGATCGAAGGGCAGGATCACCGCCCCGTCGCCGCGGTCGTAGACCTGCCGGACCTGTTCCTCCCACCGGCCGTCGAAGCGGCGGTAGGCGATGGTATATTTCGTCAGCAAGGCCCAGTCGTCGGACAGGACCTTTTCGTCCAGAATGCGGATGCGCTCGCTCAAGGGAAACTCCTCACGTCGCGGGAGGAGTATCCCCGATCACGGCACCAGGCAATCCGCCAAAAAGGCCTTCTAGGCGGCCTTGTTTCGGGCGTTCATCACCTCGTCGGCCTGGCGGCCCGCGATTTCGGCCATGTGGTCGAAGCTCGCCCGGTAGGTGGCGACGCCGGCGGTTGCCGAGCGCAGTTCGACGATCAGGTCGCCGATCTCCGATTGCGGCATCAGCGCCTCAACCACGTCCCAGCCTTCCCAGCCGGGACGCGCGTCGAAGCCGAGGATCTGGCCGCGCCGCTGCGGCAGGATCGCAGTCACCCTGGCGGTGGAGTCGGACGGCGTGTAGACCTCGATCTTCATCACCGGCTCCAGGATCACCGGCGAACAGGCCGGCATTGCCTCGCGCATGGCGAGCTTGGCCGCCATCTGGAATGCCATGTCGGAGGAATCCACCGTGTGGTAGGAGCCGTCCGACAGGTTGACCGCGATGTCGACCACCGGGAAGCCGAAGGTCCCAGACTTCAGGAAATCGCGCACGCCGCTCTCCACCGAAGGGATGTACTGCTTCGGCACGACGCCGCCGGTGATCGTGTCGGTGAACTCGAAACCGGAGCCGCGCGGCAGCGGCCTGATGTCGAGCACCACGTCGCCGAACTGGCCGTGTCCTCCCGACTGCTTCTTGTGGCGGCCGCGCTGCGTGGCGCCCTTGCGGATCGTCTCGCAATAGGGAATGCCCGGCCGGGACGACTGGACGGTGATCTGGTATTTGCTGTCGAGCCGCTCGGTCGTGACGCGAAGATGCATCTCGCCATGGCCGGAGATGACCGTCTCGCCCGTGTCCTGATGCTCGATGAGGAGCGAAGGATCCTCCTCGGCCAGTTTCTGTAGCGAGGCGGACAGTTTCACCTCGTCTTTGCGTTCGAGCGGGCGCAGCGCAATGGCATAGACTGGCTCCGGTGCAAGCCGCGGGGCCAGAGCCACCGGCGGCGACTTGCCGGCCGCGAGCGTGTCGCCAGTCTTAATCCCGTCCAGCTTACCGAGAGCGACCGTCTCGCCCTCGCCGGCCTTCTGAAGCTTCGCCTGGTCGCGGCCGAGCAGCCTGTAGAGGCCCGAAATCCGGCCGCCGCGTCCATCCGGAGCGACGAGTTCGGCACCATCGGCGATCTCGCCAGCGAGTACGCGCGCGACCGACAGCTTGCCGCCATGCGGCGTGTGAATGGTCTTCATCACCTGTAGGACGGTGCCTCCGTCCGCCTCCAGCCCTAGGCGTTCGCGCGTTGCGGCGGCGTCGGGCGCGTCGTGGCGGATGGTCTTCAGGAGGCGCAGGATCCCGTTGCCGCGCTCGGCGGAGCCGATCAGGACAGGGATGACGGCGCCGTCGCGCAGGTCCGCCGCCAGATCGTCGAAGATCTCGTCGCGCGGCGGTTCGATCTCGTCGAGCAGCTGCTCCATCAGCACGTCGTCGTGGTCGGCCAGGCGTTCGAGCATCGAGAAGCGCGCCTCGATCTCGCGCGCCTTCTCGTCGTCGGGAATGGGCGCGATCTCGCTCTCGGCGTGTTCGCGATAGATGTAGGCGCGCTCCAGGGCGAGATCGATCGAGCCGACGATCACGCCGTCCTTGCGCAGCGGGATCTGGCGAAGCAGCAGCGGCGTGACGCTCGCGGGCTGCAGCATCTTCAGCGTGTCGCGCACGCCTTCGGCCGACTTGTCGATCTTGTTAAGGAAGAGCACGCGCGGGATGCCGAGTTCGTCAAGCGTGCGCATGATGAGCTGCAGGGCAGGGATCTTCTTCTCGTCAGGCTCGGCAACCACCACGGCGAGATCGCAGGCCGCCAGCACGGGTTCGGCCTCGTAGGCGAACTCGATCGAACCGGGACAGTCGATGAAGGTCAGGCTCTCGCCCATGAACTCGGTGGTCGCCACGCAGGCCTCGACGCTCATCTGATGCGAGCGGGCCTCGGCGGAATGGTCCCCGACCGTGCTTCCCGAAGAGACCGTGTTCTGGCGCTGGATGACGCCGGTTCGGGCCAGAAGGGCCTCGAGGAGCGATGTCTTGCCACTTGCGAAGGGACCGACAATGGCGATGCATTTCGGTCCCGTGCGTCTGCCTCCGGCGCGATTTCCCATTTTGGACGACCTCCTTCTCACGTTTCCTCGTGAGCGGCGGCCGGCCTGCCGGCCGTCGCGCGCCGGATCTCATTGCCCGGCTGCAGGCATCGTCACACGGGTTTCACACCGTGACAAGGGTGATTCGGGGCAGCGGCGGCCGCCCCGGATCGCATTCGGAGTCAGTTGGCCGCCGGTGCGGCGTGCATGAGGTTCAGGCCCTTGGCGGTTCGGTCGCCGAAACCCTTCCAGTAGGTGTGCTCGGGCTTGAAGGACTTGTCCTCGTTGACCGCCCACACACCATCCTGCGCGTTCTCGACGAGGTCGAGGTAGGCATCCATGCTCTCGTCGCCTTTCAGTTCCTTGCCCAGGAAGGCGGTGGCGAAGTGCTGGGCGATGTTGTTCATGCGCACCGTGTCCCAGACCGGATCGGCATAGTGGTCGAAAGGCGCCCAGCCGAGCTTTTCGGAGACCTTCCAGGACTCGACCGGAGCAGGCATCGGTGCGGCGGCATTATGGTTGGCGTTCTCGAAGGTGAGGAGATAGCGATCGGAATTGACGGCCTGTTCGTAGATCACCTTCACGCCCTTCTCGTAGCCGGAAACGTCGTCGACGCTGCCGGCGACGAAGAACATCGGGATCTCGATGCCCTTCAGGCCTTCCGCATCCCAGAAGCCGCGCTCCATGCCCCACGGCGCGAAGGCGATCGCCGCCTTGTAGCGCGGATCGGGAAGCGCGTCGTGCGTGGGCGATCCGGCCTGGTGGATCGCCAGCGTGCCATCGGGCGCACCCCATTCGTACTTGGTGCTCGCCTCGGTCACGCCGCCGCCGGCGGTTATCACCGCTCCGTATCCGCCCATGGAATAGCCGATGAGACCGGCATTCGATGCATCGGCAATGCCGTTCAGGAAGCTCGCCTCGTCCTTCGACAGCCGATCGATCTCGTCGAGGACGAAGATCTGGTCGAGCGAGCGGTTTACCAGGGTGGAGCCGAACTTGGCCTGGTCGTTGTAGGTGGAGTCGGTGTGGTCGATGGAGACGACGACATAACCCTTGGTGGCAAGATTCTCCGCCAGGTGGCTGAGCAGGAATCGATTTCCAGGATAGCCGTGCGAGACGACGACGAGCGGCCAGGCGCCCGTCTCGGCCTTCTTGGGCGCGCCGTCGCGCACCGCGCGGCCTTCCAGCGAGACCTGCGTGACGCCGTCGCGCAGGAAGACACCTTCATAGGTGCCGCCGACGGCATCGCCTTCGGCCGGATACCAGACCTCGACCGTAAGCGGGCGATCGTAGCGCGGATGCGGCTTGCCGGCCTCGACGTTGAGGATGTCGACCTGGTCCTCGTGGAGCAGTTCGATCGTGCGCACGCCGATCGCGTGCGGGCCGGGCGCGGCGAGTTCGGGTGCGTCCGGGCGCACCCGATCGATCCTGTTTTCCTGTGCCATCGTGCTTGTGCCCATGGCGCCGACGATGAGCGCCGCGACGAGGAGTGTTTTCATGTTTCCTATCCCTTCTTGCCATGCCGTGAGACAAGTTTTTTCTACGTGCGTGTTGTAGCACGGCAATGACGGGGAGGGAGTAGTCCGGGGATGGGTGCGTGGGACGTCAGCCGTGGGCGCGCAGCGGCAGTTGGGGACGTTTCAGCACGGGATGGGCGCGCTGCGCGAACCGCAGCAGCAGTTCGGTCGTCACCGTCGCGGGGACCGGGCGCGAATAGCGGTAGCCTTGTCCGAGCACGCAGCCGAGGGCAAGCAGCCTGTCGGCCTGCTCGGCCGTCTCGATGCCTTCGGCGACGATGCGCATGTCGAGTTTGCGCGCGACCTCGACCAGCGCCTGTACGATGGCGAGGCTCGGCCGGTCGTCAACGATGCGGTCGACGAAGGACTTGTCGATCTTGATGATGTCGACGGGGAAGTCGAGGAGATGGGTGAGCGAGGCGTGCCCGGTGCCGAAGTCGTCGAGCGCGATACGCATGCCCTTCGAACGAAGGCTTTCCGCGGCTCGCGCGACGCCGTTGTCGCTGCCGCCCACGTAGACGTTCTCGTTCACTTCCAGGATCACGTGCCGCAGAGGGACGTCAGCTGCCGCGAACGTTTCCTCGATACGCTGGTCGAGGCATCCGGCGCGGAAGTCCGCGCCGGTGACGTTCACGCCGACATGCTGGAACGGGATGCCCATGTCCAGCCATCGGCGTACATCGGCGGCGACCTCCCGCAGCATGTGATCGGTCAGCCTGGTGGCGGTGCGCGCATCGCTCATCGCCTGATGGAACTCGCCCGCGCTGAGAATCCGGCCGTCCGGTCTGCGCATTCTCGCCAAGGCTTCGAGACCGACGATCTCGCCCGTGTCGATACGCACGATCGGCTGATAGGCGCAAAAGACGCGACCCTCCGAGAGTGCTTCGTCGAGATCACGAATCGACTGGATACGGCGGGTGATGGCGGTGCGCATTTCCGGGCGGAAAGGCACGAAGCTGCCACGGCTCTCGGACTTTCCGTGGTACAGCGCGAAATCCGCGTTCTGGCAGAGCGTTTCGGCGTCGTGGTCCGCGCCGTCGAACAGTGCTCCGCCGATCGTGACGAAGGGCGCGATCGACTGGCCATCGAACGTGAACGGATGTCGCAGCACCTCGATCAGGCAGCGCGCGGCCTCGGCCATCTCGGCTTCAGCGCCACATCCAGGCAGCAGCACGGCGAACTCGTCGCCGCCCAGGCGATGCGGCTCGACCGCCGGGCCGGCCTCGCGCAGGCGGGCGGCCACGGTGCGGATCAGCGCATCGCCGCCGGCATGACCCAGCGTGTCGTTGACCTCCTTCAGGTGATCGAGATCGATTAGCAGGAGCGCGAAAGGCCGGCTGTCGTTCTTCGACAGGTGGGCGACGCGTCTCAGGAAGCTGGCGCGATTGGGAAGCCCCGACAGAAGATCGGTATAGGCCATCTCGTGGACGCGGCGTGCGATCTCCTCGTGCTCGATAGCGATGGCGCAGAGCTGCCCGCAGCGCTTGACCACCTCGTGCTCGAGATCGCTCGGGCCGCGCGGGGTGCGGAAGTAGAAGGCGAAGGTGCCGATGACGCGGCCGTCGCGGGCCTTGATGGGGCTCGACCAGCAGGCGCGAAGGCCGAGCGGCAGGGCCAGCGCCTTGAAATCTGCCCAGCGCCTGTCGGTCGCGATGTCCGTGACTTCCACAGCTACGCCGAAATGTGCTGCCGTTCCGCAGGAACCCACGTAAGGTCCAATCTGGAGACCGTCGATTGCGTCGGAATAGTGGGTGGGAAGCGAAGGGCCGGCGAGCGTCGAAAGCCGCCCATCCTCGGTGACCCTGAGGATGGAACAGATCGCTTCCGGCGCTAGGCTCTGTGCATGCAGGCACAGCGATTCTGCGATCATCCCCAGAGGTTCGCGGAACGCAATCTTTTCGATGAGGTCGCTCTGGAGGTCGATCAGCGAGATCGACGCTCCGTCAGCGAATTCGCCCGCCAGCATCGTCAATGCCTCGCAATCGCTACTTCAGCGGGTATGGACCAGCGCCCGTTAAGGAAGGGTCAAGCGGAAGGCACGGAATTGACAGGCAGGCCGGTTGGCCTGGTCAGTCCCGGCCCGCCGCCATGATCGCCTCTGCGAGGCCTGCCGGGTCGGAGAAGCACATCTCATGGCTGCCCGGCGTCTGCACCAGCCGGAAGAGGCCGAGCTTTTCCGACAGGCGCGGATGCCAGCCGAGGCTCTGCGGCAGCGCGGTATCCGAGGTGGCGTTGATGTAGGACTTCGCGACCTGCATGTCCGCGGGGTTCGTCTTGAGGTTGATCGGATCGGTGAAGGTCGCATAGGGGTGCGGGTTCAGCCTGTCGAAGGACGACTGCGCGAGCGCCGCGTCGCCGTCGTTGATGAAGGCCTCGCGCCAGATCGGGTAGGGGAGCATCACCGAATTGTCGCTGCTCTGGCCGCTGACGGCGTCGAACAATGCCACGTAGTGCGGTGGCACCATGTCGTTCAGGCATTCTCCGTCGTTGGGAACGAAGGCGTTCCAGTAGATCAGCCGTCGCAGCCGTTCAGGCACCGCATCGGCGACGCCGGTGATGATCATGCCGCCATAGGAATGGCCGAGCAGGATCACGTCGGAGAGATCGTTCGAGACGAGGTAGTCGACGATCGAGGCGATCGCCGGTGCGAGCCCGATCGTCTTTTCGTCGCCCGGTCGGTTTCCGGCGATTGTCGGCAGGTGGACCTCGTGTCCGGCGCCGCGGATGGGCGCCGCGACCTCCTCGAAGAGTTCGCCCGTATGCCAGGCGCCGTGGACGAGCACGTAAGTGGCCATGTCTTCCTCCTTGGACTACGATGAGAGGGAGGATTTGAGCGCGCCCAGCCATGATGGGAAATGGCTGAGCGCGCACAAGGATCGACCTGGAGCGCACGGGGGGAAGGACGATGCGCGATACTGGCATGGCGAGGGATCAGTCGGAGGCGCTGCCGCCGCGCGTCTGGGACACGCGCGACGTCGAGCGGAGTGCAGCATTCGGCTACTATCGCGAAGCGATCTGCGAGGCCTTCATGGAACTCGCGCCCGAAGCTGACGACCCGGTGCGCGAAACGTTCCGGGCGCGCGTCGAACACGTTCCGCTCGGCGAGGGCGCGGTCAACCGGGTCCGCGCGACCGCTCACGAGGTGATCCGGACGCGGCGGGAAATCGCCCGTTCGCGCGAGGAATGCTTATACCTGAACTACCAGACCGTGGGGCTGAGCGAAATCGGCCAGTCGGGCCGCACCGTCGTGTTGCGCCCCGGCGAGGTCGGTATCTTCGCTTCCGGCGTTCCCTTCGCACTCGAGCACCGGCGCAGGCCGGCGCTCGGCGTTGCGTCCTTCTTCGTGCCCGTCCGGCTTCTGGAAGAGCGGCTTCCCGGCGGTTTTCCGCGGCTGCCCGCGGCGCTGTCGCACGACCCGGTCGTCGGCCGCCTGCTGACTGAGACCGCCCGCACGCTGCACGAGAGCGGCGCCGCACTTCCCGCCTTAGCCGCGGCGCGTCTCTTCTCGACGCTATTGGATCTGGCCGCATTGGCGCTCGGCGAGGCGGGTGGAGGATCGCCGCAGGTCGATGGCCGCGCGCCGCGAAGCTACCTATCTCCGCATCCGGCGCCATGTCGACGAACGACTGGACTATCCTGCGCTGGACGTCGTCGGCACCGCGAGAGCTTTGGGGATTTCGGAACGGTGGGTTCACCGGCTGTTAGAGAAGGCCGGCACCAGCTTCGGCGCGCACCTCCTCGAAGAGCGGCTGATCCTCGCCGCGAAACGGCTGCGGGACCCGCGCTGGGCCCGCCTGCCGATCGGCACCATCGCCTACGACTGCGGCTTCGCCGACCTCTCCCATTTCGGCCGCGCCTTCAAGGCGCGCTTCGCCGCGACGCCGGGAGAATGGCGCCGCGGGGAGGGGCTCAGCTCAGCGATGCCGTGAAGCGCTGGATGCGGATGCAAGACTCTTCCAGCAGTTCCTCGGACGTGGCGTAGGAGATGCGGAAGTTGGGGCCGAGGCCGAACGCCGAACCGTGGACGACGGCCACGCCCTCGGCTTCCAGGAGTTCGGTGACGAAATCCTGGTCATCGGCGATGACCTTGCCCGACGGACCCTTGCGGCCGATCACGCCCGCACAGGACGGGTAGACGTAGAAGGCCCCTTCCGGCACCGGGCACTTGATGCCGGAGGCCTGGTTGAGCATCGACACGACGAGGTCGCGGCGGCCCTGGAAGATCGCCTTGTTCTTCGTGACGAAGTCCTGCGGCCCGTTCAGCGCCTCTACGGCCGCCCACTGCGCGATGGTGCAGGCGCCCGAGGTCTGCTGGCTCTGGATGGTGTCCATCGCCTTCATCAGTTGCGCCGGGCCGGCCGCGTAGCCGATGCGCCATCCGGTCATGGCGTAGGCCTTGGACACGCCGTTCATGGTGAGCGTGCGGTCGTAGAGACCCGGCTCCACTTCGGCCAGCGTGACGAACTGGAAGTCGCCGTAGGTCAGGTGCTCGTACATGTCGTCGGTGAGCGTCCAGACGTGCGGATGCTTCAACAGCACGTCGGCGAGGGCGCGGAGCTCTTCCCGGGTGTAGGCGGCGCCCGACGGGTTGGACGGCGAGTTCATCACCAGCCACTTGGTCTTCGGCGTGATCGCCTTCTCCAGCGCCTCGGCGGTCAGCTTGAAGCCGTTGTCGATGGTCGTATCCGCAAAGACCGGCGTTCCGCCGCACAGCAGAACCATCTCGGGATAGCTGACCCAATAGGGCGCAGGGATGACCACCTCGTCGCCCGGGTTCAGCGTGGCCATGAAGGCATTGAACAATATCTGCTTGCCGCCCGTGCCGACGATGGTCTGCGACGGGGCGTAGTCGAGATTGTTCTCGCGCTTGAACTTCGCGGCGATCGCCTCCCGCAAGGGCACAATGCCGGAGACCGGAGGATACTTCGTCTCGCCGCGGCGGATCGCGTCGATCGCCGCGTTCTTGACGTTGTCGGGCGTGTCGAAATCCGGCTCGCCGGCGCCGAGGCTGATGACGTCGCGACCCTGCGCTTTCAGTTCCCGGGCCTTCTGTGCGACCGCGATGGTTGCGGAGGGCTTCACGCGGGAAAGGGCATCGGCAAGGAATGCCATGGGTCGGATCTCCTGATGCTGGCGATTGTTCTGCCACTGCGGCGGGACCGTATTGTCGCAATGGCGATGGCACCGCAAGGAGAGGGGAGGGAATTTGCGGCCCGAAGTGCGAAAAATCTCACACATTAACCGGACGAAAAAGCTTATGCGCTATCGCGAAGGCTTCCTGACCCTCGGAGAGCGGCTTTGTCGCGCAGTTCAGGACTGGATCATATCATACGGCAGGATGACGGCACCTATGCCGGCGTCTGGGGCGTCTATGTGCTCAAGAGCGCCTTTCAGCCGATCTTTGCCTTCCAGGGCGGCAAGGTCGCCATCGCGGCCTTCGAGGGGCTGATCCGGCCGTTCCGCGAGGGCCAGCCTGTCTCGCCGGGCCTGTTCTTCCGGTCGGTGCCCGCGGTGGACCGCTACCACGTCGAAACGCTGACCAGGACCCTGCATCTTCTCAACGCGGGCGCCTGCCTCGACCCGTCGGCCACGATCTTCGTCAACTTCGACCCGTCGCTGTTTACCGACCGCGAAGTCGTGGACGTGGCGATCCGCGAGATGCGCCTGGTGCTGCACGAGGCGGGTCTCCACCCGGAGCGGATTGTCTGCGAGGTGACCGAGCAGAAGTCGGCCTCCACCGAGACATTGCGCCAGTTCGTGGCGTCTCTGCGCGCAAGCGGCTTTCGGATCGCTGTGGACGACTACGGCGCGGACGATTCCGACATCGCCCGCATCGAGGAACTGCGTCCCGACATCGTGAAGTTCGACGCGCACTGGATCACCCATCTCATGGATTCCGGTCCAGGCTTCGCGCTCCTCAAGGCGATGGTCGACACGTTCACGGCGCGTGGCATCACGACTGTCTTCGAAGGAATCGAGGAAACCTGGCAACTCGAACTCGCCGAGCGATCCGGCGCTTCCATGGTTCAAGGCTACGTTCTCGCCCGTCCCGAACTTGCGCCTACCAGCTTTTCCGTCTTCTCGCGGGACGAAAAGAAGACCGACGTTCCGGGGAAGCGCCCGGTGGTCGAACGGACAGAGCCGCGGATAGGAATCGGAGACAGCGCCCCCCGTCCGCCCGCGCGCGCATTCGGACGCCGGACGCGGGGATCGGCCGGCTGATGGCGGCTGCCGATCGACGGAGCCGTGCTTGAGCAACGAGCTTGCAGTCCATGTCGACGAGGTCGGCATCGTCTTCGGACGTCACCGCGAACTCCTCCTCAAGAGCAGCTACCAGATGCTCTTTCGGGTCGACAGAGACGTGCTGGTGCCCTTCGCCTGCGAGGCCCTGGCGATCGCCTTCACGAGAGGCCAGGCGGTGCCCGCGCAGGAACTCTTCGCCCGGGTCGAGACGGCGCGGCGTGAGGCGCTCGAAAATGTCTGTCGAATGCTCCATTTCCGCAACTATTCCAATATCGGCATCGACGGACTGGAACTCTTCTTCAACGTTGACCCGGGCCTGCCGTTGCCCGATGCCGAGCACATCGAATGGCTTGCGCGGGAAACGCTGCCAGATCCGTCGCTGGCGGTCTGCGAGATCACGGAGGGGGTGGCGACGAGCCGCGAGCAGGTCCGCGCGTTCGCCGTGGACATGAAGCGCATTGGCGTGAAAATCGCCGTCGACGATTTCGGCGCGGGCGAATCGACGCTGGACCGGGTCCATCTGCTGGAGCCCGACACCGTCAAGATCGACGCCGGCTGGTTTCAGGCGGTCGCCCGCAACCCGGACGCCTCTGCCCTGCTGCCGGATCTCTTCTCCGGGCTTCGGGACATGGGATGCCAGGTGCTGGTCGAGGGAATCGAAACCGCGACCGACCTCGCCGCCGCGCTCACTGCCGGTGCCGATTTCCTCCAGGGCTACTATCTGGCGCGCCCGGCGCTCGCGGGCACTATCTTCGATCAGGCGCCACTCGACATCGAGGTCCTACTCGGCGAAAACCTGAAGCTGGTCGGCGCAAATGGCCGCTGAGGGGCTGCTCAGCCTTCGGAGCCTGCCAACGCTACCCCGTTCAACCCGGCGATGACGTCGGACAGCATGGGCACGTAATCCTCCGCGTGGCCGGTGCCGACCGCCAGCGCGAATGAGTTGCGTGCGGCGGCGCCCATTGGATTGGAGGAGCCGGTGGCATTGGCGAAGGCGGAGAGATAGCTCAGGTCCTTCAGCGCATTGCCGAGGGTGAATTTGTGCGCGTCGCGGTCGCGCTCCAGCACGTATTTGAAGAAGGTCTGGTAGAAGCCGCAATCCATGCGGCCGTCGCTGATGACGCTGTCGAAGACCTGCGGAGTGAGGCCCGCCTTTGCGCCGAGCGCGAGCGCCTCCGAATAGATCGCGGCGTAACCCAGGGACACGAAGTTGTTCAGGAGCTTCATCGTATGCCCGCTGCCGACGGGGCCGGTGTGGACGATTTTCTGTGCGAAGGTCTCGAGCACGGATCGGACGCGCTCGAAATGCTCCGTTTCGCCGCCGGCCATCACGTCGAGCGTGCCGGCCTGCGCCTCCTTCGGTGTGCGCGAAAGCGGCGCGTCGACGAGCGCCATGCCCTTGCCGGCGAGTTCGGCAGCGAGGCGAATCGTGGAGGAGGGGTCGGAGGTCGAGCAGTCGCAGACCAGGATCGGCCGTCCGGCGCTAACGAGCCCGTCCGGCCCGTTGACGATCGCCTCGACCTGTGCGCTGCCGGTCACGCACAAGACGACGATGTCGCATTTTTCCGCCAGTTCGCGGGCGGAGGTGACTTCCCCGGCGCCGCGCGCCTTGAGATCCTCGGCCGCCTCGCGCCGGCGGTGCGCCAGGATCGTGAGGGGAAAACCCTTCTCCAGGATGTTCTTTGCCATCCCGTGGCCCATCAGCCCGACGCCGACGAACCCAACCGATACCTTTTCCATCGTCCACTCCTCTCCATGCAGGTCGGAGGAGGATAGGGGCTTCGCGCGCCGCTTGTCATCCGCCGAACGCCGGCATGCGCAGAAAACGCGGGAGAGCAGGCAAAGAAAAAGGCGGGGACCGGCCCCGCCTTTTATCTTGTGACGTCCCGGCGCGCTGGTCGCCCTTCGGGTCCGTCGGTAGGTTGCGCTGCCATTCAGGCCCGGAGGCCGGCGGCACGCCCGAAATCAGGCCGCCTTGCTGAGGCTGCCAGCGGCGGACTTGCCGGTGCGACGGTCCTGCTCGACCTCGAAGTTGATCTTCTGACCTTCAACGAGGTTCGACATGCCGGCGCGCTCGACGGCGGAGATGTGGACGAAAACGTCCTGGCCGCCATTGTCAGGCTGGATGAAGCCGAAGCCCTTGGTCGCGTTGAACCATTTCACAGTGCCAGTTGCCATTTGGATCTTCCTTGCGTTTGCAACTTCGCTTGGCCGGCACGAATGCGCGACCGGTGGTATCGAGATTTTGGAGATAGATACGAGCAAACGCGAAGATCGCGGACAGCCAGATCGATCGGCCGAAAATATCAACCACACTAAAATACCCGCGCCGCGTCCGGATTGCAAGATGCCGTTGCCGGGGACCGTCACGATCGGGGTTTCAGCCGCCGGCCGCCGAAATGAGCCGCCGGGCGAGGTCGGGCGTGAGTTCGCCGAAATCCGCGATGACGGTCGAGGGTCCGAGATCGTGGACGCGGACGTCGCTGTAGCCGAATTCGACGGCGACGACCGGGATCCCGGCGGCCCGTGCCGTGTCCACGTCAGTGCGGGAATCCCCGACCATCACCGATCGCCCGGGATCGCCGTTCGCCCGCAGGATCGTTTCGACCAGGTGGCGGGGATCGGGTTTTCGGAAGGTTAAGGCGTCTGCGCCGCAGATCGCGGAGAAATGCGCGCTCAGGCCGAGGGCTTCAAGCAGCCGGTCGGAGTAGTCCTGCGGCTTGTTTGTGCACACGGCCAGCCGGAACCCCGCGTCAGCCAGCCGTTCCAGCGCCTCGACCGCGCCCGGGAAGGGACGGGAGACTCCCGGAATGCTGTCGGAGTAATGGTCAAGGAAGCCTTTCACCAGTGCGTCCAGCAGTCCGGGCGCCAGCGCACGCCGCTCGGCGGCATAGACACGCTCGATCATCGCGCGCCCGCCATGTCCCGCGTATGGCCTCAGCCAGGCCGGATCGACGCGGCGCATCCCCTCGGTTGAAAGGGCGTGGTTGAGGCTAGCGATCAGGTCGTCGGCCGTGTCGACCAGCGTGCCGTCGAGGTCGAACACGATCGTCGGCGTCTTTGCGTCCATTCCTGTCCCCGTTCGTGATCTTCGACGCAGCGATTACGCCGGGTTGCCGGTGTCGGGCAAGGAGCGGGTTTCCGGCTGAGCCAGAAAGCCTTTGCCGCCATGGCCAGAAATGATAGGAGCACGCGCTGGGGGGAACCAATTCTTGCACTGGGGGAGGCTGCTTTCTCGCCGATGGACGCTCGACTGCTGAAAATGGAAGCCGCCCGTGCCGCGCTGGCCCATGTCGAGGCCGGCATGGTGATCGGCATCGGCACCGGCTCGACGGCGGAGGAGTTCATCCGCCTGCTCGCCGCGGCGGTCGCCGACGGGATGCCGGTCACCGGCGTCCCGACGTCGGAACGCACGGCGATCATGTGCCGCGAACTCGGCATCCCGCTGACGACGCTCGACGACGTTCCGCATCTGGCCATGACGGTCGACGGCGCGGACGAGGTCGATACGCAGCTTCGCCTGATCAAGGGCGGCGGCGGCGCGCTGCTGCGCGAAAAGATCGTGGCCGCTGCCTCCGATTCCATGATCGTCATCGCCGACGAGACCAAGCTGGTCGACCGGCTTGGGCGGTTTCCGCTGCCTATCGAGGTGAACCGGTTCGGTCTCGCCGCCACGCAGATGGCCGTCCTCAAGGCATCCGAAAAGCTGGGGCTGTCGGGCCGGATCGTGCTGCGGATGGCCGAGGGGACGCCTTTCCTCACGGATGGCGGGCACTACATCCTCGATGCATCATTTGGCCTCATTCACGATCCAAGAGCGCTTTCCGACGCTCTCCACGCCATTCCCGGCGTCGTCGAGCACGGCATGTTTCTCGATTTCGCGGATGTCGCGATCATCGCCGGGAAGTCCGGCGTCAAGACAATCAAACCTACCCGATAGCCAGGGAGTTTCTTCGCCATGATCCTCAAGCAATCAGCACGACGCCTCGCGACGGCGATCGCCGCCGCGGCTTTTCTCGCCGGCGCCGCGCCGGTGCTCGCTCAGGACATTTCGGACACCCATCTGAAGGCCGCCCGCGGCGCGCTCGATGCGCTGCAGGCAACCCAGCAGTACGACCTGATCCTTCCGTTTGCCGCCAGAGCCTTGAAAGAAGAACTCATCCGCAAGGACCCCAACCTGCAGGACCTCATCATCGCGACCGTCGACCAGAAGGCGCTCGAACTGGCCAGCCGCCGCGGCGACCTCGAACGGGAGGCGGCACTCGCCTATGCGCGCAATTTCGACGAGGCGCAGCTCAACGCGATAGCGGAGTTCTACAGTTCGGAGGCGGGCAAGGCCCTGATCGAGAAGGGTCCGGAGATCATCCGCGACCTCGACCAGGCGGCCGAGATCTGGCAGCGCGGTCTGGCCCGCGACCTCGCCGCCGCGGTCGGCGAGGAACTACAGGCCCAGGCGCCCCAGTCGGCGGCGACGCCCGCGCCCGCTGGCACCGAGGCGGCGCCGGCGCAGTAGCGGCGCAAAGACATTCCTCGAAAAGCCCGGTCGCCCCGGGCTTTTTTCTTTTTCCGGTGGGAGACCTCGGGTAGGCGGCGTTTCATCCGGTTGCGCCATCGGATAAGAGTCGCCGCGAACCGCCTGCCTGGGGCGACGCGGTCGAGACGGAGCGAGGCAAGGAAACGACATGGCGAATTTCGACTACGATCTCTTCGTGATCGGCGGTGGCTCGGGCGGTGTGCGTGCTGGACGGATGACCGCTTCGCTCGGGAAGAAGGTCGCGATCGCCGAGGAGTTTCGCTACGGCGGCACGTGCGTGATCCGCGGCTGCGTGCCGAAGAAGCTCTTCGTCTACGCATCGCAGTTTCCGGAGCATTTCGAGGACGCGGCCGGTTACGGCTGGACCGTCCCCGAGGCGTCGTTCGACTGGAAGACGCTGATCGCCAACAAGGATCGCGAGATCGCCCGGCTCGAAGGCCTCTACCGAAAGGGGCTGGAGAATGCCGGCGCCGAACTGTTCGACACGCGCGCCGAACTCGTGGATGCCCACACGGTCCGTCTCGTCGGGCAGGACCGCACCGTCACGGCCGACAGGATCCTGATCGCCACCGGCGGGCGTCCGAACCCGCATGCGGCGCTTCCCGGACATGAGCTCTGCATCTCGTCCAACGAGGCCTTTCATCTGGAAGAACTGCCAAAGTCGATCGTCATCGCGGGCGGCGGCTACATCGCGGTGGAGTTCGCCAACATCTTCCATGGCCTCGGCGTCGAGACGACGCTGGTCTATCGCGGCCGCGAGATCCTCGGGCGCTTCGACATGGACCTGCGGCGCATGCTGCACGAGACCATGGAGAAGAAAGGCATCCGCATTTTGTGCCACACGATCTTCGACTGGATCGAGAGGCGTGGCGACGGACGGCTCGACGCGCATCTGTCGGACGGCCAGACGCTGGCGACCGACGAGGTCATGCTCGCGCTCGGGCGCCAGCCGAACACGGAAGGGGTGGGGCTGGAGAAGGCTGGCATCGAGATCGGCCCGAAAGGCGAGATCCTCGTCGACGCGTATTCGCGAACGAACGTCGACAACATATACGCCGTCGGCGACGTCACCGAGCGCGTGTCGCTGACGCCGGTGGCCATTCATGAGGCGATGTGTTTCGTGGAAACCGCCTTCAAGGACAACCCGACCAGCCCCGACCACGACGAGGTGGCGACCGCCGTCTTCTCACAGCCGGAACTCGGCACGGTTGGGCTGTCCGAGGACGACGCGATCAAGAAGTTCGAGACGGTGGACGTCTACAAGGCGTCCTTCCGGCCGATGCGACACACGCTCGCCGGCCGCGACGAAAAAATGCTGGTCAAGCTCGTGGTCGACGGGACTTCCAAGCGCGTGCTGGGCGCGCACATCCTCGGTCCGGACGCCGGCGAGATGGCGCAACTGCTCGGCATCGCAGTCAAGGCGCGGCTTACCAAAGCCGATTTCGACCGCACCATGGCCGTACATCCAAGTGCCGCCGAGGAACTCGTCACCATGTACCAGCGGAGCTACCGCGTGGAGAATGGCAAAAGGATCGACTGACCGCGTGCGGATATCCCCTGATCTCGCGGACCTCGCCAGTTCGGGAAAGCTCGTCGCCTACTTTGGCTACGGCTCGCTGGTGAACCGGGCGACGCACCGGACCGAAATCGTTCACGCAGTGCCGGCTCGACTGCGGGGATGGCGCAGGATATGGCGGCCGCGCCCGGACATGCCCGGATTTCCAGCCGCGCTCCTCAGCGTAAGACGCGATCCGGATGCCATCTGCGACGGGTTGCTTGTATTCGACCGGGCGGAGAATCTTGCCGCTGTCGACGAGCGCGAGGCGCGATACCGCCGCTTGCCGGTCGAGATCGAGGCGCTTGAGACGGAAGAGCCGGTGCCATCCGGCGTTCCAGTCTATGTCTACGAGGCCGATCCCGACATTCCGCATCACCCCGAGCCGCCGAAGATCCTGCGGTCCTACCTCGATGCCGTGCTCCAGGGTTTTCTCGCCGAACATGGCGAAGACGGCATGCGGCGATTCATCGAGGAGACCGAGGGCTTCGACACGCCGTTGCACGATGACCGGCATGCGCCGCTCTATCCCCGGGCCGTGATGCTGAACGGCCACGAGCGGAGCTTGTTCGCGACGGCGCTGGAAATGCGAGTGGCCGCCGTTACTGCCGATCCGCATCCGCCGAAGCTGTGAAGCAGGCACCTTCGAGCAGCGCGCCATCAGTCTGCCGCCTGTTCGGCTCAAGAACACCCGCTGCAAGCAAACTTTAACCACATTTGTCCATCTTCTCTCAATCGTTCGGTCAAGAAGGGGACAATCCGGAAGTCACGCATTCGCAGCCGCGCGTCGGCGCGATGATCGTTGCGGGATTTTCCGGCTTGGCGTTTTCGTGAGTAAAATCATTCGTCCGCGGGATACGCGCCGCCTGCTCGGTTCATTGCTGATTGTGTGCGTTGGCCCCGCCTTTCTCGGCGCAACTGTCTGCGCCGCTTTGGTCATAGCCGCCGCGAGCAGTTCCTTTGCCTTCGGGTCGCTGTCTATCCTGCCCATGACGCAGTTTCATGCCGCCGACAGGATGACGTTCCAGGTTGCCAGCCAGCGAACCCACGGGGGCAAGGTGTCGAGGCTGCGAGCCGCATCGACACGTTTCGCGGCAAATGACGCCGCGGGTCGCGACAAGACGGCGCGCATTGCTGCCGTTACCGAAAGGGAAGATGTCTCCGACAGTGCCGCGCGTTTCGACGACGTCGTCAGGCGGGCCGCCCTGACGTCCGGAAAGTTGGCCACCCTCTTCGGCCGGCCAGGCCAGACGGAATCGCCGCAGCCGATCGCGCAGGCCGCCGGGCCCGCGCCGGACCGTTTCGGGCCGCCGCTCGCCGGGGCTTTCGATCCGGCCCCGGTCCTGCTGGCCTATGGCGATCCTTCTCCCGCGGCGTCCGCCGCGCTCGCCGCGCTGCTGCGGGAGACGCAGGAAGAGCCCGACGCTCTTGGCGATCCGGGCCTGCAGCCACAGGACGAGCTCGCCGCGCTGCCAGAGGGGGAACAGGACCTGTTCGACATCCCTCTGCCGGAGCCGCGCCCGCACTACGAGGTGTCCAAGTCCGCGAGGGAAGGGCAGCCGAGTTCTACCGGACAAGCCGGCGAGCAGCCGGCGCGGAAATCCAACGATCCGGGTCAGGCACGCGAGCGCCCGGCAGCCAAGCCGAAGCAACTCGCCTATGCGCGGCCGGATGAGCCCGCCGAAAGGAATTCGGGCGGCGGGTTCAGCCTGCGGAACCTGTTCGGCGGCGGAACCAGTGCCGGCAAAGGCGTCGCCGTCTACGATATCAGCGCCGCAAAGGTCTATATGCCCGACGGCAGTGTTCTCGAAGCTCATTCCGGAATCGGCAAGATGGCCGACAATCCGCGCTATGCGAACGTCAGGATGAACGGGCCGACCCCGCCGCATGTCTACAATCTCAAGATGCGCGAGAAACGCTTCCACGGGGTCGAAGCCATCCGCATGCTTCCGGTCGACGGAAAGAACAAGCACGGCCGCGACGGTTTCCTCACCCACAGCTATCTGCTGCGCGGGCGCCCGGCGGAATCGCATGGATGCGTCGCCTTCAAGGACTACGACCGCTTCCTGAACCAGTTCAAGCAGGGCAAGATCACGCAGCTCGTGGTGGTGCCGAGCGGCGGGCGAAGTGCCGGCGTACGAATGGCGTCCAACGCCCAGAGCATCTGAAGAAGCGCACGATCCGGCTCCGAGGCTTGCCCGGCGGCGATTTCCGCTGCCTTTTCCACCCAACTTCCGGGTGGAAGCAACCGCCTTGTTCCTGTATAGAGCCGCATCCCGTAGACAGGGACCGCCCGGGCGCGCGTGGCGCGGGGCGGCAATTGGGTGCTTGTCATGACGAAGAAATGGTCTCCGAACTCCTGGCGCAACATGCCGATCAGCCAGGTCCCGAGCTATCCGGACGCTGCCGCGGTCGAGACCGTGGAGAAGCAGCTCGCCACCTATCCGCCGCTGGTTTTTGCAGGCGAGGCGCGCAAGCTGAAGAAGCAGCTCGCTCAGGTCGCCGAGGGCCAGGCATTCCTGCTCCAGGGTGGCGACTGCGCGGAGAGCTTCGCCGAACACGGCGCGGACAACATCCGCGACTTCTTCCGCGTCTTCCTTCAGATGTCGGTCGTGCTCACCTTCGCCGGCTCGCAGCCGGTGGTGAAGGTCGGCCGCATTGCCGGCCAGTTCGCAAAGCCGCGCTCCTCCGACACCGAAACGAAGGATGGCGTGACGCTGCCGAGCTACCGGGGCGACATCATCAACGGCATCGATTTCGACGAGAAGTCGCGGGTGCCCGATCCGGCGCGCCAGGAGATGGCCTATCGCCAGTCGGCCGCGACGCTGAACCTCCTTCGCGCCTTCGCGCAGGGCGGCTACGCCTCGCTGGAGAACGTGCACAAGTGGATGCTGGGCTTTGTCTCAGACAGCCCGCAGGCCGAGCGCTACGAGGCGCTCGCCAACCGCATCACCGAGACGATGGACTTCATGCGGGCCGTCGGCATCACGTCGGAGACGAATTTCGCCCTGCGCGAGACGGATTTCTACACCAGCCACGAAGCGCTGCTCCTCGGCTACGAGCAGGCGCTGACCCGCGTCGATTCCACCTCGGGCGACTGGTACGCGACCTCCGGCCACATGATCTGGATTGGCGACCGCACGCGCCAGCCGGACCACGCCCACATCGAATACTGTCGCGGCATCAAGAACCCGCTCGGCCTTAAGTGCGGCCCCTCGATCACGCCGGACGGACTGCTCAACCTGATCGACCTCCTGAACCCCGAAAACGAGCCGGGCCGGCTGACCCTCATCGCCCGCTTTGGCTCCGAGAAGGCCGGGGAAAACCTGCCGAAGCTTGTCCGCGCGGTGAAGAAGGAAGGCCGCAAGGTGGTGTGGTCGTGCGATCCCATGCACGGCAACACGATCACCGCGGCCGGCTACAAGACCCGGCCGTTCGACCGAATTCTCAAGGAAGTGCAGACCTTCTTCGAGGTGCACCGCGCGGAGGGCACGCATCCGGGCGGAATCCATGTCGAGATGACAGGCAAGAACGTCACCGAATGCACCGGCGGCGCACGGGCGATCCGCGACGAGGAGCTTCAGGACCGCTACCACACGCATTGCGACCCGCGCCTCAACGCCGACCAGGCGATCGAGCTCGCTTTCCTGGTTTCGGAACTGCTCAAGAAGGGCAGGGCGGACGTGCCGCACAAGCAGGTGGTGAACGGCTAGGATCTTTCAGGGGAAGCTGAAAGGGTTCAGCTTCCCTCGATCGCCCGGGCGATGGTCTCGATGTTGTGCCGCATCATCCCGATATAGGTGGATGCGGGAGCGTTCGGGCCTGAAAGCGCGTCGGAATAGAGCGTGCCGCCGATCTGGAGCCCTGTTTCCGAGGCGATCTGCTCGCTCAGGCGGGCGTTGGTGATGTTCTCCACGAAAATCGCCGCGGCTTCGTCCTCGCGCACCTGCCGGATCAGCGCGGCGACATCCGCGGCGGACGCCTCGGCATCGGTCGAGATGCCTTCCGGAGCCAGGAACCGGATGCCGTATTCCTTGCCGTAATAGCCGAACGCGTCGTGCGAGGTGATGATCGTGCGGCGGTCTTCGGGGATGGACGTCACCGTCTCGCGGATGACGGCGTCCAGCGCATCCAGTTCTTCCGTGTAGTCCGCAGCATTGGCCTGGTAGATCCCGCATCCCTCCGGATCCACGCCGCAGAACGCCTGCGCGATGTTCCGCACGTAGATCCTGGCGTTCGGCACCGACTGGAAGGCGTGCGGATCGACAGGGCCGTGATCGTGATGATCGTCTTCCGCCGAGTCGGCATGCTCCGCCTCGTGAACATGATCATGATCCGCTTCGCTCCCGGCCTGCGCCTCCTCGCCGGCTTCGTGATCGTGATCATCGTCTTCAGTGGCAATCGTCTCTACGCCATTCGTCAATTCGACGACCGGCGCGACCGAGCCGCTTGCCTCGGCCAGACGCGACAGGAAACCCTCGAAATGCAGGCCGTTCGCGAGCACGACGTCGGCTCCAGCCATTGCGACTGCATCCGCCGGCCTCGGCTCGTAGACATGGGCGTCGCCGTTCGGCCCGACCAGCGTGACGAGGTCGATGCGGTTTCCACCGACCTGCCGCGCCATGTCGCCGATGATCGAAAAACTGGCCACGACCTTCAGTTCGGAGTCGGCAGCCTGGGTCACGCCCGCCGGTGCGAAAGCGGTCAGGCCTGCGAGGATCGTCGTGGCAAACAGGTATCTCATCGTCCATCTCCGTGAGCGCGGCGGCGTTCCGTTCGTCCGCAGTTCTCGACTATGTAATGTTATTACATTCGTCAAGCCGCTTTAGAAACTGTCATGACGGAACCTGAGCCGGCGGGCGGAAAATCGAAAACTGCCATGAGCGACCCATCGGTCCGCCCCGGCCCGGCCTTTACAAAGCGCAGACCCGCTTCCAATATCGTCATCACGGCACCCGGCGCATGTCCGGCGCGCGGGACCACTCGGGTCCGGCCATCGGATGCCAATCATCGGACAATATGGGAGAATGAATTCATGAGTGTTGCGTTTCGCAAACTGATCGCCGCAGCCGTGGCGGGCGTCGCGGTGATCGCGGCAAGCGCGGCGAGCGCCGAAGATGTGAAACTGGGATTCCTGGGCGGCTTCACCGGTCCGATCGAGACCCTCGTGCCGCCGATCCACGATGCCGCCGCGCTGGCTGTCAAGCACGTCAACGACCAGGGCGGCATCCTCGGGGGCCAGTTGTCCATGGTCCAAGCCGACTCGACCTGCATCGACGCCACCGCCGCCTCGAATGCCGCCGACCGCCTGGTGAACGCCGAGAACGTCACCGCGCTCGTCGGTCCGCTGTGCTCGGGCGAGACCATCGCCGCAGCCAACAGCGCAGCGATCCCCGGCAACGTTGTCATCGTGTCGCCGGCCGCCACCTCGCCGGCCCTCTCGACGATCGAGGACAACGACCTGCTTTTCCGCACGACGCCCTCGGACGCGTATTCGGGCGAGGTGCTTGCCAAGCTGCTCAAGGACAAGGGCCACGACAACATCGCCGTCACCTACGTCAACAACGACTACGGCAAGGGATTTGCCGAAGCGCTGCAATCGTCCTTCGAGGCGCTCGGTGGCACCGTGGCCGCCAACGAGGCGCACGAGGACGGCAAGGCCGACTATCGCGCCGAGATCGGTTCGCTCGCCTCGTCTGGCGCCCAGATGCTGGTCATCCTCGCTTATGTCGACGGCTCGGGCCAGACGATCGTGCGCCAGGCCCTGGAGAGCGGCGACTTCTCGCAGTTCGCCGGCGGCGACGGCATGATTGGCGATTCGCTGGTGACGGCCATCGGTGAAGGCAAGCTCGACGGCTTCATCGGCACCAAGATCGGCCGTTCGGAGACCCCGGGCACCGGGATGTATGCCGAACTCGCCAAGGAAGGCGGTCTCGACCCGAACGCGTCGTTCGGCCCGCAGGCCTATGACGCGGCTTTCCTGCTGGCGCTGGCCATCGAGAAGAACGGCTCGGCCGACCGCGAGGGCGTGAGCGCGGCGCTGCGCGAAGTCGCCACCGCACCGGGCGAGACCATCTTCCCGGGCGAATGGGAGAAGGCCAAGAAGCTGATCGCCGAGGGCACCGACGTCAACTACGAGGGCGCCTCCGGCAGCCACGAGTTCGACGAGGCTGGCGACGTGCCGGGCGTCATCATCGAGATGGTCGTCGAGGGTCCCGGCTTCAAGGAAGTGGGCCAGGTCCAGTAGGCATCGACGCAAGATCGGATCGACAGGCCTGGGCGGACGACCGCCCGGGCATTTTCGTGTTCTGACGCGATCCGAATTTCCAGGCAGGTCTTCAGTCGCGCAGAAACACCGATAATCGGGGCGCATTTTTGGAGGGAGGCCTCGATCTGGATGGTCTCGCGGTGGCTGCAATCTTGGGCGGACCGTAGGCGCTACTCGTGCCGCACCACCTTCTCCGGCAGCAGCCCCTTCGGCGCGAATCTCAGCACCAGGGTGATCGTCAGGCCGATGACGAAGACGCGCATTTGGAGGGCGCGGGTATGCAGGTCGGCGGGCGCGTCCCAGCCGAAGAAGCTATCGCCCCAGTGCTCGGCCAGCATGAAGGCGGCGAGTGCGATCGGTTCCGACATGGTCCAGATGACGTAGACCAGGAGAGCGCCGAAGATGGTGCCCAGATTGTTGCCGGCTCCGCCAAGGATGACCATCACCCAGACCAGGAAGGTGTGGTTGAGCGGCGCGAAGGCGGCGGGGTCGAAGATGGTCGTGAAGGTGATCAAGGCCGCGCCGCCGATGCCGATGATGAAGTTGCCGAGCACGAACATCTCCAGCCGTCGCCGGTTGATGTCCTTTCCCATTGCGGCGGCCGAGACTTCGTTGTCGCGGATCGCGCGCATCATGCGGCCCCAGGGCGAATGCCAGGCGCGTTCCAGAAGCACGTAGAGCACGACGATGATGACGGCAGTGACGCTGAGATAAGCCGCGCGCGAGGCGACGAAGCCGAGTTCCTGCGGCGTCGGCACGGGCCAGGGCAGGGGAGACACGGTCAGCGTGCCGCGCGTCAGCCAGTCGGCGTTCTTCAGGAAGGCCTTGACGATCTCGGCGATGCCCAGCGTGGCGATCGCCATGTAGTCGGCGCGCAGGCCAAGCGTGATGCGGCCCATCGCCCAGCCGAGCAGCCCGGCGACGAGCCCGCCTGCGACCCAGCCGGCCCAGACCGGCAGGCCAAAGCCGCCGACGAAGCCGGCCTCGCGTTCGATCAGCGTTGCCGCCGGATCGAGCTGCCCCTGGACGGCGAGATAGGTGATCGCGGCAGCGACTAGCGTCAGCAGCGTGCGCAGCCACTTCGGCACGCCATGCCGGTGCGAGCGCGACACGCCCCATGTGATGGCGACGCCGATGACGAGCGTCAGCAGCGCCTGGCCGAGGAGCATGGGTCCTTCGCCCTCCCAGAAGGTCCAGTTGACAGGATAGGAGACCAGGACCGTCATGAAGGCGGCGAGAGCCACGAATCCCATCAGGCCGACGTTGAACAGGCCCGCATAACCCCACTGGATCGTGAGGCCGAGCGCGATGATGGCGTAGCAGGCAGCTTCGGTAAGCATGCGCACCGAGTATGCCGCGCCGAGCCATGCGAAGACGGCGGCGATGACGACGGCGAGGCCGGCGAAGAGCACGGTCTCCCGCAGCGGCGGCGTCCTCATGTGTTCAGCCTCCCCTTGAAGATGCCGGTCGGCCGCCAGATGAGCACCGCGACAAGGATGAAGAACGGAACCACGATCTTGTACTCGGTCGGCACGAAGGCGAGTTTCGCGGGGATCTCGATGAAGTCCGGCAGGAGCGGCTTCAGCGGGCGCAGCAGCACGGTCCAGTTGAACACCGCGAGTGTCTCGGTGAAGCCGACCAGGAGCCCGCCCGCGATGGCGCCGTAAGGCTGGCCGACGCCGCCAACGATCGCGGCGGCGAATATCGGCAGGATGATGTTGAAGGAGAGATCGGGCTTCAGCGTCACGTCGAGCGCCAGCAGCGTACCGCCGGCCGCGGCGAGCGCGCCTGCGATCAGCCAGGTCGTGCGGACCACGTGGTCGATCGAGATGCCGGAGACGCGGGCGAGGTCTGGATTGTCGGAAACGGCGCGCATCGCCTTGCCCATGCGCGAGCGCGTCAGGAAAAGGTGAAGCGCCACCACCGCCACGATCGTAGTAACGAAGAGGAGAAGCTGCGGCTCTGTGATCACGAGGTCGCGGCCGCCGAGCGGGATGCGGTAGATGTCCTTGGAATCGGTATCGACGTAGAGTTGGCGCGTGCCCGTGCCGGCGAAGAGGCGGATCAGCCCCTGCATCATCAGCATGACGCCGATGGAGGTCATGACCATGACCACCGGCTTTACCCCGGCCATCCGCATCGGCCTGTAGAACACACGGTCGAGACCGATCGCCATCGCTGCGGTGGCGGCCATCGCGATCGGCATCAGTACGAAGGCGGTCGGCAGCCCGACCAGCGCGCCCGCGCCGGGAAAGGCCCACAGGAGGATCAGCGCGAAGAAGGCGCCGGCCGTCATCATGTCGCCATGCGGAAAATGGGCAAAGCGCAGGATGCCGAAGATCAGGGTCACGCCGACGGCGCCCAGCGCATAGATCGAACCGATGATCAGGCCGGCGATCACGACCTTGTTGAGGAAGAAGACGAATTCGCTGATCGGCAGGATCGAGAGGAGACCGGCGTCAGTCATGGGCGTCGGCTCCTCCGCCGAGAAAGCTCCTGGCGACCTCGGGATCGGCGAGCAGTTCCGCGCCGGTCCCGGTGAAGCGGTTATGGCCGCCGGCGAGCACGAAGCCGCGATGCGCGAGCCCCAGCGCCTGGCGCGCGTTCTGCTCGACCATCAGGATGCCCACACCCGCGGCATTGATGGCGACGATCCGGTCGAAGATCTCGCCCATGTAGCGTGGCGACAGGCCCGCGGTCGGCTCGTCGAGAAGCAGCAGGCGCGGTTCCGTCATCAGCGCGCGGCCGATCGCCACCATCTGGCGCTGCCCGCCGGAAAGTTCGCCCGCCGGCTGGCGGCGCTTTTCCTTGAGTGGCGGGAAGAACCCGTAGACCTGATCGATCATGTGCCGGTAGGAATCGCGGCGCACATAGGCGCCCATCTCCAGGTTCTCCTCCACCGACATTGTGGGGAAGACGTTGAATTCCTGCGGCACGAAGGACAGGCCCTGTTCGACGAGCCGTTCCGGCGCCGTGTTGGTGATGTCCCTGCCGTCGAAGACGGTCGAGCCCTCGCTGACGGTCAGCAGCCCGAAGAGCGCCTTCAGCGTCGTCGACTTGCCCGCGCCGTTGGGGCCGACGATGACGCCGATCTGGTCGGCGTCGATCGCGATCGACACGCCGTTGAGAATGTTGGCGCCGCCGTAGCCGGCGTGGATGCCGGTCATCTCCAGGAGGGCCATCAGTGCGCCCCTGCCGCTGGCGCGCCGCCGAAATAAGCCTCGATGACCTCGGGGTCGTTGCGGATCTCCGACATCGGCCCCTGCATCATGACGCTGCCCGCCGCCATGACGATGACGGGATCGCAAAGACGGGCGATCAGGTCCATGTCGTGCTCGATGACGAAGAAGGTGAGCCCGTCCTCGCGATTGAGGGACTGCACGACGGCGGCGAGATCGTTGAGCAGCGTGCGGTTGACGCCGGCCGCGATCTCGTCGAGCAGCACGACGCGCGGTTTCGCCATCATCACGCGGCCGAGTTCGAGCAGCTTCTTCTGGCCGCCGGACAGATTGCCGGCGCGCTCGTTCTTCACGTGGGAGAGGCGGATGACCTGCATGACCTCGTCGGCACGGCGGCGGGTCTCGTCTTCCTCGGCTGTCACCTTGCCGCGCCGGAAGCAGGCCGAAAACAGCGACTCGCCCGACTGGCCGGCCGGAACCAACATCAGGTTTTCCAGCGCCGTCATGTTGGAAAAGTCCTGCGCGATCTGGAAGGTGCGTAAGAGGCCGCGCGCGAAAAGCGCGTGCGCCTTCAGTCCCGTCACGTCCTCTCCGCCGAGAAGGATGCGCCCGGAAGTGGGAGGGAAGGCCCCGGCGACCATGTTGAAGAGCGTCGTCTTGCCCGCGCCGTTCGGGCCGATCAGTCCCGTGATCGTGCCTTCCTCGACGCTGAGCGAGCAGTCGTCGACGGCCAGCACGTTGCCGAACCGCTTCGTCACGTTCTGGACGTCGATGATCTTCGGCATCCGCTGCCCGTACTCCCGTCATGCCGGGCGGGCGGCTCGTGCCGCTTCTTCCTTCCCCTGCCTCGCGCGGTGATATACGGGCGATCGACCGCTTGACAAGGAGAAGCGGGCGGCAGGGCTAGCTTCGGCGGGTTTTCCCCACGCTCCGCAGTGTCAGCCGGCTGGGATGCGCGCCGTGCCGGCCCTGCGCAGATTGACCAGGTTGCCGAACAGGATCATGCCGGCGCCGAGCGCGGTGTAGATATCGATCGCCTCGGCATAGACGAGGTAGCCGACCACCGCGGCCAGCGGTACGCGCAGAAAATCCATCGGCACCACCACGGTCGCTTCGGCGTGCACCATGGCCCGGGCCATGCAGTAGTGCGAGAAGGTGCCGCAGAAGGCCACGACCGCGATCCACGGCCAGGCCGAGGCCGGCGGCACCTGCCAGACGAGAGCCGCCGGCACGATGCCGAGGATGGTCTGGATGACCAGCATCCAGAAGATGATCGTGGTGACGCTGTCGCGTTTCACCAGCGTCTTGATCATGATGACCGAGATGGCGAAGCCGAAGGCGGCGGCGAGCGCATAGAGCTGGCCGACGTTCAGATTGTCGCCGCCGGGTCGCACGATGACCGCTACGCCGGCGAGCCCCAGCGCGATCGATAACGCCTTGCGCCACCCGACCCGCTCGCCGAGGAAAATCACGGCAAAGAGCGCCGTCCAGATCGGCATGGTGAACTCGATCGAGATCAGCTGCGCGATCGGTATGAGGGTCAGCGCGTAGAGCCACAGGTACTGGCCGCCATAGTGCACCACGTTGCGACCGATGTGCTGGCCGAGCACGGGCGTGCGCACAGACCGCCATCCGCCGGCCAACATCACCAGCGGCGACAGCATGACGAGCCCGATGGCCGAGCGCAGCACCATGAGCTGGAAGACGTCAATGTGACGCGCGGCCTCGCGACCGGCCACGGGCATGGTGAGCATCAGGGCGAGCCAGCCGCCCATCCACAAGGCGGCCTTGGCGATCGACTGTTCGTTTTTCATGCGGGCGTGTGTGGCAAAGCGGGACTTCTGCTGCAAGTCCGTGCATGTGCGTGATCGTTGGGCCAGGGGCTATCTGGTCAGTCTCGGACAGTACAGCTCGGGCATGCTGCTTGAAGCTATTTTTCGACGTGCTAAGACACCATGATGGAAACTCTCGAGCCCAAGAAATCCAAGCCCTCGGTCCGCAAGCGCGCGGAAGCGATCAAGTCGTTTCGCTGCAAGAACCTGATCGCCGTCCTCGAAGACCCCGCCGACTTCAAGAACATCGGCACGGCGATCCAAAACGTGAACGCTCTCGGCGTGGACAAGGTCTACATCGTCGATCCGCGCAGGACGCTGCCCGACGATTGGCAGGACATGCGCGAGCGGTCGTCGCTTTCGAAGACTTCGGTTTCGGCCGTCAAATGGACGTTCGCCAAGCGCTTCGATAGTACGGAAGCCTGCCTTCATCATCTCGAGAAGCAAGGGGTCGTTTCGATTGTCACCTCGCCGCATGTGAAAAGCAAAACGAACGTCTATCTGCACGAGGGCGACTACACGCGGCACACGAAACCGGCCGTCTGGTTCGGCAACGAGGCGCGAGGCATCAGCGAACTCGCGGTCGAACGTAGCGCCATGTGCGTGGCGATCCCCATGTTCGGAATGATCGAGAGCCTCAATATGGGGACGAGTTCGGGCATCGTGCTCTACGAAGTCACAAAACAACGGCGTGCGTACCAGAGCGTGTATCGCCGGAGGAAGCAGAAAGGGAAGCGTGCCGAACCGCTTCCGACGGTGATGCCTCTGCAAGGAGATGCCGGCGCAATGGGCAGCGAATTTCGGGCCGTCGAGTTGTAGAGGCTGACGAAGCGGGATTGCTCGCGCCGAATACAACCTGACTTTTACGGGATCCCGATGACCACCATCACCACCATCGCCCAGCTCGAAGCCCTCTACGGACAGCCCGGCGAGACGTCGCTGGTCAAGGAACTCGACCGGATCATCCCGGAGTACGCCGCGCTGATCGAGGCCTCGCCGTTCGTGGCGCTGGCGACCGCGGGGCCGGAGGGGCTCGATTGCTCGCCGCGCGGGGACCTGCCGGGATTCGTGCGCATCCATGACGAGCGCACGCTGATGCTGCCGGACCGGCGCGGCAACAACCGGGCCGATTCGCTGAAGAACGTGGTGCGCGACGGGCGCGTGGGCCTGCTCTTTCTCATTCCCGGGTCAGGCACGACGCTCCGGGTCAACGGCCGCGCGACGCTGTCGGTCGATCCCGAGCTCTGTGCCTCCTTCGCGGTCGACGGCAAGCCGGCGCGCTCGGTCATGGTGGTTTCGGTCGATGCGGTCTACTTCCAGTGCGCCCGCGCGATCGTGCGCTCCGACCTGTGGAACGCCGAGAAGCACGTCGACCCGAAGAGCCTGCCGACGCCTGGGCATATCCTCGCCATCACCAGCCGCGAGAAGATCGACGGCGAGGCCTATGACGCGGAATGGCCGGAGCGGGCGAAGGCGACGATGTGGTGAGCCACGCGCGACGACGCCATTGCAACACGCGGATCGGCTGATCGCACGCTGATCGGGCGGTCGGGCCGCCACGCGCACTCGTGGTTCGCCCTTGCGAACTCCCGGTTTGCGGTTTACGCCCTCACCGCCTCGTTTCGCTCGGGCATCGCGGCATGTCGCGCTGCCGGGCGAGGGGGGTGGAAGGGGCGGCTGGCCGCTCCAAGCAAGGGAAAAGTCTCACGCCATGCTCGACATCAGATGGATACGCGAAAACCCGCAGGCCCTCGCTGCAGCGCTCGAAAAGCGCGGCTGGTCCGCGGAGGATTCGCTGTCCACGGTCGAAGACCTGATCTCGAAGGACGAGGCGCGGCGCGACCACGTCACCGAGCTCCAGCAGAAGCAGGAGCGCCGCAACCAGGCGTCCAAGGAGATCGGCAACGCCATGCGCTCCGGCGACATGGCGCTGGCCGAGCGGCTGAAGGGCGAGGTCGGCGAGATCAAGACCTTCGTCCAGAATGGCGAGGCGCGCGAGCGCGAGTTGGACCAGGTGCTGGAAGCGGCACTCGCCGTCATTCCCAACGTTCCGCTGGACGGCGTTCCCGAAGGAAAGAACGAGCACGACAATGTCGAGGTGCGCCGGGTTGGCGAGCCCAGCCGCAGCAATTCGGCGAAGGAGCACTGGGAGATCGGCGAAGCCATGGGCCTCATGGACTTCGAGCGCGCGGCAAAGTTATCGGGATCGCGCTTCACCGTGCTGAAGGGGCAGCTTGCGCGGCTGGAGCGTGCGCTGGGGCAGTTCATGCTCGACCTGCACACGACGGAGCACGGCTATACCGAGGTGCAGCCGCCGTTGATGGTTCGCGACGACGTTTTGTTCGGCACCAACCAGCTTCCAAAGTTCGAGGAAGACCTTTTCTTCGTACCGCACGGAGACGGTCGACTGGGCCTCATCCCCACCGCCGAAGTCCCCCTTACAAACCTCGTCGCCAAGGAAATCCTCGACGCCAAGAACCTGCCCCTGCGCTACACCGCGCTCACGCCCTGCTTCCGCTCCGAGGCCGGGTCGGCGGGCAAGGACACGCGCGGCATGCTGCGCCAGCACCAATTCTACAAGGTCGAGCTGGTCTCGATCACCGACGAGAACTCCTCGATCGACGAACACGAGCGCATGACGGCCTGTGCAGAGGAGGTGCTGAAGCGGCTCGGCCTGCCTTACCGGACAGTGGTGCTGTGCACCGGCGACATGGGGTTCGGCGCTCGCAAGACCTACGATATCGAGGTGTGGCTGCCGGGGCAGAACGCCTATCGCGAGATCTCGTCCTGCTCGGTGTGCGGCGATTTCCAGGCGCGGCGCATGGACGCGCGCTACCGGCCGATCCCGGAGGACGGCCAGGGCAGGGTGCTGCCGCGCTTCGTCCACACGCTCAACGGCTCGGGCGTCGCCGTCGGCCGCGCTCTCATCGCGGTCATGGAGAACTACCAGAACGACGACGGCTCGGTCACTATTCCTGAAGTTTTGCGCCCCTATATGGGCGGGCTCGACCGGATCGGAGCCAATTGATGCGCATACTGCTGACCAATGACGACGGCATCCACGCCGAGGGACTCGCGGTGCTCGAACGCATCGCCCGCACGCTGTCGGACGACGTGTGGGTCGTAGCGCCGGAAACGGACCAGTCCGGCTTCGCGCACTCCCTATCGTTGTCGGAGCCGCTGCGGATCCGCAAGATGGACGACCGCCGCTATGCATTGCGCGGCACGCCAACCGACTGCGTCATCATGGGCGTGCGCAAGATCATCGGCGAACTGCCTGATCTCGTGCTTTCTGGCGTGAACTCCGGAGCGAACGTCGCCGATGACGTGACCTATTCGGGCACCGTCGCGGGCGCGATGGAAGGAGCGCTGCTCGGCATCCGCTCGCTCGCGCTCAGCCAGGCTTACAACGTCAGCGACGACGGCCGCATCGTGCCATGGCACGTTGTCGAAACCCTGGCGCCGCCGCTTCTGAAGAAGCTCATCGAGACCGACATGCCGCCGGGCAGTTTCGTCAACATCAACTTCCCGAACTGCGAGCCGGAGGAGGTCGTGGGCAACCGCATCACCACCCAGGGCAAGCGGGTGCACGGGTTGTGGATCGACGAGCGCAAGGACGGCCGCAACTTCCCCTACTACTGGCTGCGCTTCGGCCGCGAACCGGTGGAAGTGCGCGAGGGGACCGACCTCGCGGCTCTGCGCGACAAATACGTCTCGGTGACGCCCATGCAACTCGACCTCACGGCGCAGGACCTGATCGCGCCGATGGAGAAGGCGATCGCATGACAGTCGCGGTGGAGGATCGGGAAGGCTTCGCGGCCTTCCTGCTTCGCATGCGCGGCAAGGGGATCACGCGCAAGGAGTTCGTCTCGGCGGTCGAGGCCGTGCCGCGGCGCAACTTCGTCTCCGGACAATGGCACGGGGCCGCGTGGTCGGACCGGATGATCCCGATCGCCTGCGGTGAGGCGCTGGAGGGGCTCGATCTCCAGGCGCAGATCATCCACGCTTTGGCGCTGGAGCCGCACCACAAGGTTCTTGAGATCGGCACGGGTTCCGGCTTTACCGCCGCGCTGATGTCACGGCTCGCCTCGCGCATCGTCAGCGTCGACCGCTACAAGACCCTGGTCGACCAGGCACGGCAGCGCCTCGACGCGCTGGCCATCGGCAACGTCACCGTCCGCCAGGCCGACGCGATGAAGGGCCTGCCCGGCGAAGGTCCGTTCGACCGCATCATCGCCTGGACCGCGTTCGACAACCTGCCCCGCACCTTCGTCGACCAGTTGACCTCGGGCGGCGTGATGATCGCGCCGATCGGGCCCGGCGACGACGTGCAGGCGCTGGCCCGGCTGTCGAAGGTCGGGAGCCGCTTCGACCGCGAGGACATCGGCAAGGTGCGCCTGCAACCCGTCCTGCCTGGAATCGCATCGAAAATCTGACCGCGACGGTCGGGCAATACTGTTCTTTTGTTCAGCCTTAACCAGCCAGTAACATTAACGCGCTTTAATCCTGATAGATTCTGTAACGGGTTACGCGAGTAAAGCGATGCGGCTAAGGGCTTTGGGGACGAGCGGGCGCCAATATTCCCGGTTTGCGGCAATTCTGGCTGCCACCACCTTCCTGGCGGGGTGCAGTTCGGGCGCCACGCGCTTCAGCGAAGGCATCTTCACCGACGACATTTTCACCGGCTCGACGTCCAACCAGCGGGCGATCATCCGCAATCAGGTGGACCAGCCCTATCCGGGCGACGCGCAGCCAGTCGCCACGACCGCTCCGGTCGCGATGTCGCGCAGCGCGGTCGAGCCTGTCACCACCGGCAGCGTTCAGCGGGGTTCCCTTCCGCCGGCCGCGTCCGTCCCGGTGCGCACCGCCAGCGCCGAACCCAATCCGGTCGACCGCACCGTCACCTACACTGCCGCGCCGCAGCCCGTTGCCGCCGCGCCTGCTCCGCAGGCCGCGCCCGCCGGCGGCCAAAAGGGCTGGTCGAGCGCCGGCGGTACGGAGGTCACCGTGCGTCCGGGCGAGACCGTCCACAATCTCTCCAAGCGCTTCGGCGTACCGAGCTCAGAGATACTGAAAGCGAACGGCATGGCGTCGGCCGACCAACTGGCCGCCGGCCAGAAGGTCGTGATCCCGACCTATGCCTATTCGCGCAAGGCCGGCGTTTCGGCGCCGGATGCCAACCCGAAGGTGGCCGAGGCCAAGTCTTCGAGCGGCACGCGTTTCGACGTTCCCGCCGAAAAGGCACCTTTGCCCAAGCCCGCCCCGGTGCAGCAGGCCGCGGTCCTTCCGCAGGCGCCGAAGGAGCGTGACTCGAGCGCGCGCCAGACGGCGTCAACCACGGGTTCCACCTCGAGTTCCGGAAACGTCTACACCGTCGTCGCCGGCGATTCCCTCTATGCCATCGCCAAGAAGACCGGCGTGAGCGCGACGGACCTGAAGGCGGCGAACGGCCTGTCCGACGGCCACCTCCAGATCGGCCAGAAGCTGACCATCCCGGTCGGAGGAAGCACGCGCGTCGCTAAAGCCGCGCCCGCCAAGGTAGACCCGATCCAGACCGGCGCGACCAAGAATGCCGCCAAGGAAGCGACCGCAAGCCCCGTCACTGCCTATACGCCGCCCAAGCCGTCCGAAAAGGCGATCAGGGAGGTCACGACCGATACCGCCGCCATCGCTCCCGACGCCACGGGTATCGGCCGCATGCGCTGGCCCGCGCGCGGCCGCATCATCGAGGGCTACGGCCGCGCGGCCGGCGGCAAGGTCAATGACGGCATCGACATCGCGGTGCCCGAAGGAACCCCGGTGAAAGCGGCCGAGAACGGCGTGGTGATCTATGCCGGCGACGGGCTGAAGGAATTCGGCAACACCGTGCTCGTGCGCCACGAGGACGGCCTCGTCACCGTCTACGGCCATACCAGCAAGCTCAAGGTCTCGCGCGGCGATACGGTCCGCAGGGGACAGGAGATCGCGGTCTCTGGCATGAGCGGCTCCGCCGATCGTCCAAAACTCCACTTCGAGGTCCGCAAGGACTCCTCGCCGGTAGACCCGACCGAATTCCTCGAGTAGCGGATCGACCTCTAGGCCGGTCTACGCGTCCAGTCGCTGTCCCAGGCGCCCGGCGAGATCCTGGACGAACTGCCACGCGACACGCCCCGAGCGGGCGCCGCGCGTGGTCGCCCATTCGAGCGCCTCGGCGCGCATGGTCTCCGGGTCGGTCTTCAGACCGAAATGGCGTACGTATCCCTCCACCATCTCCAGGTAGTCGTCCTGCGAGCACTTGTGGAAGCCCAGCCACAGCCCGAAGCGGTCCGACAGCGATACCTTTTCCTCGACCGCTTCGCCGGGGTTGATCGCCGTCGATCGCTCGTTGTCGATCATGTCGCGCGGCAAAAGGTGCCTGCGATTGGACGTGGCGTAGAAGATCACGTTGCCCGGCCGCCCTTCTACGCCGCCTTCGAGCGCCGCCTTCAGCGATTTGTACGAGGTGTCGTCGTGGTCGAAGGAGAGGTCGTCGCAGAACAGGATGAAGGCGTGCGGTGCCGCCTTGAGCATTCCGAGCAACGTCGGCAGCGTGTCGATGTCCTCGCGATGGATCTCGACCAGCTTGAGTGCGGTCCCGCCAGTTGCATTGACGGCCGCGTGCGCGGCCTTGACCAGCGACGATTTGCCCATGCCTCGCGCGCCCCACAGAAGCACGTTGTTGGCCGGCAGGCCGGCCGCGAAGCGCTGCGTGTTGTCGACGAGGATGTCCCGGACGCGGTCGACGCCCTTGATCAGGGCGATGTCGACGCGGTTGACCCGGGCGATTGGCTCCAGCGTGGCGGTCTCTGCATGCCACACGAAACAGTCCGCCGCGGCGAAGTCCGCCGGCCGGGGAGGGGGCGGAGCGAGCCTTTCGACGGCCAGGATAAGGCGATCGAGTTTTGCGCCGAGGTTTTCCAAGGTGTCGTTCGCCATGGTGCTGTCAGGTTTCCAAGCCTCCGGGGAAGGGCGCCTCTAGCACGGAGAGGTCAGCCGCAAAAGCGCCAGCATGTCGGTTGCATTGGCGGTCCGAGCGACTATATTCCGCGCACCTTTGGCCGGGGTGCGTTGCGCCCCGGCTCGTTCCGCAGGAGATACTGATGTTCGTGACACCGGCTTATGCGCAAACGGCAGCGGGGGCGCCTGACATGCTGATCAGCATTTTGCCGTTCGTGCTCATATTCGTCATCATGTATTTCCTGATCATCCGTCCTCAGCGCCAGCAGATGAAGCGGCGCCAGGAGATGCTGGCGGCCGTCCGCCGCGGCGATTCCGTGGTCACCGGCGGCGGTCTGGTCGGCAAGGTCACCAAGGTGATCAACGACAACGAGCTCGAGATCGATCTCGGCGGCGGTATGAAGGTGACGGCCCTGCGCTCGACCATCGCCGACGTCCGGGTCAAGGGCGAGCCGGTCGCCAACCAGAACGCCCAGAAATAAACAAGATGCGGGCGGACGCCTAGCGCTTTCGCCTGACAGGACAGCACATGCTCTATTTCTCGCGCTGGAAGACCATCCTCATTTGGCTGGCGGTGCTGTTAGGCGTCGTCTTCTCGGCGCCCAACCTGGTCTCCCAATCCACGCTCGCCAACTTGCCGGACTGGCTTCCCAAGCGCCAGATGACGCTGGGCCTCGACCTCCAGGGCGGATCGCACATCCTCTTGCAGATCGAGCGCCAGGATCTCATCGACGAGCGACTGGAGACCACCCGCGACGATATCCGCCGCCTGCTGCGAGACGAGCGCATCGGCTATACGGGACTGTCGGGCACCGGCCGGACGGTGCAGGTGCGTATCCGCGACCAGGCCGACATCGAAAAGGCCAAGGAAGCGCTCGCGTCACTGACGGAGCCGATATCCGCGGGCCTCTTCGCCGGCGGCACCGTGTCGGAACTGGAACTGGCGGAGCCGGAACCCGGCCTGCTGCGCTACACGCTCACCGAAGAGGGTATCACCTACCGGCTGAATTCGGCGCTGTCGCAGTCCATCGAGGTGGTCGGCCGGCGTGTCAACGAACTCGGCACCACCGAGCCGGTGATCCAGCGTCAGGGCGACGACCGCATCCTCGTGCAGGTGCCGGGGCTACAGGACCCGCAGCGCCTGAAGGACATTCTGGGGCAGACGGCGAAGCTGACCTTCCAGATGGTCGACAGCAGCGTGCCCGTCCAGGAAGCGATCGAGGGTCGCCCGCCCGCGGGCTCGACCGTAATGTATTCGACCGACGATCCGCCGGTACCCTACCTCATCGAGAACCGCGTCATCGTCTCGGGCGAGAACCTCGTAGACGCGCAGGCCTCCTTCGACCAGCGCACCAACGAGCCGGTGGTCTCCTTCCGCTTCGACACCAAGGGCGCCTCGCGCTTCGGCCAGGCGACGCAGCAGAACGTGGGACGCCTGTTCGCGATCATCCTCGACAACCAGGTGATCTCGGCGCCGCAGATCCGCGAACCCATCCTGGGCGGCACCGGACAGATTTCGGGCAATTTCGACGTCCAGAGCGCAAACGATCTCGCCGTGCTGCTGCGGGCGGGCGCGCTGCCGGCGAACCTGACCATCATCGAGGAACGCACGGTCGGCCCCGGCCTCGGCCAGGATTCCATCGACGCCGGCAAGCTGGCCGGCGTCATCGGCGCGGTTCTCGTCGTCATCTTCATGTTCGCTGCCTACGGCTTCCTCGGCCTCATCGCCAATCTCGCGCTCCTCGCCAACGTGGCCATGATCGTGGCGATCCTGTCCGTCCTTGGGGCAACCCTGACGCTGCCCGGCATCGCCGGCATCGTGCTCACCATGGGCATGGCGGTCGATTCGAACGTCCTGATCTACGAGCGCATCCGCGAGGAGCGGCGAAACGGGCGATCGCTCATCCAGGCGATCGACGCCGGCTTCTCCCGCGCCATGGCGACCATCGTCGACGCCAATCTGACGACGCTGATCGCGGCCGTCGTGCTGTTCTATCTCGGCAGCGGTCCCGTGAAGGGTTTCGCCGTGACGCTCGCCATCGGCATCGTGACGACGGTCTTCACCGCCTTCACCGTCACCCGCTGGATGATCGCCACCTGGGTCCGCCGGGCAAAGCCGAAGGAACTGCCACGCTCCTACATATCGCTGATCAAGTCTGGAACGCGCATCCCGTTCATGGGCATGCGCCGTTGGACGTTCGGCCTGTCCTCGGCGCTGTCGATAGGCGCCGTCGTGCTGTTCATGACGGTCGGCATGAACTACGGCATCGATTTCAAGGGCGGTTCGCTGATCGAGGTGCAATCGCGCCAGGGAGCGGCAGACGTCGGCGAGATTCGCGGACGCCTTTCCGGACTGAATCTGGGCGAGGTGCAGGTCCAGCAGTTCGGACCCGAGACGGACGTGCTGATCCGCGTTCAGGCGCAGGATGGCGGCGAGAACGCCCAGCAGAGCGCCGTCACGAAGGTTCAGACGGAACTGGGAGATGATTTCGACATACGCCGCGTCGAAACCGTGGGTCCGACGGTGTCGAGCGAGCTGGCGACGCAAGGAACGATCGGCGTGCTGGTCGCCTTGATGCTCATCCTCGTCTATGTCTGGTTCCGCTTCGAGTGGCAGTTCGCGATCGGTGCCATCATCGCGACGGTGCACGACATCGTCATCACCATCGGCTTCTTCGTCATCAGCGGCATCGAGTTCAATCAATCCTCGATCGCTGCCATCCTGACGATCGTCGGTTACTCGCTGAACGACACTGTCGTGGTCTACGACCGCGTGCGCGAGGAGTTGCGGCGATACAAGAGGATGCCGTTGCCGCAATTGCTCAATATCGCCATCAACGAGACCCTGTCGCGAACGACGCTCACTGCGCTCACGACGATCCTCGCCCTGCTTGCGCTGTTCCTGTTCGGCGGAGAGGTCATCCGTTCGTTCACTGCGGCGATGCTGTTCGGCGTGATCTTCGGTACCTATTCGTCGATCTTCATCGCCGCGCCGCTCCTCATCCTGTTCAAGCTGCGCCCCGGCGCGCTCTCGCAGGAAACGGACGACAACGCGACAGGTACGATGCCGACGCAGGCCTCGAAGGCCTGAGCAAGGCATGAGCAGCGGCATGATCATCCGCGAGGCCCATTTCCCGGGCCGCGCACCGATCGACGCATATGGCAATGGCGGCTTTCGCTTCGCCGGCATGTCCCACCGCGGATCGATCCTCTGCTTGCCGTCGGGCATCCATGGCTGGCAGCCTTCCGACCCTGAAGACCTCCGCGAGGAGGACCTCGCCAAAGTGTTGGCGGAGGCGGTCGGGATCGAGGTCCTGCTGGTCGGTATGGGCCGCGATCTCCGCCGCTTGCCCACACCATTGCGACAGACCTTGCGGGACGCCGGCCTCTCGGCCGATTCGATGTCGACCGGATCGGCGGTGCGCACCTACAACGTGTTGCTGGCCGAGGAAAGGGCAGTGGCGGCCGCGCTCGTCGCTGTCGAATGACATGGAAGCCGATGCCGGCCATGTGACCGAGATCGTCCGCAAGGGCGATCCCGACCGCTATCTATCGGTGCTCTACGCACCGGAAGACAAGCGGGCGGCGCTTCTCGCGCTCTATGCCTTCAACGTCGAGGTCTCGCGCGTGCGTGATATGGTGAGCGAGCCGCTGCCCGGAGAGATCCGGCTGCAATGGTGGCGGGACATGATCGCTGCGCCAGAAGGAGCTGTCACCGGCAATCCGGTCGCCGACGGACTTCGGCGCGCGATCGAGGACCACGAGCTTCCACGTGCCGCCTTCGACAACATGCTGGAAGCCCGCATCTTCGATCTTTACGACGATCCGATGCCCGACCGGAACAGCCTCGAAGGCTATTGCGGGGAAACAGCGGGCGCGCTGATCCAGCTCGCCTCCCTCGTGCTCGAACCGGAAGCCGCAGTCGCCCACGCCCCGCTTGCCGGTCACGCGGGCTGCGCCCAGGGCATCGCTGGGCTCCTGCGCCTCCTGCCGCAGCACCGCGCCCGCGGCCAGTGTTACGTGCCCGCCGACATCCTCGCTGCCGCCGGAACCGACCGCGAGGCATTGCTCGGCGCGGGCGAGGGGGCCGAGCGGGCGGTGGCGGCGATGATCGCATTGGGACGGGAGCACCTCGGGCGTTTCGAAACGGGCGCCACAGGCATGACCCTATCGTTGCGGCCCGCCTACCTGCCGGCCGCGCTTGCCGGCGCGCAGTTGGATCGCATCGCCGCGTCACCCTTGGACGGCGGCAAGCCGATATCCGTGACGCGAAAGCACTGGATCATGCTGCGCCGCGCCGCCCGCGGATGGTGACGATGCCCGGCTTTGACGTCTGGCGCAGGGATGCTAATTCTGGCTGTCGCCGGTCCGCAAAGGCTGGCGGCGGGAGGATGAAAGAGGCATGAGCCTGCCGTTACTCGTCGCGATGGTGGTGGTCGGCATCGCCGCCATCGTTCTGTCGGTGCATCTCACCGGCGGAACGCGCAATGCCGTGCTGCCCGACGCGCAAGCGGCGCGACAGCGTTTCGCCGTGGATTTTCCCGGGGAGAGGACCGGCGCGGTGGTGCTGTCGAGCGATCGCGGCGCGGCGTTCCTGGAACTGTCCGGCGAACGCACCGGCATCGTACAGGCCTTCGGCGGACACTTCCTCACGCGTATCGTGACCCCGGCCGACATCCTGAGGGTGGAGCCGGCCGGATCAGCGGCGCTGCAACTGACGCTTAAGGATTACACCTGGCGCGGTGGACGATTCGAGTTCGCGGATCAGGGCGAAGCGTGGCGGCTGGCCGGCCGGCTCGTCCCCTCGCACAAACATCAAACGAGGGAGAGCGCCTGATGGACGGATATCAATTCCCGAAAGTCACGGAACTGGCGATCCCCTTCTTCGTCGGAGCGATCCTGCTTGAACTGTGGCTCGTGCGCACCGGCCGTGCCAAGGGCGATTTCGAGACCCGCGACACACTGACCAGCCTGATGATGGGCACCGGGAACGTCGTCGCCGGCATCCTGCTCGGCTTCGTCGCCTATACCGCGTTGCTCTGGGTGTGGCAGTTCCGCGTCTTCGATCTCGGCCTGCACTGGTGGGTCTTCGCCATCGCCTTCCTGCTCGATGATTTGCGCTACTACTGGTACCACCGCATCGCGCACCGGGTGCGCTGGGTCTGGGCCGAGCACGTCAATCACCATTCGAGCCAGCACTACAATCTCTCGACGGCGCTGAGGCAGTCCTGGACCGGAACCTTCACCGGCATGTTCGTCCTGCAGGCGCCGATCGTGCTGCTCGGGTTCCATCCGGCGGTAATCGCCTTCGTCTTCGGCTTCAACCTCGTCTGGCAGTTCTGGATCCACACCGAGGCGATCGACAGGCTGCCCCGCTGGTTCGAGGCGGTGTTCAACACGCCCTCGCACCACCGCGTCCACCACGCCACCAACCCGCGCTATCTCGACGCCAACTACGCCGGCACCCTGATCGTCTGGGACCGTATTTTCGGCACCTTCGTCCCGGAACTTGATGAGGACCGGCCGCGCTACGGGATCGTCAGGAACCTCGGCACCTTCAATCCGGTCAAGGTCGCCTTCCACGAATGGTGGGGTATGCTGAAGGACGCCGTCTCGCCCGGACTGACGGTACGGCAGCGTCTTGGCTACCTCTTCATGCCCCCCGGCTGGAGCCACGACGGCTCGCGCCAGACTTCGGAGAGCATCAAGGCGGACTACGTGCTCCGCAATCCGGGTGAAGCCGGAAGGCCGGGATTGCCGGGCGAGCCGGTGCGGGCGAACGGTGTGGTTCAGGCGGCGGAGTAGGCGCGCACGCGATACCGCCGACGTTATTCCTCTTCAATGTGGCGTTGCAACGTCTCGTCGCATTGGCCGTTTCGTTACCCCTTCGGCAAAAGGTCCGGAAACGCCGCGTCCCGCTTGGCCATCTTCGCCTGCACGGCCGCCATCAGATCGCCGGGCCGCAGCATTCCGGCGTTCCAGGCTGCGATGTAATCGAGGCCGTCTGCCACAGAGTGGTCGCGCGAATAGGCGAGATTGCGCTTGATGCCGGCGATCGCCAGCGGCGATTTCGCCGCGACGGAGCGGGCAAGGTCCAGCGCCGCCGCGAGCATCGCCTGCGGGTCTGCATGGATGGCCGAGACGAGACCGAAGCCTTTCGCCTCTTCGGCCCAAAAGCGTCGGCCGGTATAGGCGAGTTCGGCTGCGATCGCCGGTGCTATGAGCTTCGGCAGGCGCTGCAGCGTGCCCACGTCGGCCGCCATGCCGATGTGGATCTCCTCGATCGCGAAGAACGCGTCGGACGACGCGATCCGCATGTCGCAGGCGGTAATCAGGTCGATGCCCCCGCCTATGCAGGCGCCATGAATGGCCGCGATCACGGGGAAGCGGGCGCGCTCGATGGCGTTGAACGCGTCCTGCAGGTTCAGGATGACGTCCCGCATGGCATAGGCGGCGCGTCCCGGCTCGTTGTCGAAGAGCCTGGCGATGTCGGCGAAGGCCGAAAGGTCCATTCCGCCGGTGAAGTTGCGGCCCTCTCCGGAAATCACGGCGCAGCGGACCGTCTCGTCGCGCCCGAGCGCATCCAGATGGCGAGGAAGGTCGCGCCAGAAGTCGGGCGACATGGCGTTCGAGCGCTCGGGACGGTTCATCATGAGGTGAACGACGGCGCCATCACGCTCGACGCGGAAAAATTCGCTGCTCTGCTCAGGCATCTCGCATCCTCATCCATTGACGGTTCGGGCCCGGTCCAGCCATGTCCGCAAGGGCAAGGCGCTTGCGAGTTCTTAATGATCGATCGGTTAGGACTTGCACATGATCTCCCCGCTTGCCACGGTCTCCGCCCAGCCGATGCCTCCTGCCGCGCCGCATCCGCGCGCCAGCGCGTTGAGCCTAGCCGAACTCCTTGGTGCGCTCAGCCACGCGCTCGATCTCACGGAAGGGCAGCCTGTCGGCCACTGCAAGCGCGCCTGCTGGATCGGTACGCAGATCGGCATGGAAATGGGGCTCGACGACGCGGCGCTGTCCGACCTCTATTTCACCGTGCTGTTGAAGGATCTCGGTTGCTCCAGCAACGCGGCGCGTATCTGCGAACTCTATCTGGCAGACGACATCTCGTTCAAGCGCGACTTCAAAACGATTGACGGCAGCCTCGCCGCGGCCCTGCGGTTCGTCTTCGACAAGACCGGTCTGGAATCAGGCTTCTCCGAGCGCGTGCGTGCCATCCTCAACATCTTGCGCAACGGCGGTCAGATTGCCCGCGAACTTATCGAGACCCGTTGCCATCGCGGAGCGGATATCGCCGCCAAGATGCGATTTTCCGATGCGGTTCAGGAAGGCATCCGCTGGCTCGACGAACACTGGGACGGTTCGGGCAAGCCGGAGGGAAGAGTGGGCGCCGCCATTCCGCTGGCCTCCCGAATCGCGCTTGTCTCCCAGATAGCCGATATCTTCCATTCCGATGGCGGGCGCATGGCGGCCCGCGCCGAGGTCTTGGCACGGCGGAACTCATGGTTCGATCCTGCCGTCGTCGATGCCTTCGCTGCCGCCGAGCGGCATCCAGGCTTCTGGGAGGTGCTCGAGGACGGGAACCTCGAAAACCACCTCTTCGCCTTGCCGCCGGCGCGCACGAGCGCAGTCGTGACCGAGGATTATGTCGACGACATTGCAGCGGCCTTCGCCGACGTCATCGACGCCAAAAGCCCCTTCACCGCCGGCCACAGCCGTCGTGTTACGCTCTTCACTGACATGATCGCGGAGGAACTGGGACTGGACCCGGAGCACCGGCGCTGGCTGCGGCGGGCCGCGCTACTGCACGACATCGGCAAACTTGCCGTCTCCAACCAGATCCTCGACAAGCCGGGAAAACCTGCCGAGGCGGAGTGGCAGTCGATCCGCAGCCATCCCGCCCACAGCGCCGATATCCTGCGCAAGGTGGCAATCTTCCGCGATTTCGCCGACATTGCGGGCGCCCATCACGAACGTCTCGACGGGAAAGGCTATCCGTACGGGCTGAAAGGCGACGAGATCTTGTCGGAGGTCAGAATGCTGACGGTCGCCGACGTCTTCGACGCGTTGACGGCCGACCGTCCGTATCGCGCGGCGATGCCGGTGGCCGAGGCCTTCGCCATCCTCGACCGCGACACAGGCGCAGCCTTCGACGGAGAATGCGTCGCGGCCCTGAAACGCGCCGTCGGTCGGCTGGCGGTGTCGGACGACAGGGAGGCGCCGGCCCTGCAATGGGGCTGACCCGCGCGAAGCGGTCGCTATTCCGCCGCCTGGCGCATTTCCAGCCCGAGCCATGCCTTGCAGTCGGCGAGAGCCCGGGCGGTCACGGCGCGCTTCTTGGCGGATGCCTTGTCCTTGCCGCGGAAACGCCCCTCGAATCCTTCCGGCTTCAGCTTGGTCCCCGGATCGAGCGGCGGAAACAGCCCGAAATTGACGTTCATCGGCTGGAAGGATCGCTTGCCGGGCTCGTCGTCGGAGACAATGTGACCGCCGGTGATGTGGCCGAGCAGTGCCCCGAAAGCGGTCGTGGCGGGGGGCGTGGAAAGCGGCCGGCCGAGCCGCTCGGCCGCGGCGAAGCGGCCGGCAAGAAGGCCGATCGCCGCCGATTCAACATAGCCTTCGCATCCGGTGATCTGTCCGGCGAAGCGCAGCCCCGGCCGCGACTTCAGCTGCAGCGAACCGTCGAGCAGCACGGGTGAATTGATGTAGGTGTTGCGGTGCAAGCCGCCGAGCCGGGCGAACTCCGCGTTCTTCAGTCCGGGGATCATCCGGAAGATGCGCACCTGCTCGGCATGCTTCAGCTTGGTCTGGAAACCGACCATGTTGTAGAGCGTGCCGAGTGCATTGTCCTGGCGAAGCTGCACGACGGCGTAGGCCTTGACCGCCGGGTCGTGCGCGTTGGTGAGCCCCATCGGTTTCATCGGCCCGTGGCGCAGCGTTTCCACGCCGCGTTCCGCCATGACCTCGATCGGCAGGCAGCCGTCGAAATAGGGGGTGCCTTCCCACTCCTTGAACTCGGTCTTGCCCCCATCGATCAGCGCCTGGACGAAGGCGAAGTACCGGTCCTTGTCCATCGGACAGTTGACGTAGTCCTTCCCCGTGCCGCCTGGCCCGACCTTGTCGTAGCGCGACTGGAACCAGGCGGTTTCCATGTCGATCGTGTCGAAATGCACGATCGGCGCGATGGCGTCGAAGAAGGCGAGCGCGTCGGCGCCCGTTTCGGCGCGGATCGCCTCGGCCAGCGATGGGGCGGTCAGCGGACCCGTGGCGATAATGGCCTGGTCCCACTCGGCCGGTGGCAAGCCCGATATCTCCTCGCGCAAGACCGTGACGAGCGGATGCGCCTCCAGCCTGGCGGTCACCGCGGCGGAGAAGCTGTCGCGATCCACAGCGAGCGCGCCGCCGGCCGGAACCTGGTGCGCGTCGCCCGACGCCATGATCAGCGAGTTCGCGAGTCGCATCTCGGCATGCAACAGGCCGACGGCATTGTTCTCCGCGTCGTCGGAGCGGAAGGAATTGGAGCAGACGAGTTCGGCGAGGTCGTCCGTCTTGTGGGCCTCGGTGCCGCGCACACCGCGCATTTCGTGGATGACGACCGGCACGCCCGCCGAGGCGATCTGCCAGGCGGCCTCCGAGCCGGCGAGCCCGCCGCCGACGACGTGGATGGGGGGTGTTGTCATGACGCCGGAGATATCCCCGGCCGAGGACGAATGCAATGTTGTCGGGGGTGACAGGGCAGGGGTCGAAAGGGGGCTTCACGTGTTGATCCGGGGAATGGCTCTCGCGATACGAGATCTCGCGCCATTACAAATCCCAAAGCCGAAAGCGGTCAGCACGATCGGCTGGCTTTTCGAATTCGTCACAGAAATGCCGCCGCGGCTGGTTGGACGCGAAGGCGCCGGTACAGGTTCATGCTTTAGGCGATGCTCACCGAAAAAATTTTTATATTTGCAAATATCCAATACAATTGCGTTCATCATGCGTTTGGTAGGGTGGAAGAGATACATAAATTTAAGAAAAAACAAATAATAAAGAAATTAAGAATCTTTGGCATTTGTAGAGGCGCGTAATAGAATTGCAAATATTGGAAGATGGGGGCACACTTCCATATCATTCACCAATGCGTATGGAGCAACAGAGATGAACTCCAATCCTAAGAATTCGCTCAGGTATCTCGCCATGATGGCGGCCTTGCCGATCGCGACGTTGATGTCTACACCCGCCGCCGCGCAGTCCGAACCGTTTGTCGGCCAATTGATGGTAACCGGCGCCAATTTCTGCCCCAGGGGGTGGGCGCGCGCCGACGGACAGCTCATCGCAATTCAAACGAATACCGCCCTCTTTTCGCTTCTCGGCACGACCTATGGCGGGAACGGCCAGACGACCTTCGCCCTGCCGGACCTGCGCGGGCGTGGGCCGATCCACAACGGGCAGGGGCCCGGCCTGACGAACTACCTGCAAGGCCAGATCGGCGGGACGGAACAACTCACCGTCGGCATCACCAACATGCCGTCCCACAATCATGCGGTCCAGGCCACCAACGAGTATGCGGACAAGGGGGGACCGGGAGGAAAGTTTCTCGGTTCGGATCCCGAGTTGCACGCGTACCACGAAGGCCCGGCGAACAAGATCATGAATTCGGCCATGATTACGAACACCGGCGGCGGCCAGCCAATAGCCAAGCGGAGTCCATACCTGACGATGATGTGGTGCATCGCGCTGTACGGCATTTACCCCCCGCGAGACTAGGTTCGGGACGCTCGGTCGATTGCCGGCGACGTCTCGTGCGCCGCAAGCTTGTCGATCTGGTGATGGCGCTGGGCGACGAGGAGGCCTGATCCGCGTTTGTGCGGGTGAGGTTTCGTCTTCTGTGGCGCGGGTTCTTCGGCGGGTTCCGGTATGATGGACTTGGGCGAGGCGGGCGTCTGCATGCTTGACGCATGGTGACGGGCTCGGCTAACAGACGCGCGCGCGAAACGGCATCCCGCCGTTTCGCGCCTTTCTTGAGGGGACACCCGTGGCGCGCTCGAACTACCTCTTCACCAGCGAATCCGTATCCGAAGGCCATCCCGACAAGGTCTGCGACCGCATCTCCGACGAGATCGTCGATCTGGTCTACCGGGAGGCGAAGAAGGCGGGCATGGACCCCTGGGACGTGCGCGTCGCCTGCGAGACGCTGGCCACCACCAACCGCGTGGTGATCGCCGGCGAGGTGCGGGTGCCGAAGTCGCTGCTCAAGCAGGACAAGGACGGCAACGTCCTGGAGGACGCCAAGGAGTTCCCCATCATCAACCCGTCGAAGTTCAAGTCGGCGGCGCGCAAGGCGATCCGCGCCATCGGCTACGAGCAGGACGGCTTCCACTGGAAGAAGGCGCGCATCGACGTGCTCCTGCACGGCCAGTCGGCCGACATCGCGCAGGGTGTCGACAACGCGTCGGACCGGCAGGGCGAGGAAGGCGCGGGCGACCAGGGCATCATGTTCGGCTATGCCTGCCGCGAGACGCCGGACCTGATGCCGGCGCCGATCTACTACAGCCACAAGATCCTGGAGCTCCTGGCCGCCGCCCGCCACAAGGGCGAGGGCGAGGCCTCCCGGCTGGGGCCCGACGCCAAGAGCCAGGTGACGGTGCGCTACGCCGACGGGAAGCCGGCCGAGGTGACGCAGATCGTCCTGTCGACGCAGCATCTCGAGGCGGGCTGGGACTCCAAGAAGGTGCGCCAGGTGGTCGAGCCCTACATCCGCGAGGCGCTGGGCGACCTGCCGATCGCCAAGGACTGCAACTGGTACGTCAACCCGACCGGCAAGTTCGTCATCGGCGGGCCTGACGGCGACGCGGGCCTGACGGGCCGCAAGATCATCGTCGACACCTATGGCGGGGCGGCGCCGCATGGCGGCGGCGCGTTCTCGGGCAAGGACACGACCAAGGTCGACCGCTCGGCCGCCTATGCGGCGCGTTATCTGGCCAAGAACGTGGTGGCGGCCAAGCTCGCCGAGCGCTGCACCATCCAGCTTTCCTACGCCATCGGCGTGGCCCAGCCGCTGTCGATCTACGTCGACCTGCACGGCACGGGCACGGTGGAGGAGGCGGCGGTCGAGGCCGCGCTGCGCAAGGTGATGGACCTGTCGCCGTCGGGCATCCGCCGCCATCTCGATCTCAACCGCCCGATCTACGCCCGCACAGCCGCCTACGGCCATTTCGGCCGCAAACCCGGCCGCGACGGCGCCTTCTCCTGGGAAAAGACCGACCTCGTCAAAGCCATCAAGGACGCCGTCGCCAGCTGAGGAACGTGCGGGTTCGATCTGCGCCGGCCGGTCTTCTCGTGGGCAGGAGAGCCTAGCGGCAGGCCGCGAAACGCTTTATAAGCCATTACTGGGGCTGCTGCACCGTCGGAAAGTGGGACAGCGCATGCATCGTATTCTCGCGCGTATTCGTGCGATACAGCCTAGCGTGAGAAGACTGATCATCGTCGCAATGGACGTCGCAATGGTCCTGGCGGCGGTGCCGCTCAGTCTGGCGCTGTCCGGATCGAACCTTTCGATCGATCCCTATTCGCGTTCCTCGCTGACGGCATGGCTGTCGGTCGGGGTCTTCGCCCACCTCCTGTTCCGCTACAGTGGCCTCTATCGGATGATGTGGCGGTTCGCCTCAACGCCGGACTTCTTCGGAATCTTCCGCAACTGCCTCATCCTGACGATCGTGCTCTACCTGACGGCGATCTCGATCAGGGCAGTCTACCCGATCGCGGGTCTGAACGAACGACAGTTCATCGTCTTCTTCATGATGTCGTTCGTATTCATTTCCTCGCCGCGTCTCATATACCGATACCTGCGCGAGGGGTCCGGCTGGAGCATGGGCGAGTTGGGATTCCGGAAGCGCTCAAGCACGCGCGCGCTCTTTTTCGGACGCCTCAACGACGCGGACATGATCATCAACTACGGCCGCAGCGCCGCGGACGATGGCATCGACATCATCGGGATCGTTTCGCCCGAGGATGCCGCCGTCATGGGCAGCCGCGTCCAGAACGTGCCGGTCGTGGGCCGCAAGGAGCAGGCCCAGCATGTCCTCTACGAGTACCTGAAGGACACCGAGAAGATTTCCATGATCATCTTCGGCCAGCATGCCGACAAGGAGTTCATGGAGTTCCCGGAACTGGTGCGTATCGCGCGGCAGCACGGTGTCGACGTCGATCAGTTTTCCGGCATGCTGCAGTCACGCCGGGCCGGCAAGCTGGTGCTGGAACGGGTGGAGATGGAAACCATCCTCCGGCGGTCTACCGTGACGCCGGACGAGCAGATGCTGGCGAGCATCCTGCGCGACAAGCGGGTCATCGTGACCGGCGGCGCCGGTTCGATCGGCCGGACCCTGGTCAGGAGGGCGCTCGACATGGGCGCCGAGGCCGTTCTGGTGGCCGACATCTCCGAGTTCAACATCTTTCAGCTCCAGTCGGATCTCGCCCGGATCTACGAGGAGCGGCTGATCGCCCGACTTGTCGACATCGGCGACAAGTCGTCATTCTCGCGCGTGGTGCGGGATTTCCGGCCGGACGTTATCTTCCACGCCGCGGCGCTGAAGCACGTGCCCATCCTGGAGGACAACTGGATATCGGCGGTCCGGACGAACGTCTTCGGCACCAAGAACTGCGTGGAAGTAGCCACGGAATGCAAGGTCGCGCACTTTGTCCTGATCTCGAGCGACAAGGCAGCGGACCCGACGTCCGTGCTCGGCTTCACCAAGCGGTTCGCCGAACAGATCGTCAATTCGATGCACTACATGCAGAGGAGGAAGGCGAGCGCGTCGGGCCGCGGTACGAACTTCATCGGTGTCCGATTCGGCAACGTTTTCGGCAGCGACGGCTCGGTGTCGACCATTTTCCAGCGTCAGATCGACAACGGCGGACCGGTGACGATCACCGATCCGGCGATGACGCGTTATCTCATGACGATCGGCGAAGCGGTCGATCTCGTCATCCTGTCGGCGGCCGATTCGGCCCTGCGCTGGCCCGAGGACGGACCGGGCATATACATGCTCGACATGGGCGAGCCGGTCTCGATCATGGCTGTCGCCGACATCATGATCCGGCTCGCCGGCAAGGAACCCAATCGCGACATTCCCATCGTGGTGACCGGACGCCGTCCGGGCGAGAAGGTCCACGAGATCCTGAGCGCGCCCGGCGAGGACATCACAGACATCGGCGTTCCGAGCGTCTTTGGCCTCCGCACCGGCCTCTTCGAGTGGACGGAGATCGCCACGGCGCTGGAACGCTTGGCCGAGGCCGTCGAAAGAGGCGACAAGGAGACCGCGATCGCGATCATGAAGGCGCTCTACAAGCCGGCGATCAGCCATCGCGGCAAACGGGAGCCTGCCGTAACTCCGGGGAATGGCGCCGGGTCTGACGCGGCGGAGCATGTGAACGGCGCGGCTGCGTTCGAACCGCCTGCGACCAAGACCCCTGTTACCAAGGAGGCGCGGGGCGACCGTCCGCACCAGGGCATGCATAAGGTGGTCCCGTTCCCCGCTCGCATGTTTCCGTCCGAACTGGAACAGGCGAAGTCCTGAGGTTCAGGCCTCTCGGCCACCACCCTTCGGAGAGACCGAATCCGCCGGCGTTCGGGCGTCATCATCCCCGCACGCCAGGAACGCGGCCACGATCATCCCGTAAATGAAGAGCGCGTCGAGGATGTCATGGCCGAACATGATCCCGACGGTTCCGCTGGCGACGTAGCTTGTCGACAGCAGGAGCGAAAGTGCGAAGCCGAATTTTTGCAGATCGCCGCCCCGTCGTCGCGCAAGCACGATAACGGGCGTCACGAGGAGCGCGAGCACGGCGGCCACCCCTGGCAGCCCGGACATCACCCACGCGTTCATCAGGAAATTGTGGAAATGGGTGTATCCGCCCATGAGTTCGTCGGCCTTGTCGGGGCCGTGTCCCAGCAGCGGCCTTTCGAGGATGAGCTGGTAGCCGGTTTCCCACACGCGCAGCCGCGTGCCGAGCGAGTTGTCCAGTTTCCCTTCCACGAAGACCCGGTCGTAATCCGAGAGAAGGGCGGCGATCCGGTCCTGAGCCAGTGGAAAGGCAAATACGCCGATGACGAGGGCGAGCGCTCCGGCGATCGCGGCGCGCTTCGGCGAGAAAAACCGCCGCGCTTCCGAGGGATAGAGGAACACCAGCAGGACCGGCGCGACCACGATCATCGGCCACAACGACCGGGTCCCGGACATCAGGATCGTCCCCGCTGCAAGAGCCGCGGCAACGAGGCTCGTCACGCCGATGGCGCCCCCGTGCCTGAGAGCGGCGACGATGCAACCGCCGTAGATAACCGCGTTGACCACCGCGAACGGACCCTGATTGCCCGACAGGCCTTCGGCCCTGCTGGCTCCGATCCAGAAAATTTCGATCGCAGCGAAGATGAAGCCGGCGATCGCGCCCAGGACGAAGCCCACCTCGGTAGCCGTCGCCAGGGCCTTCCGCCTGGAAATCGCGACCCTCGCGTAAATCAGGGGAAAAGCCAGGAACGGTCCGTACTGCACAAGCGGCCAGAGCGATTTCAGGTGGCTGTAATGGATGATGCTGGAGAAGGCCTGGACGCAGTAGAAGAAGGCGAATGCGGCGGTGATCGTGAGAACGTCGCGGTCTCGCGGAAGGGAAATACGACCCCGCGCGGCGTGATACAGATTGGCATAGACCGAACCGCCCACCAGGATGCTTATGCCGCTGCCGATGACGCCGCCTCCACCCATGACGGCGACGGTAAACAGCTTGTTGTTCCGGTCGAGCGCTGGCGGCAAGGATGGATTCATGAGATTTTCGAACCGGTGCTTGTAGCCTGCCAGCCGTTTCGGCCGAAAGGGGCGGACCAGGTGCCGGTCCGGATCAGATCATTTAGCGGGCAAGCCACGCTCTGCATATCGGCTTATTCGCTGCATGGTATCGGCAGCCGGCCTCCAGCCGGTAGCGGCGAGCCGGGAAGGATCCACCACGAGCGGATCGCTCAGCTTTCGCCACATGTCTTCCTGCCTGCCTACCAGCGCGATACGTCGCAGCAGAGATGGCGGTACGGAGAAAAGGCCTGGTCCGCGCCCGAGCCCCTTACGGACTGCGCCGATGATTTCCCCCACGGTCAGCGGCGCCTCGTCGGAGACCATGTAGACGCGGGGCGAGGCGAGAGGCGACTGGAGGACATGCACCATCGCCTCGGCGAGGCTCTCCACATCCACGAGAGACCGCCGCGCGGTCAGGCCCGCCAGCGGCAGAGGAAGGGGGAGGGACGCCAGGCGTGAGAGGCTGCGGAAGCTGCCGCGCGCGCCGGGACCGTAGACCGGCGCGGGACGCAGGATCAGGTATCGGCCTTCAGGTCCAAGCGCCGCTTGGACGCGCCGCTCGCCTTCGAGTTTCGACTTCCCGTAGGCGTCCTGCGGCGCCTCTGTGGTGGTCTCCGAAATGGCCTCCCCAGACCTGCCATCACAGACCGCGCGCACCGACGACAGCAGCACGAAGCGGCCTGTCAGATGGCCGGCCGCCGCGCGCGCGAGGCGCCCGGGAAGCTCCACATTGGGCTCCCGGCAAGCCTCGTAGGGAAGGGACTTGTTCTCCCCGGCGCAGTGGACCACGTGCGTCACGCCGGCCAGCAGCGGCGTCCATCCGCTTTCGCCGCTGTTGGGGTCGGGAAGCGAGGTTGTCTCGTCGAAACTCGAGTCGAGCGTTGCCGGCTGCCGCGAGACCGCTCTTATCGCGTAGCCGCGAGCCTTCAGCATGCGTGCCACCACGCCGCCGATAAACCCGCTCGCACCGGTCAGGAGTACCATTTCGGGCATGGTCGGCTCACGACCTCATGTCGAAGAAGGGCTAGGGCACCAGGCTTTCGTTGCCGGCGAATTCCCGCACGGCACTGACAATCTGGTCGACCGCGTCGGGCTGGAGGTAGGGGTGCATCGGCAGGCACAGGATCTGCCCCGGCAGCGTCTCGCTCACCGGCAGCCCGCCGGGCGCAACGGGATAATCGCGGTAAGCCTCCTGCGCATGGAGCGGCTTGGGATAGTAGATGACGCTCGGAATGCCTTTTTTGGCGAGATGGGCCTTCAGCTCGTCCCTGCGCCGGGTCTCGATGGCAAACTGCGCCCAGGCCGAGCGCGTGCCGGCGACGAGATCCGGTACGCGCACCACGCCGGCGAGGCCGTCGACATAACCCTTCGCCACGACCTGGCGCGCTTCCATCTCCTCTTCGAGGATATCGAGCTTCTCGATCAGCACGGCCGCCTGGATCGTATCCAGCCGTGAGTTGAGGCCGACGCGCACGTTGTCGTACTGGGTCTTGCCCTTGCCGTGGAAAGCCAGCGATCGCAGCACCTCGGCCATATCGTCGTCATTGGTGAACATCGCCCCGCCGTCGCCATAGCAGCCGAGCGGTTTCGCCGGATAGAAGCTGGTGCCCGCGACATTTCCGTACGAGCCGCACTTGCGCGAGCCGGCGGTTCCGCCGATCGATTGGGCGGCGTCCTCGAGAACCATCAGGCCTTCGCGGGCCGCAATCGCCTCGATGGCGGCGTAGTCGGCGGCCTGGCCGAACAGGTCGACGGGAATGATCGCCCGTGGCCGCAGCCGGCCTTCGTCCCTGATGAAGCCGATCGCGGCTTCGAGGCTATCGATCGAGATGTTGTAGTCGCCAGCGTTCACGTCGACGAAGACGGGCTCGGCGCCGGCCAGCGCCACCACTTCGGCGGTTGCCGCAAAGGTGAAGGAGGGAACGAACACGGCGTCGCCCTCGCCGATTCCGGCAGCCATCAGCGGTATCAGCAGCGCGTCGGTGCCGTTGGCACAGCCTATCGCGTGCTTGGTCCCGATGTATTGCGCCATCCGCGCCTCGAACGCGGCGACTTCAGGACCGAATATATACGCGCCACTTTCGACCACCCGGTTGATCGCGCGAGGTAATCTTTCTCCGAGGCGCTCCCGTTGGGCGGCGAGATCGATGAACTGCAAGAAGCACCTCCAAAGGGTTGCGGAAGGCAGGTCGACCCGCGGGAGAGAAGGACGGGTGGCCCATATGTTCATGTTGCGGCCACAGATCGGCGGTCGTTCACGCCGGGATGAGGCCGGATGCGCTACCGGCGAAACAGTCGGGGCACGAAGCTCTCCTATTTGGAGGTCAAGCCGATGGCAAGCGCCGGATGCGCGCACTACTGTTTCGCGTCCAAGAGTGGTTTTTTAGAGGAATGCTCAGGCCTTGAAAACGGAAGGTGTCGCAAGCCCCCGCTTCTCGAGCGCGTTCCTCGTGTCCACGATCAGGCGCGCATGGACCGACAGAAGGGCGTAGTCGACGCTGTCGTGATCGGTCGCGATCAGGATCGCGTCGAACCGCTCGATTTCCGCCGGCGTCAGCCCGACGGAGCTTCGCCCTGCCAGTTCGGGAAACCTTCGCATCGGCGGGATGGTCTCCACCAGCGGATCATGGAATTCCACGCCCGCGCCCCTTTGCTCCAAAAGGCGCATGATCTCGAAGGATGCGCTCTCGCGCACGTCGGACACGTTCTTCTTGTAGGCGATACCGACCAGCAGGATGCGCGCCGAACCCAGCGATCTCTTCTGGGTCCGGTCGAGCAGCCGTTCCAGCTTTGCGACCACGTAGAGCGGCATCGACGTGTTGATCTCGCCGGCAAGCTCGATGAAGCGGGTGCGCAGCCCGTATTCCTGCGATTTCCACGTCAGGTAGAACGGGTCGATCGGGATGCAATGTCCTCCCAGTCCCGGTCCGGGATAGAACGGCATGTAGCCGAACGGCTTGGTGGAGGCCGCGTCGATCACCTCCCAGATGTCGATGCCCATCGCGTCGTAGATCACCTTCAACTCGTTGACCAAGGCGATGTTGACGGCGCGGAAGATGTTCTCGGTGATCTTCACTGCTTCCGCCACGCGCGGCGCCGACACGGCAACCACCTGGTCGAAGACGGCCTCGTAGAAAGCGCCGACGAGCGTCGAGGCGGTCTCGCCGTCTCCCGACGTCACCTTGGGAATGATTGTGGTCGTGTATTTCCTGTTTCCGGGGTCCTCGCGCTCCGGAGAGAACCCCAGGAAGAAATCCTGCCCGCTGCGCAGACCCGACTGCTCCAGGATCGGCCGGACGATTTCCTCGGTCGTTCCCGGATAGGTCGTCGATTCGAGCACGACGATCTGGTCCGCCTTCAGGAAGCGTGCGATCGTGCGTGTCGTGTTCTCCACATATTGCAGGTCGGGCTCGCGGTGCACGCCGAGCGGCGTCGGCACGCAGATGACAATGATGTCGCAGGATGCGAGTTCCTCGAAGGCGATCGTCGCGCGGAGCGACCTGGCGTCGACGAGCCGCGCCAGTTCCTGCGAATCGACCGCATCGATGTAGGATCGACGAGCACCGATCGCCTCGATCTTGGTCTCGTCGATATCGAAACCGACCGTTTGAAACCCCGCGCGGGCGCATGCCGCCGCGAGCGGCAATCCGACATAGCCGAGTCCGATGATCCCGACCGTCGCTGTGCGGGACGATATCTTCGATGCGAGACCGTGCTGCGTCTCCATAGCTGGATGATTCATTCGTCTCTCACGTGGCGGCATGGCCTCCCGGCCGGGAGGCGCATGCTTGTAGCGCAGCCGCAGCCCCGCGTTAAGCCGCTCGCATTCGCCTTGCGGCGGGCAGCGATCTCTTTCGCGATTGTCCGCCTCCCGCAAAAAACGGTAGAGACGGGGACCGTGCTCCATCATGGCGCGGCCCGTGAGCCGGATCATACATGCTGAAGCGAATCTTCGACGCCTGTTGCGCCGCCCTGGTGCTCGTCCTCGCCGGTCCGGTCATCCTCGTTCTGTCGTTTGCCATCCGGCGCGAGAGCGAGGGCCCCGGCATCTTCGTTCAGGAGAGGGTAGGGCGAAACGGTAGGCATTTCCGCTGCTACAAGCTCCGGAGCATGTATGGTGGTCTGCCGAGCGTGCCGACGCACCAGGCTCTGGCTTCGCAGATCACTCCGATCGGGCGCGCACTCAGGCGCTGGAAGCTCGACGAACTGCCGCAATTGTGGAACGTGCTGCGCGGCGACATGAGCCTCGTCGGGCCGCGCCCCTGCCTGCCAACCCAAACCGAACTCATAGATGAGCGGGTCAGCCGCGGGGTCCTGTCGGTCCGGCCCGGAATCACCGGGCTCGCACAGATCAACGACATCGACATGTCGGATCCGGTGAAGCTGGCGGAAAAGGACGCGGAGTATGTCCGCGACCGTTCGTTCCTGCTCGATTTGCGGATATTGTTCCGGACCGTCTTCGGCGGTGCCGGCAGCGGAGACCGGGTCAGGATATAGGCAGACGAGGCTTCGTGCGGCGCCCGGAGCGAACTAGGCAGCCTTCAGAACTTCCTCGGCCGGTCCGAAGGCGACGAGCCTGCCGTGCTCGAGCTTGAGCGCCTTGTTGCAGGTCTTCCTCAGCAGCGCATGGTTGTGGCTGGCCAGGACGATGATGCCGGCCTTTTGGGCGAGGTCGTTCATGCGTGCGCGCGCCTTTTCCTGGAAGGAGGCGTCGCCGGCGCCGATCCATTCGTCCATCAGCAGGATTTCCGGCTCCAGGCTGGTTGCCACCGCGAAGGCGAGGCGGGCCGCCATGCCCTGACTGTAGGTCTTGAAGGGCATGTCGATGAATTCTTCCAGTTCGCTGAAGGCAATGATCTCGTCCATCTTGGCGTTGATCAGCTCGGGTTCCCACCCGTTGAGCAGCCCGCGCAAGTAGACGTTCCTCCTGCCCGTCGCCTGCGGCCGGAACCCGAGATTGATGTTGAACAGCGCATCGACGCGGCCCTTGATGGTGAGCGTTCCGCTGGTCGGCGGGTAGATGCCGTAGAGCACCTTGAGCAGCGTCGTCTTGCCCGAACCGTTCGCACCGACGAGACCGAGCCGGTCGCCGGCCTCGATCGACAGGCTGATGTCGCTCAGCGCCTCGACGTAGCGGTGCGCGGAATTGCCTTCGACACGGCCGCCCACGCTCGTCGCCATGGCTCCGGACGCGGCCTTCGCCCCGGGCCGAAGTCTCTCTAGGGAGAGTTTACGGGTAATCGGGTAGCGAAGCCCGACGTTTTCGATGCGGATCGAGACCATTGTCGAACTGTGGCCAATCGCTAGATCATGAACACGATGCGGCGCCGGTAGTAGCCGAGCGCCAGGATGGCAGCAATCCACAGCCCCGCCGACATCAGCCCCACCATTGCCCAGGAATCCAGCGGCACCGCGTCAAAGATGATCGGGGTGCGCACGATGTCGATGTAGTAGGTGAAGGGATTCCAGTGATAAAGCAGCGCCCGCATCCCGAACTCGCTTGGCTTGGACCAGAAGATCGGCGTGACGAAGAACCCGATGCGGATGATATTTCCCATGAAAAACTGGATGTCGGGAAAAACCACGCCGAGGATGCCGAGCAGGATGATCACGGGCGGCGCCGTTAAAACGAGCACGACGATACCGGCGAGCGAGGTCAGCCACGTCGTCGTCGGTATGGCACCAGTCAACAGCAACACGAGTGCCGCGCCAGCAAGCATGTAGCCGCCGCGGATGACGGAGCGCATGGTCTGGCGCAGGACGTAGACGGAAAGCGGCAGCACCGTGCCCTTTATGAAACCCTCCTCGCGGGTGAATATCCCGCAGCCCTCTCCGAGAATCTCCGAGATGTAGAGCCAGACCATAAGACCGCTGGCCACGAAGGCCGGGTAGTTCGGCACTTCGGCGAAGCGTCCCATGATAACGATGAGGATGCCGAGGAACAGCAGGAAGTTGATCAGGAGCCAGATCGGACCCAGCGTTGAGCGCCGGAAACCTTCTCCAATGTCCTCCGAGGCGAGTGCAACCCAGACACGACGGCGCTTCAGGGCCGCGCCGATGTCGCCAAACGCCTCCGAGAACAGTCCGCGCCTTGATGACCCCTCGCGAACCACATGACGGGTCGTCGCCGTGGCTTTTTCGGTCTCGGCTTTGTCAGCTTCGGCGATGCTCAATGTTCAGGTCCGGTGTCCTGGGCGTTCCGCTGCATCTGGAGGATCATGCGGCGATTCCAAGTGCGCATTCGAAGATCCCGCGCCCGTCCTTGCCGCCGTGGGCGGCCTCGATCAGGTTTTCGGGATGCGGCATGAGGCCAAGAACGTTGCCGCGGGAGTCGACGATCCCGGCGATGTCGTTGATCGAACCGTTGGGGTTGGTGCCTTCGGCATAGCGGAAGACCACCTGGCCTTCACCTTCGATACGCGCCAGCGTCTCGGCGTCGGCGAAGTAGTTGCCGTCATGATGCGCCACGGGGCAGCGGATGATCTGGCCTGGCTGATAGGCGCGCGTGAAAGGCGTGTCGGTGTTCGCCACCTCGAGCTTCACCTCGCGGCAGACGAACTTGAGCGAGGTGTTGCGCATCAGGGCGCCCGGCAGCAGTCCGGCTTCGAGCAGGATCTGGAAGCCGTTGCACACGCCCATCACCATGACGCCCTGCCGGGCCTTCTCGGCCACGGCGCGCATGACCGGCATTCGAGCCGCGATCGCTCCGCAGCGCAGGTAGTCGCCGTAAGAGAACCCACCGGGGATGACGATGAGATCGACGTCCGGGATCTCCGTGTCCGTCTGCCAGACCGTGACAGGCGGCGTTCCGGAAACCTTGGTCAGGGCCGCGATCATGTCGCGGTCGCGGTTGAGGCCGGGGAGGAGGACGACGGCTGATTTCATCAGTGACAAAGTCCATGCAATCAATGGGACAGGGCAATAGACGCGGCCGTTTCAGGACTCCAGGGGCCGCCGGGGCTCGGCTAGCTTGCGCAACTCCAGCCGCGGTTCGATCCACCCGTCGTGCTGCGCCAGCATGCCGCAGATATCGTGCGCGTCCGTCTGGATCCCCGTCATAGACAGCCTGAGTGACGCAGCCTCTTCCTTGACCTGGTATGGAACCGGCGGCCTCATGCTATGGCGATACTATAGTTCTCGATCACCGTGTTCGCCAGAAGCTTGTCGCACATGGCTTTCAGGTCAGCCTCGGCCTTCGCCGTATCTGAGCCTTCGAGTTCGACGTCGAAGACTTTTCCCTGCCGAACATGGCCGACGCCCTCGAAGCCAAGCGCACCGAGCGCTCCTTCGATGGCCTTTCCCTGAGGGTCGAGCACGCCGTTCTTCAGCGTGACGGTGATTCGCGCCTTGATCACTGCCCCCAATCCTTGTCCTGGCGAATTTCCGATGCCGCGGATCAGTGCGGCTTGCCGCGGCCCTTGCCGTTGTTGGCTCCGCCGTCCGTCGACACCAGTACCGGACCGGTCGGGCGCGGCGGCTCGTTCTCGTTCATGATGCCGAGGCGCCGTGCGACTTCCTGGTAGGCTTCGACGAGGCCACCCATGTCGCGGCGGAACCTGTCCTTGTCGAGCTTCTCGTTCGTGGAGACGTCCCACAGGCGGCAGGAATCCGGCGATATCTCGTCGGCGACCACGATGCGCATCATGTCGCCTTCGAAGAGCCGGCCGCATTCGATCTTGAAGTCGACGAGCTGGATGCCGACGCCAAGGAAGAGGCCGGAGAGGAAGTCGTTGACGCGGATGGCGAGCGCCATCACGTCGTCGATCTCCTGCGGCGACGCCCATCCGAAAGCGGTGATGTGCTCTTCTGACACCATCGGATCGTCGAGAGCGTCGGCCTTGTAGTAGAATTCGATGATCGAGCGCGGAAGGACGGTGCCTTCCTCCATGCCGAGCCGCTTCGACAACGATCCCGCCGCGACGTTGCGGACGACGATCTCGAGCGGGATGATCTCGACTTCCTTGATCAGCTGCTCGCGCATGTTGAGCCGGCGGATGAAGTGCGTGGGGATGCCCATCCGGTTCAGATGCGTGAAGATGTGCTCGGAAATGCGGTTGTTGAGCACACCCTTTCCGTCGACCACCTCATGCTTCTTCTTGTTGAAGGCGGTGGCATCGTCCTTGAAGAACTGGACCAGCGTTCCCGGCTCCGGGCCCTCGTAGAGTATCTTGGCCTTGCCTTCGTATATGCGGCGGCGACGGTTCATATGGGTTGCTCTGGTCCTTCTGGTGAAACGGGGACCGGTCGTGGGGCGGGGTATTCGCCCTTTCGGTAACTCGAAGCCGGTCTCTAGCGCACTTGCGCCCGCTTCTCAATGGCAATCGCTCCGGCCGTCCACCACTCGTCGCTGCGTCGCGGGTGCGGGGGCCATTTGCCGCGCTCCCGTCGGAACACTGCGATTGACCCGAGCGAATCCTTTTGATTTGTCGACCGCGTCGCCATATTGGAACCGCACGAGAATCGATCCCTGGCCGGAGGCATGCACCATGGACAATCTTAAGAGCCGCAAGGACGCTTTCGAGAACAAGTTCGCCCATGACGAGGAGCTGAAGTTCAAGTCGATGGCCCGCCGCAACAAGCTGCTGGGGCTTTGGGCGGCCGAGAAGCTAGGCAAGTCCGGCGACGATGCCGACGCATATGCTCGCGAGGTGGTGAAAGCCGATTTCGAGGAAGCCGGCGACGAGGACGTCTTCCGCAAGGTTCGTGGCGATTTCGACGCCGCCGGCGTCGAGCAGTCAGACCACCAGATCCGCCGCACGATGGACGAACTGCTGGTCGTCGCCGCCGAGCAGGTCAGCAAGGCGTGACGCGCCGCGCTCTGGCGCAACCGGAAAACCGCCCGCCGGGCGGTTTTTTGCTTTTTAGGCCGCGGCCGCTCTGATTACATGCCGTTCGATCGCATGGAGGGACGATACCGATGAAGACGCTTCTGGAGCGGCTCAACGAGGGGGAAACGGTCTTCACCGCATGGTCGGGCGTTCCGGACCCGTTGACCGTCGAGATCATGGCGGGCCAGGCCTTCGACGCGGTCACGCTCGACATGCAGCATGGCGGGCATCACGAGGACAGCGTCCTGCGCAGTATTCCGGCCATCCTGAGGGCTGGCAGTCACCCGCTGGTCAGGATACCGGTCGGCCGGTTCGACATGGCGAGCCGCGCGCTCGATTTCGGCGCCGAGGGCGTCATCGCCCCGATGGTCAACTCGGTGGCGGATGCCAAGGCCTTCGCCGGGGCGATGAAGTATCCGCCGCTCGGCGAGCGCTCCTGGGGTCCCACCTTCGCGCTTCCGCGCAGTGCCGTCAGGAACGCCCAGGAATGGCTGCTCAACGCCAACACCCGCACCATCGCCTTCGCTATGGTCGAGACTCGCCAGGCGCTCGACTGCCTCGACGGCATCCTCGAGACGCCGGGCATCGACGGCATCTTCGTGGGCCCGTCCGATTTCTCCATCGCCTGGACCAAGGGGGCCGCGATCGACCCGACCCGCGAGGACATGATGGAGACGCTGGCCGACATCGGGCAGCGCACCGCGGCCGCCGGCAAGGTGGCGGCGATCTACATCACCAACACGAACATGGTCGGCCGCTTCTCGCAGATGGGCTTCCGCTTCCAGGCGATCGCGTCTGAACACCGCGTCATCGCGGCCGGCTCGGCAACGCTGATCCAGGAGGCGCGCGACAGCCTCGGCTAAGAGCTCAACCCGCCCTCAACCGCGACAGGAACCGCGCAAACACCATCGATCCCTCAGGCCACGGACCGAAGCCTGCCTCGGCGTTGATGTGGCCCGCCGCGCCCGCGTCGATGAAAAGCGATCCCCAAGCGGCGGCGATGTCTTCCGCCACGTCGAAATCGCAGAACGCGTCGTTGCGGCTGGCGATCACAACTGAGGGAAAGGGCAGGGGGTCGCGCGGGTAGGGCCCGAACGTCATCAGATGCTTGGGACGGATGTTGGAGTTCGCCACGTCGGGCGGTGCCACGAAGAATGCGCCCACCACCGGCTTGCGAATCTCGGGAAGAGCGTGGATGGCGGTCGGGATGCCCAGCGAATGCGCGACCAGCACGACCGGTCTGTCGGCCGAATTGGCAGCCTCCGCTACGGCCGCCGTCCAGTCCTCGCGCACCGGCTTCGACCATTCCGCCTGTTCGACCCGCCGGGCCGTCGAGAGCTTGGCCTCCCAACGGCTTTGCCAATGGTCCGCTCCGGAATTGGTGTAGCCTGGAATGATGAGGATGTCGGCGTCCTTGGCTTTCATGGCCGCCCATGTAGCGACCCGCCTTTTCGGCTGCAAGCAGGATGCGCCGCGATCAGATATCAGCCTGCGTCGGTGGGCGGGTTCGGTGCTTCCGTGGTCTGCTCGACGATCTCGTCGAAGTATCCATCTGCGTAGAGAAACCCGCCGACCGCGAGACAAATTGCCAGCGCCCACACCACGTAGCGTGTGATGCCGGGCTGCTGCTCCTCGAAATCATGTTCGTACTTCGCCATCGCTGGCCTCCGTGGCCCCTCCGATGGCTGGAAACGCGGGCTTGCGCGTTCCGTTCCCCCGCGTCAGACAGCGCCGAAGACGCGGCGGAAAATCGTGTCCACGTGCTTGGTGTGATAGCCGAGATCGAATTTCTCGCGGATGACGTCCTCGGGAAGCGCGGCGCGCACGTCTTCGTCCGAGAGCAGTTCTTCGAGGAAGTCCTTGCCTTTTTCCCACACCTTCATCGCGTTGCGCTGGACGAGGCGGTATGAATCCTCGCGTGAAACGCCGGCCTGGGTCAGCGCCAGCAGCACCCGCTGCGAATGGACGAGTCCGCTGAACTTGTTCATGTTCTTCAGCATGTTGTCGGGATAGACGACGAGCTTCTCCACCACGTTGGTGAGCCGCGCCAGGGCGAAGTCGAGCGTGATGGTCGCGTCCGGCCCGATCATGCGCTCGACTGAGGAATGCGAGATGTCGCGCTCGTGCCAAAGCGCCACGTTTTCCATCGCCGGCAGGGCATACGAGCGCACCATGCGCGCGAGCCCCGTCAGGTTCTCCGTCAGCACGGGATTGCGCTTGTGGGGCATGGCGGAGGAGCCCTTCTGGCCCGGCGAAAAATACTCTTCCGCCTCGAGCACCTCGGTCCGCTGCAAGTGCCTTATCTCGATCGCCAGCCGCTCGATGGAAGACGCGACAACGCCGAGCGTGGCGAAGAACATGGCGTGGCGGTCGCGCGGCACGACCTGCGTGGAGACCGGCTCTGGCTTCAGCCCCATCTTCTCCGCGACGTGCTCCTCCACGCGCGGATCGATGTTGGCGAACGTGCCGACAGCGCCCGAGATCGCGCAGGTGGCGATCTCCTCGCGCGCCGCCACGAGGCGGGACCGGCAGCGGTCGAACTCGGCATAGGCCTGCGCCAGCTTCACGCCGAACGTGGTGGGTTCGGCATGGATGCCGTGCGAGCGGCCGATGGTGATCGTGTCCTTGTGTTCGAAGGCGCGCTCCTTAAGCGCCGCCAGAAGGCCGTCCACGTCGGAAAGCAGAAGGTCGGAAGCGCGCGCGAGCTGCACGTTGAAGCAGGTGTCGAGGACGTCCGACGAGGTCATGCCCTGGTGCACGAATCTGGCGTCGGGCCCCACGATCTCGGCGAGGTGCGTCAAGAAGGCGATGACGTCGTGCTTTGTCTCGCGTTCGATCTCGTCGATGCGCGCGACGTCGAACTCCGCGCTGCCTCCTTTCTCCCAGATCGTGCGGGCGGCTTCTTGCGGAATGATGCCGATTTCGGCAAGCGCGTCGCAGGCATGCGCCTCGATCTCGAACCAGATCCGGAACTTCGTCTCGGGAGACCAGAGAGCGACCATCTCGGGCCGCGAGTAGCGCGGGATCATGCGTTCATTCCCAGTTTTTCGGGCGGTACGCGCCGCTCTAGCAGACGATCGCGATGCGCTCAACGCGCCCGGGCGCCATACCACAGGGAAACGGCCAGCAGGGCCGGAAATCCGATCGGCAGGAACAGCCGGATGCCGAGGACGCAGAAATGGTAGACGGCCGCCGCCACCGTGAAGACCAGTTGATACGTCCACTCGACGGACAAGGCCGGGCCGTGCCATTCCGCATAGTAGGAACGGTAGTAGAGCCCGAAAAGCAGCGCCGTGGCGCCGATCGTGGCGGTAGCGAGCGCGACCAGATAGGTGGCGAACCGGGTCTCGGGCCGCCGCTTGCCGGCAACGAACCCCGCCGCCACGATCGCGGGCGCATAGGCGAGCACGCCGCCGAGGGCAAAGAGCACCGCGACGGATAAGATCGCCATGCCGTCTTGCCAATCGTAGCGCCAAACTGAGAACGCCGCGCTCGCTGCCATCAGGCCGCTCCAGACGATCGACTCGATGACCAGATGAAGGACCGCGGAGGTCCACGAACGGGGCGATGGCGGCACTGCGAACTCCGGAACTGCCGGCGCGGATATTCGACGTGCCCTCAAAGCCGGCCGGTGACCGCGATCCAGTGGTAATCCGGTCCTTCGAACCCGAAGCTCTCGATTGCGATCAACACGGCATAGGACGGCGCTCCGGCATCCGGATGGATGGTTTGGACGGCGCCGAGCCGATAGCCCAGAGGGCAGTTGCGGCTCTGCGGGATCGATTCGTCTTCATGCACGAGCGAAACGGACCCGTCCTGTCTGAGATCGACGCGGAGCAGCCGGAAACCCATTGTCGGGCCGAGGTTCTCGCACCCTTGCGCATCGAGATTGAACTCCTCCAGCCGGAACTCGATCGGGTCGTCGACCGGCGGGATGACCGGGCGCGGGTTTACATTCATCCGGAACGGATCGGCCGAAAGCTCGGTGATCGCGTTTGCGCCGGCCGTGTAGCCCCGGTTGGCCATGAGTTCGGCATCCGAGACGATGGATTGGCCGGGCGCCCGCGCCTGGGCGCGGGCATCGCGCAAGGTCGCACTTTCGTCCTGCAGTAGGATGCGGATCGGCGTGCCCGTCACGAAGCTGTCGGATGCGACGTCGACGTAGAACCGGTTGGCGTAGGGAAAGCCCGAGCCGTCCTGGATGCCGTACTCCTCGAAGGCGAAGATCGAGCCGTCGGAGCTGAAGCCGAGGATTTCCAGCTCCGATACATTCCCCGCATGCGCGGCTCCACCAGCGAGGATCGGGAAGAAGAAAAGCAGCGCGGTCAGCAGGCGTGTCATCGTCGATCTCCGGTTAGGGCGGTCGGTCCCAGGAAGGCGTTCTAAGCCTATCAGGATTCGCCGCGGCTTGCCCGCACGCGCTGCGACCATGCCGGCAACAAGTCGCCCTCGGTCGCGGTCGCGTCGTGGACGCCGCGGGCGATCGCGCGCGCCATGGTCGAAGCGGCGGCCGCGCAAATCTCTATCATCTCGTCGCCCTGTGGCGCCCTTTCTGCCGCACCGGTGGCAAGCGCGAAGACAAGGTCGCCGTCGGCCGGCGTGTGCGCGGGCCACAGCGCGCGGGCGAAACCGTCATGCGCGGCCATCGCCAGCCGCTTCGCCGCCGCTTTGGTCAGTGCCGCGTCCGTCGCGATCACCGCGATCGTGGTGTTAGCGGCCGGCGCATTGCCGTCGCGGAATTTCAACCGCACGTCCGCGGCGTCGATCGGCATGGGTGAAGGCAGCCCGAGACCGCCGAACTCGCCGTCGATCTCGAACGGCGCGGCCCAGAAGTTCGGCGTATCGGTGACAGTCGCCGATCCGACGGCGTTCACCGCAACCAGCGCCGCGACCGTGATGCCGTCCTTCGTCAGCGTCGAAGCAGTCCCCAGTCCGCCCTTCAGCCCGGCGGTGAGCGCGCCGTAGCCCGCCCCGGCCGAGCCGGTGGCGAATGCTTCCGCCGCGGCATCGGCCGCTTCGTAGCCGAGGTCGCGATAGGGCGGGTATCTGCCCCAGTCCTTGTTCCCGCCGTTCACCAGATCGAACAGGATGGCGGCCGGCACGATCGGTATGGACAGGCCGCGCACCTTGATTCCGACGCCTTTCTCGCGCAGCAACGCCTGCACCCCTGAAGCCGCATCCAGCCCGAAGGCGGAGCCGCCCGACAGAACGATCGCGTCCACCGTCTCGACCGCGTTGTGCGGCTCCAGCAGGTCGGTCTCCCGCGTGCCTGGCGCACCGCCGAGCACCTGCACCGCCGCAACCGTCGGCCGATCGCACAGCACGGCGGTAACACCTGAGCGCAGGACCGGATCGTGCGCGTTCGCAACGCGCAACCCTGCCACGTCGGTCAGGGCGTTACGCGGACCGGTCCGTTGCACCATTCTGTCCCTCACTCCACTGGTACGAATTCGTTGCCGCCATAGCTGAACAGCCTGTACGGGTTCCCCGTCCAGTCGCCTTTCGCGTCGAAACGAACGTCCCCCAGCGCACTGGAAAAAGTTCCGCCCGCGAGCGATCCGGCGATCGTCGCGTCGGATTCTTCCGCCGCGGCCATTGCCGCCAGCGCGATCTCGACCGCCGCGTAGGTGGGCACGACGTAGCCCTCCGGTTCAACGCCTGCGGCGCGGAGCTTCGCCACCACTTGCGCGTCTGCGGTGTCGGCCCAGTCGGGCAGCCCGATCATCAGCGTTCCGGGCACGAGGTCGACCTCGTCGCGCGCCGCCCGCAGCGCCTCGCCGCCGGCGATCACGAGGTCGTAGCCGAGTTCGGCCGCGTCCCGGCCGAGGATGGCGATGTCGGCCCGGTCGCCGCCGGCAAAGACATGCGTCGCGCCGGCCTTGCGCAGCCGGCCAGCCAGCGCGATCTGGTTTTCGAGCTGCGGGCGGAACGTGTCGGTGAACACCGGTTTCAGCCCGGACTGCTCGGCGGCGAGGCGGAATCCCTCCGCCAGTTCGCGCCCGTAGATCGTGCCGTCGTCGATCACCGCGAACAGCTCGTCGCGCCAGCGGTCGGTCAGGATCCTCGAGACCGCCGCCAGTTCCTCGTCGGTGCGGGGCGCGAGCCGAAAGACCGACCAGCCGGTCTTTTCCTTCCGGTCGGTCAGGCTGTCGACCCGAACCCCAGTCGTGATCACCGGGATCCCGGCCTCGGCCAGAATCGGCATCGCCGCCTCGATCGCTTCGACGCACAGGAACCCGGTAACGGCCGCCACCTTGGCCTCGACGAAATGCCGCGCGGCGGCGGTGCCGCCCTCGGCCGTGCATTCGGTGTCACGGACGTCGAGTTCGTTATCGCCGCCTGCCGCCTCGATCGCGGCTGCCGCACCGGCGCGCATCTGTTCGCCCAGCAGTGCCGCGGTGTCCGACAGCGGGGCCGCAAGGCCGAGCGTTTCAGCCGAGGCGGAGCCGGTAGACAGGCCGATCAGAAGAAGTGCCGGAAGGATGTGCTTGGACATCGGGTGGTTTTTTCGTTCTCGCCCAGCGTGTCAGCAACGCTGGTAAAGAAGGTTCGGCGGCGATGCAATGCGGCTCGGCGGCCCGGCTTGTGGCTTTGCCGCATAACCCTATATTGGCGCTCATGCCCCACGCCTTCCCCGAAAGCCCTGCCTCGTGTTGAAGAAGAGCCAGATCGAGCCCGGCCACTACCGCGACGCCATGGCGAATTTCGCCGGTGCGGTTCACATCGTGACCACGGACGGTGCCGCCGGAAGGCGCGGCGCGACCGTCATCGCCGCCTGTTCCGTCTCCGACAATCCGCCGACGATCCTCGTCTGCCTCAACCGGGAGAATGAGGATAACGACCGCTTCCGCGACAACGGCGTCTTCGCGCTGAACACGCTCGGCGCCAGGCACGAGCCCCTGGCGTCCGATTTTTCCGGCCTCACCGGCAAATCCCAGGCCGAACGGTTCGAGAGCGGCGGCTGGGAAAAGATCGCCACCGGCGCTCCGACGCTCCCCGACGCGCTCGCGGTGTTCGATTGCGAACTCGTCGAGGCCAAGGACTTCGCCACCCACCGTGTGCTCTTCGGGCGGGTGAGGGCGCTCCATGTCGGCGACGATTCGCGCCCGCTCCTCTATCATCGCCGCTCCTATCATGTGCTTTAGCGGCCCGCCCTTCATGGAGATTTCATGAGCAGTCCGGACAGCCACCCGCTTCCGCAGTCGATCGACGAGACCATGGCGCTTCTCGAAGGTGCCGACTATGTCGCCGATCGCGCACTGGCGACCGTGCTGTTCCTCAGCCTGCGCATGAAGCGGCCGCTGTTCCTCGAAGGCGAAGCCGGCGTCGGCAAGACGGAGATCGCCAAGGTGCTGGCCAGCGCCCTCGGACGCCGGCTCATCCGCCTCCAGTGCTACGAAGGACTGGATGTTTCCTCGGCCGTCTACGAGTGGAACTATGCCGCCCAGATGATCGAGATCCGCATGGACGAGGCCGCCGGCCAGACCGACCGCGACCTCATGGAGAAGAACGTCTTCTCCGAAAAATACCTGATCCGGCGGCCGATCCTCGACGCGCTGTCGGGCACGGGCGGCCGCGCGCCGGTGCTTCTCATCGACGAACTCGACCGCACCGACGAGGCGTTCGAGGCGTTCCTGCTGGAAATCCTGTCGGACTACCAGGTCACGGTTCCGGAGATCGGGACGATCAAGGCGGAGGAGCCGCCCATCGTCGTCATCACCACCAACCGCACCCGCGAGATCCACGATGCGCTGAAGCGGCGCTGCCTCTATCACTGGGTCGACTATCCGGACGCAGCACGCGAACTGGAGATCGTCCACCGCAAGGTGCCCGGCGCCAACCGCAAGCTTTCCGCCGAACTCGTGCGCTTCATCCAGAAGCTGCGCGAGCTCGATCTCTTCAAGTCTCCGGGCGTCGCCGAGACGATCGACTGGGCAAGCGCGCTGACCGAACTCGACAAGATCGCGCTCGATCCCGAGACGGTCTCCGACACGATCGGCGTCCTGCTGAAGTACCAGGACGACATCGCCCGCATCGAGCAGGGCGAGGGCCGGCGGCTCCTGAAGGAAGTTCAGGCCGAGATGTCCGCTGCGGGATAGGGCGATGCGCGGCTACTCTTCCCCGTGCCTCAGCAGTTGGTCGAGTTCGTCCGGCTCAATCTGTTTCAGCCGCTCCCCGAATTCGCGGTCGTACTTGCGGTCGTTCGGTTCCACACCCTTTTGCGATTTCCGGCCATATTTCTTCGCGAAGAGCTGGGCATCCGCCGCCCTCAGCTCTCTTTTCTCGTCCTGGTTCAGTCGACGACGCCTTGGCGGTTCGACAGCTCTTGTCAATGCCGGACACCTCCAATGACGACCAGGCCGGATAATATCACGGTACGGAATGCCGCCAAGCCCGACGGCCGGCTCGCCGACAACATCGTCTATTTCGCCCGCGCGCTACGCAAGGCGGGCATGCGGGTCGGGCCGGCTGCGGTGAAGGATGCCATCGAGGCGGTGCTGGCCGCCGGCATCGGAACCCGCGACGACTTCTACTGGGTGCTGCATTCGGTGCTGGTGACGCGCCGCGAGGACCATGCCACCTTCGACGAGGCTTTCCGCCTCTACTGGAAATCGCGCGAGCTGGTGGAAAAGATGCTCGCCATGTTCTCGCCCGTCGCGCCGGACACACGCGAGCGCCAGAAGCCGCGCGCGGCCGAGAGCCGCGTGGCGGACGCCATGTTCGAAGGGCACGAGAACAAGAAGAAACCCCAGGAAATCCCCGAGGTCGAGGTCGACGCCCGCTTCACCTTCTCCGGCAGCGAGGTGCTGCGCGGCAAGGATTTCGCTCAGATGACTGCGCGCGAGATTTCCGATGCCAAGCGCGAGATTGCCAACCTGCGCCTGCCGTTCGATCTCGTGAAAACCCGTCGCTACAAGTCCGACCCGCGCGGCCGGCGCACCGACGCGCGCGCCATGCTGCGCACCGGCCTGCGGACGGGCGGCGACCTGATCCTGCCGAAGTTTCGCTCTCAACGCGAAATCCATCCGCCGCTGGTGGTGCTTGCCGACATCTCCGGCTCGATGAGCCAGTACACCCGCATCTTCCTGCATTTCCTGCACGCGCTGACGGAGAAGCGCCGCCGCGTGCACACCTTCGTCTTCGGCACGCGGCTGACCAACCTGACGCGCCAGATGCGTCACCGCGATCCGGACGAGGCGCTGGCGGATTGCTCGCTCGCCGTGCGCGACTGGTCCGGTGGGACGCGGATCGGCCAGACGCTGCACGAGTTCAACCGGGTCTGGTCGCGCCGCGTGCTGAGCCAGGGCGCCGTGGTGCTCCTCATCACAGACGGCTTGGAACGCGACGACGTCGCCATGCTGGAGACGGAGATCGACCGCCTGCACAAGTCGTGCCGCCGGCTGATTTGGCTCAATCCGCTGCTGAGGTTCGACGGCTTCGAGCCGAAGGCGAGGGGAGTGCGCACCATGCTGCCGCACGTCGACGAGTTCCGCCCCGTGCATACGCTGAACGCGCTGGAGGACCTGTGCGCCTCGCTGTCGCAGACCCGCTCCCGCGATGCTGATCCGCGGCGCTATCTCTCGCTGCTTGGCAATCGGCAAGCGGCGTGACCATATCTTGTCGGGGAGAACCGCCATGGACCATTCCGCAGCATTCGACGAAACCATCGACCCGCTGACCGTTGCCGAGACCTGGAAAAACGAGGGCCGCGACGTGGCCATCGCCACCGTGGTCGAGACCTGGGGCTCGGCGCCGCGCCCGGTCGGCAGCCATCTCGTCATTGATGCCGAAGGCAACTTCCAGGGCTCCGTCTCGGGCGGGTGCGTGGAAGGCGCGGTGGTCGCCGAGGCCATCGACATCCTCGAAAGCGGCAAGCCGCGCATGCTGGAATTCGGCGTGGCCGACGAGACGGCCTGGCAGGTGGGCCTGTCCTGCGGCGGCCGGATCAGCGTCTACGTCGAGCGGCTGGGCTGACGGGAGACGCCGATGGATCCGAAGTCTCTGAAGGAGATCAACGAGGCCCGCCGCGCACGCCGCGCCGTCATCTTGGTCACTGACCTGACTGACGGAAGCGACCGTGTGGTGCGCGAGAACGATCGCGTTTCCGGCGGCCTCGCCGAGCCGGTCGCGAAAGCCTTCCGGTCCGGCAAGTCCGGCACGGTCGAGTCGGACGGCCGCAAGCATTTCCTCAACGTTCATCTGCCGCCGCCACGGCTGGTGGTTATCGGCGCGGTCCACATCAGCCAGGCGCTCGCTCCGATGGCCCGGATCGCGGGCTACGACATCGAGATCATCGACCCGCGCACCGCCTTCGCCACACCCGACCGTTTCCCCGACGTCCCGCTGCACGCCGACTGGCCCGAAACCGTGCTCAAGGACCGGCCCTTCGATCCCTACACCGCTGTCGCCGCCGTCACCCACGATCCCAAGATCGACGACATCCCGCTCAAGGCTGCGCTCGATGCCGGCTGCTTCTATGTCGGCGCGCTCGGCAGCCGCAAGACGCACGGCAAGCGCGTCGAGCGGCTGATGGCCATGGGCCTCGCGCGCGAGGCGATCGAGCGCATCCAGGCGCCTATCGGGCTCGACATCGGCGCGGCGAGCCCCGCCGAGATCGCCGTCGCGGTGCTGGCGCAGGTGATCGCCGCCTTCCGCTCGCGCGGGCTGGCGGAAGAGGAAAAGAGCCGCGCCGCATGAGGTTCGGTCCCGTTGCGATCGAAAATGCGCAGGGCGCGATACTCGCCCATGCGACCGCGCTGCGCGGCCGCCGGCTGAAGAAGGGCCACCGACTCACCGCCGAGGATGTTTCCGCGCTGACCGAAGCCGGGCACGACCGGGTGGTCGCCGCCGTTCTCGATCCGAGCGATCTCGGCGAGGACGATGCCGCGCGCCGCATCGCCGCCGCTCTGAAAACATGTTCCATCGAGGTGAAGCCGCCGGCTACCGGCCGGGTGAACCTGCACGCGGAGGCCGCGGGGGTCTTCACCGTCGACCGCGCGCTCATCGACGCCATCAATGCGGTCGATCCCTCCATCACCATCGCCACGGTCGCCGGGCATTCCGCCGTTGAGGCCGACCAGATGGTCGCGACGGTGAAGATCATCCCCTTCGCCGTCGCCGGCGAACTCGTGGAACGCGTTGTCGCCTTGTGCGCCGGTGACGAGGCCTTCGCCGTCGATCCCTACGTCCCTAAGCGAGTCGGCCTCATCCAGACGACGCTTCCGGGCACCAAGGCGAGCGTCCTCGACAAGACGACGCGCATCACGAGCGACAGGCTCCAGCGCCTGAAAGGCACGCTGCTCGGCGAACGCCGCACCGCGCACGAAGAGGTCGACCTTGCAGCCGCGATCACCGAAGCCGCGGCATCGGCCGACATCGTCCTGATCTTCGGGGCCTCCGCCGTCAGCGACATCGACGACATCATCCCCGCCGCGATACGGCGCGCGGGTGGCACGGTCGAGCGCTTCGGCATGCCCGTTGATCCGGGGAACCTGTTGGTACTGGGCCGCGTCGGCGAGGTCCACGTGCTGGGCGCGCCGGGCTGCGCGCGCAGTCCCAAGACCAACGGTTTCGACTGGGTGCTGGAGCGCATCGTGGCGGGCATCCCGGTGGGCTCCGGCGATATCGCGCGCATGGGCGTTGGCGGGCTTCTGATGGAAATCCCGACCCGCCCGCAGCCGCGCGAGAAGATCGCACCCGCGCCACGTCCCAGCGTTTGCGCCGTCATACTGGCGGCCGGCCGATCGAGCCGCATGGGCGGACCCAACAAGCTGCTGGCGGGCTTCCAGGGCGACCCGCTCATTCGCCGCACCGCAAGCCGTGTCACGGCGAGCCGGGCCATATCCACCCTTGTCGTGCTCGGGCATCAAGCGGAGCGGGTCTCGAAAACACTGGAAGGCCTCCAGGTCGACACCGTCGAAAACCCCGATTTTGCCTCCGGCCTGTCCTCCTCGCTGAAAGCCGGCATTCGCGCCGTCCCGGCCGACGCCCAGGGCGCACTCATCGTGCTCGGCGACATGCCCGAGGTGACGACGGCCGACCTCGACCGCATGATCGCGGCCTTCGAAAATTCCGGCGGCACCGCGATCGTGCGCGCCACCCACAACGGCAAGCGCGGCAACCCCGTCATCCTGCCGCGCAGCCTCTTCCCCGTGGTCGAGAGCCTCGAGGGCGACACCGGCGCCCGCCACATCGTGGAAGGCGGCGCGGCCGACGTCGTCGACGTCGAGATCGGCAAGGGCGCCTTCGTCGACGTCGACACACCCGAAGCGATGCACGAAGCCGGTGGGGTTCTCCAGGACTGACCTTGCCTTGACCGCCGCGCGGCGTCTATTCAGCGGCGATGATGTCTTCTCGGACTTTCCTTTGTACGGCAGCCGCTCTCCTCATGGCTACTATCGCCGCGTCGGCGGCGAGCCTGCAGCTTAAGTCCTTCAAGGACGATCTTTTCGCCTATCCGGCCCTCCTGTCCTCCTCCGACAACGGCGCCTACCGGGTGGTGGACTATCGTGAGATGCGCGACATCAACCAGCGCGACGAGATCCCCGAACGCCGCGCCCATGGCCGCTACGTCGCGCTGGGCGTGCGGCGCCAGCAGCAGGATCTGTCGCTCGACGGCATTCCCAATGTGGCCGTCGGCGAGACCTCGGGCGCGAGAGTCATTACCGTCTACCTTCACGGGCAGGGCGGCAGCCGCAAGCAGGGCGTCGACGACTTCACCTTTGGCGGCAATTTCAACCGCATCAAGAATTTGATGGCTGAAAACGGCGGGCTCTACCTCTCGCCGGATTTCCCCGATTTCGGCGAGGCCGGCGTCGACACGGTGGCGACACTAATCGGCCACTATGCGGAACGCTCGCCCGGTGCGCCGGTCTTCGTCGCCTGCGGATCGATGGGCGGCGCGCTCTGCTATCGGCTGGCCGACGACCCCAGCATCGTCCCGCGCCTCGGCGGCCTGCTTCTGCTCGGCTCGATGTGGAACGACGGCTTCGTGAAGAGCGCCGCCTTCAAGGCGCGCGTCCCGCTGTTCCTGGGGCAGGGGAGCCGCGACACCGTGTTCCCCGTGGCGAGCCAGGAGGCCTTCTTTCGCTCCGTCCTCGCCGCCGCGCCGAACTATCCCGTGCGCATGGTCCGCTTCGAGACCGGCACGCATGGCACCCCGATCCGCATGACCGACTGGCGCGAGACGCTGAACTGGATGCTGTCGGTCCGCTGAACCGGATCACCTCGAAGAAAGACGCAATATGACCGGCTACATCGACCCCACGCGCGAAAAGTTCGGCGAGTTCCGCGGGCTCGCGGAGGAAGGTCCGATCCATATGCTCAACCTGGTTCGTCTGCGCGACGCGGCTGCGTATCCGGACGCGCGCAAGGCGACCGGCGCGGAGGCTTATGCCGCTTATGGTCGCGAGAGCGGCCCGGTCTTTCGTCGCGTCGGCGGCCGTATCGCTTGGGTTGGCGACTTCCGGCTGATGCTGATCGGTCCACAGGAGGAGAGTTGGGACCACTGCTTCATCGCCGAATACCCGTCGGGCGCCGCCTTCGTCGAGATGGTCAAGGATCCCGAGTACCAGAAGGCGGTGGTTCACCGCCAGGCCGCCGTTCTGGATTCGCGCCTCATTCGCCTCGCGCCGAAGAAGGTCGGCGCCGGGTTCGGCGAATAGACGTCCTCAGGGCGCGGTGTAGTAGTCCAGCACCGTCTGCGGATTGATCTCGCCGTCATAGGTGGCGTCGACCTCGTAGCGCACCAGCGTGAAGCTGCCGTCGCGGAAGAGCCACAGGCCCGAGGATGAGGCATCGCCCACGCCGCGCCACTTCGAGTGCGACGAGATCGTGTGCTCCTCGGGCGAATAGAACGAGTTCACCAGCTGGTCCTCCACCGTGTAGCCGACGATCCGAACGTCTTCGACGGGACTTTCGGAATCGTCGTCGTTCTCGCGGCGGATCTGCAAGTCCGGTTCGGCGAACTGCAGCTGGCGCAGTCCGTCGAGCTCGGTCGAGATGTAATAGACGTGGCTCTCGTTGTAGGCGCCCATGCCGCAGAAGAAGCGAAAGAGATGCGCCTGCCGCGCCGGCTCCTCGGGTCCGTCATAGGTCGCGTGGTAGCTGATCGTGTGGACTTCGGGCTCCTTCTGCGACGCGTCGCCACCGGCGCCCCAGCCGCAGATGTCGGAATAGGCGGTCTCGAAGAGTTCTTTCGCCCGGCGCAGAAGCACCTTCTGCTCCGAGGGCACGGGCGCGTCGCCGCACTGCGCCGGCACGGCGTCCTCCAGCGGTTCCTGCGCTTTGGAGAACGACCAGTCGGAAATGTGCAGGGGCTGGAACGGGACCCCCTGGATCTGGGGGCTGGCGAGCCTCGCCGTGTAGCAGCCGGAAAACACCTGTTCGCTGCCGTCCGTGTTGGTGGCGCGGATCGCGATGGGCACGTTGAAGAACCGGCTGCCGGCCGCTCCTTCCTCGCCGACGGGGCCAGTGACGAGTTCGACCCGCTCGGTCTCGACATAACCATCGGAGAACGCGTCGAAATCGGCGGCGGGTTTCTTCTCGCCGTAGTAGTCCCAGGCGCGGGCAAATTCCCGCCTGTTGACGGCGTTGTAGTAGGATTCGATCAGCGCCTCGGCGTCCGACCGGTCGTCCTGGTAGGGGAGGTCCTGTCCCAGAGCGGCCGGTGCATGAAGGATAGATGCGCCAAGCGCAAGCAATGCGAGAGAGCGAATCGACATGGCGGACCTCCGTTTGAAGGTCCCAGCCTATGCCGGGTTTGCGGCGCGTCTGTGAAGCCCCCGACGTTCAAGCGCCGGAAAGCGGTCTCCCGCGCGGATCGTGTCGCCCCGCTCGGTTGGCTCAGCGCGACGCCATCCGCCGTGCGATCCGCGGAAAATCCGCCGGCTTGATGCCGATGTCCGCGCGCTCGGCATTGCTCATGCCGTTGAGCAGGACCATGGCGCTGCGATAGCGCTGCTCCTCGGCTGGCCGCGGGCGGGAAAAAAGTTCGGTAAGGAAACCCATGGAAAAACTCCTGTTCGGCTCTCCTCCCGCAGAACTACATAATGGTGATTCGTGACGCTTTTGTGCACTGCAACATAACGCATGGCTGCCATGCGTGCTGCCGGCTCGTTTCGAGCCAACCCTTCGTCTTCGATGCTGATGTCTCGAATTCGATCCTTACGATCACCGGAAAATTAAGTGATTTCGCATAGAGTTCGGAGCAGTTTTCATCCACCCGCGTTGTAATGGCGGAGGTTTGACGATGGCCGCGTTTACGACGAGTGAATTCACATCGCTGCTCGACGAGCTCCTCGACAGATCGGAGCGCGAGAAGGAAGGTTCCGGCCGTCCCGCGGTACCGTTCGGCTACGTCGCGCCGAAAGATGCGGTAGAGGAGCTTTGGGCGAGCATGCCGAGCGATTTCGTCGAGAGCGTCTATCGCGAAAACGAGGATCGGGAAACCGTGCGGGATACCCCGGGCATGGAAACCCCCGAGCCCACCGAGCCTCCGCTGCCCTCCATCGAGCCGGAGGCTATCGCCGCGGAACTGCGCATGGCGACCGCACGCTGGCCGCGCGACATGGACCGCATCCGGCGCGAATTCGCCATGGCCAACCACCCCGACCGCGCCGAACCGCGGCTGCGGGAGCGTGCCGCGATCCGCATGCAGATCGCCAACATGCTGATCGACCAGGAAAAGCGCCGCCTCGCCGGCCGCCGCTGATCGAAAATCCTTCCCGACCAATGGACGAAGCCGCAAGCGGGCGACGCAAGGTTCTGCCATTGCGCGTTTGAGCTCAGCGCCGGGTTGGCTATAAGGGGCTTCCGCGCGAATTCTCTGCGCCAACCGATATCCTGACGGAGTTCCAACTTTGCACAAGCGCCCGCTCGGCCGCACCGGCCTTTCCGTGTCCGCCATCTGTCTGGGAAGCATGACATGGGGGGAGCAGAACGATGAGGCCGAGGCGCATGCCCAGATCGCCATGGCACTCGACCGCGGCGTCAATTTCATCGACACCGCCGAGCTCTACCCCATTCCGCCCAAGCCCGAGACGCAGGGACGCACCGAGACCATCATCGGCAACTGGTTCACGAAGAACGGCGGCCGCGATCGCGTCGTGCTCGCTTCGAAGGTGGTGGGCCGCACCGACAACGAATGGTTCCGCGGCGGCCGTCCCTCCAAGCTGGTGCGTGCCGACATTTTCGACGCCGTAGAGAAGTCTCTCGCCAAGCTCCAGACCGACTATCTCGACCTTTACCAGATCCATTTTCCCGACCGGCCGGTCCCCTGGGGCGCCAATCCGACGCGTGTCGGCAAAGAGGCCGATACCGTCCTCGCGGACGAGACCCCCATCGCCGAAACGCTTGCCGTCTTCGACGAACTGGTGAAGCAGGGCAAGATCAGGCACTACGGACTGTCCAACGAGAGTTCCTGGGGCGTCATGCGCTATCTCGCCGAAAGCGACAATGGCGTCGGACCGCGTCCGGCCTCGCTCCAGAACGCCTACAGCCTGGTCAATCGCACCTTCGAGGTGAACCTCGCGGAGGTCTGCCGGCGCGAGACCGTGAGCCTGCTCGCTTACTCGCCGCTGGCGCAGGGCTACCTCTCGGGCAAATACGACAACGGAGCGCTGCCGAAGGGCTCGCGCAAGCAGCTCTTCGACCGCCTGCAGCGCTACGAGAAACCCCACGCCCTCGATGCGCACCGCGCCTACAGCGATCTCGCCCGGTCCTTCGGACTGGAGCCGGCACTCTTCGCCAACGCCTTCGTCACCCAGCGTCCCTTCATGACCTCCAACATCGTGGGCGCCACAAACCTCGATCAGCTCGCTCTGGCGCTTGACTCGGCGGACGTAAAGTGGACGGAGGAGATGCAGAAGGCCGTGGACGACATTCACCAGCGGGTCGGAAATCCCTGCCCCTGAGCCGTCCGGCGCAAGGGGAGGGTTTTCAGCGTTGACCAACACCATGCCGACGCCCGGCAACGGGCGCTTCTCCCCGCCCGACGACATCGGCCGTCTCGGCGCGGCCGATCTGGCCGAGGCGATCCGCGACCGCACCTACTCGGTCGCCGAGGTCGTGAAATCGGTGCTCTCCCGCATCGATAAGGTCAATTCCCACGTCAATGCCATCGTGTCGCTGCGCGACCGCGAGGAACTCCTGCGGGAGGCGGACGACGCCGACCGGCGGCTTGCGGGAGGTGAGGGGAAGGGCCTGCTCTTTGGCGTACCGATGGCGGTCAAGGACCTGGCACAGACGAAGGGCCTGCGCACCACTTTCGGCTCTCCGATCTTCGCCAACAACGTGCCGGACGTGGACGACTTTTTCGTCGAGCGGCTTCGTTCCGCCGGCGCCATCATCATCGGCAAGACCAACGTGCCGGAATTCGGCCTCGGCTCCAACACCTACAACCCCGTGTTCGGCCCGACGCTGAACGCCTTCGACCATGGCCTGAGCGCGGGCGGCTCCAGCGGCGGCGCGGCGGTGGCGCTGGCGCTCCACATGCTGCCGGTGGCCGACGGCAGCGACATGGGCGGCTCCCTGCGCAACCCCGCTGCCTACAACAATGTGTACGGGTTTCGCCCCTCGCAGGGCAGGGTGGCCGCCGGCCCGCAGCCCGAGGCCTTCGTCACACAGATGGGCGTCGAGGGCCCCATGGGGCGCAGCGTCCGCGACATGGCGCTGCTGCTCGAGGTCCAGAGCGGGTACGACGTCCGTTCGCCGCTCTCGCTAGACGGTGACACCGATTTTCTCGATGCCCTGAGGCCTGAGGCGGAAGGCGTCCGCATTGCCTGGCTCGGCGATCTCGGCGGGCACCTTGCCATGGAGCTCGGGATACTCGACCTGTGCTCCGCAGCTCTGAAGACCCTTGAAGGTGCGGGCGCGACCGTCGAGCCGTTCGTCCCGGCTTTCGACTTCGAATCGCTCTGGCAGGCCTTCGTGACCTTGCGCCACTTCACCTCCGGAAGCGCGCTGAAGGTCCACTACGACGATCCCGACCGCCGGCACATGCTGAAGCCGGAAGCGATCTTTGAAGTCGAGGGCGGTCTCGACCTGCTGGCGGCAAAGATCCATGCCGCCTCCGCCGTGCGCACCGCCTGGTTCCGCCACGTCGTCGGCCTGTTCGACCGCTTCGATTTCCTCGCCGTGCCGACCGCGCAGGTCTTCCCGTTTCCGATCGACCGCCACTGGCCCGCCGAGATCGCCGGCCGGAAGATGGACAGTTACCACCGCTGGATGGAAGTCTGTGCGCTCGCCACCATGGCCGGTTGTCCCGCCGTCAACGTACCGGTCGGCTTCGACGACACCGGCCGCCCCATGGGCATGCAACTCATCGGCCGCCCGCGCGGCGATTTGGCCGTCCTGACCCTTGCCGCCGCCTACGAGGAGGTTACGCCCTACGGCGTCCGATAACTGCTTCTCGCGCCACGCTTCACGCGCCGATCGGCACCTTCAGCACCTGGCCGACGAAGATCTGGTTCGGGTCGCTGATCAATTGCGGATTGGCTCGCGCGATGCGGGAAAACTGCCCGGCGTCGCCATAAGTGTCCCGCGCGATCTTCGACAGCGTGTCGCCGGCTTTCACGACGTGTATGCGGTAACCGATGTAGCCCGGCACGATGCGCGGCCCGTAGATCACCGGAACGATCACCTTGTTGATCTCCGACCCGTCCTGCGCGCTCTCTTCGAACACTTCCACGAATAGCCTGTCGAGCTGGAAGGCGGCGTCGCCGATCGCCGCCTGCACCTGGAACTGACCGTGCTCGCCCGTGCCGCCGCCGACGTTGAAGAAGCCGGTCCGCTCGTCATGCCCCTCGTGGACACGCCAGTTGAGTGTGGCTTCGAAACCCTGTCCGATGCCGGCGATCAAAACCGGATCGCCGACGAGATCGAACGGCTGTGGCTGCTGGATAATGTTGGTCATGGCGCAAATCTCCGCTCCGACGCGATGGGTGCCTCCGAAGGACACCCGGTCAGGAAAAGCCGAGGAGAGCTCGCGCGTCTGTGTTGCGGCTCACAGACGCGGCGCCAAAGACCCGAATTGGCGGGGCTTCGGGAGGGCCGCCGCCGGAATCCGCGTGCGATCCGCTATTCCAACGGCACCTCGTAGACCTTGCCCCAGTAAGGCGCATTCGAGGTATCGTCGACGGACATGACGAAGATCGACTTCCCGTCCGGTGCGAAAGCGAGGTTCGGCGCCGTCGGCGATGGGACCTCAACGGCTTTCACAAAGGCACCCTCGGCATCCACCACGACAACGCGGCCGCTCGAATACTGGCCAATCCAGAAATTGCCGTCCGGCCCGATCTTGATGCCATCCGGGTAGGCTCCGGCACCAGACGCCTCGTCGACCGCACCGACGCGCACGAAGAGGCGGCGGTCCGACAGGGATCCGTCTTCGCCGACCGCGAAGGAGATGACACGGCCGGCCTCCGATTCGTTGACATAAAGGCGCTTGCCGTCCGCCGACAGGGCGATGCCGTTGGCGTAGTGCAGATCATCCGCCGACATGCGGATCGTCCCGTCGGCAGACAGGTGGTAGACCTTGCCCACGATCGGCCCGGATTCCCAAGGTCCGGACGCCGTAAACCAGGCGCCGTCCTTGCCGTCCGAAGTGAGATCGTTGGGGCCCAGCAGCGCGTCCCCGGCTTCGTCCTTGTCGTAGCTGGCTATCGTCTCGCCGCCGCGCGATACGCGGGCGATGGTGCCATTGTCGTAGCAGGTCACGATCAGGTCGCCGTCGCCGAGCGGCAAGACCGCGGACGGCCCGCAGCCCTCGCTCTTCCATAGCTCCTTGTTCGTCTGGCCGTCCCAGACCAGGATCGTGTTGCCTCCATACTCGACGTAATGCAGCTTTCCGTCGATGAAGGCCGGCCCCTCGGGAAACGCCGCCTTTTCGTTGATCACCTTGACGTCGGCCGCCGCCGCACCCTGCGCAGACCCGATCGCTGCCGCAACCGCGACGGCCATGCTCCACTTCCTCATCGTGCTCTCCCGTGATTTTCGGATATCTCGTTGGGAGAACTGTGATCGCTTTGCCGGCCGGGCACAAGTCGACGCGCGTACCGCGGATACCACCTGTACGAAATCCGCGAACAGACTCTACGCGAGAACGCCCAGGTGTCTTGTCTTCCCGTGTTCACCGCGGCGGACGCAATGCAGGCGTTGAAAATGACTAGGCACCTCACAACGGAATGTTGTCGTGCTTCTTCCAGGGATTCTCCAGGTCCTTGTTGCGCAGCATGCGCAAGCCCCGCGCCACGCGGCGGCGGGTGGAGTGCGGCATGATCACCTCGTCGACATATCCGCGCTCGGCCGCGACGAAGGGCGACAGGAAGCGGTCTTCGTAGGCCTTGGTGTGAGCGGCGATCTTCTCCGGGTCGGCGATGTCCTTGCGGTAGATGATCTCGACCGCGCCCTTGGCGCCCATGACGGCGATCTGGGCCGACGGCCAGGCATAGTTCAAATCGCCGCGCAGGTGCTTCGACGCCATCACGTCGTAGGCGCCGCCATAGGCCTTGCGGGTGATGATGGTGATCTTCGGAACGGTCGCCTCAGCATAGGCGAAGAGCAGCTTGGCGCCATGCTTGATCAGCCCGCCATATTCCTGGCTCGTGCCGGGCAGGAATCCGGGCACGTCCACGAAGGTGACGATCGGAATGTTGAAGCAGTCGCAGAAGCGCACGAAGCGCGCCGCCTTGCGGCTCGCGTCGGAATCGAGCACGCCGGCCAGCACCATCGGCTGGTTCGCCACGAAGCCCACCGTGCGCCCCTCGACGCGGCCAAAGCCGGTGACGATGTTCTTCGCGAAGGCCGCCTGAATCTCGAAGAAATCGCCCTCGTCGCAGGTCTTCAGGATCAGTTCCTTGATGTCGTAGGGCTTGTTGGCGTTGTCCGGCACCAGTCGGTCGAGCCCCATGTCGATCTCGTCGGCGGGCTGAAAGCATTCGATCTCCGGCAGCGGCGCGGTATTCGACGCCGGCAGAAGGTCGATCAGTCGCCGCATCTGCAATAGCGCCTCGACGTCGTTGTCGTAGGCGCCGTCGGCGATCGAGGATTTGGTCGTGTGGATCGAGGCGCCGCCGAGTTGCTCGGCCGTCACGGTCTCGTTGGTCACCGTCTTCACCACGTCCGGCCCGGTGACGAACATGTAGGAGGTGTCGCGCACCATGAAGATGAAGTCGGTCATGGCCGGGGAATAGACGTCGCCGCCCGCGCACGGGCCCATGATCACCGAGATCTGCGGGATTACGCCGGAGGCCAGAACGTTGCGCTGGAAGATCTCGGCGTAACCGCCGAGTGCGGCCACACCTTCCTGAATGCGCGCGCCGCCGGCGTCGTAGATGCCGATGATCGGCGCACGGTTCCTCAGCGCCATCTCCTGCACCTTCACCACTTTCTCGGCATGTGCCTCCGATAGCGAGCCGCCGAACACGGTGAAGTCCTTGGCGAAGATGAAGACGGTGCGGCCATTGACCGTGCCCCATCCCGTGACGACGCCGTCGCCGGCATACTTCGTCTTCTCCATGCCGAAATCGGTCGAGCGGTGTTCGACGAACATGTCGAACTCCTCGAAGGATCCCTCGTCGAGGAAGACGCCGATGCGCTCGCGCGCGGTCAGCTTGCCTCGCTTATGCTGCGCGGCGATGCGCTCGGCCCCGCCGCCCTGGCGGGCGACCTCGCGCCTGCGCTCCAGCTCGACCAGGACTTCCTTCATGAGCGTGGCCCCCCAAAACCAATTATTGCGTCGGCGACCGTGTTAGCACGGCGCAAAAGGAGTGCAAGCGCAACGCGGGTGTGCTGCGCCCGCGACCCGGCGACCGAAGAGACCGCTACCAGCTGCCGGTGTTTTCCATCGACGCCCACGGCTCCTTGGGCGCCAGCGCCTCGCCTTCCTGAAGAAGCTCGATGGAGATGCCGTCCGGCGACTTCACGAAGGCCATGTAGCCGTCGCGCGGCGGCCGGTTGATGGTCACGCCCATGTCCATCAGCCGCTGACAGGTCTCGTAGATGTCGTCGACCTTGTAGGCGAGGTGGCCGAAATTGCGCCCGCCCTTGTACTCTTCCGGGTCCCAGTTGTGGGTCAGTTCGAGTTCCGGCGCCCGAGACGATGCCGAGGTCGCCTTGTCCTTCGGCGCGGCGAGGAAAATCAGCGTGAACCGACCCTTCTCGTTATCGATGCGGCGCATCTCCTCGAGCCCGAGCTTGGTGCAATAGAAGTCCAGCGAAGCCTCGACGTCGGCGACGCGGACCATGGTGTGCAGATAGCGCATGTCGTTCTTTCCTGACCATTTTTCGGCGGTGAAAGCCGCCCCGCATATGGCGCACGCGAGGCTCTGAGGCAACATTCAGCCGGTTAAGCTTGCCGAAGCTTGCGCGGGGCTTGAATCAGACTGCGTAAAACTTGAAAAAAATGCTTAACGCCTGCTGACAGGGGCGACCACGGTGTTATCCTGAATTCGGGAATCAGTAGAGTGGCCGATTGGAAGGTGCGTTCGGATGGGGGATAATTCCTCTACGGAGGGACGGGAATTGTTCAGGGCCGCGGCCCTGAATGCCGACAACGGCCCGTCCGAGGATCTGACCGAAATAGCCGGTGCGATCAAGTGGTTCGACGTCGCGAAGGGATATGGTTTCATCCTTCCCGACGAGCCGCACTTCGGCGACATCCTGCTTCACGTGACGTGCCTTCGGCGCGATGGTTTCCAGACCGCCATGGAGGGCGCGCGGATCGTCTGCCTTATCCGGCGCGGCGATCGGGGCTTTCAGTGCTTCAAGGTCCTGTCGATGGACATGAGCACCGCCGTCCATCCCAAGGAGCAGCCGGCCCAGCGCACCCATGTCACCGTCGCTCCCGAGAGCGGCCTCGAGCGGGCGCTGGTAAAGTGGTTCAACCGCACCAAGGGCTTCGGCTTCCTGACGCGCGGCGAGGGGACGGAAGACATTTTCGTCCATATGGAAACGTTGCGCCAGTTCGGCATTGCCGAGCTTCGTCCCGGCCAGGTGGTTCTGGTACGCTTCGGTCGCGGCGAGAAAGGCCTTATGGCCGCCGAAATTCATCCCGATGTTGGGACGCTGCCGTTCTCCAACTGACGGGACTGGACATGATGCGACGCTTTGCCGGGCTGGTTCGGATGCCAGCCCTCGTCTTTTTCACCGCATTCGTCATGCTTTCCGCGCCCAGCGTCTCCGCGCAGGAGGCTGGAAGCCCGATGATCCTGCCGGTCGACCCGGCGCCGCTCGTGGCCGAGACCGATCAGGGAAAGAAGAGCTTCGCGGTGGAAATCGCCGACGAACCGGAAGAGCGCCGCCGGGGCCTGATGTTCCGTGAGCGCATGCCGGAAAGCCAAGGCATGCTCTTCGTCTTCGAACAGACGCAGCCGCTCGGCTTCTGGATGATGAACACCATCCTCCCGCTCGATCTCCTGTTCATCTCGGAAAAGGGCAAGGTGCTGGCCATCCTCCCGGGCGAACCCTTCTCCACCGACACCATCTCGCCGGGCCCGACCGTGCCCGCCCGCTTCGTGCTGGAACTGAACCGCGGCACAGCGGAAGCCATGGGCATCGAGGAGGGAGATATGCTCACCCATCCCCTGATCCAGGCCGCCGGCGGCAACTGAGACGGCGGGATACGCAGCGCATGCCATCGTTCACCCATGAAGGGTTCGACCTTTCCTACATCGACGAAGGGGAGGGCGATCCGGTCCTGCTGATCCACGGCTTCGCCTCGAGCATCAAGGTGAACTGGGTCGGTCCGGGATGGGTGCGCACGTTGACGGAGGCGGGATACCGCGTCGTCGCGATCGACAACCGCGGCCACGGCAACTCGTCGAAAAGCTACGATCCGGAAGACTATCGCCCTTCGCGCATGGCCGCCGACGCCGCCGCGCTGCTCGACCATCTCTCAATAGAACGCGCCCACCTGATGGGCTACTCGATGGGCGCGCGCGTTTGCGCCTTTACCGCGCTCGAGCATCCTTCCAGGGTCGCCACGCTCGTCTTCGGCGGGCTGGGTATAGGCATGGTCGAGGGTGTGGGCGAATGGGGCACGATCGCCGATGCGCTGCTCGCCGAGGATCCCTCCGCCATCGAGCATTCCCGCGGCCGGATGTTCCGCGCCTTCGCGGACCAGACGAAAAGCGATCGCCGGGCGCTGGCCGCCTGCATCGCCACGTCGCGCGATCTCTTGGACGAGGCGGACGCGGCGCGCATCTCGCAGCCGACCCTGATCGCGGTTGGCACCACCGACGACATCGCCGGCGCACCGGAGCCGCTGGCAGCCCTGATGCCGGATGCGGAGGTCTTCGCAATCGATGGCCGCGACCACATGCTCTCCGTCGGCGACCGCACCTTCAAGAAGCGCGTCGTAGCGTTCCTCAGCGACCATCCGCTCGTCGCCGACTGAACCCTGCTGCCGCCGCGACGATTGATCCATCGCAATGCGCGCATACCCGTGCGCAGGCCATCTTCGGCCTGCGAAATGTTCCGGCATTTGCGGAGGGGTTACCATGTACTCGAAAATTCTCGTTCCGATCGACCTGCACGAATCGGGCAAGGCGAAGCTCATGCTCGACGCGGCGCGCCAGCTCGCCGACGACGGAGCCTCGATCGTGCTCGTGCACATCGTCGAGGACGTACCGACCTATGTCGCGGCCGAGCTTCCGCGCGGCATCATGGAGAGTTCTCGGGACGAGGCCATCGCAAGGCTCGAGCAACTGGCAAGGGATGAGGGGGTCACCGCGGAGATCGACGTGCGGATCGGCCAGCCTGCCTCGGCGATTCTCGCCGCCGCCGGCGAGCACGGCTCCGAAGTCATCGTCATCGCCTCGCACCGGCCGGGCTTCCAGGATTACCTGATCGGCTCGACCGCCGCACGCGTCGTGCGCCATGCGCGCTGTTCGGTGCTCGTCATCCGCTGACGGGAGCGGGGCCGGCGCGCGTCCGGCCGCTCACTCGTTTGCCAGCATCTCCTCGATGCGGCGCATCTGTTCGCCCACCATGTCGCATTCGCGCGGGCTGGACTGCGACATCACCTTGTCGATGAGCCCGGTATAGACCTCCAGCGCCTGCATCAGCAGCGCCTCGCCTTCGGACGTCAGGAACAGGCGCATGACGCGCTTGTCGGAGGCGTCGCTCTCGCGCCGCAGCAGTCCCTGCTTCTCCAGCTGTGGAAGAAGCATGGTGATGTTCGAGCGGCCGACGAGCAGCCGGCGCGCGAGGTCGTGCTGCGACATCCCCGGATGCCGGAACAGGTTCATCAACATGTCGAGCTGCGCCAGCTTCAGGTCGAAGGGTGCCAGCGCCTTGGTCAGCGCCCGCACCACAGCCTTTTCGGCGCGCACCACGGCGATCCAGTTCCGGAATCGCGGATTGTCCCAGGGAAGGTCTTGCTTTTTGTTCATCCTTGAACTAATACTGTTCACGCTTGAACTAATTGACGGATTCCCACCATGGCATCATTTCCGTTGACTGTCATCCGTTCCGCGTTTCGAGTAGCAGACCACATCGCCCCCGGGATCGCGGGAAGAGCCGCCTTCGAGCTGTTCTGCCGCACCCCCCATCCTGACCGTGTGCCGGAGAAGGAACGGCGCGCGCTCGACCAGGCGGCGCCCTTCATGGCAGAGGCCCGGCAGCACCGCCTGACCACCGGTTCCAGCTGCATCGTGGCGCATGACTTCCGGCCTCCCCAGGGGACGGATCGCCGCCGCACCGTTCTCGTCATCCATGGTTGGCATTCGCGCACCGACCACATGGCCGCGCTGATCGATGCGTTGCGCCGGTCGGGCGCCCGTGTCATTGCCATCGACCTTCCCGGCCACGGAAAATCGTCCGGCCGGCGGCTCAACATGGCCAATGCCGTCGAGGCCGCCGCCAAGGCGGCCGAGTGGTTCGGACCCTTCGACGCGGTCGTCGGACATTCCTTCGGCGGCGCCGTGGCGGTGAATGCGATCGTCGGCTCGATCCGTGGCATCCCGGCGGTCGCGGCCGAACGCCTCGTGCTCATCTCCGCGCCCAACTCCATGCCGGCCTATTTCGCAGATTTCGGCCGTATGATGAACCTCGGCACGCGGACGCAAACCGCTCTGGTGGGCCATATCGAGCGGCTGTCCGGCCGTCCGCTGGATGATTTCGTCGGCGCGAACCAACTGGCGCGGGTGGATATCCCGACGCTGGTCATTCACGCGCCGGACGACAAGGAAGTGCCGGCCGAAAATGCGAAGGCCTATGCCAGCGCCGGTCGCCATGTCCGGCTCGTCTGGGCGCCGGGCCTCGGCCACCGCCGCATCGTCGCCGGACCGGGCGTGCTCGCCGAACTCACATCCTTCGTCGCGGGCGGGCAGCACGCCACGCTCGCTCACTGAACGCTCGGTTTCTGTCTAGCTCCTGGGTTTGCCCGGCTCGTGCGGCAGGCCCGCTTCCTTCCAGGCGCCGAAGCCGCCTTCGATGTGGCTCACCCGTTCGAGCCCCAGGTCCTGCGCCGTCTTGGCCGCAAGCGCGGAACGCAGGCCGCCGGCGCAGAAGAAGACGAACTGTTTGTCCGAGGAGAAGACGTCCTTGTGGTAGGGGCTGTCGGGATCGATCCAGAATTCCAGCATGCCGCGCGGACAGTGGAATGCCCCTGCGATCTTGCCCTCGCGCTCGAGTTCCCGCGGGTCGCGCAGGTCGACGAGCAATGTGTCCTCGCGTCGAAGCCTTTCGGACGCGGTTTGCGGCGACCATGCCTCGACCTCGGCATTCGCGTCGTCGAGCATCGCCTGCAGGCTCTTCCTCGCCATGTCGTTGCGTCCTTCCTCGGGATCCGCTCAGCGGAGCACCACCACCTTCGTGCCGACGCCGACCTGTTCGTAGAGGTGAATGACGTCCTCGTTGGCCATGCGGATGCAGCCCGAGGACATCGCATGGCCGATCGTCCAAGGCTGGTTGGTGCCGTGGATGCGGTAGAGCGTCCCGCCGATATAGAGCGCGCGAGCGCCAAGGGGATTGTCCGGTCCGCCGGGCATGTGGGCAGGAAGCTTGCGGCCCTTGGCAGCCTCGCGGCGGATCATCTGCGGGGGAGGGGTCCAGCCCGGCCACTCGGCCTTGCGCGAGATCCGGTCCGTGCCCGACCAGGTGAAGCCTTCGCGTCCGACGCCGACGCCGTATTTGATCGCCCGGCCGTTGCCCAGCGTGTAGTAGAGCCGCCGCTCCGACGTGTCGACCACGATCGTGTCCTTGCCGTACCGCCCGTCATAGCGCACCACCTGGCGGGGGATCGGAGACTTGTCCGACGACCTGTAGCGGCTGTGCTCGGCCCTCGGCTGCCCGCCGCGAATGAAGCGCGCGAAGGCGTTCTCGGCCTGCGCGGTACCGGACGTGCCGAAACCGGGCCCCGGTGCGCACAGGAACAGGGCCGTCACCACGGCCAGGAGAATGCGCGAAAAAAGTGGCTTCATTCCGTCTTTTCCTCTCGATCGGACCTTCGGTCCGTCCACTCCGGCGGCCATCATGCTGCCATGTCGCGGTCAGTCAACCTCGGGCGCCCTCCGACGCTGCGAAGGTTCATCAACGTTGCGTGAGCGTGCGTCGCGACGAACGGACCGTCAGCCGAGATCGAATTCCTTGAAGAAGTCGTTGCCCTTGTCGTCGATGACGATGAAAGCGGGAAAATCCTCGACCTCGATCCGCCACACCGCTTCCATGCCGAGTTCGGGATACTCCAGCACCTCGACGTTGCGGATGCAGTCCTGCGCGAGCCGCGCCGCCGGTCCTCCGATCGATCCGAGATAGAAGCCGCCGTGCCGGGCGCAGGCCTCGCGCACCTGTCGGGACCGGTTGCCCTTGGCCAGCATCACCATGGAGCCGCCGAACGACTGGAACTGGTCGACGTAGGCGTCCATCCGCCCAGCCGTGGTCGGGCCGAACGATCCCGAGGCATAGCCGGCCGGTGTCTTGGCGGGGCCGGCGTAGTAGACCGGATGGTCCTTCATGTAGGCCGGCATGGCTTCCCCGCGTTCAAGCCGTTCGCAGATCTTCGCATGGGCGATGTCGCGCGCCACCACGATCGTACCGGTGAGCGAAAGCCGCGTCTTCACTGGGTGACGCGATAGGAGCGCCAGAATCTCTGGCATTGGCCGGTTCAGGTCCACCTCGACCACGCCGGATCCCAGCCGCGCCTCGTCGATGTCGGGCATATAGCGTGCAGGATTGGTCTCCAGTTCCTCCAGAAAGACGCCGTCCTTCGTGATCTTGCCGAGCGCCTGCCGGTCGGCCGAGCACGAGACGCCGAGCCCGATCGGAACCGAGGCGCCGTGGCGCGGCAGGCGGATGACGCGAACGTCGTGGCAGAAATACTTGCCGCCAAACTGCGCGCCCACCCCCATCTGCTGCGTCAGCCGATGCACCTCTTCTTCCATGGCGAGGTCGCGGAACGCGTGCGCGCTCTCGCTGCCTTGCGTCGGCAGGCCGTCCAGATAGCGGGTCGAGGCGAGCTTCACGGTCTTGAGGTTCATTTCTGCCGACGTCCCGCCGATCACGATCGCGAGATGATAGGGCGGGCAGGCGGCCGTGCCGAGCGTGAGGATCTTCTCCTTCAGGAACGCGATCATCCTTTCGTGCGTCATCAGCGACGGCGTGCCTTGGTAGAGGAAGGTCTTGTTGGCCGAGCCGCCGCCTTTGGCCACGAACAGGAACTTGTAGGCGTCCTCGCCTTCCTCGTAGATGTCGATCTGCGCCGGCAGGTTGTTGCGCGTGTTCTTCTCCTCGAACATCGACAGCGGCGCGAGCTGCGAATAGCGCAGGTTCTTGCGCTCGTAGGCGTCGAGGACGCCCTGTCCGAGCGCCTCCGCGTCGCCGCCTTCGGTCCACACCCGGCGGCCCTTCTTGCCCATGATGATCGCCGTGCCGGTATCCTGGCACATCGGCAGGATGCCACCGGCCGCGATGTTGGCGTTCTTCAGGAGATCGTAGGCGACGAAGCGGTCGTTGTCGGTCGCCTCCGGGTCTTCGAGGATGCTCGCCAGCTGCTTCAGATGCCCGGGCCGCAGCAGGTGGTTGATGTCGGCGAAGGCCGCCTCCGAGAGAAGCCGAAGTGCCTCCGTCTCCACGACCAGCACCTCCTGGCCCCGGAACGTCTCCGTCCCGACATGCCCGTCCGCGATCTTCCGGTAGGGGGTCGGGTCGGCGGAAAGCGGGAAAATCCCGGCGGGAGCCTGTGCGGTCACGATCGGCCTCTGGTTCAGACAACGGCGCTGTTGTAGCGGCGCGTTGCGAAAAGTCCACGCGCCGCCGCCATCGTGACACTGGGGCCGCATTTTTCATGGAAGCTTAACCTTGGCGGGATGATTCACTATAGTGGGCTCGGGTGGCGCTCGTCGCCGGCGGGTCTCCCGTCCACGCTCCCCCGGGGCTAAAGCTCGAAACGTGCAATCGGACAAATCATGAAGCTACGCCACCGCAGCATCCTCCTTCCCGCCGCCTTCGCCGCCTTTCTGGGCAACACGGCGCAGCCGGCGCAGGCGGACAATCTCTTCCAGATGCTCTTTGGGGGTGGCATCCAGCAGCGGCAGTCGCGCCACGATTACCGGGGCCGCAATCCGCGCTACGACCAGCGTTACGAGCAGCGCCAGACGCGTGAGCCGGTGGCCCAGCCGGCGCCGCGGCAAGCGGCAAAGCCCGCCCCGATCACGAAGATATCCGCTCCGTCCTACCACAAGTACAGGGCCGACCCGCTCGTGAAGGTCTCGTTCAAGGAGCTGATCGAACGACCGCGGAACGTCTCCTTCGAACCGACCCTCGGCGGGTCCGGCTTCGGCGAGGCCGTCGCCGGCCTCGAGGGCTACGACCTGGCGGCCGAGAAGGAGATCGCAAAGGCGATCGAGAAACACTATGCCGAGCATCCCGACTTCGTCTGGGTGAGCGGGTACAACGCCAACGCCCGCGCCGTGGAAGCCCTGCGCGTGCTGGGCGAAGCCGGCACGTACGGGCTGGATCCGGCCCAGTACACGGTCACGCCGCCGCCCGCCGGCTTCGATCTGTCCGAGATACCAGAGCGCAACAGGGAGCTTGTCCGGTTCGAGATGGCGCTCTCGGCCAGGGTGCTGCGCTACGTCCGCGACGCGTTCTCGGGACGCGTCAATCCGAACCGCATCTCGGGCTATTATGATTTCCCCGAGAAGCCGCTCGATCTCGCCGCCGTCCTCGATACGCTCTCCCGCACGCAAGATCCGCGCTCTTATATGGAGTCGCGGCATCCGCAGAACGACAGGTACCAGGCCCTTGTGGCGGAGCTCGAGGTCCTGCGCGCGAGCGCCGAAAACGACATCGTCGTCGATGCCGGGCTGCTCCTCAAACCGGGCGGCATCAGCGCCGAACTGCCCAAGATGCTGAAGCTCTTCGCCCGCGAGGCCGACGACGCCTTCCGCTCCGAATATGCCGAGTTGCTTGCCCGCGACGCCGGCAACCACACCTACTCGGACGATCTCGTGCCGCTGGTCAAGGCGGCCCAGAAGTCCAAGGGCCTGAGCGCCGACGGCATCATCGGTCCGCGAACGGTGGCAACTTTCGCCGGTACGTCCAAGGCCGACCGGGTGCGCAAGGTCGAGACCGCGCTGGAACAGCTGCGCTGGCATCCCTCCGACCTCGGCAGCCCGCGCGTCTTCATCAACCAGCCCGCATTCACGGCGACCTACAACGACCATGGCGTCGACCAGCTGTCGATGCGAGTCGTCGTCGGCAAGGTGTCGAACCAGACAAGCTTCTTCTTCGACGAGATCGAACAGATCGACTACAACCCCTACTGGGGCGTGCCGCAGTCGATCATTGTCAACGAGATGCTGCCGCGCCTGCGCCAGGATCCAGGCTATCTCGATCGCTCCGGCTACGAGGTGACGGATTCCAAGGGCCGCCACATATCCTCGTCGTCGATCAACTGGTGGCAGTACAACAGCAAGGTCCCTTTCAACGTCAGGCAGACGCCGAGCGAGGCGAACGCGCTCGGGGAACTGAAGATCCTGTTCCCCAACAAGCACGCCATCTACATGCACGACACGCCGTCCAAGAGCCTGTTCAACAAGGACGTCCGCGCCTTCAGCCACGGCTGCGTCAGGCTGCACGACCCGCGAGGCATGGCCGCCGCGGTCCTCGGCACCACTGTCGATCACGTCGCGGCGAAGATCGGGCAGGGCCATTCCACCGAGAAGGTGAACCGTAAGATCCCCGTCTACGTCGCCTATTTCACCGCCTGGCCGGACCAGGACGGAAAGGTGGAGTACTTCGCCGACATCTATGAACGCGACGACCGCCTCGCCAAGGCGCTCGAAGCCGTCGCGGACGTGCGCAACGCCTCCGGCTGAGGCAGGCCGCTCAGTCCTGGCCGAGGATGGTTTGTCCGCCCGGCATGCGCAGCTCGTCGACCATGTCCTGGGCCTCCCTTGAAGGAGGGCGCGTCAGCAGCGTGGCGGCGATCATGCACAGGAGGCTCGCCGCCATGCCGACGATGCCGAAGCGCATGTCGTCGATCCCGAGCAGCGGCGGAATGATCTCGTTGAACACCAGGTAGAGATAGGCCGACCCGGCCGCGAAACCGCCGACCATTCCCGCCACCGCGCCCGCCATGTTGGCCCGCTTCCACCACACGCCGAGCACCAGCGGGAAGAACAGGCCGGAAGCCGCGAAGCCGAAGGCCCAGGCAAGCGTGCCGAGGATGCCGGCCACCTGCAGCGAGGACGCGTAGGCCGCAGCCGCGCCCGCGGCGAGCAGCAGCAGGCGGGCCACGATCAGCCGGCGCGACGTATCCGCCTTGCGATCGACGACCTTGTGGTAGAGATCGTGCGACAGCGCATTGGCGATGGCCAGCAGCAGGCCGTTGGCCGTCGACATCGTCGCTGCTAGGCAACCGGCCGCCACCAGCGCCGTGAGCACATGCGGCAACCCCGCGATCTCCGGCGCCGCCAGCACGATCAATTCGGGCCGCAGGAAAAACTCGTTCAGCTGGACGATCCCGTCGCCGTTCTGGTCCGCGACGGCCATCATTCCGGCCGACGTCCAATGCTGCACCCAGCCGAGGTTCGAGACCTCCGCGACCGCCTTGCCGATTACAGACGTCGCCAGCGACGGGTCGAGCAATTGCAGCTTGGTCAGCGTGGCGAGGGCGGGCGCCGAGAGGAGGAGGACCGCTGCGAACACGATCGCCCATCCCACCGACCGGCGCGCCGACCGCACTGTGGGCGTGGTGAACGAATGCATGAGGATGTGCGGCATCGCGGCCGTTCCGGCCATGATGCAGACGGCGAGCGACACCATTGTCCAACCGCTGCCCTCCGCGCCCTGCGGTTGGGCGAGCACGGACAAGCCTTCAATGGCCTCGCGGGCCGGATGCAAGCCGTGCAGGGCCTCGAGCTCCGTCACGCGGTCGATCGCGTCGCCGAGCGAGAAGAACGGGATCGATCCGAAGCCCTGCCCGCTCGCGATCCACAGGACCGGCACCAGGAAGGCGATGGCCAGCACGACATACTGGGCTGCTTGGGTCCAGGTGACGCCGCGCATCCCGCCGAGCATGGAGCAGGCGAAAATGGCGATCGTCGCCAGCCATACGCCCTGCTCGAACGGTAACCCGAGCGTGACCGCGGCGATCGTCCCCGTCGCGCTCACCTGCGCGGTCAGGTAGACGAAACACGTCACCGCCAGCACGACCAGCGCGCAGAGCCGCGCCGTGCGGCTGCCATAGCGGGTCCCGATGAAATCCGGGACCGTGTAGCAGCCGGACTTACGCAGAAAGGGTGCGAGCAGCGCGTTCACGAGCACGAAGCCGCCGGCGATGCCTGTCACGAAGCCAAGATAGGGGTAGCCGCCGAAGTAGATGCCCCCGGCCAGCGCCACAAAAAACGCGCCGGACAGAAAATCGGCCGCTGTGGCCATGCCGTTGTAGTGCGTCGGAATTGCGCGGCCGGCGACGTAATAGACATCGACCCGCGCGGTGCGCGCCAGCCAGCCGATCACGGCGTAGAATCCGACCGTGAAAACGAGGAAGCCAGCCCCGATCGACGCGCTTCCGACCCCCATCTGTTCCAGCACCGCCATGAAGGCGAAGAACGCCAAAAAGCCGAGCGTCCCCAGAACGAAGAGCTTGCCGGGATTGTCGATGAAACCGCTTCTGCCGCGGTCGTCGTCCGTCATATTGGCCCTCAGTCCCCGACGCCGGTCACGTCGTCGATCCGGTCCTGCCGCAGGTTCACGGACCAGATCAGAACGACCGCGGCGAAGAGCGAGCCCTGCGCCCACACGATTGAGCCGAAAGGGGTATCCAGGAAGGGGAACACGCCGACCGCCGTCGCCGCAAGCGGAACCAGTATCGCTGCGACGCCCCACACGGCCACGACGGCGAAGGCCAGGTTCCTGGTCCTCGCCCAGTGCCGTTTGCGGTTGCCGGCGTCGATGCTGGGCATTCGATACTCCCTCTCCACGTGCGCGAGTGCTGTTCATCGGAACGTGTTTGCATCCGCGCCTGCGCAAGCGGATATATCCTAAAGCTCGCGGAGGAAAGAAATCCGTCGCCGCACCGTCGCGAATCCTGCCCATCACGCACGACGAAAAGCGTTGCGATCTCCTGAACCGTCTCGCCCCTGTCGCCGTGGCAGGGGACTGGCGGCGGATCGACGGATGATGCACACCGGCGTTGCTCCGGCGGCATCGACCGCGGTTCGGTGGCGGGGCTATTGAGCGGGTGACCGGTTCTCCATAATAAGGGAACCGTACGCAGTGGGGGAAGCGCGGCTTCTATGTTCAAGAAAATCCTGATTGCCAACCGCGGCGAGATCGCCTGCCGCGTCATCAAGACCGCCCGGAAGATGGGGATCGCGACGGTGGCGGTCTATTCCGACGCCGACCGCGACGCGGTGCATGTGGAGATGGCTGACGAGGCGGTCCACATCGGCCCGGCCGCGGCGGCGCAGAGCTATCTTGTCGGCGACAAGATCATCGATGCATGCAAGGCGACGGGCGCGGAGGCGGTGCATCCGGGCTACGGCTTCCTGTCCGAACGCGCCTCCTTCTGCGCGGCGCTGGAAAAGGAAGGCATCGTCTTCATCGGTCCCAAGCCCCGAGCCATCGAGGCGATGGGCGACAAGATCGAATCGAAGAAGTTCGCCAATGCGGCGAAGGTGAATACCGTTCCGGGCTGGCTCGGCGTCATCGAAGATGCCGACCACGCGGTCAGGATCGCCGGCGAGATCGGGTATCCGGTCATGCTCAAGGCGTCGGCCGGCGGCGGCGGCAAGGGCATGCGCATCGCCTGGAACGACGCCGAGTGCCGCGAGGGCTTCCAGTCTTCCAAGAACGAGGCGAAGTCCTCCTTCGGCGACGATCGGGTCTTCATCGAGAAGTTCGTCGTCGATCCCCGCCACATCGAGATCCAGGTGCTGGGCGACGGGCATGGCAATGCCATCTATCTCGGCGAGCGCGAATGCTCCATCCAGCGCCGCAACCAGAAGGTCGTGGAAGAGGCGCCGTCGCCCTTCCTCGACGACGCGACCCGCCGCGCCATGGGCGAGCAGTCGGTCGCGCTGGCCAAGGCGGTGGAATACCAGAGCGCCGGCACGGTCGAGTTCATCGTCGACAAGGACCGCAACTTCTACTTCCTCGAGATGAACACGCGCCTGCAGGTCGAGCATCCGGTGACCGAACTGATCACCGGCATCGACCTCGTGGAGCAGATGATCCGCGTCGCGGCGGGCGAGAAGCTGTCGATCCGCCAGGAGGACCTGAAGCTCAACGGCTGGGCCGTCGAGAGCCGGCTTTACGCCGAAGACCCCTACCGCAACTTCCTGCCCTCGATCGGCCGGCTGACCCGCTACCAGCCGCCGGAGGAGGGACGGATCGGCGACGTCGTGGTGCGCAACGACACCGGCGTCACCGAGGGTGCCGAGATCTCGATGTTCTACGATCCGATGATCGCCAAGCTCTGCACCTGGGCGCCGACCCGCATCGAGGCGATCGACGCGATGTCGGATGCGCTCGACGCCTTCGTGGTCGACGGCATCGAGCACAATATCCCCTTCCTCGCCGCGCTGATGCAGCATCCGCGCTGGCGCGAAGGCCGGCTTTCGACCGCCTTCATCGCGGAGGAGTATCCGGACGGCTTCGAACCAATCCTTCCGGATGCCGACGACACGACCGTCCTCGCCGCCGTCGCCCTCTCTGTCGAACTCCTGCGCAAGGATCGTCTCGACCGGCTGACCGGCCGCCTGGCACCCCACACCGGCGCGCTGAAGCCCGACTGGGAGGTGAAGATCGGCGACGACTACATTCCGGTCAGCATCGCGGAAGGCATGATTTCCATCCCGCTCGAGGTCGATCTGCGCGTGGCCGGCGGCAAGCCGCTGACGGTCGCATCCAGCTGGCGCCCCGGCGAGGCGGTCTGGCGCGGAACCGTCGGGAACCGTTCCGTGACGGCGCAGCTGCGGCCTATCGCCAACGGCCTGCGCATCGCCTGGAAAGGCATGTCGGTGACCGCCCGCGCCATGCTGCCGGCGACCGCCGAACTCGACCGGCTGATGCCTGTCAAGCTCCCGCCGGACACCTCGAAGCTTCTCTTATGCCCCATGCCTGGAATGGTGGTCTCGATTTCGGTCGAGGAAGGGCAGGAGGTCAAGGCCGGAGAGACGCTCGCCGTCGTCGAGGCCATGAAGATGGAAAACGTCCTGCGCGCCGACCGCGACCTCACCGTGACGAAGGTGAACGCCAAGCCGGGCGAGAGCCTGGCTGTCGACGCGGTGATCATGGAGTTCGCCTGAAACTGCCGGAACTTGTCACTCGATATTGCATCTTTGACCCTTCAATGCGGGACCCGGCACCAGTTTTCTTGATCGGTGTGCCGACCCGATAGCTGTGTACCGTCGGCCTTCCGCACTGGACGCATCCGTCGTCACCTAGAATGATGCCGGGAGAAACATCCTGAAGCCCCGAGTCGCATGGCCGAAGAACGCAAGATCCGCGATCCGTTGAAGCGTGCCGCTGCGGAAGCCGCCGCTCCGCTGGCACCGGCGCCCGCGCGCAGCTTCGTCCACCTGCGCGTCCATTCCGCCTATTCGCTGCTCGAAGGCGCGCTGCCGCTGAAGAAGATCGTGGCGCACGCGGTCGCAGACGGGGCACCGGCGATCGCGGTTGCCGACACGTCGAACCTCTTCGGCGCGCTCGAATTCGCGCAGTACGCGGCCAAGGACGGCGTCCAGCCGATCATCGCCTGCCAGCTGGAAATCGCCTTCGCAGGCGAGGAGCCACAGTCGAGCCGCGGCCACGGGCGCGCCGCCGGCCGGGAGCGCGCGTCGGTCGTGCTGATCGCGGCCACCGAGGCGGGTTACGCCAATCTCGTCCGCATCGTCAGCCGCGCCTATCTGGAGACCCCGCCCGGCGACCCGGTGCAGGTGCGCGAGGAGTGGCTCGCCGCGCTGTCTGACGGCGTCATCTGCCTGACGGGCGGCGAGGGCGGCCCGATCGGCTGCGCCCTCAAGGGGGACCGTCCCGCATTGGCCGAGGACCGCCTGCTCAGGCTGAAAAGCGTCTACGGCGACCGCCTCTACGTCGAATTGCAGCGTCCGAAGGGCTACGACCGCGCGATAGAGGCGGCGACGGTTGACCTCGCCTACCGGCACGAACTGCCGCTGGTCGCCACCAATGAGGCGTTCTTCCCTGCGCGCGAAGACTACGACGCGCACGACGCGCTGATCGCCATCGCCGAGGGATCGGTGATCGGCGACGACAACCGCAGGCGGCTGACCCCGGACAATTACCTGAAGAGCCAGGCCGAGATGTCTGCCCTCTTTTCGGACCTGCCCGAGGCGATCGACAACACCGTCGAGATCGCCATGCGCTGTTCCTACTTTCCGAGGAACCGCAGCCCGATCCTGCCGCGCTTCACGGCCTCGTCCGCCGACGACGCGGAAGCCGCCGAAATGGCCGAGACGGAGGAATTGAAGCGCCAGGCGCGCGAAGGCCTCGCCATGCGCCTCGAAACGCTGGGCGCCTCGCCCGGCTACACCCACGAGCAATATGCCGAACGGCTCGAATACGAGCTCGGCGTCATCGAACGGATGAAATATCCGGGCTACTTCCTCATCGTCGCCGACTTCATCAAATGGGCCAAGGCGCACGACATCCCCGTCGGTCCGGGGCGCGGCTCGGGCGCCGGCTCGCTGGTCGCCTATGCCCTGACGATCACCGACGTCGACCCGCTGCGCTTCTCGCTGCTGTTCGAGCGCTTCCTCAATCCCGACCGCGTGTCGATGCCCGACTTCGACATCGACTTCTGCCAGGACCGCCGCGACGAGGTGATCCGCTACGTGCAGGAGAAATACGGTCGTGACCAGGTCGCCCAGATCATCACTTTCGGGACGCTGCAGGCGAGGGCGGTGCTGCGCGACGTCGGGCGCGTGCTGCAGATGCCGTACGGTCAGGTCGACCGGCTCTGCAAGATGGTGCCGGCCAACCCCGCCAACCCGGTCAAGCTCGCCGATGCCATCGCTGCCGAGCCGCGCTTCCAGGAGGAGATGGAGAAGGAACCGATCGTCGAGCAGCTGCTCGACATCGCCAAGAAGCTCGAAGGCCTCTACCGCCACGCCTCCACTCACGCGGCGGGCATCGTCATCGGCGACCGCCCGCTGTCCGAACTCGTGCCGATGTACCGCGATCCGCGCTCCGACATGCCGGTCACGCAGTTCAACATGAAGAAGGTCGAGGATGCGGGACTGGTCAAGTTCGACTTCCTCGGCCTGAAGACGCTTACGGTGCTCGACACCGCCGTCAAGCTCGTCAGGCGTCGCGGCATCGAGATCGACCTGTCGAAGCTGCCGCTCGACGACGAGAAGACCTACCAGATGCTGGCGCGAGGCGAGGTCGTCGGGGTCTTCCAGGTGGAATCCGCCGGTATGCGCAAGGCGCTGATCGGCATGAAGCCCGACCGCATCGAGGACATCATCGCGCTGGTGGCGCTCTATCGCCCCGGCCCGATGGAGAACATCCCCACATACAACGCCCGCAAGCACGGCGAGGAGGAGATCGCCTCGATCCACCCCAAGATCGATCACCTGGTGAAGGAGACGCAAGGCGTCATCGTCTACCAGGAACAGGTGATGCAGATCGCCCAGGAACTGGCCGGCTACACGCTCGGACAGGCCGACCTTCTGCGCCGCGCCATGGGTAAGAAGATCCGCGCCGAGATGGACAAGCAACGCGGCGTCTTCGTCGAGGGCGCGGTCAAGAACGGCGTCTCCAAGCAGCAATCCGACTTCATCTTCGACCTCCTAGCGAAGTTCGCCGACTACGGCTTCAACAAGTCGCACGCGGCGGCCTACGCCATCGTCTCCTACCAGACCGCCTTCATGAAGGCGCACTACCCGGTCGAGTTCCTGGCAGCGTCCATGACGCTCGACATGAACAACACCGACAAGCTGGCCGACTTCCGGCAGGACGCCCTGCGGCTCGGCATCGAAGTCGTGGCGCCGTCGGTCAAGACCTCCTACCGCGCCTTCGAGGTCGGCGAGAACCGCATCTACTACGCGCTCGCCGCCATCAAAGGCGTCGGCGAGGCGGCCGTCGAGCACATCGTGGCGAAGCGGAAGGAAAAGCAGTTCGAGACCCTCGAGGATTTCTGCGAGCGCATCGATCCCCGGATCGTCGGCAAGCGGGTTCTGGAAAGCCTCGTTTGCGCCGGCGCGCTTGACTGCTTCCAGCGCGGCCGGGCCGAACTCTTCGCCGGCGTCGAACGCATGATGGGGCTGGCGCAGCGTGCAGCGGAAGACGCCCAGTCCGGCCAGCACGACATCTTCGGCATGGCGCTCGCCGGCCCCCGCGAGCCGTTGCGGCTGCCCGCGGTCGAGCCCTGGGAGCCGGCCGACATGCTGCACCGGGAGTTTCAGGCGGTCGGCTTCTATCTCTCGGCCCATCCGCTGGACGAGTACAAGACCGTGCTCCAGCGCTTGCGGGTGCAGAACTGGGCGGAATTCTCCGCCGCCGTGAAGCGTGGCGCGACCGCCGGGCGCCTTGCCGGCACCGTCACCTCCAAGCAGGAACGCAAGACGCGGACCGGAAACAGGATGGGCGTCGTCACCTTCTCGGACACCAGCGGCCAGTACGAGGCCGTGCTCTTTTCCGAAACGCTGGCACAGTTCCGCGACCATCTGGAGCCAGGCCGATCGCTGGTCATCACCGTCGCGGCCGAGGACCGGCCGGAAGGTGTAAATCTGCGCATCCAGACCGTGCAGTCGCTGGAGGACGAGGCCGGCCGGATCAAGCAGGCGGTGCGGGTCTACCTGCGCGATGCCGACCCGGTGCCCGCGCTCGCATCGCGCCTGTCGCAACGCGGCGAGGGGCAGGTGAGCCTCATCGTCATCAAGGAAGGCGGCAAGGGGGAGGTCGAAATCGAGTTGCCCGACCGCTACAAGGTCTCCCCGCAGATCGTATCGGCGATGCGCGCCGTGCCCGGTGTGGTCGAGGTCGAACTGGTCTAGGCGGCGTCCTCACGCGACGTGCTGGCGCTGTCACACAACGTGTTGCGTCCGCGCATTCCTATCGCTTGTCATACGCACGCCAGTGCTCAGATAGCTCAACATGGGTTCACCAATGCCGCTACCCCAGATCGGACGCCAATGAAGAAGATCATCCTTCTGCTATTCGGATTCATGCTCGGCTTGGCGACGCCGGCCAGCGCTTCGGATGAGGATTTCCTGAAATCGCTGGAAGGCAACTGGTCGGGCGGCGGGCCGGTGCGGATGACGGCGGCGTCCAAGCCGGTGAACGTCTCGTGCACTCTCGTTGGCGACGCCGGTTCCGAAACGATCTCGCTCCACGGAAACTGCCGCGCGATGCTGGTCTTCTCGACCAGGCTCGGAGCGGAGCTGAAGGTGTCGCAGGGGCGGTATGCCGGCTCCTATGTCGGATCGCCACGCGGCACCGCCGATCTGGCCGGCCGTCGCAGCGGCCGCACGCTCGAACTCGCGCTCCAGTGGCCGGGACATCCCGAAGCTTCCATGACGCTCTCGAGCCCGAGCGAAAATCGCATGATCCTCACCACGGTCGAGAAGCATCCCGAGACGGGGCAGCCCGTGGAGACCGCGCGGCTGGAGTTGAAGCGCGACTGAGGCTCAAGAACCCGTCTCGACCGGATATCAGTGCATGGCCGTCGGTTTGGGCTCGTATCGGCCGTCGGGCGTCTTGACGAAGAACTCGGAAATCTGCGGATGCCGGATCGGTTCGCCGGATTCGTCCGGCACCAGGTTCTGCTCCGACACGTAGGCGATGTACTCGCTCTCCGCGTTCTCGGCGAGAAGATGGTAGAACGGCTGGTCCTTGCGGGGCCGAATGTGCTCCGGGATCGCCTCGTACCATTCCTCGGAATTGGCGAACTCCGGGTCGACGTCGAAGATCACCCCTCGGAACGGGAACAGGCGGTGGGAAACCACCTGGCCTATCTGGAACTTTGCTTGTCTTATCGAACTCATATGTGTCACCACCCGCGATCATAAGTGGCGCAACCCGCACGCCAGTTCAATAGCGGTTGCACTTGACGCTTCGTCGCGCAGCGGCTAGCGCGACGGCGGTTCTCAGGCATTCTCATCCATGGCGGACATCTTCGGCCTCGTACTGCCGTTCTTCGGGCTGATCTTCCTCGGTTTCGTGGTCGCCAGGATCGTCCGACAGCCTCTCGAAGCGCTCGGCTGGATGAACATCTTCATCATCTATGTCGCGTTGCCGGCCCTCTTTTTCCAACTCCTGTCGAAGACGCCGATCGAGCGGCTCACGGAATGGAGCTACATCTTCGGCGCCGTCTTTTCCACATATGCCATGTTTGCTCTGATGTTCGTCGGCTCCGCGATCGTCTCGCGCGGAGAGATCGCCGAGAGCACCATCAAGGGGCTCGCCGCCGCCTACGGCAACATCGGCTACATGGGTCCGGGCATAGCACTTCTCGCCTTCGGCGAGGCCGCGGCTGTGCCGGTTGCGCTCATCTTCTGCTTCGAAAACATCATGCACTTCGCCATCGCGCCGATGATGATGGCCTTGTCGGGCGGCGAGAAGCGATCGTTCGGATCGCTGGTCGTCGATGTCGTGAAGCGGATCGTGCTGCATCCCTTCATCATAGCCACCGCCGTCGGGGTTTGCGCCGCCGCCTTTGCCTGGACGCCACCCGAATCTCTCCAGAGGCTCCTGGAGATGCTCGCCCGGGCCGCCGCACCCTGCGCGCTCTTCACCATGGGCGTGACGCTGGCGCTGCGGCCGCTGAAGCGCGTTCCCCGTGCTATGGCGCCGATCGCCGGGATCAAGCTCATCCTGCATCCCGTGCTCTGCTACCTGGTGCTCAGCGCAGTCGGTGATTTCGATCCGGTCTGGGTCTACACCGCCGTGCTGCTCGCCGGTCTTCCGACCGCGACCAACGTCTTCGTCATCGCACAGCAGTACGGGGTGTGGATGGAGCGGGCGTCGGCGAGCGTCCTGATCACGACGGTGCTGTCGGTCTTCACCGTCACCGGGCTTCTCTATCTCATCAAGAGCGGTTTCCTACCGCCCGACCTCTTCCCGTCGACCTGAGAAGGCGCTCCTGAGGCCGGAACCCGGCTCCAGGCCCTCGCGCATGAACATGGCCCGCAGCGGCGCGGATGCCGACAGGATGCCCAGTCCGGCGGAGCGGGCAAGCTGCGCCGGCAGGAAGTTCGACAGCAGCGAACGGTTGAGCGCGTTGACCGCGCCGGTGCGGGCGAGGATGTCGGGGCCTCTGCGCAGCGAATAGGCGCGCAGTGCCGCCCCCGAGCCGGGATCCTCCGCATGCCGCTGCGCGGTCGCGGCGAGATCGCGGATGTCGCGGATGCCGAGATTGAGCCCCTGGGCGCCGATCGGCGGAAAGACATGCGCCGCCTCGCCGACAAGCGCCACGCGCTTCCTGGCGAAACTCGACGGTAGCGCAGCGGACAGCGGATACACCTGGCGGCCCGGCTCCACGGAAACCTTGCCGAGCATCGACTGCATCTGTTCCTCGACCAGCGCCGACAATTCCTCGTCGCCGGTCTCGGCCAGCTGCTCCGCGCGCTCGGGGCGGAGCACCCACACCAGGCTCGATCGCTGGCCGGGCAACGGCACTTGCGTAAACGGTCCGGTCTCGGTGTGGAATTCGGTCGAGATGTCGCCGTGCGGGCGCCCATGGGCGAAGTTGAACACCAGCGCCGCCTGACGGTACGAATGCGTCGCGACGCGGATCCCTGCGGCTTCTCGCGCCTTCGAGTTCCGGCCGTCGGCAGCGACCGCCAGCCGGGCCGTGATCGGCGCAGCCTCCGCGGGAAATGCCTCGACGGCATCGTCGGCCGCCTGCCAGCGCGACACCGCCTCGCGCGTCCAGTTGATCGCGGTCCGCGCCACCACCGCGGCTTCGAGTTCGCGCACAAGCGCGCCGTTGGGGATGTTCCAGCCGAAGGCGTCCTCCCCCATTTCGCTCGCATGGAAGGAGACGGGTCGGCTGCGCAGCAGGCGGCGCGTCGCGTCCACGATGCGCATCGCCCGCAGCGGCGCGCCATGCGCCAGAACGGCGTCCTTCAGGCCGAGGTCGTCGAGGAAAGCCAGAGACGGCATCATCAGGGCCGTCGTGCGGCGATCCTCGGTCGATGGGGCCGGCCCGATCAGCTCTACGCCGAAGCCGGCATCGGCAAGCGCCAGCGCCGCGATCAGTCCCGCCGGTCCCGCGCCGGCGACGATGATGTCATTCGCGTCCGCATGATCCATGGCCCGTACTCCGTCCTTCCGCTCACGTCTCTGTACGGTAACCTATATGGCGGCCGACCGCCTCCAATCAACGCGGCGCAATGCATCATGGCTTGTGTGGCGGACGGCGCTGCTTGTACTGTCCCGCCGAGAATCCATGGGAGGATAGGGGACGAATGGCTGCGCGGCGCCGAAGCACGGCGGACAAACCGGGAGGATCGCTGGATCGCTCGACCGTTTCGCGGCGTTACAAACAATTGGCAGTCAATTCGACACGGGACCGGCATTGGCAGTGAACAAGAACATCATCGGCCGCAAGCTGGCCGAACGCATCCCCCTGAGCCGCAAGAAGGTGACGTGGCCGCAGGCGCGCGCCTTTTCGGTGCATCTGCTGACGGCATCCGGCTCGTTCTTGGCCTTCCTGTCGCTCGTCGCCGCGAGCGAGGAGCGCTGGACGGCCATGTTCTGGTGGCTGGGCCTGGCGCTCTTCGTCGACGGGATCGACGGCCCGATCGCACGCAAGCTCCAGGTCAAGGAGATTCTCCCCACCTGGTCCGGCGACATGCTCGACAACATCATCGACTATGTCACCTACGTGCTCATACCGGCCTTCGCGCTCTACCAGCGCGGTTTCATGGGCGAGGGGCTCTCCTTCCTGTCGGCCGCCATCATCGTGGTCTCCAGCGCCATCTACTACGCCGACACCGGCATCAAAACGAAGGAGAACTTCTTCAAGGGGTTCCCGGTCGTCTGGAACATGGTCGTATTCACCCTCTTCGTCATCCAGCCGGGCGAATGGGTGTCGTTCGCCGTCGTGGTCTTTGCCGGCATTCTGACCTTCCTGCCCATCAATTTCCTGCACCCGGTGCGCGTCCAGCGGCTGCGCAACATCAACCTGCCGATCTTCTTCGCCTGGTGCGCCTTCGGAGCCGTGGCTCTCGTGCAGGACATGCAGGCCTACGATCTGGTCAAGATCGGCATCGCGGTGACCGGCATATATCTCTTCGTCATTGGCGGGATAATGCAGCTATTTCCGAATCTTGGAGCAAGGAGTTCAAAGAGTGCCTAAAGCAGTGAGGGTTCACAATCACGGCGGCCCGGAAGTCCTGGTCTACGAAGACGTGGACGTCGTTTCGCCGGCAGCGGGTCACGTTCGGGTCAGGCACACCGCAATCGGTGTGAACTTCCTGGATACCTATTTTCGCAGCGGCCTCTATCCGGCGCCGAACGGTCTGCCACTGGTCGCGGGCAACGAGGCAGCGGGCGTCGTCGAGGAGGTCGGCGATGGCGTCGACTGGTTGCGGCCGGGCGACCGCGTCGCCTATGCCGGCCCGATCGGATCCTATTGCGAGGCGCGGGTCATGCCGGCCGCGACGCTCGTCAAGGTGCCCGAGGGCGTAGCCGACGAGCAGGCAGCCGCCATGATGCTGAAGGGCATGACGGCGGAGTACCTGCTCAACCGCACCTTCAAGGTGAAGCCCGGCGACACGATCCTCTACCACGCGGCCGCGGGTGGTGTCGGCCTTCTGGTCGGGCAGTGGGCGAAACATATCGGCGCCACCGTCATCGGAACGGCCGGCGGTCCCGAAAAGGCCGCGCTCGCCAAGGCGCACGGCTTCGATCACGTCATCGACTACAATTCGCAGGATTTCGTCGAGGAGGTGAAGGCCATCACCGGCGGCAAAAAGTGCGACGTCGTCTACGATTCCGTCGGCAAGGACACCTTCCCGGCTTCCCTCGACTGCCTGCGCCCGCTTGGGCTCTTCGTCAGCTTCGGCCAGTCGTCCGGCCCCATCCCGCCGTTCAACATGGGCATCCTGTCGCAGAAGGGCTCGCTGTTCGCCACGCGGCCGACGCTCTTCACCTACGCGGCGCGACGCGAGGACCTGGAATCCATGGCGGCCAACCTGTTCGACATGGTGGCAAGGGGCATCGTGAAGGTCGAAGTGAACCAGCGATACGCCCTGAAGGACGCCGCGCAAGCCCATACCGACCTCGAAAACCGCAAGACAACGGGGACGACGATACTCCTGCCTTGATATTGTGCCGGAATTGTTGAAGCTCTTTCAATGAGCAGGTCGCTTTCCGCGGCGCGAGGGGCGCGCCTACGATCGCGGACGGGAACACAAAGAAAAAGAATGGGGTAGGCAGTTTGGCGGACGAAGGCGCTCAAGGGGGCGTGACCCTTCTCGATGTCCGCGGTCTCACGAAGATCTTCGGCAGCCTGAAGGCGTGCGACGGGATCGATCTCGACATCGCGCGCGGCGAGATCCATGCCCTGCTCGGCGAGAACGGCGCCGGCAAGTCCACGCTGGTCAAGATGCTCTTCGGCTCGCTGGAGCCGAACGCGGGCGAGATCCGCTGGGAAGGCCGTCCGGTGCGCATCACCAGCCCCAGCGAAGCCAGAAAGCTCGGCATCGGCATGGTCTTCCAGCACTTTTCGCTGTTCGAGGCGCTGACGGCCGCCGAGAACATCGCACTGTCGCTCGACGACAAGACGCCGATTTCCACGATTGCCGCCAAGGCACAGGCTCTATCCTACAGCTACGGCCTCCCGCTCGACCCCTACGCCATGGTCGGCGACCTGTCGGTCGGCGAGCGTCAGCGCATCGAGATCATCCGCTGCCTGCTCCAGACACCGCAGCTGATCATCCTCGACGAGCCCACCTCGGTGCTAACGCCGCAGGAGGCCGACAAGCTCTTCGAGACCCTGGAAAGGCTGCGCGGCGAGGGCAAGTCGATCCTCTACATCTCGCATCGCCTCGAGGAGGTGAAGCGTATGTGCGACCGTGCCACTGTGCTGCGCCACGGCAAGGTGGTCGGTCATTGCGACCCCCGCGCGGAAACCGCCTCATCGCTCGCGAACATGATGGTCGGTAGCGAGGTGCACGCGGTCGTCCGCGAGCATTCCGAAGCCATCGCGGGCGCCGAGGTGCTTCTGCGCATCGATCGGCTGAGCCGCACGCCGGCCACGCCGTTTTCCATTCCCTTGCGCGACATCTCGCTGAATGTACGGGCGGGGGAAGTCATCGGCATCGCGGGCGTCGCTGGAAACGGCCAGGGCGAATTCTTCGAGGCGATCTCCGGCGAGGTCGTGCAGGACCGGCCCGAGACGGTGACGGTCAGGGGCAAGCCCGCCGGGCGCGACGGCATTTCGGCTCGACGCATGATGGGGGCGGCCTTCGTGCCCGAGGAGCGGCTCGGCCATGGCGCGGCACCTGCCATGAAGCTTTCGGACAACCTGCTCCTTTCGCGCCACGCGACGGACCGTGGCGCCTACCTAGGCGCGGCCGGTACGATTCGCGCGAGCGCGGTGTCGGCCGCCGCCAAGCGCATCAACCAGGAGATGGACGTGCGCAAGAGCGCGGAAGACCCGCCGGCTTCCGCACTCTCGGGCGGCAACCTGCAGAAATTCATCATCGGGCGCGAACTCGACCGCAAGCCCGCCGTGCTGGTTGTCAACCAGCCGACATGGGGGGTCGATGCGGGTGCGGCGTCCCGCATCCGCCAAGCGCTGATCGAACTCGCCCGCGCCGGCTCGGCCGTGCTGGTGATCAGCCAAGACCTGGACGAACTCTTCGAGATCTCCGACGCGATCGCCGTCATGCACAATGGCGAACTGTCGAAGCCGCTGCCGCGCGCCGAGGCCACCTTCGAGAAGATCGGCCTCCTGATGGGCGGCGCCGAGCCTGGCCATGTCCACGATCACGCGACGGAGCCGGCCTGATGCGCATCGAACTCGTCCGCCGTCCGCTGCAATCGAAGCTCTTCTCCGCGCTTTCTCCCTTCATCGCCTTCGCGCTCATGGTCGTTGCCGGCGCCATCATCTTCGCCGCACTCGGCAAGAACCCGGTCGTCGGCCTCTATGCCTATTTCATCGATCCGCTCACCGAGGTCTGGTCGCTGCACGAACTGGCGATCAAGGCCGCGCCACTGATCCTGATCGCCGTCGGCCTGTCCGTCTGCTTCCTGTCCAGCAACTGGAACATCGGCGCCGAGGGCCAATTCACCATGGGCGCGATCGCGGGCAGCATGATCCCGCTCTATTTCCCCGATTTCCAGAACGCGGCGGTCCTGCCGCTAATGCTGATCTTCGGCGCCGTCGGCGGCGCACTCTACGCGGGCATTCCCGCGATCCTGAAGGCACGCTTCAACACCAACGAGATCCTGACGTCTCTCATGCTGGTCTACGTCGCCCAGCTGATCCTCGACTGGCTGGTGCGCGGACCGTGGCGAGACCCGGCGGCAATGAGTTTCCCCCAGGCGCCGCCGTTCCATTCCTGGGCGATCGTGCCGGAGCTCTTCCCGATGTCGGGCCGCGCCAACTGGGGCATCGTCTTCGCGATCATCGCGGCGATCGGCATCTGGTTCATGATGTCTCGAACGCTCAAGGGCTTCGAGGTGAAGGTGATCGGCCAGAGCCCGCGGGCAGGGCGCTTCGGTGGCTTTTCGACGATCCAGACCATCATCTTCGCCTTCCTCGTCTCGGGCGCGCTCGCCGGCTTGGCGGGCATCACCGAGGTCTCCGGCGCCATCGGCCGGCTGCAGCCCTCGATTTCGCCCGGCTACGGCTTCGCGGCCATCATCGTGGCCTTCCTCGGGCGGCTCAATCCACTCGGCATCGTGGCGGCCGGCTTCGTGCTGGCGCTCTCCTATCTCGGCGGCGAGGCAGCACAGATCGCCATCGGCGTCACCGACAAGACAGTGCGCGCCTTCCAGGGCATGCTCCTGTTCTTCGTTCTGGCCTGCGACACGCTGATCCACTACCGCGTCCGCCTCGTGCGTCCGGCACCGGCAACCGCGCCCGCCGCCCCGGCACTGGAGACCGCCCATGGGCATGGCTGAGGCGATCCTGCTGACGATCGCGACGGCGGCGACGCCGCTGCTCCTTACCGCGATCGGCGAACTCGTCGTGGAGCGTTCAGGCGTGCTCAACCTCGGCGTCGAAGGCATGATGCTGATGGGCGCGGTCGTGGCCTTCGGGATGGCGTACATGACGGGCAATGCCTGGATCGGCGTCCTTGCCGGCGCCATTGCCGGGATGCTGTTCTCGCTGCTCTTCGGCTTCCTGGCGTTGACGCTCGTCACCAACCAGGTCGCGACCGGGCTCGCTCTCACGCTGCTCGGCATCGGTCTGTCCGGCATGATCGGCGAGGCCTTCGTCGGCCAGCCGGGCGTCAAGCTCGGCGCACTCGACATTCCGGTACTGACGGACATTCCGCTGGTCGGCCGACTCCTGTTCGGCCAGGACCCGATGTTCTACATCTCGCTGCTGCTCACGGCCGGCGTCATGTGGTTCCTGTTCCGCACCCGCGCCGGTCTCACGCTGCGTTCCGTCGGCGACAGCCATACCTCGGCCCATGCGCTCGGCATCAAGGTCATCGCGATCCGCTACATGGCAGTGATGTTCGGCGGGTTCTGCGCCGGGCTCGCGGGCGCCCAACTGTCTCTGGTCTACACCACGCAGTGGATCGAGAACATGACCGCCGGCCGCGGCTGGATCGCGCTGGCGCTGGTCGTCTTTGCTTCCTGGCGCCCGTGGCGGGTGCTCGCCGGCGCCTACCTCTTTGGTGCCATCACCATCGCCCAACTGCACATCCAGGCGACCAACCTCGCCGATCTGGCCGGACTTCCCAGTTTGCTCTACTGGCTGGCCGGTCTCGTCAAGGCGGTGCCGTCGCAATTCCTTTCTTCGCTCCCCTATCTGGCAACCATCGTCGTTCTCGTTCTAATCTCCAGGAACAGGCGGCTGACGATGATGAACACTCCGGCTTCCCTGGGGCGGCCGTTCGTGCCGGACCGCTAGATCCACCCGGACGAATTCCCCGTTTTCGAAACCAACAGAGGACATGAACAAATGAAAAAAAGAACGATACTGGCACTGGCCGCCGCGACGGCCCTGATGTCGGCGGGAACCGCGCTGGCGCAGGACAAGACCAAGGCCTGTTTTATCTATGTCGGCCCGATCGGCGACTTCGGCTGGTCCTATCAACACCACCAGGGCGCGCTGGAAATGCAGGAGGAGCTCGGCGGCGAGGACAAGGTCGAGATCGCCTATCTGGAAAGCGTGCCCGAGGGCGCCGACGCCGAGCGCGCCATCGAGCGCTTCGCCCGGTCGGGCTGCAACATCGTCTTCACCACCTCCTTCGGCTACATGGATGCCACGAACAAGGTCGCGGCCAAGTTCCCAGACGTGAAGTTCGAGCATGCCACCGGCTTCAAGCGCGAGCATCCGAACGTCGCGACCTACAATTCGAAGTTCCATGAAGGCCGCTACGTGCAGGGCGTGATCGCCGCCAGCCTCTCGGAGAAGGGCGTCGCCGGCTACATCGCCTCCTTCCCGATCCCGGAAGTGGTGATGGGCATCAATTCCTTCGTCCTCGGCGCGCAGTCGGTCGATCCCGACTTCAAGGTCAAGGTGGTATGGGCCAACACCTGGTTCGACCCAGGCAAGGAAGCCGACGCCGCCAAGGTGCTGATCGACCAGGGCGTCGACATCATCACCCAGCACACCGATTCGACCGCGCCAATGCAGGTCGCTCATGAGCGTGGCATCAAGGCCTTCGGCCAGGCCTCGGACATGATCAAGTTCGGTCCCGAGACCCAGCTCACCTCGATCGTCGACGACTGGGGCCCGTATTACGCCGAGCGCGTCAAGGCGGTGATGGACGGCACTTGGGAGCAAGTCGACGTCTGGGGCGGAATGGCCGACGGCCACGTCGTTATGGCGCCCTACACCAACATGCCCGACGACGTGAAGGCGCTCGCCGAGGAGACCGAAGCCAAGATTACGTCCGGCGAACTCGATCCCTTCACGGGACCGATCAACAAACAGGACGGCTCCGAGTGGCTGAAGGAAGGCGAGACCGCCGATATCGGCACGCTGCTGGGCATGAATTTCTACGTCGAGGGTGTGGACGACCAGTTGCCGCAGTAAGACCGCGGCGGACGGCAACGGAGAAGGACAAGCCGGCGGGCCGGTCCGTGTCCGGAAATCGTCCCAGCTAATGTTCCATGGAAACCCCGCGAGCCACGATGGCCGCGGGGTTTTCTGCTGTTTCGGGCTCGCTGAGGCTGTGAAACTCGGTGACAGCCGCGAGGAGGTCTCGCTTGCCGAGGCGAGGCAGCCTACATACGTCCCATGCGCTTTTCGAACCAGTTCCTCGATGAGATACGCGACCGTGTCCCGATATCCTCGGTGATCGGGCAGCGCGTGTCGTGGGACAAGCGCAAGACGAACGCCTCGCGGGGCGACTGGTGGGCTTGCTGCCCCTTCCATGGCGAGAAGTCGCCGAGCTTCCACTGCGAGGACAAGAAGGGCCGCTACCACTGTTTCGGCTGTGGCGTCTCGGGCGACCATTTTCGCTTCCTCACCGAACTCGACGGCCTCGGGTTTCCTGAAGCGGTGGAGCGGATCGCGGAGCTGGCCGGGGTTCCGATGCCGGCACGCGACCCGGAGATGGAGAAGCGCGAGAAGCAGCGCGCCAGCCTGCACGACGTCATGGAGATGGCGACGCGCTTCTTTCAGGAACAGCTGCAGGCGTCCGCCGGCGCGAAGGCGCGCGCTTATCTGCGCGAGCGCGGCGTCGCCTCGGCCACCCAACAGGACTTCCGCCTCGGCTACGCCCCCGAATCGCGCAACGCGCTGAAGGAACACCTTGCCGGCAAGGGAGTCGCGAAGGAGCAGATCGAGGCCTGTGGGCTCGTGCGGCATGGCGACGACATCCCGGTCTCCTACGACTGGTTCCGCGACCGCATCATGTTCCCGATCGAGGATGCGCGCGGACGGGTCATCGCTTTCGGCGGTCGCGCAATGTCGCCCGACGTCGCGGCCAAGTACATGAACTCACCTGATACCGAGCTCTTCCACAAGGGCGAGGTGCTTTACAACTTCGCCCGGGCGCGCAAGGGGCAGGGCAGGGAAGGCGCCGTCATCGCCGTGGAAGGCTACATGGACGTGATCGCGCTGGCGCAGGCGGGGTTCGCCAACGCCGTCGCCCCGCTCGGTACCGCGCTGACCGAGAACCAGCTGGAGCTCCTGTGGCGCATGGCACCGGAGCCGGTGCTGTGTTTCGACGGCGACCCCGCCGGCCTGAAGGCGGCCTGGCGCGCGGCCGACCTCGCGCTACCGTCGATCCAGGGCGGGCGCACGGTCCGCTTCGCGCTTTTGCCGCAGGGTCAGGACCCCGACGATCTGGTGAAGGAAGGCGGACCGGAGGCGTTTCGCAGCGTGATCGCCGACGCCCGCCCTCTGTCGGAACTCTTGTGGCTGCGCGAGACCTCGGGCGGGGTCTTCGACACGCCGGAGCGGCGTTCGGTGCTGGAGAAGTCGCTGCGAGAGCTGACCTCGCGCATCCGCGACGATAACGTGCGTCGGCACTACGGCCAGGAGATGCGCGAACGGATCGAGGCCTTCTTCGGCTCGGCGCGGCAGCAGAGGAAGAACTATCCCAACCAGAAGGGCGATCGAAACGGTGCGCATGGTCGCGGACGGCAAGGGCAGACGCCGGGACGCCTTGCCGTCTCCGACAGCCTCGCGCGGTCCTCGCTGGTGCGCAGTTCGGCCGGAACCATGCCGATGCGCGAGACGGTGATCATGGTTGCGCTCATCAACCATCCCTTGCTGATCGACGAGCACTTCGAGGCGATAGAACGGCTGGATCTGAAGCACCCGGACCTGCGCCGGCTTCATGCCGGGCTGCTCGACGCCATCGCCGAAGGGCAGGCGACGGACCGCGACGCCATTCTGGCCTGGCTGAGCCAGGCGAGGCTGGACACGGTGATGGAGAACGCCGTCGCGCTCGTCCGGCGGGCCAGGCAATGGCCGGCTCTGGAGGATGCGGCCCTCGACGACGCCCGCGACGCGTTCAGCCAGGCTCTGCACTTGCACCAGTCAGCCGGCGTTCTACATAAGGAACTCAGAGCGGCCGAAGCGGCGCTCGCCGCGGATCCGACGGAGGAAAACTACCGGCAGCTCCTCGAGGTCCAGATACAGTTTCGCGACGTGCAGGCTACCGAGGCGCTGATAGAAGGCTTCGGAGTGTCGTCCGGGAGGGTCGCGAGAAGCTGACGCGTTGTTGGCGTTTTCGCGACGAATCGTGCAAGGGCGGCTTGACCTGACGGCGAAATGACGGAATCAGGACGTTTCGCGATCGTTCCGATCGGGGTGGAAAGCATGCCGGCGCAACCGCGCGGCCATGCCGATACCGGCGCAGGGCTCACAGCGCGCTGGTAAGACACGGTTAATGGTGTATTTACGCGAGATCGGTACTCGCTGAGACGGGGCGGGCGCATCGACGTCCGTTGACGGCAAGCTAGAATGGCCGTCCAGCCGTCCTCTCACGTTGGAGACAGGAAAGCATGGCGACGAAAGAAAAGGAAGAGGTCGAGAACGAACGCGAAGGCGCTGCCGACGGTCCGCTGCTCGATCTTTCCGACGATGCCGTCAAGAAGATGATCAAGGTCGCCAAGAAGCGCGGCTACGTGACGATGGACGAGCTCAATGCCGTCCTGCCGTCCGAGGAAGTGACCTCCGAGCAGATCGAAGACACGATGGCGATGCTGTCCGACATGGGCATCAACGTGGTCGAGGACGACGAGACCAGCGACGACGCCGAGGGCGAACAGGCGGCCGACGCCGAGGAAGAGGCGACCGAGGTCGCCGAGCAGACCGGCAGCGCGGTCGCGACCGTCACCAAGAAGGAACCGACGGACCGCACCGACGATCCGGTGCGCATGTATCTGCGCGAGATGGGTTCGGTGGAACTCCTGTCGCGCGAGGGCGAGATCGCCATCGCCAAGCGCATCGAGGCCGGCCGCGAGACGATGATCGCGGGGCTGTGCGAAAGCCCGCTGACCTTCCAGGCCATCATCATCTGGCGCGACGAGCTGAACGAAGCCAAGATCCTGCTGCGCGAGATCATCGATCTCGAGACCACCTATGCCGGCCCCGAGGCCAAGCAGGCGCCTGCGGTCGAGCGGGTCGAGGAGGAAGCCAAGCCCAAGGTGGACGAACGCGGCCGCCGCTCCAGCGGGCCGCGCGAGGACGACGACATCACCAATGTCGGCGGCGAATCCCGCGTCGAGGAAGATGACGACGAGGACGACGAGGCGAGCCTGTCGCTGGCGGCCATGGAAGCGGAACTGCGTCCGCAGGTCATGGAGACGCTCGACCTGATCGCGGCCACCTACAAGAAGCTGCGCAAGCTGCAGGACCAGCAGGTCGAGGCGCGTCTCGCGGCGGCCGGAAACCTGTCGTCCAGCCAGGAGCGTTCCTACAAGAAGCTCAAGGAAGAGCTGATCACGGCGGTGAAGTCGCTGTCGCTCAACCAGAACCGCATCGAGGCTCTGGTCGAGCAGCTTTACGACATCAACAAGCGCCTGGTGCAGAACGAGGGCCGGCTGCTCAGGCTCGCCGAAAGCTACGGCGTGCGTCGCGAGGAGTTTCTGCGCGAGTACCAGGGCACCGAGCTCGACCCGAACTGGACACGCGCCATCGGCAACCTGTCGACGCGCGGCTGGAAGGAATTCACCCGCAACGAGGGCAATTCGATCCGCAACCTGCGCGCCGAGATCCAGAACCTGGCGCAGGAGACCGGCATCTCGATCGGCGAGTTCCGCAAGATCGTCAACCAGGTCCAGAAGGGCGAGCGCGAGGCGGCGATTGCCAAGAAGGAGATGGTGGAAGCGAACCTCCGTCTCGTCATCTCGATCGCCAAGAAATACACGAACCGCGGCCTGCAATTCCTTGATCTCATTCAGGAAGGCAACATCGGCCTGATGAAGGCGGTGGACAAGTTCGAGTATCGCCGGGGCTACAAGTTCTCCACCTACGCGACATGGTGGATCCGGCAGGCGATCACCCGCTCGATCGCCGACCAGGCGCGCACCATCCGCATCCCGGTTCACATGATCGAGACGATCAACAAGATCGTGCGCACCTCGCGCCAGATGCTGCACGAGATCGGCCGCGAGCCGACGCCGGAGGAACTGGCCGAGAAACTCGCCATGCCGCTCGAAAAGGTGCGCAAGGTGCTGAAGATCGCCAAGGAGCCGATCAGCCTCGAGACGCCGGTCGGCGACGAGGAGGATTCGCATCTGGGCGACTTCATCGAGGACAAGAACGCCATCCTGCCGATCGACGCGGCGATCCAGGCCAACCTGCGCGAGACCACCACCCGCGTGCTCGCCTCGCTCACCCCGCGCGAGGAACGCGTGCTCAGGATGCGCTTCGGTATCGGCATGAACACCGACCACACGCTCGAAGAGGTCGGCCAGCAGTTCTCTGTCACCCGCGAACGCATCCGCCAGATCGAGGCGAAGGCGCTCAGGAAACTGAAGCATCCGTCGAGATCGAGGAAGCTCAGGAGCTTTCTGGACAGCTGAGGGGTGTTGGAGATCGAAACTAAGGGACCCGGCGGCGACGCCGGGTTCTTTCGTTTTGAAGCCATGCTGCCGGAGTTGCATGAGCGCTTGATCAGCTCGCTTTGGTTTGCCACGGTGTGATGAGCGGGAGGAGTATTGAGGCCGTGCCGGAATTCGCGTCGCCGAAAGATCTTCGGAAGTGGCTCGCTGGGAAACCGGATGATTGGGCGCAGGCCATCGCGGCGCGGATCGCATTGCGGGGCTTTCCGGTGGCATTCACTGTCATGGACCTGCCGGACGTTCGCCTCGATCTCGTCCGAAAGCAGGGCTTGATCCTGCAATCGTGGCGGGCGATCTTCATTTCATGGGCTGCGCGCAAATATCCAGCGCATGAAATGACCGCCTCCGCCGCCGCCTCCGCCGCCTCCGCCGCCGACGCCCTCTACTCCGCCTCCGCCGCCGCCTACGCCGCCTCCGCCGCCTCCGCCTCCGCCGCCGCCGCCGACGCCGCCTCCGACGCCTCCGACGCCTCCGACGCCGCCGCCTCCGCCGCCGCCGCCGCCTCCGCCGCCAACGCCGCCGACACCCACGGCGTCGCCGACGCCGTATGGAGCGCTGTTTCCGCCGATTGTGCCTGGCTGGAGCAGAACCGAGAAGATGGTCGACTGATCGACCAGCGACTCTGGCTCATCGATGTCCGCAGCGACGAACGGTACCTCGCGAATCTGCCGTTGTGGATGCGGGCGCCGCTGGATGCCATTGCCAAAGACAACTTCGCGCGTGAAACGTCATGGAAGCTGATCCACGATTGGTATCGCGCCATCCTGCCCAACACACGCCACGCCGAGCCGCGCAGCCTGTTCGGCGAATCAGCCGACATCGCCATTGCAACTCAGCCGGATGAATTCTGGACGGTGACGGAGGCGCGCAGCGCTGACCGGATCATGGACGAGGTTGCGGAGATCGTCGAGGGAAAGGCGCGAAGGAAGCCTGACAGGACCATTGCTGCGTTCATCATAGATTTCCTTGAGTCGCGTGAAGAACCAGCGACGATCGAGGAGATCAGGCAAGCCTTTATATCGGCCGATTACCGCGTGATCGACAAGACTATGCGAGGCGAACTGAGCCGCCTTGCGATGGCGGGGCGCATTGAACGCGTGAGAACCGGCGTATACGCAGCCGTCCACACGAGCGAAGTTCATCAACCCCCGTCCGCGGTCAAACAGGGTACCGGGCCAATCTTTGCTGGGGTTGCCGGCGAACTCGCACGGGTACCCAGTTTTCCCAGTGCGAACGAGCATGAGAATACGACACTCCATAAGTTGCATGAGAGGATAAAGAAGCGCTTGGATTCCCTTCTGAGGGGATTGGGAAACGCGCGGGGCCGCTACTCACAACTCGACGATGTTCTAAGTGACTATCGAAGCGCCATCGCATGCGACGAAATCTCAGCGTTGGATATAGATGACCTCTGGATCAGCGGTGCGGGCCTCATCGCTCAAGCGCGTTCGTTCGCAGCTCTTGATCCGTCCAAGCAGGTGACGGAGCCTCTAGAGCCACAACTGCAAGCGCTACTCGGAGAGATAGCCAGGCTACACGGCGCGCTCGTAATGGGGTTCGCAAAAGGTCGGGAACTGGCCGAGAAGTCGGGCATCCCCCTTCTGACGGCGGAAGAGTTCAGGAAGCTCTTCGAATATGAACGATCGATTGTCCGTTGGATGCTCGAAAGCGATCAATTCGCGATGTCCGATCGAGTACGGTCGTTATTCGAGGAAGTCGATCGCCTCTTGGTCATGACATCCGAAAGTAGTGAACACCTTGCTACGATTGGGTATCCAATCATTAGGAATCTCATCATTTTCGGCGCCAATGCGTTAGGGGCGGCCGAGAGAATAGCTGGCCGCCTCGCGCTGGTTGGTCTTCCGGTTAACTTGGCGGTAGTCGGCATGCTCGCGTTCTTCCGGGACAATCTCAGCTCCATTATGGGGTTCTCCAGTTCAGTACCAGAACTTCGCGCTTACCTTGAATATCATCTGACGCGACTGGAGATTGAGTGGCAGGAGGCTAGCAGAAAGAAAAACAGCTAGCCGCGGACGCGCATGCGTTTCTCAATCGCTTCGCAACGACAACTCACAGTGATACCTTCCTTCTCATGAACGAGCGCTTCCACATTGCGGCGCCAATCGCCGCCCCGACCACGCAGGCCGCCGAGGGCTTGCGCCGGCGGCCCTTCACCGTCGCAGAAATCGAGGCCGCGGTTGCGGCCGGCATCATCGCGGCGGATGAGCGCTTCGAACTTATCGGGGGGGAGGCGGTGCCGATGTCGCCCAAGGGCATTCGACACGAGCGGCTGAAGACATGGGTGATGATGACACTGGCGCGGAAGCTGCCTGAGAGTGTCGGCTTCACTCCCGAGACGACGCTACGGCTATCCGTCGATACCTTCCTTGAACCGGATTTCGTGATCTATGAGACAGCCGTCGGGTTGGAAGGCTTGAACGGCGGAACCTGCCTGTTGGCGGTCGAGATCGGCGACACGAGCTTTGCCTATGACACGGGACGCAAGGCGCTTATCTACGCCGGTTTCGGAATTGCCGAACTCTGGGTGATCGACGCAGATGGCCTCGGAACGACTGTCCATCGCCTGCCGACCCCTACTGGATACCGGCAGGTGTCCGACGTCAGCCCGGATCAGACACTCAGCGCACTCAACGTGCCGGACCTCGAGATGAGGATGGCGGATTTCCGGGCGGCGCGATCCGAGCCGTGATCCATTTTTTGCCTGGGTAATCCACCCCGAGCCCTCACACGTACCGATCCCATGCCCGCATGCCCCAGTCCCGCCTGACGATCTCCACCAACGGCCCCGGCCTGACCGAAATCACCGACCGCGCGGCGGCGTTCGTGCGCGAGACGGGCGTGGAGGAGGGGTTGCTGACGGTCTTCGTGCGCCACACCTCCTGCTCGCTCCTGATCCAGGAGAATGCCGATCCCGACGTGCGGCGCGACCTGGAGGAATTCTTCCGGCGTCTCGTGCCACCCGCCGACGATCCGTCCATGCGCTGGATCGTGCATACGACTGAGGGGCCCGACGACATGCCGGCCCACATCAAGGCGGCGTTGACGCAGACCTCGCTTTCCATCCCCGTCGCCGGCGGCCGCATGCTTCTCGGAACGTGGCAGGGCATCTACCTGTTCGAGCATCGCTCCCGGCCACACCGGCGCGAGATCGTGCTACACTTGACGCAATGACCGGCGCGTTTTGCGAGGCGGGCTGGACCGGCATGAAGAGGAGAGGGCGCCGATGTCTCTGTTGAAACGGCTGTTCGGCATCGGCGGCGGAAGCGATGCCGGGCCAGAGGAAGCGGCGACTGCGGGTGAGCAGGAGTACAAGGGGTTCCTGATCCGCGCCACGCCGTTCAAGGCGGACGGCCAGTACCAGACCTGCGCGGTGCTCTCGAAGGAGGTCGGCGGGCAGGCGAGGGAACACCGGCTGATTCGCGCCGACCGTTTCGCTTCGCTGGACGACGCCGTCGATGTATCCTTCCGCAAGGCGCGCCAGATGATCGACGAGCAGGGCGAGCGGCTCTTCGGCTGAGCGGGCGGCGCCGACACGCACGTTCTCCCGACTGATCGTTCGTCACGCGCAGCCGTATCGCGATCCCGGTTGAACTCCTTCCTGCATCGTGCACATTAGGGCGCCCGTCGGGGATGGGGGCGAAGGCACCGCGGTTTTGGAACGCAATCTTCTCAAATTCATCTGGAAGAACTCGCGTCTGAAGCAGGCGTGGCTGCTCTTCGTCATCGTCGCCTCCATGCCGTTCTATTTCCTGTCGCTCGAACTGCCCAAGCAGATCGTCAACGGGCCGATCCAGGGCGAAAACTTCGACGCGATCGACGCGACCCAGCCCTTCCTGCGCATTCCCATGCCATACGGCGAGACGCTGTTCGGCCGCGAAGTGATCCTGTTCGATGGGTTCCAGTTCGGCCGCATCGAGATGCTCTTCGCGCTCTGCGCGGCGTTCATGTTCTTCGTCTTCCTGAACGGCTGGTTCAAGCTCTACACCAACACCTACAAGGGAAAGCTCGGCGAGGAAGTGCTGCGCCAGCTGCGCTACACGCTGCTCGACCGGGTACTGCGCTATCGCGTCGCCCGCTTCCGCAACCTCAAGGGGGCCGAGGTTTCCTCGGTCATCAAGGACGAGGTCGAGCCGCTCGGCGAGTTCGTTGGCGATGCCTTTTCGCTGCCGCTGTTCCTGGGCGGACAGGCGATCACCGGGCTTCTCTTCCTGTTCCTGCAGTCGGTCTACTTCGGACTCCTGACCATCGCGATCGTGGCTTTCCAGATCTGGATCATCCCGCGCATGCGCCGCAAGCTGATCGTGCTCGGCCGGCAACGGCAGATGCAGGCGCGCAGGCTGTCGGGGCAGGTGGCCGAGACGGTCGACATGGCGGCCGATATCCACGTCAACGACATGTCGAATTTCGCCCGCGCGCGCCACTACGGGCTGCTGCAGTCGATCCTGGACATCCGCTTCGAGCTCTACCAGCGGAAGTTCACGGTCAAGTACATCAACAACCTCCTGATGCAGTTCCTGGCGTTCCTGTTCTATCTGCTCGGCGGCTATTTCGTCATCACGGGGCGGCTCGATATTGGCCAGCTCGTGGCCGTCATCGCCGCCTACAAGGACCTTCCCGGGCCGATCAAGGGGCTGATCGACTACGACCAGATCCGGCTGATGAACGAGGCGCGCTACGAGCAGACGATCGACAGCTTCCGCGACGACGGGCTGATCGGGGCGGAGCTCCAGCGCATGCCGCACGAGCCGGTGCCGCGCCTCTCGCAGGGTTTCGAACTCGACCACGTGCGGCTGGAGGACGAGACCGGCCGCACCGTCGCAGACAATCTGCGTATGCGGATTTCGCCGTCCGACCGGATCGCGATCGTGACCAACGGCCAGGATGCGGCCCGCACGGCCGCCAACGTCTTTGCCGCCTCGCTGGTGCGGCTGGTGCAGCCCGCCGCCGGCACGATCGCGCTGGAGAGCCGATCGCTCGAGGACCATCCCGAAAGCCTGACGGGCCGCCGGATCGGTTATGCCGACAGCGGCAGCTACTTCCCCGCGGGCACGATCAACGACAACCTGCTGATGGTGGTGAAGAACCAGCCGGTCGGGTCCGCATCGGGACGCGAGCCACCGCCGCGAAAGGTCTCGGCCGGAATGCTCAACGAGGTCCCCCCGGACGCGAATGCGGAATGGATCAACCTCGACGACCTCGGGCTCGAAGGCGCCGAAGCGCTCGACCGGCATGTCTCGGACGTGCTCGAACTGTCCGGCCTGTCGCGGCAGATCCAGGACCTCGGCCTCATCGGCACCGTCGATCCGGCGGAAAGCCCGGTCTTCTGCGACAAGATTGTCGAGGTGCGGCACGAATTCCGCCAGAACGCCGGCAGTCTCGGCGTGGAGGGCATCGTCCAGTCATTCGACCCCGATCTCTACAACGCCCAAGCGACGATCGGCGAGAACCTTCTGTTCGGCACCGCGAGCGATCCCGCCTGGGCGCCCGCCAACCTCAACAGCAATCCGGTGGTGCTGGAGGTTCTCGACAGGCACGGACTGCGCACAGCCTTCCAGGAGATGGGCCAGCGCATCGCGGAGGCGAGGATCGAGCTCTTCGGCGACCTCGCGCCCGACAGCAAGATCTTCGAGACGGTGGCCGACGTGAGCTTCGAGGAGGTCGCCCGCCTCAAGGAGATCGTCGCGCGCCTGAAGATGGCGGAGCGGCAGGAGCCCGGACGCGAGAGCAAGACCGAGAAGGCGCGCGGCAAGTCCTCGCGCGGCAGCGACGACCGGCAGGAGGTCTTCAAGCTCGCCTTCGGCTATTGCGAGGCGCAGAGCCGTTTCGGCGTGCTCGACGCCGCGACCGAGGAAAAGATCCTGTCCGCCCGCCGCGACCTGCGCGAGGAGATCGCCGGCATGGACGTCGCGCCGGTCTTCTTCCACGATCCCGACCGCTACAACCCGACCGCCACCGTGCTCGACAACATCCTGCTCGGCCGCATCTCGTCGACGGTCGTCGACGGCAAGGAGAAGGTGCTGGCCGCCGTCCAGCAGCTCGTCGGGCAGACCGGCATTTCTGGCGGGCTGCTGCGCGTCGGCCTGAACTTCGAGATGGGCAATGGCGGCCGGCGGCTCTCCGAAACACAGCGCCAGAAGCTGCACGTCGCGCGCGCGCTGCTGAAGAAGCCGGACATGATCATCCTCAACGAGGTGCTGGGTTCGATGGACGGACCTGGACGTCGCGATATCATGCAGCGGCTGCTCTCCCGGCCGCTGCTTCCCGGTCAGGACTGGTCGCCCGGCTATGTGTGCGTGCTGCTCGACGACGAACTCGCGGAACAATTCGACCGTGTTCTGACATTCTCCAATGGAGCCTTCCACGAGATCGAGGCATCGACGCCGACTGATCGCGGGGAGGCAGAAGCCGACGGCTCGCTCGCGGGAGCGGCCAACTGAAAGGGCACCGGTGATGAGTACTCTGAGGGACGAGGTGGAGGTTCTTCGCAAGATCCCGCTCTTTGCGGCGATGGATCCGGCCAAGCTCAAGCTCCTGGCCTATGCGTCGGACAAGGTGGAGTTCGAGCACGGGCAGGTGCTGTTTCGTCAAGGCGACGCCGGCGACAGCGCCTTCATCGTGCTGAGCGGGGTTGCCGACATCATTTCCGAATCGGGCGGAACGGAGGTCGTTGTGGCGCAGTTGCGGGACCATGCGTTGCTGGGCGAGATGTCGGTCTTCTGCGACATCCCGCGCTCGGCTACCGTGAGGGCGAACGGCAGGCTGACGGCGCTGAAGATCGGTAAGGGCTACTTCCTCGAGCTGATCAAGGAGTTTCCCGAGCTCGCAAGCCGCATCATCCGGGAACTCGCCTTCCGGCTCGCCAAGACCACGGCCGACCTCGCCGCGGCGGAGCGGGCGGCGCGTCACTGAGCTTCGCGACCTCTTTTTCCCGCATTGCCCGGGGCATTGGAGCCGAGCATAGAGCTTGGGGCAGGGCACAGAAAGACCATGATGAGAAGACTGGTGGAGCTCGGCCTCGTGTGGTCGCGGGCTACGCGACGGTGTTCGGGGTCGAATAAGACGGATGGAACTTCGTTAGGCCCGACGGGGTTTGACCTTCGTCGGGCTTTTCAAGAGGATGATTTCCGGTGGCGCTGGCAGGGTGATTTTGCCTTGATCGCCCGACCGGATGTGTTAAAAGGCCCGCCAATACCCGTGCCGGGACGGCTCGTCCAGGCACGGAGCGGCGCAAGCCGCGTGCTGGGGAATAGGTTAACGGTAGACCCACGGACTCTGACTCCGTTAGTCCTGGTTCGAATCCAGGTTCCCCAGCCAAACATTTTTTCCCATGAACCAGCCACCTTATGCCGCCAGCGACACGCAAAATTCTGGCTGTGGACGGTCTATCGCAAGAGATCTTCGACGAGCTTCATGATCTTTGGCCGTCCCGCAGTATGCGAATGGACGTCGATGAAGGTCCGGTATCCTGCCTTGGAGAGACGCCGCCACAAGTCGTCGTCCCGAAGGAGGCGAACGACTGCATCTGCCATTTCCTGCGGGTCGTCGCCGATCAAAACGTTCACGCCATCCACCAAGCCCGTGCCTTCGGCTGCGATCCGTGTTGCCACGACCGGAACTTCGTAGCTCAAGCTCGAGACGATCTTGCCTTTGACGCCGGCGCCATAGCGGAGTGGGGCAATGCTCATGCGGGCGGTCGAAAACAGAGCACCGAGATCCCGTACATGTCCTAAAGGGGTGATTGTCTCGCACGCCAGCGCAGCGATATCAGCGGTGAGGTTGGACCCTGCCACCACAAGCCTGCTGCCAGGTTCCGCGTTCAAGACCTTCGGCCATACCTGCGAGACGAACCAGTGCACGCCGTCCCCATTCGGTGCGTGCTCGAATCCTCCAACGAATACAATGTCTCGGCGTGAGGAGAGTGGACCCCGCCTACGGAAAAGGCCAGAAAGCCGGGCTGACCAGCCTCCGACACGCTTGGGCACTTCGCGCAAGAGCGGGATATGTCGGATGTCTGCGTCGGCGACGAGGCCGCGAAGCATGACATCTTCAAAGCTGCTGACGACGATGGTTGCATCGGCGCGCGCGACGATATCCAGTTCGATGAGCCGCATTGCATCGGATGCGTTTGCCATTTCCGGATCGCCAGCGAGTTCCGACTGCCGGCGCATGCGCAGATGATGAAGGTCGACGGTGTGGAAGATGATCTTCGCCCTGGGGGCGGCGTGACGGATGCGGTCGAACACCCGTTGCGCGATGGGTGCGCGGAAGATGATGACGAGGTCCGATTTGGGCGCGAGTTGATCGACCGCTGCCTCCAGCGAGGGATATGTCGCCGGCTTGGGCACTTCAACGCCCAGGGCACGGATCGCGTCCGAGTAGTGGCCGGCATCACCCAGTACGGAGGGCAGGAACGTCAAATCCAGGCCCGCTCCCGCGAGAATCTGGAGGTAGGAGAATGTACAGGCCGATCCGCTGTCCTGGTCGGGCGTTGGCGTGCGATCGTCGATAACGAGAAGCCGGGGAGCCATGCATTTCATAGCCAGATCAGCGAAAGGATGGCAGTTCTTGCACACGGCCCGGAGTACAGCAACGGGGTGTCTGCGCGCTTGAATGCCAATTTGCGACATGGTCGGCTCGACTATCTCCCTCGGGTCGATCGAATTCAGGGTCGCATCCACTGGGGCGGTAATGCAGTCGACTGTTTATCGACGTTTTTTGCTTGCGCACGGCGGAGCCAAACGGCCTATGGAGTCGCGTGCCGGGCGTCGACGCCGCCGGCAAATCAGGAGGATGACGATGCGCTATCTGTTCGACCCGCCGGAGATCGCGGCCGTACCCGTGATCGGGGAGGGGTCTCTGTTCCCGGTGCGGCGCATCTTCTGTGTAGGGCGCAACTACGCCGCCCATGCCGCCGAGATGGGGTTCGAAGTCGACCGCGAGGCGCCGTTCTATTTCACCAAGTCGGCGCAGGCGTTGCAGGCGACGGGCACAACGATCCCGTATCCGCCCGGTACGGAGGACTTCCACCACGAGATGGAACTCGTGCTGGCGATCGGCGCGCCGGCTTTCCGTGTGGAACGCGCTGCGGCGATGAATGCGATCTACGGCTACTGCTGCGGGCTCGACATGACGCGTCGCGACCTCCAGATCGCGTCACGGCAAAAGCAGCGGCCCTGGGATCTGGGCAAGGACGTCGAGGGCTCCGCGGTCATGGCGCCGATCACCCGGAGCGACGATTTCGGCGTGATCGGCGAGCAGTGTATCCATCTCGAGGTGAACGGCACGCCACGGCAGGACGCGCGGCTCTCGGAGCTGATCTGGAAGGTCGACGAGATCGTCAGCCATCTCTCCGGTTTCTACCACCTGCGGCCCGGCGACCTGATCATGAGCGGAACGCCGGCCGGCGTCGGACCGGTGAACCCTGGCGATCGCATCACCGGCGGCATCGACGGACTTTCGGACATCGCGCTGACCATCGGCGATCCGGATTGACGCAGCAGCGAGGGGAACGCCGGGCGCCTGGAAATGGCGTCGGCCAGTTCCGTCGCCGCGAGGGCGGTTCGGGCGAGGATTGGCGGGGAGAGGGCCAGCCAATGTGGAGCCAGCGGGAGCGATACCGCGCCACCATTGCGCACATAGCTTTGCCGCATAAGATAGATTATGGAACTTTTGGCTGTGGCGAAAGTCCGGAAATGTGCGGTTTCGTGGCCGTCCCCGGCACTGTGGTGTCCGTTCTAAACAGCGCCGTGGCTCAGACGCCAATGTCGGCGACCTGAGCGCCGGCCGCCTCGATCAGGGTCTTGGGTTCGCATGAGAACACCGCGTCATGCGCGCCGGCCGCCGCCCACACGATGTCGTAGGACGCCAGTCGGCCGTCGGCGAAGGCTTCGACCGGACCCGTGTGTCCGATCGGCGCCACGCCGCCGATGGCGAAGCCGGTGCGCTCGCGAACCTCGCGCGGATCGGCGCGGACCAGCGCTTCGCCGACCAGTGCCACGGCCTTTTCCTGGTCGAGCCGCCGGTCGCCGGGAACTAGGAAGAGATAGAGCTTTTCGCTCTCGGAGCCCTTGAAGATCAGCGACTTGACGATCTGACCGACGCCGACGCCACATTGCGCGGCGGCTTCCTCGGCGGTGCGGGTCGATTCGCCCATGCGGCGCACCTCGACCTTCAGTCCCTTGGCCGCAGCGGCCTGGCGGACCCGTTCCACGCTCTTGCTCATCGTGCCTCCGGAATATCCAAGCGATTCAATTGTTAGGAGCCGGAACCTCGATTACCATGCCATCGAATCCCGGTACCACGTCTGCAGGCGTGTCCCGCATCACGGTGTCGTAGTCGAGCGGGATGTGCATGTGCGTCAGCACGGCGTTTTTCGGCTTCAGGCGGTCGATCCAGCCGAGCGCCTGTTCAAGCGAAAGATGCGAGGGATGGCGTTCGTACTGGAGCGCGTCGATGACCAGCGTATCGAGGCCCTGGAGCCGAGCGGCGGTCTCGGGCGGGATGTCGCTGACGTCGGGGCAATAGGCGATGTCACCGACGCGGAAGCCGAGCGAAAGAATGTCGCCGTGAATCTGCGGCAGCGGCGCGAAGGTGAGGGAACCGCCCTCTCCTTCGATCGCGAACGGCACGTCATGGGCGATACGCACCGGCTTGAGGATCGGCGGATAGGAACTGCCGGGCGGCGTCTCGAAGCAGTATCCGAACCCGTGCTGAAGCCGCTCCATGGTGTATTTGTCGGCATGCACGTCCATCAGCCGGCGCTGCGCCAGCGCATAGCCGCGCAGGTCGTCGATGCCGTGGATATGGTCGGCATGCGGGTGGGTGAAGATCGCGGCATCGAGCCGACGCACGCCGGTGCGGATCATCTGCTCGCGGAAATCGGGACCCGTGTCGATCACCACGGTCGTCCGGCCTTTCGCCGTGATGCGTTCCACCAGCGCGGAGGCGCGGCTGCGCCGGTTCCTTGGATTGGCGGGGTCGCAGGCGCCCCAATCGCCGGTGATGTGCGGTGTACCCGGCGAAGAGCCGCAGCCGAGAATGGTCAGGCGCAATACGTCGGCGCCGGCCATCAGGCGTCCGCGCCCGTGGGCCGCTTCACCTTCTGAAAGAGCCGGAAGAAGTTTTCGGTCGTCTGGCGCGCGATCTCGTCCGGTGTGACGCCGAGCGTTTCCGCAAGTACGGCTGCGGTGTTGGCGACGAAGGCCGGTTCGTTGCGGCTGCCGCGGTGCGGCATGGGTGCCAGATAAGGCGCATCGGTCTCGACGAGCAGACGGTCTCGCGGGATTCCGGCTGCGATTACACGCAGTTCCGTCGATTTCCTGAAAGTGAGGATGCCTGAGAAGGAGACGTATCCGCCGAGCCGCACGCCGGCATCGGCAAGAGCCCGGCCGGAGGAGAAGCAGTGCAGGATGAACGGGAAGGGCCCCTTCCCCGTCTCCTCCTCCAGGATGTCCGCCATGTCGTCGTCGGCATCGCGCGAATGGATGACCAGCGGCAGCCCGGTCTCGCGCGCCGCTGCAATGTGGCGCCGAAAGCCCTCGGCCTGCGCCTCACGCGGCGAGCGGTCGTAGAAGTAGTCCAGCCCCGCCTCGCCGATCGCCACGACGCGCGGATGCGCAGACAGGCGCACGAGGTCTTCGGTGGTGACGTCGAGTTCCTCGGCCGCGTTGTGCGGATGGGTGCCGACGGAGCACCAGACGCTGTCATGCGCCTCGGCGATTGCGCGTATCTCGTCGAACCGCTTTACGCGCGTCGATATCGTCACCATGAGGTCGACGCCCGCGGCTTGCGCGCGCGCGATCACGGCCTCGCGCTCCTGGGCGAAATCGGGGAAATCCAGATGGCAGTGGCTGTCGACCAGCATGCCGTCAGCCGTCGGTCGTTTCGACGTAACGCGGGAAGACGCCGGCCGGCGCCGGAAGCGGCGTACCGGGAACCAGCGCGTCGGCCTCGCCGATCGCATCGAAGCCGCGCCTGTCGCCGGCCACCGCCAGCAGGTCGAGCAGCTTGCCCGCAGAGTCCGGCACGTAGGGCTGCAGCAGGATGGCGATGCGGCGCACCACCTCCGCTGTGGTCCACAGCACCGTCTCCATGCGGGCCGGATCGGTCTTGCGCAATGCCCAGGGCGCCTGGCCCGCGAAGTAGCGGTCTGCCTCGGCGACGATCTCGATCACCTCCGCAAGCGCCCGGTGGATCGCCTGCTCGGCCATCGCCTTGCGCGACGACGCGACCGCGTTTGCCAATACGGCCAGGATCGCCTCGTCCTCTGCGGCGAGTTCGCCCTTCTGCGGCGCCTTTCCGTCGCAGTTCTTGGCGATCATCGACAGCGAGCGTTGCGCCAGGTTGCCGATGCCGTTGGCGAGATCGGCATTGGTGCGGGCCACGATCGCGTCATGGCTGTAGCTGCCGTCCTGACCGAACGGGATGTCGCGGAGCAGGAAATAGCGCATCTGGTCGAGGCCGTAGTGCTCGGCCAGAGCGAACGGATCGATGACGTTGCCGACGGACTTCGACATCTTCTCCCCGCGGTTGAACACGAAGCCGTGGCCGAAGACACGCTTGGGGAGCTCAACCCCGGCCGACATCAGGAATGCCGGCCAATAGATCGCATGGAAGCGGACGATGTCCTTGCCGATGACGTGCACGTCGGCCGGCCAGCGCTCCCACATCGGGGCGTCCCTGTCCGGATAGCCGACGCCGGTGATGTAGTTGGTGAGCGCGTCGACCCACACATACATGACGTGTTTTTCGTCGCCCGGAACCGGCACGCCCCAGTCGAAGGTCGTGCGCGAGATGGAGAGGTCCTTCAGCCCCGACTTCACGAAGCTCATCACCTCGTTGCGGCGCTCGGGCGGCGCGATGAAGTCCGGACGCTCGTCGTAGAGCTTCAGCAGCGGCTCCTGATAGGCCGAAAGCCGGAAGAAATAGCTCTCCTCCTCGACCCATTCGACCGGCGTTCCCTGCGGACCGTAGCGCACGCCGTCCTCGCGCACCTCGGTCTCCTCCTCGCCGTAATAGGCCTCGTCGCGGACGGAGTACCAGCCGGCATAGCCGCCCTTGTAGATGTCGCCATTGGCCGCCATCGCGCTCCAGATCGCCTGGCTCGCGGTGTAATGGCGCTTCTCCGTCGTGCGGAAGAAGCAGTCGTGCGAGACGTTCAGCGCCTTGGCCATGCGCTCGAACTCGTCGGAATTGCGGCTGGCCAGTTCGCGCGTGGGAATGCCTTCCTTGCGCGCCGTCTGGAACATCTTGATGCCGTGCTCGTCCGTTCCCGTCTGAAAATAGACGTCCTTGCCATCGAGGCGCTGGAACCGCGCAATCGCGTCGGTGGCGATCATCTCGTAGGCATGGCCGATATGCGGCTTGCCGTTCGGATAGGAAATCGCGGTCGTGATATAGAATTTTTCTCTGGACATCTTACCGGGCGGCTTCGCGGGTGGAGCCGAGCAGATAGCGCATCGCGGCGGCGAATTCTATCCCTGCCGGCGCGTGTCGGCGCCGAGCACCTCGTGCATGCGCCGGACCAGGCCAGCGACGTGCTGGCGTTTGTCGAGATTGTAGGTCTCTGTCTCGCCGATGGTGCGGCTCGCCTCCTGCCACATCGCCGATATCTTTTCGGCCCGGCCGAGTTCGCCCGCCAGCGCGGCGGCCGAGGCATGCGCGCCGAGATGATCGAGCACGTGCCGGTTGAACAGCGATAACTGGATGGACTGGTCGCGCCCCGAGACGGCGTCGGCGAGCTTCCAGGCGGCGGCGGTGTCGAACGATTTCGCGCCGACGAGGCCTTCCATCGCGCCTGCGATCTCCAGCCCGCCATACTCGGTGAGCAGGATCGCCTCGCGGATACTTCCGCCGGTGCGTGCGGCGAGCGCTCCAGCGTCGGTTCCCTGGGCCATTCCCAGACGCGCGAGCACCGCCGCGACCTCGTCGGCCGACAGGCCATGAAATCGCACCGTCTGGCAGCGCGAACGTATCGTGGGGAGGAGCCCGCCCGCGGCGTGGGAGATCAGCATGAAGACGGTGTGCCCCGGCGGCTCCTCCAGGCTCTTCAGGAGCGCGTTGGCGGCGTTGGTGTTCATGTCGTCAGCCGGATCAATGATGACGATGCGGTAGCCGCCGTCGTGTGCGGTCATCGACAGGAAGCGATTGACCCTGCGGATCTCCTCCACCGTAACCGCTCCCCGAAAGGCCTTGGTCTTCTCGTTCACGGGCCGCGTCAGATAGAGCACACCGGGATGGCTGCCGCCGGCGATCATGCGAAACAGCGAGGAAGCAGGGTCGGGCACGGCCAAGCGCTCGGGCGCCCTTGTGCGGTCGGGATGTTTCAGCATGTGATGGGCGAGATGGAAGGCGAAAGTCGCCTTGCCGACGCCACGCGGCCCCGAAAGGATCAACCCGTGATGGAGCTTCCCGGACCGGTAGGCGGAAGCGAGTTGCGACGCCTGTGCCTCATGGCCGGCGAGCACCGGGTTTTCCGCCGGCTCCGGAACCTCGGCCAGGGTGTCGAATTGTTCCGGCGCCATCCTCTCGAAAATCATTCGGCGGCTTCCTTTTCCTGACGCCCTTCGATGAGGGCATCGACCGCCGCTGCGATGCGCCCGGCGACCTCCTCCTCGCTTCGCGCGGCATCGACGACGACGCAGCGTTCCGGTTCGAGATGCGCGATATCGAGGAACGCCTCCCGCCGCCGTTCGTGGATCGCCAGCGTCTCCTTTTCGAAGCGGTCGGCCGTCTCGTCGCCCCGACGCTCGGCTGCCCGCCGCAGGCCTTCCGCCGGGTCGAGGTCTAATATTAGAGTGAGGTCGGACATCATGCCATTGATCGCGACCCGCTCGAGCGCCTGCATGAAGCCGCCATCGATACCGCCGGTGACGCCCTGGTAGACGCGGGAGGAATCGAGGAAACGATCGCTCAGCACCACGGCGCCGCGCTCGACGGCGGGGCGGATGACCTGCTCGACGTGGTCGGAGCGTGCGGCGGCGAACAACACGGCTTCCATCTTCGACCCGAACGGCTCGGCCGCGCCCGACAGGAGAACGTGGCGTACGGCCTCGGCGCCCGGCGAGCCGCCTGGTTCCCGCGTGACGACGACGTCGAAGCCCCGGGCGCGCAGCCCCTCGGCGAGGCGGCGGATCTGCGTCGACTTCCCCGCGCCTTCGCCGCCTTCGAAACTTATGAACAGTCCGCGTTGCAAACGGCGATCCCTCGGCACCAAGCCATGCCGTCTACATAGTCCCGCTGGGGCCGAAGGTCCACGCCGGCACGGTTCAGCGCAGCCAGCCGACCATGAGTTCCTCGACGGCGTCGATCGCGCGGCTGTAGAGCGGTCCCGTGCCCACGCTTTCGGCGGCGTAGAGCGGCGTCTCCTGGCTCAGCGTCTCGCCGATCCAGACTTTCAGGGCGCCGACCGGCGTCCCCTCCTCCACCGGCGCCTCGACCGGCCCCTCATAGACGATCCTCGCGATCAACCGGTCGCGATTGGTGATGGGTACGAATATCGCGATCGGCTGCTTCGCCTTGAGTTCCACGCCGCCCTTGGCACCGCCATAGAGCTTGGCTTCGCCGACCACTTCGTCCGCGCCGAAAATCTCCAGCTTGTCGAAGGCCCGCATGCCCCAATCGAGGATTTTCCTGGCCTCTTCGGCGCGGACGGCTTCGCTGGACATGCCGCTCAGCGCGGCGAAGAGCCGGCGCCCGTCGCGCTCCACGGAGCCCACGATGCCGTAGCCGGACTCTTCCGTGTAGCCCGTCTTCATGCCATCCGCCCCGATGTCCATCTTGAGCAGCGGATTGCGGTTCGACTGCCGGATGCCGTTCCAGGTGAAATCCGGCTGCGAGTAGTACTTGTAGAACTCGGGGTATTCTCGCCAGATGTGCAGCCCGAGCATTGCCAGCTCCCGAACCGTGACCACCTGGCCTTCCGCCGGAAGTCCCGTCGCGGTCTTGAAAACCGATTTGCTGAGGCCGATCTGACGCGCGCGCTCGGTCATGAGCTGGGCGAAGTTCGCCTCCGACCCGGCCATCCCCTCCGCGATGACGATACAGCCGTCATTTGCTGACTGAACGATGACGCCCTGGATCAGGTCCCTGAGCGGAATGGATGATTTCAGCTCCGCGAACATGGTGGACGTGCCCGATGGCGCTCCGCCAGTGCGCCAGGCATTCTCGCTGACCAGAAACTGGTCGTCCAGTGACAGACGGCCGGTCTTCAGCGCGTGGAAGACGACTTCCATCGTCATCAGCTTGGCGAGCGAGGCTGGCGGTATCAGCTTGTCCGGATCCTTGGCAAACAGGATCGTGCCCGTCTCGGCGTCGATCACGAAGGCCTGCTCGGCCCGCGTCTCGAACAGTTGCGCGCGCGCGGGTGCGCAAGACAGCAGAGCCATAGCGGCGAAGGCTGCGATCGCCTTCAGGAGAAGGGGCATGTACGCGATCCTGTGACTTGGACGATCAGACACGCGATGACGGACCGGCAGCCGGCCCATTCATCATTGTCCAACCTAGCAAGGTCGCGGAAGGGGAATCAACGTCTCATCGCGGCGACCGCAATCGAGGTCTGCTCAGTCGCGGACCGGGATGGCATCGGCGGCGCCGGACGCCCAGGCAAGCGACAGCATCCGGTCGAGCGGTTCGCGGCTGTCGGCATGGAGGTTGACGGTGTACCAGACCGCGCCATCTGACGGTTCGGCGACGATCTCTGGCCGGCCGAATTCCGACAGGACACCTGCAATCGCATCCGCTTCGGCGCGATCGGCATAGGTGCCGATGGCAAGGTACTCACCGCCCGCCGCGACAGCACCCCCCTGCCCTCGCTCCCACGACGCGACGATCTGCGCCGGTGTCATGCCGGTGGCGAACGCGCCGAACGGTTCGTTGGCACGGCTTACCCGTTCTTCGGCATAGGACAGCGAGGCCATCCTGACGGGCAGGTCGCCGGCGTACGCGGGACGTTCGGGAACTGCGGGACCGACCGACGGCAGTGACGGATCAGCCGCATCGACGGCCGGCAGCAATGGATTGGCGGTGGCCAGCGCCGGCTGCGCCAGCGTCGTTTGAGCCGGCGGGGTGCCGAGCGATCCGGCGAAGGCCACGGAGGTGGTCGGCAATGGGGCGGTGGGTGTGGGACCGTTCATTGCGATCATCACGCCGGTGGCGATCTCTCCGCCCGGAACCGGATCCGCACCGCCCGGCCTGTAGGAGGCCATCAGGAAACGGTCATCCTGGCCGTGCAGCGGCGCCCGTCCGACATATTCGACCTTCACCTGTGCGATGCCGGAATGCGTGTAGTCAAGCAGGTCGGCTGCGCGCTTGGAAAGGTCGATGATTCTGTCGTTGGCGAACGGGCCGCGGTCGTTGACGCGCACGATGACGGAGTTGCCGTTCTTCGTATTGGTGACCCGCGCATAGCTCGGCAACGGCATCGTCGGATGCGCGGCCGTCAGGTGCGTCATGTCGTATATTTCACCATTGGCGGTGAGCCGGCCGTGGAACGCGTCGCCGTACCAGGACGCCCTGCCAACCTTCACGTAATCCGGATCTTCCTTCGGCTTGTACCACTTGCCCTTGACCTTGTAGGGCTTGCCGATCTGGTCGCGACCGCCGCCGCGCGGCAGCAATGCCTTCGTGGACGTCACCCGGGGGCTCGCCTTCACGCCGTACTCGGATTCGGCGAAGTATTCCTTCGACTTGGCTAGCTTGGCCTTCGGAGTCGGCTGGGAGGCACAGGAGGTGAGCACCACACCCGCCATCGCAACACATGTCAGGGACGTCGCGCGAAGTACGCGCCTGGTCGTCCGTCTCTGCATCATTGGCGTCCCCGAAGTCCCTCATTGCAAGACGCTGTCAGGCGCGAACCTAAGACAGCAACGCGCCGGATGGGAACCCCCCAAGTCGCCATGACCGGCACGTAATCCATAGACCGAAATTGTTTAGCAGCCTGTAAAGCTCTTGTGGCGAGAACGGGGCGATATTGTGACAAGACGTCGCTTGTCCAGAAAGCGGGGACAACTTCGCGGGCTGGACGCCTGGAAACAGGCCCGGCCCCAAACTCCAAGTGCGGTCGATGCCGCGCATCGCGCGGAGAGCGAGAACCGGTCCGAAAGCACGCTTCGGGAAGGTAACTGGAAAGGAAACGGCGGCCACCGGAGTGGCCGCCGCATCGCGTCGAGTTGGTACGGTTGCAGTCGAGCTACTGAAGCGAACTCTGCGTCAAGGCTGCGGATACCGATGGTGTTCCGTTCGCTGAGGATACCGATGATCCCGTCGTCCCGCCAGGTGCAACGAAGTTGTAGTCGTTGTATGCCCACGTTCCGTTGTACAGCGTCCAGAGCCGCATATAGATGGCCTGGCCGTTGAAGTTGTTGAAGTTGAACGTGTTCGTGGTCGTCGTACCCTGCGTGGCGCTATAGTAATTTTGTCCACCGACGGTCGAACCGAAGTAGATCCAGTACTGCGAAGCACCACTGACCGCCGACCACGTAAACTTCTGAGAGGTCGCCAGTTTGCTTCCGTTCGCCGGTGAGAGAAGGACGGACTTCGTCCCGCCGCCGCCGGCCTTGTAGGTGTAGTCGTTGTACTGCCAGCCGGTGCCGGTGATCAGCGACCACAGGCGCACATAGATCGTGCCCGTGGACGGCAGACCCGTCACCGTACGCGTCGTGCTCGTACCGTTGCTGGAGTTCAGGATGTTGTACGAACCCGCACCGGTGGAGCCGACATAGAGCCAGTAGGAGCTAACGCCGCTACCCGTCGTCCACATGAACGTCGCCGAGGAGCCGAGGGTGGAGCCCGGCGTCGGAGAGGTCATGACGGCCTTGACCGCACCGCCGGCCTTGTAGGTGTAGTCGTTGTACTGCCAGCCGGTGCCGGTGATCAGCGACCACAGGCGCACATAGATCGTGCCCGTGGACGGCAGACCCGTCACCGTACGCGTCGTGCTCGTACCGTTGCTGGAGTTCAGGATGTTGTACGAACCCGCACCGGTGGAGCCGACATAGAGCCAGTAGGAGCTAACGCCGCTACCCGTCGTCCACATGAACGTCGCCGAGGAGCCGAGGGTGGAGCCCGGCGTCGGAGAGGTCATGACGGCCTTGACGGCGCCGCCGGCCTTGTAGGTGTAGTCGTTGGACTGCCAGGCGCCGGAAATCAGCGACCACAGCCGCACGTAGATCGTGCCCGTGGACGGCAGGCCAGACACCGTACGCGTCGTGCTCGTACCGTTGCTGGAGTTCAGGATGTTGTACGAACCTACGCCGTTGGAACCGACATAAAGCCAGTACGAGTTGACGTTCGTACCCGTGGTCCACACGAACGTCGCCGAGGAACCGAGGGTGGAACCCGGTGTCGGGGAGGTCATGACCGCCTTGACGCCGCCGCCGGTCTTGTAGGTGTAGTCGTTGGACTGCCAGGCGCCGGAAATCAGCGACCACAGCCGCACGTAGATCGTGCCCGTGGACGGCAAACCCGTCACCGTACGCGTCGTGCTCGTACCGTTGCTGGAGTTCAGGATGTTGTACGAACCCACGCCGGTGGAACCGACATAGAGCCAGTACGAGTTGACGTTCGTACCCGCGGTCCACACGAACGTCGCCGAGGAACCGAGCGTGGAGCCCGGCGTCGGCGAGGTCATGACGGCTTTCACGCCGCCGCCGGTCTTGTAGGTGTAGTCGTTGTACTGCCAGCCCGTGCCGCTAAACAGCGACCACAGGCGCACGTAGATCGTGCCCGTGGAGGGAAGCCCCGTCACGGTCTTCGACTTACTCGTGCCCTGGCTGGCCTGGTAGATGTTGGTCGAGCCCGCGCCGGTTGACCCGACGTAGAGCCAGTACTGCGAAACGCCGGTACCGGCGGTCCACACGAACGTCGCCGAAGAACCGAGCGTCGAGCCCGGCGTCGGCGAGGTCATCACCGCTTTGGCCGTGGCACCGCCGCCCAGATACGTCAGGGCGCTGTCTACCTTCACGCGGGGCTTCGTCGTGCCCGACGAGGAGATGTTGACGCCCGTGGCTTCCAAAGCCGTCTCGATCTGCGTGACCGTGGCGGTGGGCTTGGCGGACTTCAGCGCCGCGAAGATACCCGCGACGTGCGGAGAGGCCATCGAGGTGCCGCTCAGGGAGCTATAAAAAGAGTTGCTCGATCCGCTTACATAGGACGCCAGGATCGAGGAACCGGGAGCCACCACGTCGATCAGGGAGCCCCAGTTCGAGAACGAGGAACGCACGTCCGACTTGGTCGAGGACGCGACCGTGATCGCGCTCGAGATACAGCCGGGGGCGCCGACGCTGGTGTTGTAGCCGCTGTTGCCCGCGGCGATCACGGTGGCGATGCCAGCGGCGCGCAACTGGTCGATGATCGGCTTATGTGGTTGCGTATCGCAGGCGGAGAAATATTGTCCGCCGCCAAGGCTCATGTTCACCGAGGCGATCTTGTAGGTGTTGCGCAGCGCATACACACGCTCCAGACCCTTGATCTGGTCGGAGGTGTAGGCCAGCACGCAGCCGTTGGACCGGATGCTCGAGCCACAGCTCGAGGAGGTCGTGAACCGAGAGAAGACGTTGATGGTAATCAGCTTGCCGTTGCGGGCCACGCCGTTCGTAGGCTCTCCAGAACTCTGGCTGGTGTTGAAGCCAGCTGCGGTGCCCGAAACGTGGGTACCGTGGCCGCACCCGTAGACCGTCGCCGGGTCGCAGTCCAGCGCTGAGTTGATGTCCGTCGAAGCGCCCACACCGCCGGGGCAGTAGCTGAAAGACGGATAGCTTGAGTTGTTCGTGCTGTAGCACGCCGCCGAGCCGACGCTCGAGATCAGGAATTCGTGCGACCGGCGCGCACCCGTGTCGAGCACGGCCACATACCAGCCGCTGCCGGTCGCGCCGGCCGCGTAGGCGTTCGGCATGCCGATCAGCGGAAGCGACTGCAGCAAATCCGGCTTGGCGAGCGCATCGTCGTGAATGCGTACCACCGCCGGGTCGGCGGCGAGCTTCTCCAGCGTAGCCTCGTCGACGGTTGCCGCGAACATCGGCGAGAAGTCCATTCTCTTGATGCCGAGGTCGTCCGAAGCCATCGCGCCGGACAGGCCACCCTGCGCCGCGAACACGCGGCCCAGGATCTCGTCCTGCTTCTGATGCACGGCCGAGGTAACCGCCTCGTCATCCGCCGCAGCGCTTGCGGACGCTCCGGCAGCCTGGGGCATGCCGAACTCGACAATTACCCGAACCTTGCCGCTGTTTTCCGAAATTTTTGCGAGAACCTGGTCGGCTTCGACCAGCTTGCCCATCGCAGCGCTTGAAAGCCCTGACTCGGCCGATAATGCGAACCCGCTGGCCGTTGTCATCAACAGCGCCGCAGCCAGCGTGCGCCTCAGGGTCTTCGATACTATTGAAAATAGCATCTCCCACCTCCTCTATCAATCTTGCCCCAGAGGAAGTTATCAGAAGCGCGCCAAAATTAACAAGGAATTATGTGGGGACGGGGTACATTCGCAAAGTGTTGAAGGCGATTAAGGATAACATCAGTTGAGCCGCGGGATCGAGAAGCCCTATTATTGATTGCAAAAATGAATCTTAATGCCTCACCTACGGTTGCAGCCGGAGGCCACAACGTCGACTCGCAAGGAAGATCCCCGATTCGCACCATTAGAACCTTGCCCGCGCGCTTTTCGGTGCAATTTATGCAAAGGCGGAAAGAGTGGACGAAACGTAAACCGGAATGGCTCGAAGGAAACGATGAACATTCCTGGCACTCCTGATTCGGTCATTCGCAACAGTATCGAGACGGCGTTGCGGCGCCTGCCTGACCAAGCCCCCCGATACCGCCATGCAATCTATGCCCGTGCTCGCAAGACCATCACCGAGAATTCTCCCGAACACATCGCGATTCTGGAGGAAGTCATCGCCGATCTCGAAAGGGAGCATGCCCCGGATGTCCCCGAAGAAATGGCGGGTCCCGAGCACGATGCCCCGGAGGCGGAGCGCCCGCGCCGAGAGCGGCGCGTACCCGGGCGGGCATCGGTGTTATTCGCCGGCCTGGCGGCGATCCTCATCCTCGGTACGGCCACGGCCTCCTGGTGGCTCTACCAAGTCGAAAACGCCATACCGGAAGCAAGTTTCACGTCAACGGCGGAGGGCGACTACCTCATGACCGCCGGGGATTTTCCGCAGGGGACGATAATCGTCCCCGAAGGCCTTTCGGTCGGCCGGGAGGAAACCGCCCTGTCGTTGTCCGGCTATCTTGAAGGTGCTGTGCCGACGGGCAGGACCACTGGAGTTTCCCTTGCGCTTCCGCACGAGATCGAACTGCAAGCCTCCGGCAAATCAGCGACAATCACCATCCTCGGCACGGCTGACAAGCCAGGCACGATCTGGGTCGCTTATTCCACGAACGAAGTGGGAAACAGCGGATGGAAGAAGCTCGATGTCGGCGCCGATGCTAATCGTGCATCCTTCACCTACCAGGTCCCGCCGGCGGTCAATTATCTAGGCGACTTCATCGGCATCTTGCCGGATCCCGAGGAGACCGGCAACACGTTCCTGCTCGAGGCGATCAGCATCCGGTTGGAATAGCGGCCGACGCCCGCGGCCGGTGCCGGATATCAGGGCACCGGCGGCTGCCGCCGTCACTTCGCCGGGACGTCACACCAGTCGCGACTGCTCCACTGCCGCGCCGATGAAGCTTGCGAACAGCGGGTGCGGCTCGAAGGGGCGCGACTTCAGTTCGGGATGGTACTGCACGCCGACGAACCAGGGATGGTCGGGATACTCGATCGTTTCCGGCAGCACGCCGTCGGGCGACATGCCCGCAAAAACGAGGCCGCACTGTTCCAGGCGATCCTTGTAGTCGATGTTGACCTCGTAGCGATGGCGATGGCGTTCCGAGATCGCCGTGTCGCCGTAGATCGCAGCGATCTTGGAGTCCGGCGCCAGCCGCGCATCGTAGGCGCCCAGCCGCATCGTGCCGCCCAGATCGTCGGTCTCGCGGCGCTTTTCCAGCATGTTGCCCTTCAACCATTCCGTCATCAGGCCCACGACCGGCTCCTTCGCCGGGCCGAATTCGGTCGAGGACGCTCCCTCGATGCCTGCCAGCGACCGTGCCGCCTCGATGCAAGCCATCTGCATGCCAAAACAGATTCCGAAATACGGAACCTTGCGCTCGCGCGCGAACTTAGCCGCCAGGATCTTGCCCTCCGAGCCGCGCTCGCCGAAGCCGCCGGGCACGAGGATGCCGTGCACCTTTTCCAGCCAGGGTGCCGGGTCCTCCTTCTCGAACACCTCGCTCTCGATCCAGTCGAGCTTGACCCGCACCCGGTTGGCTATGCCGCCATGCGAAAGCGCCTCCATCAGCGATTTGTAGGCGTCCTTGAGGCCCGTGTACTTGCCGACAACCGCGATCGTCACCTCGCCTTCGGGATTCTGGATGCGATCGGACACTTCCTGCCAGCGTTCCATGCGCGGCTTGGGCGCAGGATCGATGCCGAATGCCGCCAGAAGTTCGCCGTCGAGCCCTTCCTTGTGATAGGCGATGGGCACGTCGTAGATGTGCGAGACGTCGAGCGCCTGGATGACGGCCGATTCGCGCACGTTGCAAAACAGCGAGAGCTTGCGCCGCTCTTCCTTCGGGATCGGTCGATCGGCGCGGACCAGCAGGATGTCGGGCGCGATGCCGATCGAGCGCAGTTCCTTGACCGAATGCTGCGTCGGCTTGGTCTTCAACTCGCCGGCGGCGGGGATCCATGGCATCAGGGTCAGATGAACGTAGACCGCGTTGTTGCGTGGCAGATCGTTGCCGAGCTGGCGGATCGCTTCCAGGAAGGGCATCGCCTCGATATCGCCGACCGTTCCGCCGATCTCGCACAGCACGAAGTCGTACTCGTCATTGCCTTCGAGCACGAAGTTCTTGATCTCGTCGGTGACGTGCGGGATTACCTGAACGGTGGCTCCGAGATAGTCGCCGCGGCGCTCCTTCTCGATGATGTTCTTGTAGATGCGGCCGGTGGTGATGTTGTCCTGCTGGTTCGCGGACCGTCCGGTGAACCGCTCGTAGTGGCCGAGATCGAGGTCCGTCTCGGCCCCGTCGTCGGTCACGAACACCTCGCCATGCTGGTACGGAGACATCGTGCCGGGATCAACGTTCAGATAGGGATCGAGCTTCTTGATGCGCGCGCGATAGCCGCGCGCCTGCAGCAGGGCTCCCAGAGCCGCCGCCGCGATGCCTTTGCCAAGCGAGGAAACCACGCCGCCAGTGATGAATACATATCGCGCCATGGGAGTCAGGGCTTAACGCTGGCAGCACGATTCCGCCAGAGGAAAAATCCCCGCCGCCCACCTTTCCCCCGGCTGCTTTCGGACCTGCGTCGGCAAGCGCGATCGGCGATGGTTGGAATATGTCGTTCCACCGAGGGCGAACGCTCCGGTTTAGCTCTCCGGGGCGCGGAAACGAAAATGAAAGTGAGGAGGAAACTCGATGACCGCCCTACCCTCCTTCGAGTCCCACGGAGCCGCCCGACCTGGAAGATGTTGATCTCCTCGTCACCGATCGTGCGCGCGGAGGATGGCCGTGCTTCAGGGCGTCCTGCTCGTCAGGCACGCGCCGGCTGCGGTGGCGGAAGTGTTCTGCGTGTCACGCCTCGCCGGGCAATGGGGCCACTTTTTCGGTAACCTGCCGAAGGGTGTCGATGTGCAGGCAATCGCAGAGCGCGCGCGGCCAGCGTAAACTTCTCCAGCCAAGCCGCGACAGGTCACGATGCGGGTCTTAAACAGTCGAAGGTCGCGGCCCGGCGGATGCGGGCCGCGGGAACTCTGTCAGAGCACCACGACTTCGGTGCCGACCCGCACGCGGCCGTAAAGGTCCATCACGTGCTCGTTGATCATCCTAAAGCAGCCGTTCGACGAATTGGTGCCGATGGTCTGCGGCTGGTTCGTGCCGTGGATACGGATATGCGTGTCCTTCTTGCCCTGGTAGAGGTAGATGGCGCGCGCACCGAGCGGATTTGCTGGACCTCCGGGCATGCCGTCCTTGTACTGCCCGTACTTCTTCGGCTCGCGCTTCTGCATGTCGAGCGTCGGGATCCAGCGCGGCCATTCCTGCTTGTCGCCGACCTTGGCCGTACCCTTGAACTCCAGGCCTTCCCGTCCGACCGCGATGGCGTATCGGCGGGCGCTGGTCGGCGTTTCCACCAGATAGAGGAAGCGCTTGCCCGTATCGATCACGATGGTTCCGCGCTGATATCCGGAGAAGGCGACGGTCTGGGGAACAAACTCGTCCTTGACCGCGAATTTCCGGCCCTTCTGCGTCTGCTCCAGCACGCCGTCGAGTGCTTCGGTCTGGGGCAGCAGCCGCGAGGCCGGGCTGCCGAAGAGGCCGCCGAACAGGCCGGTCTGCTGCTCCACGGTGCTACGCAGTTCGCCGTTGTTGCCGCTGGAGACCACCTCGGCGACGGTCGGGACGGGAACGCTGGGCTGCGCCTTCCGGGCTTCCGACGCCTTCTGGCGCTCGGCAACGGCCTTCGTTTTCTCCTTCGAGGCGAGCTTTGCCTTCTCGGACTTGGCCGGCTCCTTCTTCAGGGACAGGGGCGGCGGAGAGAAACGAAACCTGTCACCTTCGGCACGCGCCGGTCCGAATGCGGCAAGCGCCACCGCGGCGGCCAATCCCAATGCAAGCAACACACGCCCTGAACGCATCGTCTCGATCCATCTTTCGCTACAGCTCGGACGGTCTGGAAAATCCCTATCCGCGAGCTGCGGCATAATAGCGGAGAAAGATCAATTTTCTCAACGAACTTCGTCGGTTCGCCAGCTCCAAAGAGCGAACCGAGGAAAAAGGGTTGCAGCAAAACAACAGTCTAAGAAAGGAAATGCCTTCGACATGAAGAAACGGCCGGACAACCGGCCGTTTCATTGCATCAGAAGACGACGACTACTGGTTGGGCACCTGCGGACCCGCGGGCGCCGCCGGTTCGACCGGCGCGGGCGTATCGCTGCCGCCGAGTTGGTCGAGCACACCGCCGCCGCTACCCGTTCCGTTTTCCTGCTGCTGCTGGCCCGCGGGCAGGCGTTCGAGGATGTCGATCGGCTGTTCGCCGTAGCGCGCAATCAACGTGAGCCCGAGCGACGTGACGAAGAATGCTGCCGCGAGAATGGCCGTCGCGCGCGTCAGCGCGTTCGCGGCACCGCGCGCCGTCATGAAGCCGGACCCGCCGCCGATGCCGAGACCGCCGCCTTCCGAACGCTGCAGAAGGACGACGCCGACCAGCGCAAGGACGATCATCAGGTGGATGACAACGAGTATGGTTTCCATATTTCCAATCCGCGGAAATTTTCCGGCAAGTACGACGCCTTGGGAGAAGACGCGGCTCAATACACGCCTTTTGCGGGGTTTCCAAGTGCAAGTGCCCGCAGGCACGGCGGGATGTGGGTGTCCCGCACCTTCGTGTCAAACGAAATCGGGCGCTCCCGCCGTCTACAGCGACCTGTAGGCTTCCGCGATTCCCAGGAAGTCCGAGGCCTTGAGGCTCGCTCCTCCGACGAGCGCGCCGTCGACGTTGTCGACCGACATCAGCTCGACCGCGTTGGAGGGCTTGACCGAACCGCCATACAGGATGCGGGTCGTGGCGGCTTCGGCGTTCATCTTCTTTCCCAGTTCCGCGCGGATGTGCGCGTGCGCCTGCGCAACGTCCCGGGCGGTTGGGGTCAGGCCCGTCCCGATGGCCCAGACGGGCTCGTAGGCGACGACGGTGTTCTTGCGCGTGGCGCCGGGCGGCACCGATCCGGCGACCTGCCGGGAGAGAACGTCGAGCGTCCTGCCTGCGTCGCGTTCGGCCTGCGTCTCGCCGACGCAGATGATGGCGGTCAGGCCGCCGAGCCAGGCCGCCTCGGCCTTCAGCTGGACCTGCGCGTCCGTCTCGCCGTGGTCGGCCCGCCGCTCGGAATGCCCCACGATGACGTGGCTCGCGCCGGCATCCTTCAGCATCTCCGCCGAAATGTCGCCGGTATGGGCGCCGCTCGGGCGTGCATGGCAATCCTGTCCGCCGCAGCGGACGGGCGTGGAGGAGAGAATCTCGTGGGCTCGCCACAGCAAAGTGGCAGGCACGCACAGCAGTGCATCCGTCTCGGTATCCAGCCCGCTCATGAAGCCGTGGCCGATCGACCGTAGCTCGCCCAGCGAGGCGCCGGTCCCGTTCATTTTCCAGTTGCCCGCGACGAGCGGCCGGATGCCCTTGGTCATGATTGAAATCCCGATAGGAAACGAGGAGATGCGCGGGTTTCCTACCAAATCGGCACCATAAAGCAATCGACACCCGCCTCGAAGGAGTCTATTTGCTCACCTGAATGCGCGCCTTCTTGCGCGACAATTGTCACGAATTCGGAACTCAGATGCTCGATTCACTACGCTCGGCGGCCGGAACCTGGGTGGCGAAGCTCCTGCTTCTGCTCCTGGTCCTCAGCTTCGCCGTCTGGGGAATATCCGGCCAGCTCGCCGGGACGACCGGCGGCGACGTCGTCACGGCCGGAGACACCACGGTGTCGGCGATCGACTACAGGCTGGCCTACGACCGGCAGCTCTCGGCGATCTCCCAGCAGTTCGGCGGACGCATCACGCGGGAGCAGGCGGTGGCGTTCGGCCTAGACAACCAGGTGCTCGGGCAGGTGATCGCCGGTGCCGTCCTGGACGAGCAGGCGCGCAACATGCATCTCGGGGTCTCGAAGGACCGCCTCGCTTTGCTCACCGCGGAGGACCCGGCGTTCCAGGGACCGAACGGCGGCTTCGACCGCCGCCAGTTCGAGTTCGTCCTGCGGCAGATCGGCATGCGGCCCGAGGACTATCTGAAGAACCGCGAGCAGGTGGCCGTGCGCCAGCAGATCGTGGATGCGGTTTCCGACGGACTGTCCGTTCCCGATACCTTCATGCGCGCCATGGCGCTCTATCAGGGAGAGGACAGGACCGCGGAATATCTCGTCCTGCCCGCGACGCTCGTTGAGCCGGTCGAAGATCCCTCGGACCAGGTGCTGTCAGGGTATTTCGAGGACAACAAGGCGCGCTATGCGGCACCGGAATACCGCCGCGTCGCCTACGTCAAGCTTGAGCCCTCCGATATTGCCGACCCGTCCTCGGTCACCGACGAACAGGTTGCAGAGGACTACGAGAACAACGCCAGCCACTACACGACGCCCGAGCGCCGCACGATCGAGCAGATCGTGTTCGCCAACGAGGACGCGGCCAAGATCGCCGCCGATCGCATCTCGGGAGGTGCCACGTTCGAACAGATGGTCACCGCGGAAGGAAAGACGCTGGAGGACGTGCGGCTCGGCACGCTCGAAAAGACGCGCGTGCCGGATCGTGCGATCGCCAACGCCGCTTTCGAGCTCCAGCCGAACGAAGTCAGCGGTATCGTCGACGGGGCCTTCGGTCCGGCCATCGTCCGCGTGACGGAGATCAAGCCGGAAGTGGTGAAGCCGCTTGCGGAGGTGAAGGACGAGATCCGCCAGGAGCTCGCGCTCGCCGAGGCCAACCGCATCCTGTTAGACGTGCATGATCGCTATGAAGACGCGCGCGCCGGGGGTGCGACCATGCAGGAAGCCGCGGCGGATCTGGGCCTCCAGACGGTGGTCATCGAGGCGATCGATTCGTCGGGCCAAGGGCCGGATGGCGAGACGCTGTCGCAGGTGCCGCAGCTGCCGGTGCTGCTGGGCGGAGTCTTCGAGACGGAAGTCGGCGTCGAGAACCCGGCGATCAACATCGGATCCAGCGGCTTCCTCTTCTATGAGGTCGAGGGAATCACCCCCAGCCGCGACCGCACCCTCGAGGAGATGAAGCCGAAGGTGCTCGCCGACTGGCTGACGGCCGAGAAGTCCTCGCGCATCTCGGCAAAGGCCGAAGAAATCAGGAAGCGCGTGGCCGACGGCGCATCTCTGGACGATATCGCCGCCGAACTCGGTCTGGAAAAGCAGGTCAAGCGCGGCATCAGGCGCGGCGCGGCGGATGCCGATATCGGCGAATCGGGTGTCGCCGGAGTATTCGGTGTGGCCGAAGGCGGCACCGGCACGACACCGACGCCTACCGGTGACGGCCAGATCGTCTACAAGGTCACGGAAGTCTTCGAGCCGGCGGGAGCCAGCGCCGAATCGCTGACGCCGGAGACCCGCCAGGCGCTTCAATCCGGCTGGTCGGACGATCTGCTCGACCAACTCGTCTCCGAACTGCGGGGCCGCTACGACGTCCGCGTCAACCAGTCCGCCATCCAGCAGGCCTTGAGCTTTTGAGGCGGGATGAGCGACTTCAAGCCCTTCATCGCCAAGGTCGCGTCGGGTAGCGCCCTCACGTTCGACGAGGCGCGTGCCGCGTTCGACATCGTCATGTCGGGGGAAGCCACGCCGGCGCAGATCGGCGGGTTCCTCATGGCCATGCGCGTGCGCGGCGAAACCGTCGAGGAGATTTCCGGCGCCGTCGCGACGATGCGCGCCAAGATGCTGCCGGTCGCGGCGCCCGCGGATGCCATCGATATCGTCGGCACCGGCGGCGACGTCTCGGGCTCCTACAACATCTCGACCTGCGCGGCCTTCGTGCTGGCCGGCGCCGGGGTCCCTATCGCCAAGCATGGCAACCGGGCCCTTTCGTCGAAATCCGGCGCGGCCGACACGTTGTCGGCGCTGGGCATCGATCTCGACATCGGTCCCAAGGGCATCGCCGCCTGCATCCGCGAAGCGGGCGTCGGCTTCATGTTCGCGCCGAAGCACCATTCGGCCATGAAGCATGTCGGCCCCGCACGGGTGGAACTCGGGACACGCACCATCTTCAATCTGCTCGGCCCGCTGTCGAACCCCGCCGGCGTGAAACGCCTTCTGGTAGGGGTCTTCGCGCCCGAGTGGGTCGAACCGGTGGCGAACGTACTGAAGACGCTCGGCGCCGAAGCCGCATGGGTGGTTCACGGCGATGGCCTGGACGAGGTCACGACGGCGGGCTCCACGAAAGTGGCGGCGCTGAAAGACGGAGCCGTCGACGTCTTCACCATCGAACCCGAGGACGCGGGCCTGCCGCGCGCCGACTTCGCCGACCTTCGCGGGGGCGATGCGGCCCACAACGCGCTGGCGCTGCGGTCCGTGCTGGCGGGCGAGAAGTCGCCCTACCGCGACATCGTTCTCGCGAACGCCGCCGCTGCACTCGTCGTGGCGGGACGGGCATCGACGCTTCACGATGGCGTCGCGCTGGCAGCAGAAGCGATCGACGGTGGCAAGGCCGAGAAGGCGCTCGAACGGCTCGTTGCCGTCTCGAACCGCGAGGGAGCCGAATGACCGACATCCTGCGCCGGATCGAAGCCTACAAGCGCGACGAGATCGCGTCCGCGAAGGCGCTCGTGCCGCTGGCCGACATGCAGGCGCGCGCGCTGGACGCCTCCCCTCCCCGCGACTTCGCCGGCGCGATCCGCGCCAGGATCGATACGGGCGCCTTCGCACTGATCGCCGAGATCAAGAAGGCAAGCCCCTCCAAGGGACTGATCCGGTCCGATTTCGATCCGCCGGCACTCGCCCGCGCCTACGAATACGGCGGCGCCGCCTGCCTCTCGGTGCTGACCGACACGCCGTCGTTCCAGGGCGCGCCGGAGTTCCTCACCACCGCGCGGTCGCAGACCTCGCTGCCGGCGCTGCGCAAGGATTTCATGTTCGAGCCCTACCAGGTCTTCGAGGCGCGGAACTGGGGCGCCGACGCCATCCTGATCATCATGGCGAGCGTCTCGGACGGCGAGGCACAGGCGCTGGAGGAGACGGCCCGTTCTCTCGACATGGCTGTCCTGATCGAGGTGCACGACGAACCGGAAATGGAGCGCGCGCTGCGCCTTTCCTCGCCGCTGATCGGCATCAACAACCGCAACCTTCGGACCTTCGAGGTTGATCTCGCAACGTCGGAACGGCTCGCCGAGATGGTTCCCGACGATCGTATCCTCGTCGGCGAAAGCGGCATCTTCACGAACGACGACTGCCGCCGGCTGGCAACGCGCGGCATCAACACGTTCCTCGTCGGCGAGAGCCTGATGCGCCAGGACGACGTAGCGGCGGCCACGAAAACGCTGCTCGGTCTAGGCTCGGCGGACGTCCGGAAATCGGCCTGAGGCCAAAATGCCCGAGAAGGCCGCCCTCACCCATATCAGCACCTCCGGCGAGGCGCACATGGTCGACGTCGGTGCAAAGGCCGAGACCGCACGCGTCGCGGTGGCCGAGGGCTGTGTCACGATGGCGCCCGCGACCTTGCGCATGATCCTCGACGGCAACGCCAGGAAGGGGGACGTGCTCGGCACGGCGCGGATTGCCGGAATCATGGCCGCCAAGAAGACGCACGAGCTCATCCCGCTCTGCCATCCGCTCATGCTGAACAAGGTGTCGGTCGAGATCGACCCGGACGAGGACCTGCCGGGGCTGCGCGTGAAGGCCACCGCGTCGGTGACCGGAAAGACCGGCGTGGAGATGGAGGCACTCACCGCCGCCTCGGTCGCCTGCCTCACCATCTACGACATGGCGAAGGCGGTTGACCGCGGCATGACCATCTCGGGCATCCGCCTGCTGGAGAAGACTGGTGGCAAATCGGGCGACTGGCGCGTCGATGCAGGCTAGAACGTCCGCTCTCCTCCCCGTCGACGAGGCGCTGCGCCTGCTGCTCGACGGCGTCGAGCCGCTGGCGGCCGAACGCCTGCCGATCGCGGATTGCGGCGACCGCATCCTCGCGGCTGACATCGTATCTTTGCGCACGCAGCCGCCCTTCGACGCCTCCGCCATGGACGGCTACGCGGTCCGCTCGGCCGATGTCTCCCGCCTGCCCGCCCGGCTGAAGGTGATCGGCGCGGCCCCGGCTGGACGGCCCTTTGCCGGCACGGTCGGTCCGGGCCAGGCGGTGCGCATCTTCACCGGCGCGCCGATGCCCGAGGGCAGCGATTGCGTCCTTATCCAGGAAGACGCGACCACGATCGCCGACAATGTCATAGAAGCCAAGGAAACCGTCTCCGCCCGACGCCACGTGCGCGCGCGCGGCCTCGATTTCACCGAAGGCCAGCCGTTGCTGAACCGCGGACGCCGGCTCGACCCGCCGGCTCTTTCGCTTGCCGCCTCGGCCAATCACGCCGCGCTCGACGTGGTGAGGAAGCCGCTGGTCGCGGTCATCGCGACGGGCGACGAACTGCTGCCGCCCGGCAGTATCGTGGGGCCGGGCCAGATCATCGCCTCGAACGGGTTCGGCGTGGCCGAAATCGTCCGCTCCGCGGGGGCTCGAGTGCTCGACTGCGGCATCGTTGCGGACGACCGCGACGCCATATCGGCCACGCTCGACCGGGCGCTGGAAGCGGGCGCGAATCTGATCGTGACGATCGGCGGCGCGTCGGTCGGTGTCCACGACCTGGTGCGCGAAGTGCTGACGGCGCGCGGCGGCGAACTCGACTTCTGGAAAATCGCCATGCGTCCCGGCAAGCCGCTCATGGCGGGAACGCTCGGCGGCCGAAAAATCGTCGGTCTGCCGGGCAATCCGGTAGCGAGCCTCGTCTGCTCCTATGTCTTCCTCAAGCCGCTGGTTGCGCGCATGGCGGGCCGGCTGCACGAGGCGGATCTGCGAACCGGCGTTCTCGGCGCACCGGTGTCCGCAAACGACCAGCGCCAGGACTACCTGCGCGCCGCGATCCGCCGCGAAGACGGCCGCATCGTCGCCACGCCCTCGATGATCCAGGATTCCTCCATGCTCCGCGTCATGGCCGAAGCCGGAGCCTTCATCGTACGCGCGCCCTTCGCACCGCCCGCCGAAGCCGGAGAGGAGTGCCGGCTCCTGGTGTTGTCCTGACAAACAGAAAATCGTAGGCGCCGTCGCCGATTAGAACTCGCGACGCAGCGGTCGGCGCGCGTTGCTCACTATGTTGTGGATCATCGTCATGACGGCGATCTGCGTTTCAGCCGTCGTTCCGTCCACGCCTCTCATCTGACGCCCGTTCAACCCGTCGACTGCACCCGCCCGGGCGCAGGCGGCGAGCATGTCGGACTCGATGCCCAGATCATGGAGCGCGTCGGGACGGTCGGTTGCCAGCGCGATGCCCGCGGCGAGCGCGTAGCCGGCCCAGTTGGAAATCGCGGCGACCATCAGGACGTCGGTCCTGACGATGGTCCCGATGCCGCCTCCGCAGCCGCAGCGGCACTTCCGGCCAAATTCCTGTATCTCGGCGACCGCCTCCGTGACGCGCCCGAAGCCGATCTCGTTTCCGCCGTCGCCGATACCGATCGTCGGGATGCCCGCCCTGCCCGCGGCGTCGGCCAGCGCGTCGGCCGAGGCCATGACGGTGCGGTCCCGTCCGTTGCCGGTGATCGTGTGGAAGCGGCCCTTGTCGTTAGGCCCGCCCTTTTCGACGAAAATCACCGCGGCCGGACGGTGCTGCTCGACGAGCGCGGCGGCTTGGCCCTCCCAGTCCTCCGGAGCCATGAGCAGCGGAACGCACATGGCGGAGGCGGCCCGGGCCGCGAACATGTCTTCTGCCAGAACGGAGAGGCCCGCGGCTTCCGCCGTCGCTGCGATCGGAGCCAGATTGCGCTCCTCCGACAGGAAAATCGGCTTCGCACCGAGAGCGAGGTCGAGCGCATGGGCGATGGCCACCGCGCCGAGCGGTCCATCCGTTTCGCCGTAGGGCAGAAACGGTGGAGCGCCGGCGCCGGTCACGATCAGCACGCGATCGCCCGGCTTGACTGCCTTCACCAGGAGTTCAGTCGCAAGCGTGGTCAGCGGGCGTCCAGCCTCCGCGCGGGCGGCATCGTAGAGCCGATGAATGATGCCTCTGGGCACCCCGGAAGCATAGCGCATCTCCACGCAGATGAGGCGGTCGAGCGCCTCGCCTATCACATCATCCACACTCGTCTCCCTGGAAAGTCTCGTCGGCTCTGTCCGCCGGCTGTCAGTGGCCGGGCGGGAAGGTCCCGCCCGGCATCGCATCAATTCGTCGAAGCGGACAGGCCAGTCACCGGGCCAAGGATCTCGTCGAACTTCGCCGCGCAGTCTTCCCCGCAGCGGGCGACCCAGGCGGGGATCACGACATCCGTCAGCGTCTGGCGCAGCTTGGCCATGTCCTCTTCTGACGGGGTCACGACACTCATCGCCTGTTCCGCGGACACGAGCTGGCCGATCTTGCAGTTCGCTTCGTCGCCCGAGTTGCAGGCGACGCCGTCCGCGGTGCCCGCGGCCGCCAATGCCCACTGCTCGTCCTCGATCTTTGCGTAGAGATCGCCGACGAAGGTCTGGACGTCGGGGGCGAGTCCGTTCCACCAGTCGAGCGAGACATAGTAGCCGCCGGTTCCCCAGGACACGGGAATGTTCAGCATGCTGTTGGTCACCTCGAACCATTTGGCGGCGTTGCCCGACAGCGCCGCCGTCACCGCACAGTCCGCCACTCCGCGCTCGAGCGCGCCGTAGACCTCGGGGAAGCCGATGGAGACAGTCTGTCCGCCGAGGCTCTGGACGAGATCGTTCTGCGAGGGGCTGAAGGTGCGGACCTTGTGGCCTTCGAGGTCGGCGAGGCTGTCCACTTCATCCTTGCAGAACATGATGTTGGCCGGGAAGGGATAGGTCCCGATCATGCGGATGCCGAACTTCTCGAGTTCCGTGTTCGACGCGTCGATCACCGCGTCGGCGACCGAACGCGCGGTCTTCACGTCGGGGCTCAGGCCCGCGAGATCGGCGATCTCGAGGAACGGAACCTGGCCGGAGACCTGTGCCAGCGGAGCAGCCCCGACATCGACCTGGCCTTGCCGCACGAGGTTCAGGATGTCGGCGGCCTGAACTCCGTATTCGGCCCAGGTCGACGGTTCGACGGCGACCCGGCCGTTCGTCCAGTCCGGGACCTGCTTGTAGATCGGCATTTCGACCTTGGTGTACTGCGTCAGGGTCGGCAGGGTCTGCGTCACGGTCTTCAACGTAAACTTGTCGCCTTCGCCGCTGAGCGTCGGATTGTCCTGCGCATGCGCCGCGGAAGCGGCAACGATGCCGATCACCGACGCCGCGATGAGATGTCTCATTCTCGTCTTCATGTGTTCCATCCTCTTTTCTTGTGTTTCCGCCTCATACTGGCTCCAGCACGGGCTGGCGGTCGAAACCCGTGATTTGCTGGGCGCCGGTCTCGGTCACGAGGTAGGTGTCCTCGATCGCGAAACCGCCGTGTTCCGGGTCGAGGAAGAGCGTCTCGACGTTGATGACCATGTCGGCTTCGAGAACCGCTTCCCCGCCGCCGATCAGCGGAGGGCTTTCGTGGTGCTCCACTCCGAGCCCGTGGCCGACATGCTCCATGCGGAAGGTGGGGATGCGCTTGCGCGCCACGCGTATGGCGGCGTCGTAGAGCTCGCGCACGGGGCGGCCGGCGCGCAGCAGTTCCGCCGCAGCGCGTTGGCTATCCAGGCATCCGAGGTAGAGGTTCTCCTGCTCTGTGGACATGGATTTCCACATGCGCGTGACCGCCGTGTCGGCGTGGTATCCCTGATAGCGGGCGCCCAGATCGAAGCGGATCGCATCGCCGGCACGAAGCTTCCGTTCGCCCGGGACGGCATGGCTGACGGCCCCGCCCGGGCCGAAGCCCAGCACGAAGTTGGCGATGTTCTCGCAGCCCCGCGCCGCGACGCCCGCGGCGTAGACCCGGCCGAGTCGCGTCTCCGTCACGCCGTCCCGGGTGGCCGCAAACATGTCTCCGACCGCCTCCTCCATCGCGGTGGTGGCGACGCGGATGCGCGCGATTTCGTCCGGCGTCTTCACCGAGCGAATGTCCCGGATCGCCGCCTGCGCCGGCACGAGCCGCAGGTTCGGCCGCAATTCGCCGATCGCCGAGAGGATCCAGGCCGGCAGGTAGCGCTCTTCGAAGCCAACTCGCGCGCTCGCCGGCAGCAGCCGGTCGAGCGCGGCTTTCCAGGAGGGCAAGAGGTCGCCGTCCATGTCGGTCGCGAATTCCGTGTAGCCCAGGATTTCGGGAACCCAGCTGCGCCGCTTCATGTCCTCGAAATCCCAGCTCGGGACCACCGCCGCGGTGTGGTCGCGGTCGCCGAAGACCAGCGCTAGGAAAGGCCGGTCGAGGAACGAGAAGGTCGACGGCACCGGGAAGTCCGTGGCGTAGATAAAGGTGCGCGGATCGGCCAGGAGGAGCGCGTCGAGACCTTCACGCTCCATGACGCGCTCGGCGCGGGGACGATTGAAGAGCATGGTCAGGCCCCCCACGCCGCCTTCAGGACCCGCATGGCATTGCCGCCGCAGATTCCTTCGACCTCCGGACCGCTGAAGCCTGCCTTCTCCAGCGCCTGAGGGAGATGCGGCAGATCGGCATGCCCGGCGAGCCCTTCGGCATAGAGGGTTTCGAAGACGTAGGGGCCGACCATTTCGGGATACATGCGGCGCGTGCCGTTCTCCCACTTGATCTTGGAGTGCGGGAAGAAGTCGGTGCCGATCGCAACGTGCTCGGGTCCGACGAGGTCGGCGACGTAGCGGAAGTGCTTGAGCACGTCGTCGAGCGTCGGGCGCGCCTCGGTCCCGCAGAACGGTGAGTATGGCGAAATTCCGATGACGCCGCCGCCTGCGGCAAACGCCTTGATCTGAGGGTCTGTCAGGTTGCGGCCCGACGGCACCAGAGCCTTGGCGTTCGAATGGGTCGCGGCAACGGGCGTCTCGCTCATTTCCGCGATTTCCAGGCTGGTGCGCTCGCCCGCATGCGACACGTCGATCAGGATGCCGCACCGGTTCAGTTCGCGAACCGCCCGCCGCCCCAGGAGCGTGAGCCCGTCGTCGACGGGTTCGAGGCAGCCGGCACCGAACTGCGTGCTTTCGTTGTAGGTGAGCGCCGCGACCCGAAGGCCGAGCGTCGCGAGAATCTGGATATAGGGCGTCTGGTCCTCGATGAAATGCAGCCCCTGCACTCCCTGGATGATGCCGAGACGCCCGGAGCGCCGCGCTTCGAGAATGTCCTCCGTTGTCTTCACGTGGAGGAGCATGTGCGGCGCTTCTGCGAAAAGGTTCTGGTAGTCGAAGAACTCGACCAGCACCGGCTTAATGTCGCGCGCATAGAGCGCCATAGTCAGGTTGACGGCGGAAAGACCGCCATCGAGCAGTTTGCGGCCATAGGCGAGCGGCTCGTCGGCGGGAGGCGTGAGCAGCCCGACTGCTCCGCCAAGAAGGTCAATCATCAGGGGGCCGGCGGTCTTGCTCATTCGGTCGTCTCTCGTCATTGGGTCGTTCACAGCAGCACCAGCGCCATGCCCGGGAAGATCAGCAGGAGGATGATCGCGGCGAAGTAGGCTCCCACGAACGGCAGCACTCCCTGGAAGATGTCGGTGATCGGACCGCTCTTGCGTAGGCCCTGCAGGACGTACATCACGGTTCCGTCCGGAGGCGTTATGAGAGCGATCTCGACCAGGAGCGTGATCATCACGCCGAACCAGATCGGGTCGTAGCCAAGCTGGATGACGATAGGGAAGATCACCGGGATGGTCGTCACGATCATCGAAAAGCCTTCCATGACCGTGCCCATCGCGATGTAGACCAGCACGATGACCAGCATGATCGACCAGCCGGGCAGCGGCAGGTCGACCACGAAGGCCGCCATAGACTGCGGCACCCGCAGGGTCGTCAGGACGAAGTTCAGCACGAAGGCGCCGATCAGGATCAGCCCCACCATCGCCGTGCTGCGCGCGGCCGCGAGAACGCTCTCGTTGATGGTTCTAAGCGTGAGCTTTCCTTCGATGGCCGCGAAGAACACCGCGCCGACCACCCCGAACGCCGCGGCCTCCGTCGGCGTGGCCAGGCCGCCATAGATCGTCCCGAGCACGAGGCAGATCAGGAGAACGGTCGGGATGATCCCCACCGTGCCCTTCAGCTTCTCCTTCAACGGTATCCTGATCTCCGACCTCGGCAGCGGATGGCGCAGGCCGTGGATGAGGATGACCAGCAGGCAAAGGACCGTCACCAGCAGTGCCGGCAGGATCGCGGCCGTGTAGAGCGCGCCCGCCGAGGTGTTGGTCAGCAACGCGTATATGATGAGCAGCGTGCTCGGCGGGATCAGGCTTCCGAGCGCGCCGCCGGCCGCGAGCGAGCCGAGAACGACCTTCTTGTCGTAGGCGGTGTCCTCGAACTGCGGCAGTGCCACCGACCCCATCGTCGCCGCCGTTGCGATCGAGGACCCCGACATGGCGGAGAACGCCGCGCAGGAGACGATGTTGGTATGCAGAAGGCCGCCCGGCAGCCGGTTGAGCCACAGGTTCAGCGCGCGGTAGAGCTTCGTCGAGACGCCCGACCGCAAAAGGAACTCGCCCATGAGAAGAAACAGCGGCAGCGCGATCAGCACGTAGTTGGACGAGGTGGTCCAAGCGGTCGCGCCGAGGAAGTTGTAGAACGGCCGGTCCGAGAACACGAAGCCGGTGACGACGCCCAGCACGCCCAGCGTCGCGGCAATGTAGACGCCGGCTGCCAGGAATCCTCCGAACAGGAAGCAGAGGGCCAGGATCGGCCAGATGTCGACGTCCACCGACGCGCCGCTCAACCAGAGCCATCCCAAAAGCAGGAGGAAAAGCAGGAGGACGACGAGCGCGATCATCGGCGGTCTCCTCCGACCGCGCGGATCGCCTCCGCCGATTCGTCCTGCGAATTGTGCGGGCGCATGAGTTCGTCGATCTCTTCCGGCCTTCGCAGAGCGAGGAGCAGCACCACTTCCGCCGTCAGCGCGATCGCGAAGACAGCCAGCATGAAGAGACCGAAACTCCAGAGCCCTTGCGGAACGATCATCGGAATGCGCAGCGCCGAGAGGTCGTGCGCATCGAAGAGGAGCGTCTCCTCGATGACGTTTACCGCCGACCAGCAGAGGATCGTCACCAGCGCCACAAGCGCGAGCAGGGCGAACAGGTGAAGCCAGACCCGTACCGAAAGTGGCGCCTTGTTGAGCATAAGATCGATCCGGATGTGCGCCCGCTCGGCGAGCGTGTGCGCCAGCGACCAGCTGATGCCGAATGCGAGCAGATAGCCCGAGATTTCCGTCGTCGCCCCCGACGAAACGCCGAAGAAGGCGCGTGCGATCACGTCGAGGGTGATGAAGCCGGCCGTCGCGAAATAGGCCCACCCGGCCATCAGCGCCATCGCGTGCAGCGCGACTTCTAGCAGCCGCCGGATGCCGACGGTGATTTGGAGCGCCCCGTTCACTCGCGCCGCCCCCATCCGCCACCACCGGGCGTCTCGACCACCAGCACGTCGGCCGGTCCGACCTCGACCCTGTCCGCCTTCTCCGAAAGGGCTTCCTCGACGCCGTCCCGCAGCACGTAGAACCGGCCCGGACGGCCCGCACCGCCGCCGTCGATGCCCCACGGCCGGTGTCGGAACCGCTCCCCCGATCCCGAGAACACGGTCGCGTGGCCGAGCGGGCGTATGGCCCGGACTACGCCGCGACCGCCGCTCGTGCGACCGACCCCGCCGGATCCCTCGATCAGATTGTAGTTCTCCACCAGAAGCGGATATTCCGTTTCGATCGCCTCGACCGGGAGGTTGGACGTGTTGGTCAATCCGGCCTGGACGCCGTCCTTGCCGTCGCGGGTACGGCGGGCCCCCGAGCCTCCGCCCAGCGTCTCGAAGTAGACGTACTCGCGTCCCGTCCGCGGATCGCGGCCGTAGAACATCGCGGAGGTGTTCGAACCGTTGGACGCCGCGGTGACGGCATCCGCAGCGCACCGAAGATCGCGTCCACCACCCGCATGCCGGTCTGCACCCTGTGGGCGACCGCGGCCGGCGCCGTGGCATTCACGATACTGCCGCATGGCGCGGTGATCGTGACGGGTCGCAGAAGCCCGGAATTGTTCGGAGCGTGTGGATCGAGCAGCACCTTCAGCGCGAAGGCGACGGTGGATTGCAGTCCGTTGAAGACCAGGTTGATGTTGCCTGGAACCTGCGGCCCGGTGCCTTCGAAATCGAGCGCGATCTCGTCGCCAGCGACTTCGATCCGCACCGCGATCGGGATGTCGAAAACGGCCAGCCCGTCGCCGTCCATGAGGTCGGTGAACGCATAGACCCCGTCCGGAATGCTTGCGATCGCATGGCGCATGCGGCGTTCGGTGCCGGCGAGGATGCCCTCGAAGGCCGCGAGCAGTGTTTCCGGATCGGTCGTCGCCGTCAGTTCCTCCATCCTGCGGAGCCCGAGCCGCGACGCTGCGAACTGGGCGTTGAAATCCCCGAGCCGCTCCTCGCGCATGCGCATGTTCAACAGGATGAGCGTCCAGACGTCCTCCACGCGCTCGCCTTGCGCGAAGAGCTTAACGAGCGGTATCCGGATGCCCTCCTGGTAGATTTCGGTCAGTCCGGAGGCCATGGAGCCGGCGCGCGCGCCGCCGATATCCGCGTGATGCGCGATCGTGCAGACGAAGCAGATCAGCTTGCCGTTAGCGAAGACCGGCTCGGCGGTGTTGATGTCGGGAAGATGCGATCCGCCGCCTTCGTGCGGGTCGTTGGCGATGAACATGTCGCCCGGCCGGATCGTCTCCAGCGGATAGCGCGCGCCGATGGCTCCGACCAGGCCTATGAGCCCGGAAAGATGGATGGGAAGCGAGTGCGCGGCCTGAGCAATCAGACGACCTTCCGTGTCGATGATCGCGGTCGAATGGTCCCGCCGTTCTTTGATGTTGCTGGAGAAAGCGGTGCGGGTCAGTGCCGCGAACATCTCGTCGGTGACGGAGGCCAGCGCATTCTGCAGAAGCTGCAGGCGGATCGGCGACAGAGCCTCTTGGCCGGGCGAACGGACGAGCACGGTCAGGCGACCTCCATCACGAGATTGCCGCGATCATCGGCGCTGAGCCGATCGCCGGGGCCCACCAGCACTGTGGAATCCGTCTGTTCGATGACGGCTGGCCCCTCGATGCGGTCGCCCGGCCCGATCGCCTCCCGCCGATAGATCGCCGCTTCTATGTTCCCGCGCGCATCGAAGACGACGGCCCGTTTGCCGACGCTCTCTGGTTCGCCGTGCGCGGACGGGGCCGGATGCCATTGACCGCCGTCCAATGGCAGGATCGCCTCCGCGCGAAGCGCCACGATTTCGATGGAGGCGTCCGCGTCCGCATGGCCGTACATCTGGCGATGACGGGCGACGAAGGCGGCGCGGAGCCTGGCCTCATCGGTCGGGGTCTCGACTTCGACGCGCAGTTCGTAGTTCTGCCCGACGAAGCGAAGATCGGCGAAATAGGCGACCGCGCCCTCCCCTTCGAGCGAGCGAAACCATGCGGCTGACTTTGCGGCGAGCGCTGCGATGCCGTCGGAAAGCGCGTCCATGCCCGCCGGATCGAGCCGCTTTCCGACCGCCACCACGTAGTCCTCCCGCAAGGGAGCATTCAGCAGACCCTGGGCGCACAGCAGTCCGGGACGGGCCGGGACGATCACCCTGCGAATGCCCAGCGCGCGGGCAACTTCCGCCCCGTGAAGCGGGCCTGCACCGCCGAAGGCGACGAGATCGAACCCCTCCGGATCGATCCCCCGCTCCACCGAGATCTGCCGGATCGCGCGGACCATCGTCGCATTGACGATTTCGATGATGCCGAGCGCGGTTTCCTGCATCGGCAGACCAAGATCGGCCGCGAGCCCGCCGATGGCGGCGGCGGCGGCCTTTTCGTCGAGCCGCATCTCGCCGTCGATCAGCACCGCCGGCAATCGACCGAGCACGAGATTGGCGTCGGAGACGGTCGGGCGATCGCCGCCCTTCCCGTAGCAGGCCGGTCCCGGCACCGCGCCCGCACTCTGCGGCCCGACCTTCATGAGGCCGTCGGTATCGATCCAGGCGATCGACCCGCCGCCAGCGCCGACGGCATTGATGTCGATAGACGACACCTTGACGGGACGTCCCTCGATCTCGCGCTCCGACGTGAAGGTCGGCTTGAATCCGCGCACCAGGCTCACGTCGGCCGACGTCCCGCCCATGTCGAGGGTGATGAAATTACCTACCGAACTGTCGCCGAGCGTTTCCAGGACACCGACGATGCCGGCGGCCGGACCCGACAGCGTCGTTCGTACCGGCAATTGCGCCGCGCGGCTAAGCGGCATCAGCCCGCCCGACGACTGGTTGATGCCGATCTCCGCCCCGCACCCGTTCGCCTTGAGCCCTGCACGGAGGCGGGCCAGGTAGCCGGCCATCTCGGGCTGGACGAAGCCGTTGATCGAGGTCGTCGAGAACCGCTCGAACTCGCGGAATTCCGGATGGACCTCGTGGGAGAGGGAAAGGAAGAGGTTCGGTATCCGCGCCTGGAGCGCGGCGCCGATGCGGGCTTCGTGGTCGGGGTTCCGGTAGGAGTGAATGAGGCACACCGCGCAGGCGTCGGCTCCAGACGACGCGACCGCTTCGACGACGCGGGCGATCTCGTCCTCAGTCGGTTCGCGATGGATCGACCCGTCCGCGAGGATGCGTTCGTCTACCTCGATCCGGCGGTCCCGCGGAACCAGCGGCGGAGGACTGTCGGTGTGGAAATCGAACATGAGGGGGCGTGTTTGCCGCCCGATCTCGAGCACGTCGCGAAACCCGCGGGTGGTGACGATGGCAAGCCGCGCCCCGCGCCCCTGGATGAGGGCGTTGGTCGCGACCGTCGTTCCGTGCGCGACACGCGTGAAGGCCGCGCCCGTGACCCCGATCCGCTCTGCCAGCCGCGACAGCCCCTCGAGCATGGCCTGCGCCGGATCAGAGGGCGAGGACGGCAGCTTGAGGACCTCCATTCGACCGTCACCGCCGTTGACCGCGGCGATGTCGGTGAATGTCCCACCCACGTCTATGCCGACATTCCAGGTCGCGGCGCTCGTCATATGCGCCTCACCGGACATAGTTGGCGAAGCGCAGGAGCGTCTCGCAGGCACCGCTCAGATTGGCCCGCTTGATCCGTTCGGCGGCCTCCCCGTCCCTCGCCGCCAGGGCGGCGAGGAGTTCGCGGTGCAGCCGCAGCCCCTCCACCGTGCGGCCCGGCAACAGGATCGAGCGACGCGCCAGGACCGCCAGGCGATCGTAGATCTGCGCCATGGTTTCCTGGAGGACCGAATTGCCGGCGTAAGAAACGATCGAGCGATAGGCGCGGTCGATCAGTTCGAGATAGCCATCGATGTCGTGCTCCTCGATCATGCGGTCGGCGGGCGCGCCGAAATCATGGCACAGGCTTTCCCAGGCCCCCGCGGGCGCGCGCTCGGCAGCGAGGCGGGCCGCAAGCCCCTCGACCGCGCCGCGCAACTCGTAGAGTTCGACGATCTCGTGCGGGCCGAGCCGGGCTATCGTCACCCCGACATTCGCCTCCCGCACCATCAAGCGGCGTTCGACCAGCAGCGAGAACGCCTCCCTCACCTGCGCCCGCGACGCGCCGAACTCCTCGGAAACCTCCCGCTCACGCAGCCGCTGCCCGGCCACATAGATTTCCCTCACGATCCGGTCGCGAAGGATCTGCGCGAGTTCCCCGGTGCCCATCCGCGACGTGACTTCGAGTGCCTGATCCATGTCCAGTCCATCCGCCATGGATGGAATAGGACACATTGTCGATCAGATTGTCAACAATCCGGATTACGATTTTTTTCCCTGTCCTCGGCCCGCTCCAGGCGCTGCGGATGGGCGCGCAACCGGCCACAGAATCATCTTGCCTAGTGGAGCTCACGCTGTGGATTGCCGAGCCCACCGGCCATTGCCGTCAATCCGCCAGCCGGCACCGTCAACGCCAAGGGTCCGCCATAGAGGCCCACTAGGTTCTGCAACTACCGCAAAAAGAGCGTGCTTGTGACGAGCGCTCGTCAGTCGGAGACGCGGCCTCAGGAAAATCAACGACGATAACCGGCCCGCCGGTTTCATGCGCTCTAATCTGGCATACCTCGACCGGGAACTGAGGTGGACCCGCCTGGTGAGACAGTTTGGCGGCTTGGCTAAGGTGGATCGGGTTGGTTTCTATTCCGCCAGTCGCTCCGTCATTTCCGCCGTAGCATAGACCTCGTCGGGTGTCCTGCCGCCGAAGGTCGAGTGCGGGCGTCGCTGCCGGTTTCAAAGGCGTTGAGGAACACGCATTCGTATTTGAGGCTGCGCCACAGCCGTTCGATGAAGACGTTGTCCATCCAGCGGCCGCGCCCGTCCATGGAGATGCGGATGCCGGCGTCCTTCAGCGTGGCCGTGAAGGCGAAGCTTGTGAACTGGCTCCCCTGATCGACAGCCGCCAGGCCAGCACCCTCGGGTCAAGCCCGAGGGCTGGCTCTTGCGGCTGAACCAGTCCATGATGGCCACGAGGTAGAGAAAGCCGCGTCGCATCGGGATGTAGGTCACGTCGGCACACCACACCTGATCCGGCCGCTCGATCGCCCGGTGCCGCAGCAGGTAGGGATAGATGCGATGCCGGGGCTGCGGCTCGCTGGTCTTCGGTGGCTGGTAGATCGACGTCAAGCCTATTCTGCGCATCAGCCGCCGAACTCGCTTACGGCCGTCACACCAGCCTTGGCGACGCACGTGCCGCGCCATCTGGCGCGAGCCATACCAGGGCGTTTCCATGAACGCCTCGTCGGTGTTGCGCATCAGTTCGAGGTTCTCCGGCGTCTCGCCCGCCGGCTGACGATAGAACGACGCCCGCGAGATCGAGACGAGTTCGCGTTGGCGGCGGATTGAAAGCCCTGGGTGATCGGGATCAATCATGATCTTCCTCCGATCCAGGCTCAGCGATCGAAGGTTTTGGCCAAAAAATGCCGCTCAACGACGAGCTGGCCGATCTTGGCGCGCAGCTTCGTCACCTCGGCTCCCCGACCGACCTGCGCATCGGAAGACTTGTCGTCGAACGCTCTGGCCAGGTTCTCGATGGCCTGCCGTTTCCACTGCGTGATCTGGTGGGATGAAGCTGGTGCTTCGTCGCCAGCTCCGAAAGCGTCCCCTCACCGCGGATCGCCTCAAGCGCGACCTTCGCCTTGAATTCGGCCATGAACCGTCTGCGTGTCTTCATCCTGGATCGTCTTTTTCATCGGTCGATCCACCTTATGCCCCTGTCTCGGAGACCGGCACCACCTCACGAAGATTGGGAGGTGAACAGCCCTCGCCCTATATCCCTTGGAAATAAAAACAAATTTTCCACTTCAGCGTGAGCAGGAGAATGTGTTTGCCAGGCCATCTGGCGGAGGGAGTGGGATTCGAACCCACGGTGAGCTCGCGCCCACGCCGGTTTTCAAGACCGGTGCCTTAAACCGCTCGGCCATCCCTCCGGCTTCGTGCTGTATGGGCGAAGCCGCGGCGGTTTACAAGGATGGCGGGGGGCGGACAGGGGCCAGGGTCCGCGTCGCGAGAAATTCCTCGCTGCCGAGATAGCGCGACACATACACCTTCAGATGCCAGCCGAGGCCGCACCACGATCCGGCGCGCAAGAGAGCATTCCCGCGGCGAGGATCATATGCGCCGCCGCCCCGAGCCGTCGAGACATCAAACAATGGTGTCTTCGGGCAAAGATGCCTGCAATCGGAGACATTTCGGTAATCGTTTGCTTGAATATCTCGGACAGGTCGAACATAGAGCGCGCACTTTCTCATTTTGGAAAACGGAATGGCCGATATGTCCCTGGTGGCCTCCCACCTGCAGCGCCTCGAAGCGGAATCCATCCACATCATGCGTGAGGTGGCGGCGACGATGTCGAAGCCGGTCATGCTCTATTCGATCGGCAAGGATTCGGCCGTCATGCTGCATCTGGCCATGAAGGCCTTCCATCCGGGCAAGCCGCCCTTTCCGCTGCTGCACGTCGACACGACCTGGAAGTTCCGGGAGATGATCGCCTTTCGCGACCGGATGGCCGCCGATCTCGGCTTCGATCTTCTGGTCCACATCAACGAGGAAGGCGTCAAGGAAGGCATCGGCCCGTTCACGCACGGGTCCAACACCCACACCCACATCATGAAGACGGTGGCGCTGCGCCAGGCGCTCGACCGATACGGCTTCGACGCCGCCTTCGGCGGGGCCAGGCGCGACGAGGAGAAGAGCCGGGCCAAGGAGCGCATCTTCTCCTTCCGCGACGGCCAGCACGGCTGGGACCCGAAGAACCAGCGGCCGGAGATGTGGAACATCTACAACACCCGCGTCGCCCCCGGCGAATCGATCCGTGTCTTCCCGCTGTCCAACTGGACCGAACTCGACATCTGGCAGTACATCCTGCAGGAGAACATCCCGATCGTTCCCCTCTATTTCGCGAAGGAGCGCCCGGTGATCGAGCGCGACGGCATGCTGATCATGGTCGACGACGACCGGATGAAGCTGCTGCCGGGCGAGACCGTGCAGAACCGCAAGGTCCGCTTCCGCACGCTGGGCTGCTATCCGCTGACCGGGGCGATCGATTCCGAGGCCGAGACGCTGGAGGAGATCGTCGAGGAGATGCTGGTCGCCCGCACCTCCGAGCGGCAGGGCCGCATGATCGACCGCGACGAGGCCGGGTCGATGGAAAAGAAGAAGCGCGAGGGCTATTTCTGATGAACGACAGCGCCACGCTGGCCGCCGGGGTTCCCTCGGAGCTCCGCGCCTATCTCGCCGAGCAGGAGAACAAGTCGCTCCTGCGCTTCCTCACCTGCGGATCGGTGGACGACGGCAAGTCGACGCTGATCGGGCGGCTGCTCTACGACACCAAGCTGATCTTCGAGGACCAGCTGGCGGCGCTCGAGAAGGATTCGAAGAAGCACGGCACCACCGGCGAGGACATCGATTTCGCATTGCTGGTCGACGGACTGGAGGCCGAGCGCGAACAGGGCATCACCATCGACGTCGCCTACCGCTTCTTCGCCACCACGAAGCGCAAGTTCATCGTCGCCGACACGCCGGGCCACGAGCAGTACACG